>NZ_CP072014.1:0-625934 GCF_017603825.1 Arthrobacter crystallopoietes
ATGGAACTGCGGGAGAAATGTGAAAGCGTTCATCGACGCAGGGAACGAACACCAATGCACGCTCCAAGTAGGTCAAGTTTACCAGTCCCACGGCACCTTCCCGACCACGGCTATTCTGAAGGAGATGACTCACGAGACCAGTTCTTCCCACACTCCTTCTTCCGGCGGCACCGGCAACGCTGACGGCGTCACCGAAACCGCGCATGCAGCGGAGCCATTCCTGACCCGTACGGTTAGCTTTGTCCGCCGCGGCAACCGGCTGCAGGGACGCCGGCAGCAGGCCTGGAACGACTATGCGGAAAAGTACGTGATCGACGTCCCCCGGGACAAGACCGACACGTCGGTGCATCCGGACTTCGTCTTCGACGCGGACGCCGCTTTCGACCGTGAAGCGCCGCTCGTCGTCGAAATCGGTTCCGGGCTGGGAGAAGCCGTCTGCCATGCCGCCGAGCAGGATCCCGCGCGCAACTTCCTGGCGCTGGAGGTCTATAAGCCTGGACTGGCGCAAACACTGCTCCGGGTCGGGCAAAAGGGTTTGCGCAACGTCCGGGTGGTCCAGGCCAACGCGCCGGAGGTGCTCGCCACCATGCTCCCGGCCGGTTCGGTCAACGAGCTGTGGGTCTTTTTCCCGGACCCGTGGCACAAGACGCGGCACCACAAGCGCCGCCTCGTACAGGAAAACTTTGTCGGTTTGGCAGCACGCGTATTGGAGCCGGGGGGCTTGTGGCGGCTGGCCACGGACTGGTCTTCCTATGCAATCCAGATGCGCGACGTGGCCGATGCTTCGGAGGACTTTGACAATGTCCACGTCGGCGAACGTTCAGGGGCGGACAGTCCGCTGACCAGAGTCTGGGAAAGCGGCGTCGAAAAAGTGGTCGGTGGTGCCCCGGTCCGCGAGGGCAAGCTGCCGGTCAGCACCGGCAACGCAAGCGAAGGTGAAGGCATGGACGACATCGGCGGCTGGGCGCCTCGCTTCGAGGGCCGGGCGCTGACCAGCTTCGAGCAGAAGGCGCATGAGGCGGGCCGGGAGATTTTCGATCTGACGTATCGCCGCAGGCAGCCGTAGCCGCTGGCCCCAGGCCCGGGCGTTCAGTCCCGCGTGACTACCGAGGCGACCGGGACAGCGTCATCGTTCTTGATCTCGACCCTGACGATCTCTTCAGTTCCGACGTCGGTAGCTGCCGTGAGCCGTGCCCGGCCTGCGGGCGTTGCTTTCCACGTGGCCACCTGGCGGGCCTCGCCTGTGGAATCGGTGACCCAGAGGGACAGCACACCGCTGTCGGGCAACTGTTCGCCGTCCACAGCCAGCTCGGTGCCCCACCGCTTGTGCACCAGGTCCAGATCCACCTGCAGACCGCGGGAGGAAGCCATCGTATAGCTGTCCATCTCCTGCTTCGGTGCAGTGACCACCGGTCCCACAACCGCACCGATGATCAGCGATGCGGCGGCGACGGCGGCAACCAAACCAGCCACCCGGCGTCGTGCTTTGCGGCGGCGCACCGCCAATTCGTTCAACAGCCGCTTGGTATTCTGCTGGATTTCTTCGATGGGTGGTTGTGCCAGCTCCAGCGCTTCGTCCCGCGGCACGGCGTCAAGCATGCCTGGAAGGCTCTCCAACTCCGTGGCCTCCTGGCGGCAGACCGGGCAATCGTTGAGATGTGCCTCGAAGGCCCTGGCCTCATCCCGCCGGAGACCGCCGAGGATGTAAAGCCCGAGCAATTCGCGCAACTGCTCATGGTCGGCTTTCATCGCTTGACTCCCATCTCATCCAGCACGGACCGTAGCGCTTTCACACCGTAAAAGGCGCGCGACTTGACCGTCCCCAGCGGCAGGTGCAGTTCCTTGGCTGCCTCGGCGGCGGTCAGCCGTTGGTAATGCAACGCCAGAATGACGTTCCTGTGGTCCACGCTGAGCCTTGTCAGGGCTTCCTCCATAATCACCTTGAGCAAGAGCCCGTCCACTTGGTCGGCCGTTGCCAACTCTTCTTCCGGCAGGTTTGTTTCCTGTGCCCTGCTGCTACGGCGCCGGTGATTGTCGATAATGACGTGCCGCGCGGTCCGGTACAGGTAACCGCGCATGTTCTCGACCTCCGGGCCCAGTTTCCAGACGCGCAGGATCGTCTCCTGCACTACGTCTTCGGCCTGGTCCGGGTCTGAAGTGGCGGCCAGCACGAACCGCCTAAGTGCCGCCGCGTGGTCGCGGTACAACTGCGCGACCGCTTCTTCTTCCATCGACATCGCCGTTCCTCCTGACCGGACAGCCCGGGTTCCGGAGCGCTCCGCAATCAGGAAGACGTGCCCAACGGCGGAATGGTTCACCGGCAAGGAAGAAGAACATTCCCCCAAGCTTTGAACCATTTTCGCCCGGCACTACGTCTTTGCCAATAGCGGCCTGCAACGGGCGGGCCGGGACCGAGCGCAGCCCGGTTGATCGTTAGGAATTCCTCATGAAAATCAAACTCAGTGGTGCTGCTGCCCTTATGACCGCAGCCCTTCTCGGCCTCACCGGATGCGGAGGCGGCGACGAATCAGGCACGGAGGCTCCGCCGCCGGCCGAAGAAACGACCGCAATGCCCGAGACCACCGAATCGGCACCGGGCGGGGCAAGTGCCCCGGCCTCCGGTGAAGCCGGAGCGATGGCTGGCTCCCAGCTCATGACTGCCGAAACCGATCTCGGTGAGATTGTGGTCGATGGCGAAGGAATGACCGTCTACTACTTCACTAAGGACGAAAAGGACTCCGGCGTCAGCAACTGCACCGGGGACTGCCTGGTCGCATGGCCTCCTGTACTGACCGAAGGCGATGCCCCGGAAGTCGAAGGCATCACGGCGGAAGTCGGAACCATCGACACCCCTGACGGCAAGAAGCAGGTAACCATCGACGGCATGCCGATCTACTACTGGCAGAACGACAAGGCCCCGGGAGACGTCGACGGCCAGGGCGTCAACGACGTCTGGTATGTAGTGGCCCCGGACGGTGAAATGATCCGCTGAAAGATAAGTTGAGGATCCGACGCGCGGGTGGACGAGTCACCAGAGCCGGGGGCACCCACCCGCGCGGGACTCTCCGTCTGGCTGGCGTCCCAGGGCGTCATAGGCCATAGAGCCACGGCCGTGGACCGGAAGCTCTGTCTACCTCCACAGGGACGGCTCCATGCCCGCGCTGTCCACATGGCCTTGGCACGGCCTTCGGATCGGGACTGCCTGCGCCTAGCGTTGGCGGTATGAGCACAAGCCAAAAGAACCATCTGGCAATTGCGCAGATGCAGGCGGAAGACCGGCCCAGGGAGCGCATGGCCCGGATGGGCATCAGGCGGCTGAGGAATGCGGAGGTGCTGGCGCTGGTCATCGGTTCCGGGACGCGGGATGCCAGCAGCCTGGAACTGGCCCGGTCGATCCTGAAAAGGCTCGGTGGTCCGGCCGGGCTGCAGCTCGCCGACCCCGTGGAACTTCAGGAAGTGCCAGGTGTCGGCGCTGCGCTCGCAGCCCGGATCGCCGGCGCCATGGAACTGGCGCGGCGGGCAGGCCTCAGGAGTGCGGACGCCAGACCACCAAGGCCTGGCTCCGCGGCCGCGGACGCTTCCCGCGGGCCAGCGTGACCACGTCGCCAGCCAGTCCGGCAGCGAACACCCGGCTGGCTTCCGTTCCGCTTTGCCGACGCGTGCTTTCGAGCTCGGCAGCGAGTTCCTGCACCCGGAGGCGCAGGGCGTTCACCTGGTTCTCCAGTTCAAGGATCCGCTTGATGCCCTCCAGCGATACGCCTTCCTGCGATAACCGCTGGACCTCACGCAGAGTGTCCACGTCGCGTTGCGAATAGCGCCGCTGGCGGCCGCGCTGGCGGGATGGCGAGACGAGTCCCAGCCGGTCATACTGGCGCAGAGTCTGCGGATGCATCTCGGCGAGTTCGGCCGCTACGGAGATCACAAAGATAGGGGCGTTGCGGTCAATACCCATTGCTTTCTCCTTTCTGCCGGCTACAGCCTGGCCTTGGCCGCCAGGTTCTCGCGCGGATTAGCACCCGATGTGGCCGCGGCGAAGGCCTTGACGGCTTCCTCAGCTTCCTTGTTCAGGTTCTGCGGAACAACGACGTCGATAGTCACCAGCAGATCCCCCGTTGCCTTGGACGTGTTCACGCCCCGGCCTTTCACGCGCAGGGTCCGTCCGGAAGGAGTTCCGGCAGGCACCTTCACCTTGACCGTTTCGCCGTTCAGGGTTGGTACTTCGATCTGCGCGCCGAGCGCGGCCTCGTCGAAGGAGACCGGGACATGGATGCGGATATTGTCCCCGTCACGCGTAAAGAAGCTGTGCGGCTGGACATTCACAGTCACCATCAGATCGCCGTTGCCGGCCGGGCCGGGCTGGCCCTTTCCACGGACGCGGACCTTCTGTCCGTCCTTGATACCGGCAGGAATCCGGACCTCAATGACTTCTCCGGAGGGCTCGCGCAGCCCGATGGTGGTCCCTTTGATGGAACCAGCGAACGAAATACTGGTGGCGGCGGTCCGGTCCGCGCCCTTGCGCGGGGGTGCCTGCGGAGCTTGGAATCCGCCGCCGCCGAAACCGCCGCCGAAGAGGTCGGCGAACTCGGGGGGAATATTGCCGTTACCGAACCCGCCGGCTGAACGGCTGCGCGTGCTCTGGCCGAACATGCTGCCGAAAATGTCCTCGAAACCGCCACCACCCGGTGCACCTGCCCCGCTGGCCGTAAACCGAGCCCCGCTGCCCATCGCCCGGATGGCGTCGTATTGCTGGCGCTCCTCCGGATCGGAGAGCACCGAATACGCTTCGGAGACGTCCTTGAACATCTTTTCGGCCGCGGCGTCGGAGGAGTTTGTGTCCGGATGGTATTTCCGGGCAAGTTTGCGGTACGCCTTCTTGATGTCGGCGTCCGACGCGTCCTTGGAGACACCAAGGATCTTGTAGAAGTCCTTCTCGACCCAATCCTGGCTAGCCATTCAAGCGCCTCCTTTCACGTAGTTCAAAGTCTATGGTGGGCCACGAGCCCATGAGAGCCGGGGACGCCTTACGACGTCCCCGGCTTCATACGGAGCTACTCGGCCGGTACAGCCACAATCACCTGGGCCGCACGCAGGACGCGATCCCCGGCTTTGTACCCGGTCCGCAGGATCTGGCTGACCGAGTCAACCTGGACATCTGCGCTCTGCTGCTGCATCAGCGCTTCGTGGACGTTCGGGTCGAACTCCACGTCCGTCTCGGAGATCGGTTCCAGTCCGTAGACCTTCAGGGCGTTTTCCAGCTTCGTCGCTATTGCGGCGAAGGGTCCGTCCTCAAGGTCACCGTGCTGGCGTGCGGCGTCGATGTCGTCGAGTACCGGAAGCAGCGAGTTGAGGACGCCGACGATGGCCATCTGGCCAGCCACCGCCCGGTCCCGCTCCACACGCTTGCGGTAATTGACGTACTCCGCCTGAAGGCGCAGCAGGTCATTCCTCAACTCGGCGGCCTGTTCCGAATCCACGCCCTGGGCTACCGATTCCCCTGCGGGGACATCGGTACTGTTCAGGATTGCCTCTGCCTGGGACAGCGCATCTCCGTCAACACCTTCGGGTGCGGGTGCCTCCGCGGCGGCAGCCTTGTCGGCTGCCTCCGCATCGGCAGGTGCTTCCTGGCCACGGACCTTGCCCGTCTCCGGGTCAATTTTGCGGTTGTCGCGGAAGCTCACCGGCTCTGACTCGTGCTCGTGCTCGTTACCGTGGTTCGCCATAGTTACTTCTTCTCTTCGTCTTCGTCGACGACTTCGGCGTCGACAATGTCCTCGTCAGCCTTGGCCGAGCCCTCGCCCGCGGCGCCCTCGGCTCCCGGTGCGCCTTCACCGGCTGCGCCCGAGGCCTGGGCCTGGGAGTAGATAGCCTCGCCGAGCTTCGTCTGGGAAGCCTGCAGTTTCTCGAACGCGGACTTCACCTCGTCGTCGTTGTCCTGCTTCTCCAGGGCGGCTTTCAGGGCGTCGACGTCCGTCTTGACCTCGGTCTTGACTTCTTCGGGCAGCTTGTCGTCGTTGTCGGCGAGCAGCTTGTCGACCGAGTAGGCCAGCTGTTCGGCCGAGTTGCGGACGTCAGCGGCCTCGCGGCGCTTCTTATCCTCGGTTGCGTGCTCTTCGGCTTCCCGGACCATGCGGTCAATATCATCCTTGGACAGTGCGGTACCGCCCGTAATGGTCATCGACTGCTCAGCGCCCGTGCCCTTGTCCTTCGCGGACACGTGGACAATACCGTTGGCGTCGATGTCGAAGGTGACCTCGACTTGGGGCACGCCGCGCGGAGCAGGAGCAATGCCGGTCAGCTCGAAGGTGCCCAGCGGCTTGTTGTCCCGGGTGAACTCGCGCTCGCCCTGGAAGACCTGGATGGCCACGGATGGCTGGTTGTCATCCGCGGTGGTGAAGGTCTCGCTGCGCTTGGTCGGGATGGCCGTATTGCGCTCGATCAGCTTGGTCATCACGCCGCCCTTGGTTTCAATACCCAGGGAAAGCGGGGTGACGTCGATGAGCAGCACGTCCTTGCGCTCGCCCTTCAGCACGCCGGCCTGCAGGGCAGCGCCCACAGCGACGACCTCATCCGGGTTCACGCCCTTGTTCGGCTCCTTGCCGCCGGCCATTTCCTTGACCAGGTCGACAACGGCGGGCATACGGGTGGAACCGCCGACCAGAACGATGTGGTCGATGTCGCCGACCTTGATGCCGGCTTCCTTGATGACGTCGTGGAACGGCTTCTTGGTCCGGTCCAGCAGGTCCTTGGTCAGTTCCTGGAACTTGGCACGGCTGAGGTGCTCGTCCAGGTGGACCGGGCCCTCCGGGGTCACCGAGAGGTACTGCAGGGAGATGTTCGTGGAGGACGCCGAGGACAGTTCCTTCTTGGCCTGCTCAGCAGCTTCCTTCAGACGCTGCAGGGCGATCTTGTCCTTGGAGAGGTCTGCACCCTTGGACTTTGCCTGCTGGAGCAGGAAGTCCACAACGCGCTGGTCCCAGTCGTCGCCGCCAAGGCGGTTGTCGCCCGAGGTGGCACGGACCTGGATGGTGGAGAAGTCATCTTCGTCCTTGCCGACTTCCAGCAGGGAGACGTCGAAGGTGCCGCCGCCGAGGTCGAAGACCAGGATGAGTTCGTCTTCCTTGCCCTTGTCGAGGCCATAGGCCAGTGCGGCAGCTGTCGGCTCGTTGACAATACGCAGGACGTTCAGGCCGGCAATTTCACCGGCCTCCTTGGTGGACTGGCGCTCTGCGTCGTTGAAGTATGCCGGCACGGTGATCACAGCATCGGTGACCTTCTCACCCAGGTAGGACTCGGCGTCGTGCTTGAGCTTCTGCAGCACACGGGCGGAAATTTCCTGCGCGGTGTAGTTCTTGCCGTCGACCTCGACCTTCCAGTCGGTGCCCATGTGGCGCTTGACCGAGGAGATGGTGCGCTCGATGTTGTTGACGGCCTGGCGCTTGGCGATTTCGCCGACGAGGACCTCGCCGGACTTGGAGAATGCCACGACCGACGGGGTGGTGCGGCCACCCTCGGCGTTAGCGATAACGGTGGGCTCGCCACCTTCCAGCACGGAAACCACGGAGTTGGTGGTACCGAGGTCAATACCTACTGCACGAGACATACGCTTGTCCTTTCTTGATGAACCGAAGACCGGCCCGAAATAGTGGTCCCGCCGCCGGCCGGTTCCCTGAGGATCGAACCGGCGGAGCCCCGTCTTGGCAGGGCGTGAACCATATTGAGCGTTCTGCACTCAAGTTTACTCAGACTCGGAATGATGTCAATTCAACTTGAGTGAGCACGACTCAAGTTTGGCTGAAAGGATTGAGCCCGCCAGTGTGCGATAAAGACCGCCAACGCGCGGTTTTGGGTCCGGAACTCAGGTTCTCGCGCCCACTTTCGGCGCCGCGGATTCAGCGCTCGGCGAAGTCCGCGAGAGCCTGCTCGGCCACCAGATGCGCCGCCCGAGATCGTACGACAGCGCGGGGACCAGCAGCGAGCGCACCAGCACGGCATCCAGCAGGACCCCGAAGGCCACGATGAAGGCCAACTGCCCCAGGAACAGGATGGGAATGACACCCAGCGCGGCGAAAGTGGCTGCCAGGACAATGCCGGCCGAGGTGATGACTCCGCCGGTGGCTCCCAGCCCGCGCAGGATCCCCGGGCGCGTGCAGGTTTTCAGGGATTCTTCACGCACGCGGGTCATGAGGAAAATGTTGTAGTCCACGCCGAGAGCCACCAGGAAGACAAAACCATAGAGGGGCACGGAAGCATCGGCGCCGGGGAAGCCAAAGATGTGGTTGAACACCAGCGCGGAGACGCCGAGTGCCGTCAGGTAGGACAGGGCAACACTTAGGATCAGCAGCACCGGCGCCACCACGGCGCGCAGGAGCAGCATCAGGATCACCAGGATGACCAGCAGCACGATGGGCGTGATCTTGAGCAGGTCGGCCTGGGCGGTCACGTTGGTATCCAGTGCGACGGCGCTGACCCCGCCTACCAGCGCGGTTTCATCCACGGCGTCCAGATCCGTCCGGAGATCGTCGACATCGTTCTCCGCGCCTTCCGAATCGGCTGCCTTCTCCAGCGTGGCGTTGATCATCACGCGCCCATCCAGTTCAACCACTTCGCCGTCTTCGCTGAAGAAATCGGCTTCGGCAACCCCACCATGTCCGCGTACGGCGTTGAGGACATCGTCGCGCACCGAGCCGTCCGCCACGATCACGGCCGGAGAGCCTGATCCGGCGTCGAAATGGCGGGCCAGCGCCTCCTGCCCGTCCGCCGAGTCCGTTTGCGCCATCACCAGTTCGGACTGCGCCACGCCGTGCGCCTGCAACTGGAGGACGCCCAGGGATCCCGCCACGAGGACCAGCAGCGAGACGAGCCAGGTTGCACGCGGACGCTTGGCAATCAGCCCGGCAACAAGGCGCCAGGTACCGCGCAGGCCCTGGGCTCCCGCCGGCACCGTTCCGGTTTCCGCCCGATGCGCACGGTGTCCGGGACGTGGAACAATCGGCCAAAAGGCACCGCGGCCGAAGATCAGCAGCAGAGCCGGCAGCAGGGAGAGCGCGGCAAGGACGGAGAAAACAATGCCGATGGCGGCGATGGGACCGAGGCTGCGGTTGGAGTTGAGGTCCGAAAACAAAAGGCACAGCAGCGCCAGGACCACCGTGGCGCCGGAAGCCGCAATCGGCTCCAGCGAACCCCTGTACGCCGTCTTCATCGCAGCCCATTTGGAGTCCCGCTCGGCCAGCGCCTCCCGGAAACGGGAAACCAAAAGGAGCGCGTAATCCGTTGCGGCGCCGATCACCAGGATGAACAGGATGCCTTGGCTCTGCCCGCTCAGCTGGATCCAGCCCATCAGCGCGAACCAATAAATCACCAGGATGGCGGCACAAAGGGCGAAGACGGAAGTCAGCAGGACCAGGAAGGGCAGCAGCAGCGCCCGGTAGACAATCAGGAGAATGACAAAGACAGCCAGCAGCGCCACTCCGAGCAGCAGGCCGTCGATCCCGGCGAAGGCCTCGACCAGATCGGCGATGAAGCCTGCCGGTCCGGTGACGTAAGCGGTGGCCTCCGTGGGCAGTTCAGCCTGGAGCACTGCCCGCAGTTCCTCAACTGCATTTCCCGCGTCTCCCGTGATCGGGACGACGAACTCGATCGCTTCGAAATCCGCTGCAGGAATCGGGCCGGCAACCTGGCTCTCTGACTCCGCGGCCACGCCTGCCGCCTCGCCGAGCTTGTCAGCCAGCGGGACATAGTTCCGCAGCTCCTGAGGCTCGATCGGTTGGTCAAACTCAATAACGACGACGGCGGGCACGGCGTCGGAATCGAGGAACTTCTCCTGCCACGCGCCGGCTTCCGTGGACTCCGCGCTTTGCGGCAGAAACCCGGCCTGGTCATTGGTGGAGACATCCGAAAGTTTGCCAAAAGTAGGCCCGCCGGCACCCGCCGCAGCGAGCCAAACGAGGACGATCAACACAGGGAACAAGGTTCTAAGCCAGCGCTTCATGCGTTCCTTTGAGGGGAGAAAAAGTTGTCTCCACTATAAACTGTTTCCATGATCGAGATAGTTCGTTCTTCCCCATCCAGCTCTGCAACGGAGTCTGCCGTCCGAGCTTTGATAGAAAGGACAGCATGGAACTCGACGACCTCCTTGAGGCACTGAACGCAGGACAGACCATCACCGGGGATTCGCCGTTCCATGAAGTGATGCACCGGACCAGCCAGGATGCCCTGCGCATCACCGCTGAACTCAACGGCAGCTATCAGGAGCCGGAGCACGTACGGGAGCTGTTGGCCCAGCTGACCGGCAAGCCAGTTCATGAATCTGTGACGGTCTTCCCTCCCCTCTACTCCGACTTCGGGAAGAACATCACCCTCGGGGAGCGGACCTTCATCAATTCCGGGTGTAAGTTCCAGGACCAGGGCGGTGTGGCCATCGGGGACGACTGCCTGATCGGGCACAACACGGTGTTTGCCACGCTCAACCACGACCTCACCCCGAGCCGCCGCGCAGACATGCACCCGGCGCCCATCGTCATCGGCCGCAATGTCTGGATTGGCTCCAACGCCACCATCCTGCCGGGCGTGACCATCGGTGATGATGCCGTCGTAGCGGCCGCATCCGTGGTTACGAAAGACGTACCGGCGAAGTCCATTGTGGTGGGCTCGCCTGCGCGCGTGGTGCGCTCAGTACCCGGCTGAACCGCGGCCCGGCGACACCTTGCGCAACAGAACGGGCACGTCGCTGTCTCGAGGAGGCCGAATCAGAGTAGTCTGCCCACTATGAAGGATGAGGTGTACTCCCACGGCCACCACCAGAGCGTTGTCAACGCACACGCAGTCCGCACTGCTGAGGACTGCGCAGCCTACCTGCTCCCCCATCTCAAGCCCGGCCTGAACCTGCTCGACGTCGGCTGCGGTCCGGGCAGTATCACCGCGGACCTGGCCGAGTTGGTGGCTCCGGGCGAGGTCATCGGGCTTGACCGCTCCGATGATGTACTCACGCAGGCTGCCGAACTGGCGGCGCTGCGGGGGCTGGAGAACGTCACCTTCGTCAGCGGCAACATCTACGACCTTGATTACGACGACGACACGTTCGATGTGGTCCACGCCCACCAAGTCCTCCAGCACCTGACGGATCCGGTTGCCGCCCTGTACGAGATGCGCCGCGTCACCAAACCAGGCGGCCTCGTGGCTGTGCGGGACGCAGACTTCCACGGCATGAGCTGGTTCCCGCAGCTGCCGGAACTGGATGACTGGATGGACACCTACCAGCAGATTGCCCGCGGCAACCACGCGGAGCCGAACGCCGGCAGGCACTTGATTTCCTGGGCCATGGCCGCCGGGTTCCGCGACATCACGCCTTCCTCGTCCAACTGGCTCTACGCTACGGACGAGCAGCGCGCCTGGCAGGGCAACGTGTGGTCGGAGCGGGTGCTGCATTCGGCCTATGCGGAACAAGCGCTCGAACGCGGCATCACCGACCAGGCAGGATTGGACCGCATTGCGCAGGGCTGGCGGGAATGGGCGATGGCCGCGGACGGCTGGTTCCTGATTCCCAACGGCGAAATCCTGGCCCGCAAACCGTAAGAGAACAGCCACATGGCCGGGCAGCCGCTGCAGCACGAGCATTTCAATGTCGTGATCGTCGGCGGTGGCCACAACGGGCTGGTCGCCGGAGCCTACCTTGCAAAGCAGGCCGGTCCGTGCTGGTCCTTGAACGCCGGGACCATCTGGGCGGAGCTCGAATGGCCTCATCGTGACCCCTTCGACCGGATGATCGCGGCACAGGCGATCGTGGAGGGATTCACGGTCATCACCGCGGATACGGCGTTGCACGATTTCGAGTTGCTTCAGACAGTATGGTGAAGCGGGGCCCGCGGCGCGTAATATCATCTGGTGCAGATTTCCCTGTGGCTGGCGCTGGTAGGCGCGGGCACCGTTATCAGTTTCACTCCGGGCGCGGGTGCCATCAACACCATGAGCAATGCCCTCAATGCAGGCTTCCGCCGTTCCCTGTGGGGCATCCTCGGGCAGCAGGCGGCACTGATCATCCACATCCTCATTGTGGCCCTCGGCGTTGGCCTGCTGGTGGCCAGTTCCCCTACAGCTTTCTACGTCATCAAGTACGCTGGCGCGGCCTACCTCGTCTACCTGGGCATCCGGCAACTGCTGGCCAAACCTTCGGCCGACCAGGAACTCATCCAGGCCCAACGAAACGAATCCGCGTGGTCGATGTTCCGGCGCGGCCTGTGGGTCAATCTGCTCAATCCGAAGGCGATCGTGTTTTTCCTGGCCTTCATGCCCGGCTTCATCCGCCCCGAACAGCCGCTGGCCCCGCAGTATGTGGTCCTGGCCGGCACCATTGTCATCATCGACATCTTGGTCATGTGGTTCTTCTTTGCCGCAGCGGCGCGCTCCTTCCACCGGTTCACCAGAACCGAACGCGGCCAGCGGATGCTCGGTTACGTTTTTGGTGTCCTGTTCATCGGTGTCGGCCTGCTGCTGGCGTTCTTCTAGTTAGACTCTTGGCTATGTACCGGATAATTACTGTCTGCACAGGCAATATCTGCCGCTCCCCTATGGCCCAGTACATCCTAATCAAGGCCTTCGAAGATGCCGGGCTGTCCGACGAGGTGTCCGTCGACTCGGCAGGCACTACCGGATGGGAGACCGGCCGTCCCATCGACGAGCGCGCCGCCGCCCGGCTGAAACAAGCCGACCTGCTCACCGCAAACCATCGTGCCCGGCAGTTCGAGCCTGCCTGGTACGCGGACCGGGACCTGATCCTGGCTCTGGACGTGGACCACTATGAACAGCTGCGTGGCGACGCACCGGACGATAGCGTCCGGAACAAGGTCCGAATGTTTCGCTCCTTTGATCCCAAAGTCGCGGACCACGGACCCGCCGAACAGGGAATCTACGACCCGTGGTTCGGCGACGAAGCCGACTTCGATGTCAGCTGGAACCTGATCAGTGCAGCGGTGCCGGGCATTGTGGAACATGTCAGGGCGCAGCTTGCCACCCACTGACAAACCGGTCATCATCGCCGTGGACGGACGCTCCGGGGCGGGGAAGACCA
The DNA here is from genome assembly GCF_017603825.1 of Arthrobacter crystallopoietes. Taxonomy (NCBI): domain Bacteria; kingdom Bacillati; phylum Actinomycetota; class Actinomycetes; order Micrococcales; family Micrococcaceae; genus Crystallibacter; species Crystallibacter crystallopoietes. The sequence goes on from NZ_CP072014.1 coordinate 13,064, forward strand.
CTTTTGCGGTGGAACTGGCCGCCCTCCTGCGCGAGCATCACACCGTTTCGCTCTTCCACCTGGAAGACATCTATCCGGGCTGGCACGGCCTGGCCGACGGACAGCAGCGCTATCTGGAAACTGTGTTGCAGCCTCTTGCCGGCGGCGAGCGCGCAGCTTGGACGGCCTGGGACTGGGAGCAGAACGGCGACGGCGAGCGCCGTTTCACGGAGCCTGCCGAGATCGTGCTGGTGGAAGGAGTTGGTGCCGCCCACGCCGCCGCTCGCGAACTCACCGACGTCGTTATCTGGATCCAGGCCGAAGCGGTGGACCGCCGGATCCGGGCTATTGCCCGCGACGGTGCCGGCTACGAACCGTTCTGGGAGGTGTGGGCGGCGCAGGAAGAAGCCTGGCTCGACGGCGATGACGTCCCCCGCGCCGCAGACCTGCTGGTGCACGGGCAAACCGGTGCCATGGCGGCCGCCGGTGTACTGAAGGCCCTGGCCTCGCTTCCGCAATTGGATGCGCTGCTCTCGGTGGAGCGTTCCCATGGTGTTGCCCCTCAACTACTGACCGAACGGATTGATGCCCTGCCTGACGGGGCCTCGCTCTTCCGCGCCCTCTATGCCGCTTCCAACCGCGCTGTCTGGCTGGACAGCTCCAATGCCGGGGCTACTGCGGTGCCGGACCGCAACGAATACAGCATCATGGCCGACGACGGCGGGTCCTTCGGCCGCTATGCCGAACATCGCTCGGGCATCACCTCGGTTGCCGACGGCGCTGTCACCACCCGGATCCGCTCGCCCTTTTTCCGCTGGCTGGATGGTGTGTGGGGCACTCCCGCTGTCACCGGCCCCATTGATGCTCCGGGCGGATTCGCCTTGGGCTGGCTGGGATACCTGGGCTACGAGCTCAAGCGCGAATGCGGCGGCAGCGACGTCCCGGCCGCCACTCCCGACGCCGCCTTGATCTTTGCCGGCCGAGGCATCCTGCTCGACCACGCCCGCCGTTGCACCTATCTTCTGGCATTGGCCAGCGACGCATCCAGGGACGAAGCCAGCGAGTGGTTCGCCCGGACCCGGGCCGCCGTAGAATCTGTGGCCCTGGGCGCGAACGATTCCGCCGCGGCGGCGAGCGGCTGCCCGGAAATCGGCCCAGCCTTCACAGTGCGGGACAGCAAGGACCAGTATCTGCTCAAGGTCCGGCAGGCGCAGGCGGAAATCCACGACGGCAACTCCTACGAAATCTGCCTCACCACAGAGCTGTCCGCCACCGCTGCCGCAGGGACGGATCCGCTGGAAACATATCTGTCCCTGCGCCGTCGTAATCCCGCCCCGTTCGCCAGTTACCTGCGCTTTGGCAGTTTGACCGTCGCAAGTACCTCGCCGGAGCGGTTCATGAGCCTGGCCGCCGATGGTGCCCTGCGCGCCGAACCGATCAAGGGTACCCGGCGTCGGGTCGCGGATCCGGCGGAGGACGCGGCGCTGAAGGCCGAGTTGGCAAGCAGCCTCAAGGACCGCGCCGAGAACATCATGATCGTGGATCTGCTGCGCAATGACCTGAGCCATTTTGCCGTGCCCGGTTCGCTGCGGGTCAGCCGCTTATGCGCGATCGAAAGCTATGCCACCGTGCACCAGATGGTTTCCACCATTGACGCGAGCTTGCGTCAGGACGCGTCCCGGGCGGAGGCCGTTGCTGCGGCGTTCCCGGCCGGCTCGATGACGGGTGCCCCGAAAATCAGCACGATGGACATCCTGGACCGGTTGGAGTCCGGTGCCCGCGGCGTCTATTCGGGGGCGGTGGGGTACTTCTCGCTCAACGGTGCCGCTGACCTGTCCGTGGTGATCCGGACCTTGGTCCGGCAGGGGGACCAGCTCACGCTGGGCGTCGGCGGTGCCATCACGGCCGATTCCGATCCGGAAGCCGAATGGGACGAGGTCCGGGCCAAGGCCTTCGGCGTGCTCTCCGGGCTCGGCAGCGTTTTTCCCGACTGAAGCCGGCACACCACTCCTCCGCTCCAGTCCGTTGCCTTCTTCAGGTAAAAATCCGCTGCAGGACTGTTTTTTGGACAGGGGCGCGTGGTAGACCGGAGTGGGTTTCGATGGCGATGCCGACGCCACGGCCGCCGTTCTGGCCGCCGCGATCGACGGGCTGATGCTGCACCGGGCGCTTGACCCCGGGCTCACTGCCGGCGTCGCGTTCCCTGTATTGCGCAGGGCCTTGGGCACCACTGCCGCAAAAGAAGGAACTACACGATGAAAGCCATTATCTGCGGTGCCGGCATCACCGGTTTATCCGCCGCCAATTTCCTCAGCGCCAAAGGCTGGGACGTCACCCTTGTGGAACGCTCGGCCGGGCCGCGGCCAGAAGGTTACATGATCGATTTCTTCGGCCCCGGCTGGCAGGCGGCAATCCACATGGGCGTTATCGGCAGAATCCGGGATCTGGGATACGACGTCAACCGGATCGACTACGTGGACAGCAACGGCCGAAGTACGGCCCATCTGGGCTACGAGAGCTTCACCAAGGTGGTCGGCGACCGGCTGCGCAGCATCCTGCGCCCCGATCTGGAACAGGCCATCCGCGAAGTGCTGCCGGACTCGGTGGAGCTAAGCTACTCCACCACGATCAGCTCGATCCATGACTCGTCCACGGCCGCGACCGTGTCCGGCGGGAAGGTGGACGTGGAACTCTCGGACGGCCGGCGACTCACCGCCGACCTGCTGATCGGGGCCGACGGGATCCACTCCGACGTCCGCGGCATGGTCTTCGGGCCCGAGTCCGGCTACTTCAATTTCCTGGGGTTCCACGTCGGCGCGTATTCCTTCCGCGACAACCGGGCCCAGGACGTTCTGGCCAACCGTTATGCCATTACTGACACCTGCAACGAGGCGATGTTCTTCTACCGGTTGCGGGAGGGCAGTATTTCCGCGCTGGGCGTCCACCGCACGGACAGGCAGGAGCGCCCGCGCGACATCCAGCAGGAATTTCGCGAGCGCTACCGGTCCCTGGGCTGGTTGTGTCCGCTGGCGTTGGAGCACTGTCCCGAATCCTTCTACTACGACCAGGTGGCGCAGATCCGCATGCCGCGCTGGCACCGCGGCAGGGTGGTGCTGCTGGGAGATGCCGCTGCGGCAGTGTCGCTGCTGGCCGGCCAGGGCGCATCGCTGGGCATGGCCGGCGCCTATGTGCTCGCCGACGAACTGCCCAAACAGGACCACGTACCGACCGCCCTCGCCGCTTTCGAGGCACGCTGGCGCCCGTACGTCGCCGAGCAGCAGAAGGCCGGGGTGTCCGCAGCAAAGTGGTTCGTTCCAGCGGACGGCCGCGCCCTGCTGCTGCGGCGGCTCTCGATGCGGCTGATCAAGGTACCGGGCGTCAGCAGGCTGGTCAGCGGCGCCGTCGTCGGTAAAATCGGGGCTGCGCTCTGAGCATCCCGTCCGGCCCCAGCAGACGCGGAGCTATTGGAGGGTCGCGGTCAGGCGGGCCACGTTATCGACATAGCGCTCCCATCGAGTGCGCTGGCCCCATTCCTCCAGCGTGATCTCCCGGGAAACCTCGCGGTAGCTTTGCTGGATTTCCCGCATCTTGCCAACGATGTCTCCGCCGAGATGCATGACCGACACTTCCAGGTTCAAGGAGAAGGAGCGCATGTCCATGTTGCTTGAGCCAAGGACACCGACCTCGTCGTCCACGGTGAAGTGCTTCGCGTGCAGCACCAGCGGTTTCGGATACAGGTAGATGCGCACGCCGGCTTCCAGCAGGGCCTGGTAGTAGGAACGCTGGGCATGGTGGACCAGGAACTGATCCCCTTGTTCCGAGACGAAAAGTTCCACGTCAACACCACGCTGCGCCGCCGTCGTAATCGCATAGAGCAACGAATCATCCGGCACGAAGTACGGGCTGCAGATGGACAGCCGTTCCACCGCCGCGTAGATCAACGTATTGAACAGGCGCAGATTGTTCTCCGTGGCGAAGCCCGGGCCGCTCGGAACCACCTGGCAGGTCATGGGGCCCGGCTCGCGGACGGGCGCCGGCGTGAACAACTCGCTGCCGAGGATGTCGTCCGTTTCGCTGGACCAGTCAGTAGCGAACACCACGTTGAGCGCGGTGACGATAGGGCCTTCATAGCGGGCCATCAGCTCCACCCATTGCCGTCCGGTGCGCTCACTGGAGGCACGGTGGTAGCCGGGCTCGATCAGGTTCTGGGACCCGGTGAAGGCAACCCGTCCGTCCACCACGAGGATCTTTCGGTGGTTGCGCAGATCGATTCGGCGCCATTGGCCCCTCACGGGAAGCAGCGGGAGCATGCGTTGCCACTCGATCCCGCTGCCTTGCAGCCAGCGCCGGAACTTCCGGTAGCCCTTGATCCGCATGGTGCCGAGATGGTCGAAGAGCAGACGGACCCGGACACCGCGTGCTGCGGCCTCCTGCAGGGCCACGAAGAGCTCCTCGGTGATCTCGTCCTTGGCCATGATGTAGAACTGGATGTTGACGAATTCCTCTGCCTTGCGGACGGCAGCGGCCATCGCCGTGATGGAACCCTCGTAGTCCGGATAGAGCTCCACGTGGTTGCTGTCCACCATCGGGAAAGAGCCGAGCGAACGGTTCAGTTCAGCGGCCGAATGGACCCAGGCGGGTGCTTCTCGTTCGCTGCGCGGTTCTTCCATGTCCTGCGTGGCTGCCCAGACTTTCCGGTTGATCTCGGTCTGTTTGGCGATCCGGCGGTCCGAGAGCCGGAAACTGCCGAACATGAAGAACAGGGCAATGCCAACCAGCGGAATGAAGAAGATGGCCAGCAACCAGGCCATGGCAGTGGTGGGGCGGCGGTTGCCCGGCACAATGCCCAGCGCCGCGATCCGGATTCCCATGTCCAGTATCGAAGCCACCACGACAACCCAGTCCGGGAACGTGCCCAGACCCGCAAGCGACCACAACACGGCAGCGAACTCCTCCCTATTCCCGCCGGTCACCGGCGCTGTCCTTGTACAGCCTAATGTGCCCGCGCGGCAATCTATGCTGATCCCATGACAGTTTTGGTGTTTCTCGACCCTGCCCTGGACAACGGGCGCATCGCCGATGCCACAAAGCCGCAGCTGATGGCGACCGATCTGGGTGCTACCCGCGGCGACGGTATTTTCGAATCGCTCCTGGCGGTGGACGGTGTTCCCCGCAAGGTGCAGGCGCATCTGGACCGGCTGGCGTCCTCGGCCCGCATCATGGACTTGGACATCCCGCCGGCCGATGCCTGGGAGCGGGCCATCGCCACCGCGGTCGCCGAGCATGCCCCGGCCGAAGAGCTGGTGCTCAAGCTGCTGGTCACGCGCGGCGTGGAGGGCGCGGAGCGTCCCACCGCGTGGGTGCAGGCCTCGCTTCCCGGCTCCACCGGCCGGGACCAGCGGCAGGAGGGACTCGATGTACTGCTGCTGGACCGCGGCTACGACAGCAACATCGCCGAGCGCGCGCCGTGGCTGCTGCTGGGCGCCAAGACGCTCTCCTACGCCGTAAACATGGCCTCCCTGCGCTATGCCAAGGCCAGTGGGGCGGACGATGTCATCTTCACCTCCACCGATGGACTGGTGCTGGAGGGCCCCACCTCCACGGTGCTGATGGCGACCGTGCGCGACGGCGTCCGGAAGCTCACCACGCCGCTGCTCGAAAACGGCATCCTGCCCGGCACGTCCCAGGGCGCCCTGTTCAACGCGGCCGCGGAGGCCGGCTGGCAGCTGGGCTACGGGCCGCTGGAACCGCACCATCTGCTGGCGGCCGATGCGGTGTGGCTGGTCTCCAGCATCCGGCTGCTGGCACCGGTCAAGTCCATCGACGGCCAGGCCATCCCGGTGTCACACGAGATGACGGAGGAACTGACGGCGCTGCTGGCCAAGGGCAGCCGGGACTAGGCCAAACGTTTCCCGTGGCGGCGAGGGCTGCGGCCTTCCGCCGTCGTAAACCTACGTAACGGTTACCAATGATGACGACGGCGGCGCCCCGGCTTGGGTGCCGGGGACGGCGCCGTGCTACTTTCTTGAGCAGAGTAACGAGGTCCAGCGTCAAGCCCTGACTGTGCTGGCCGGCAACCCTCTTCACGGCGGGGTGCCTCAGGTGACTACTCGGCAGTGTTCATTTGGTTCATTTGCAAGCGTGATCAGGAGTGCCCCATGTCCCCGTTGGAACAACCCGACCAGTCCCCCGTTGACATTGCGGCGGGCCGGCCCCTGCCCTACCGGTTGCTGACCGGGCCGGACGACAGGTCCTTCTGCGCGCGGGTCAGCGCGGCGTTGGCGGAGGGCTACGAACTCTACGGCAACCCTTCGATCGCCTTCGACGGCCAGCGCGTCATCGCCGCCCAGGCCGTGGTGCTGAAGGGACACAGCGCATGAGCTACGCCGGAGACCTCACCGTGGAAGAAGCCGTGGAGAAGCTGCGCGGCGGTGCCGTCCTCGTGGATGTCCGTACCGAGACCGAATGGCAGCAGGTGGGCGTGCCCCTGACGAACGACGACGGCGCTCCCGCGCGCTTCATCGAGTGGAACCGGATTGACGGCAGCCGCAATACCGGGTTCCTCAACGAACTGCAGTCGCTACGTGGCAAGGAGCTGTTGCTGATCTGCCGTTCAGGTCGGCGCTCCATCGATGCCGCTATCAGCGCCACCGCCGCCGGCCATACCGCGTACAACGTGCTGGGTGGCTTCGAAGCCGCCGGCGGCTGGCAGCAGAGCGATCTGCCCTGGAAGCGGGGCTAGCCGGTGGTGCCCGCGGAGCCGGCGGGCCGGGGGCCGGGCCCAGTGGAACTGCCCGCCGACTGGGACCCTCAGACGCGGGCAGTCCGCGGCGGCCTTGACCGCACGGGCTTCCAGGAAACCTCGGAAGCCTTATTCCTGACGTCCGGCTACGTTTTCGATTCTGCCGAGGCAGCCGAAGCCTCCTTCAACGGCGAGGTGGAGCGCTTCGTCTACTCCCGCTACGGCAACCCGACGGTCGCCGCCTTCCAGGAACGGCTCCGGCTGCTTGAGGGCGCCGAGGCCTGCTTCGCCACCGCCAGCGGCATGAGCGCGGTCTTCACCGCGCTGGGGGCCCTGCTCGCCGCCGGCGACCGGGTGGTTGCGGCGCGGAGCCTCTTCGGTTCCTGCTTTGTCATTCTCAACGAGATCCTGCCGCGTTGGGGCGTGGAGACGGTCTTCGTGGACGGGCACGACCTCGCACAGTGGGAGCAGGCGCTTGCCACCCCGGCCGCTGCGGTGTTCTTCGAGTCGCCGTCCAACCCGCTGCAGGAGCTGGTGGACATCCGCGCGGTGGTGGACCTAGCGCACGCCGCCGGGGCGGAGGTGGTGGTGGACAATGTCTTCGCTACCCCGCTGCTGCAGCGGGCAACGGAACTGGGTGCCGACGTCGTTGTTTATTCGGGTACCAAACACATGGACGGGCAGGGCCGCGTGCTTGGCGGTGCCGTACTGGGGCGAGCGGATTTCATCAACGGCCCGGTCAAGCAGCTGATGCGCCACACCGGTCCCTCACTGAGCCCGTTCAACGCCTGGACGCTGCTCAAGGGGCTGGAGACAATGTCCCTGCGCGTGAACTATTCGACCGCATCCGCTCTGGAGATCGCCCGTTGGCTGCGAACACAGCCGGCGGTACGGCGAGTGGTCTACCCCTTCCTCGAATCGCATCCGCAGTATGAACTGGCGCGCCGCCAGATGAGCGGGGGCGGAACCGTGGTTACGTTTGAACTCGAGCCTGGCACTGCCAGCGGCGCGGACGCCAAGGCCGCCGCGTTCCGGCTGCTGAACTCGCTGACCACCGTGGACATCTCGAACAACCTCGGTGATGCCAAGTCCCTGATCACCCATCCGGCCACCACCACGCATCGCGCGATGGGACCCGACGGACGGGCCGCGATCGGGCTCGGCGACGGTTTTGTCCGGCTTTCCGTGGGGCTGGAAGCCACCCAGGACCTGCTCAAGGACCTGGACCGGGCTCTGGCCGGCCCGTAGCCGGCCGGACCAGTTGTGGTCCGGCCGGCTGCCAGGTCACCCGAGGATGAAGTTCCAGGTCCCTGCGGAGACGGCCGCGGCAACGGCCGCGGCCGAGACCAAGGCACCGCCCAGGAAGACCCAGATATCCACCCTGCTGAACGTCGATTCCCGCGCCCAGGTGCGTTGCGCCCCGCCGAAACCGCGGGCCTCCATCGCCACGGCCAAACGGGTGGCGCGCCGGATCGCCTGGACGATCAGCCCGAAGGCTTGGCCGAGGAACGCCGCGAATTTGGCCAGGGGCTTGTTCTCGGCGCCGACTCCGCGGGCATGGCGGGCCAGTCCCAGGGTCCGCCATTCCTCGACCAGCAGACCCACCAGCCGGAGGCCGGCCAGAGCCCCGAGCACAAACCGGTGCGGCAGCTTCAGCTTCTGCGCCAGCGCATCGGCCAGATCCGTGGGGTCGGTGGTCAGCAGCAGGAAGATTCCGGGCAGCGCCACCGCCAGGGACCGCAACCCGATGGCGACGCCCGAGTTGATGGAATCCTCGGTGAACAGCAGCGGGCCCGCTTCGAAGACCACCGCGCCGGTTTTCTCCGCCAGCAACGCCGTTCCGTAGGCGCCGACCGCGGCCGCCACCACCAGTGGCCAGCCGCGCCTGAACAACGCCCAGGCGCTGATGCCCAGAACGGGCAGCAGCAGTAGTTCCGCGGCCAGCATCACGCCGGCGCTCACCCAGTCCACGCTGAGCATCACTACCACGGTGACCATGGCAACGGCGGCGAGCTTGGAGAGGGGATTGGCACGGGTGAAGGGCGAGGCAGTCAGCCGTGGAGTCATGATGTCCAGGCTCATGCAGCCCTCCCGCCCGCGACCGCTGCCTGCAGCTGCGCTGTTCCCTCGGCCACGCGCAGGACGTTGCCGCCGAGCGCCGCAGTGAAGTCGCTGTCGTGAGTCACGGAGACCACGGCGTGGCCTTCGGCGATCAGGCCGCCGAGCAGCGAGACCAGCTCGGCCCAGGTGTTCGCGTCCTGCCCGAACGTCGGTTCATCCAATACCAGGATGTCCGGACTGGTGGCCAGCATGGTCGCCACGGACAGCCTGCGCTTCTCCCCGCCCGAAAGGGTAAAGGGATTGGCCTGCAGGAGTTTGGTCAGCCGCAGCCGCTCCGCAATGGCATCAACGCGGCGTCGTACCTCGTCCTCCGGAAGCCGGGCGACCCGCCGCGGACCGAATTCGAGTTCGTCGATCACCCGGTGGGTCAGGAACTGATGTTCTGGTTCCTGGAAGACGGTGCCGATCCGGGTGACCAGCTCGGCCGATTTCCACTTGTGCACGGTGCTGGCCGCACCTCGGCGGAGCTCCGGCGCGGCCTCAAGCCTGCCGCCCGCGGGGCTCAGCAGCCCGGCCAGCGTCAGCGCCAAGGTTGACTTGCCGGCGCCGTTCGGGCCGGTGATGCTCAGCGCATCGCCCGCCGCCAGTTCCAGCGAGACTCCGTTGACTACCGCGCCCGCCCTGCGGGTCCTGGCCACGGACAGGTCCGCCGCCCGGAGCAGACCCGTGCCCGGCTTGTTGTGGCCGCCGCTGTTGCCGCGGTCACCGCCGGTGGGCCCTGGCGTGCGCAGCCGGGGCGTGTAACCGGGGACCCAGACACCGGCTTCGATCAGGCGTTCCCTGGTACCTGCGGCGTTGAGCACCTCCGCCGGCGGACCGTCGGCGAGAATACCGCCGTCGGCCGCCAGTACGATGACCCTGTCTACCACGTCCGCCCAGACGGCCACGCGGTGTTCCACCACAATCAGCGTGGCGCCGGTGCGCTCAAGCACACCAACCACCGCGTCCCGGACCTCCAGCACGCCGTCCGGGTCCAGGTTCGCCGTGGGCTCGTCCAGCAACAGGACACCGGGCCGCATCGCCAAGACCGACGCTAGTGCAAGCCGTTGTTTCTGCCCACCGGAGAGCGCCGTAGTGGCGTGGTCCAGCGGAACCTCGAGGCCCACGTCGGCGAGGCATTCGCGCACGCGCGACCAGATTTCGTCCCGCGGCAGGGCCATGTTCTCCGCGCCGAAGGCGACCTCGTCCCCCACCCGCGCCATGACCACCTGGGACTCCGGGTCCTGGAGCACCAGTCCCGTCCGGCCGCGGGACTGGACCGGGTGCATGCCGTCAACGGCCAGGCGGCCCGCTTCGTCGCCTTCGCCGTCGTCGCCCAGCACACCCGCGATGGCATGCAGCAGCGTGGACTTGCCGGCACCGGAGGCACCGAGCAGCAGCACGCGCTCCCCCGGTTCGATCCTGAAGCTCACGTCGCTGACCGCCGGATCCTTGCGGCCGGCATGGCGCCAACCGTACCCCTCGGCGGTGACAGCGGCCGGGCGGCCGCGCTCCGCCGTCGTACTTTGAGTGTTTGCCATGGCCTATACGTCAGCCGTCCGGCCGGCGGCAAAGGATGAGAGCACGCCCGTCTTGGCCAGTCCCCTCATCGCCAGCCAGGGCAGCAGACCGGCGATGATCACGCCGGAAATGGCGGCGAACAGGGTGTACCAGAGCTTCCAGTCGGTTGCCCATTCCACGTTCCACATAAAGTTCTCGCCGATGGCCAGCGCCAGGCCGGCAGCCAACCCGGCCAGCAGCGACACGCCGAGGTTGAACTTCTTGTAGAGAAAGAGCAGGAAGACCAGTTCCGCGCCGACGCCCTGGATCAGGCCGGAGAGGAGCACGGTGAGGCCGAACTGCGTGCCCAGCAGGCTCGACACGGCGGCGGCCAGGACCTCGCAGTAGATCGCGGCGCCGGGCTTGCGGATGAGCAGCCCGCCCAGCACACCGGCCGTGAGCCAGCCCCCGGCATAGAGCCCGCCGGCAGGCGGGAAGGCCGCGGTCAGCACCGCGATGCCCGAATAGCCGGCGGACCAGGCCCAGAAGATGACCCCGATGGCCACGCCGATCACGGACGCCACCACAATATCGACAACGCGCCAGGTGTAACGGGGTTTACGCGCAGCCTGCGCGGATGGTGTAACGGTGTTCATGGAAAATCCTCCTGAGGTTCAGGAGGGGAGGGCAACCCGGCTTTTCCGGGCACACCCTGAGATCTCGACTCCCTTCGCCGGTACTAACCGGAGCAGGTTCGAGGGTCTGCGGCTGTCCGCACTCTCAGCGTCCCGACCCGGTACGGCTGTTTGCCGTGGTTACCGTGACGGACGCTCCCCTGTCGTCATGTGTGCTTTTTCAAGCGACTTCCAGTGTACTACTGACGACGGCGGGTGGCAGCCGACCCGGAAAACGCTAGGCTGGGTGGCAGATGACATTACCGACGAAGGGCAGGGCACATGAGTACTGTTTTGAAGCTTCTGGGTACGTTGGTGAGTATCGCGGCTGGTCTGGCCGGCGCTAAGCTCATCGACATCCTGTGGAAGGCTGTCACCGGGGAGGACTCCCCCAAGCATGACGACGACATGGAAAACAGCCTGCGCGCTACCCTCGCCTTTGCCGCGATTTCCGGCACGGTCAGCGCGATCATCCGTGTGCTTTCCCAGCGCGGAACCATGCAGGCAGTCAACCGCTTCAACCGGACCCGCGACATGGTCTAGTCCCTGGGGCCGTTTCAGGATTCGCGGCGGCGTTTGGCGGAAGCCTTCGCCGCCGCTTCCTTTGGCTCCTTGATGCGCAGCGCGCTCTTCAGCTTTCCTACAGGCTTTTCCTCAGCGTTCCCGCTGGCGTCCAGTTCCGCCGCCAACTCGGGATCGGCAGCCAGGGCCGCCTCTTCCTCCGCGTCCGCCTTCCGGCGTTCGGCTTCTTCATCCGCGGCTTTCTGGACCACGGCATCCAGATCGTCCACGCTCAGTGTTTCCCGGTGCAGGTGCTTGGTACGGTAGCCGGCACGGCCCACCATGTGCGCCGACACCGGAACCGTCAGCAACTGGAACAACCAGGCGATAATCAGCACCGGCACCGCTGCCCAGCTGCGAAGCTGGAGGGCCAGACCGATCAGCAGCAGCAGCAGCCCGAAAACCTGGGGCTTGGTGGCCGCGTGCATGCGCGAGAGCAGGTCCGGAAACCGGAGCAGCCCGATAGCGGCGGCCAGGGACATCAGTGCCCCGAGAACCAGGCAGAGTCCGGCGACGACTTCGAGTACAAGATCAGTGTTCATGGGTCCGCCTGTCGATGACGAAGCGTGCAACCGTGACCGAGCCGATGAAGCCGATCAGAGAAATGATGATCACCAAGGTCAGATTGGCCTGATGCTTTCTGACGGCCATGTCCGCTATCAGGCCCGCGCAGACGATGGCCAGCAAAACGTCGATAGCGATCACTCGGTCCAGGATGGAGGGACCTTTGACAATCCGGGAGATGGCGACGGCGGCCGAGAAGGTCAGGACGACAGTGACGACGACCAGGACTACTTCCATGAATGGGCTGTTCAACTGGTTCCTCCATTCCGCCGGTTGGCTGCCTCCGCTTTGACCATCGCGACTTCCTCTTTACTGCCGATGGCCCGGATCAGCCCGGCCTCGATCCTGCGGACCTGTTCACGGAACCGGTCCGCCTTGTCGGGATCCGGAATGTTCAGGACGTGCAGGTACAACGTCGACGTGGACCTGTCCACATCCACCACGAGGCTCCCGGGAATCAGCGAGATTGTGTGCCCCGTGGCGGTGACCAGCAAGTCCGAATGGCTGCGCAGCTGGACGGCCACCACACCGTTCATCGTGCGCGGTCCACGGGTGAGCGCAATCCAGAAGACCTCGAAACTAGCCTTGGCTACGTTCACCAGGAACGCCGCCACGAACACGGTGGCCGCCCACAGATTCAGCCGTCCGGCCAGTTCTACCGGCGGCAGGTAGAAGATATTGACGACGGCGAGGGCGATGAGCAGTCCGAAAAGCAGGTTGCCGGCGCTGAAATCCTGCCAGAGGGCTCCCCAGAGAACCACCAGCCAGACCAGCAGCGGAATTTCGACGAGCAGCGGAATCCGGGAACGGGTCATTGCTCAACCCCCTGTGCCGCGCCGGTGCCCAGGACGGCCTCTATGTAGGGTGTGCGCTCGAGCATCGCCCGGGCGCCCTGATCGCTCAGCTGGAACAGCGGGCCGGCGAAGACGGTCAGTGCCACACCGAGTGCCACCAGGCCCATGGTGGCTCCGACCATGCTCTTCGGCAGCAGGTGGATGGTCCCCCTGCCGGAGAACCGGCCGGTGGGCTTGTCCGTCACGTACTTGGAAGTACGCAGCGTGGACCCGTCCGGCTTGCTGGCCAGCAACACCGGATCCGGGTGCTCGGCGTCCTCGGGAGTCCGCCAGAAGGCTCTGTTCCAGACGCGGGCCATGGCCATCAAGGTCAGCAGGGACGTGACGACGCTGCCGATGACCAGCGTGTACGACACCGGGGTCGCAAGATCGACGCCGCCCTGCAGCAGACCGAGCTTGCCCAGGAAGCCAGAGAAGGGCGGGATGCCCGCCAAATTCATGGCCGGCACAAAATACAGGATCGCCAGCAGCGGCGAGAGCTTTGCCATGCCACCCAGCCGGTCCATGTTGGAGGTGCCGCCGCGGCGTTCGATCAGACCGGCCACCAGGAACAGGCTGGTCTGGACAGTAATGTGGTGCGCCACGTAGTACATCGTCGATCCCAGACCGACCACGGAGCTCATTGCCAGGCCGAAAACCATGTAGCCGATATGGCTGACCAGCGTGAACGAGAGCATACGTTTGATGTCGATCTGGGCCAGCGCGCCGAGGATGCCTACCACCATGGTCAGTAGTGCAACGATCATCAGGAAGGTGTTGATGCGGTCCCCCGGGAAGAGCAGCGTCTCGGTCCGGATCAGGGCGTAGACGCCCACCTTGGTCAGCAGGCCGGCGAACACTGCGGTCACCGGGGCGGGCGCGGTGGGATACGAGTCGGGCAGCCAGAAGGATAGCGGGAACACCGCGGCCTTGATGCCGAACGCCACCACCAGCATCAGGTGCAGAATCATTTGCGTGGATTCATCCAGCTCGCCCAGCTTCACGGCCAGGTCGGCCATGTTGATGGTGCCGGTCGCCGCATAGATCATCGCAATGGAGAGCAGGAACAGCATCGAGGAAATAACGCTGACTACCACATACGTCACTCCAGCCCGGACACGGGGGCCTGTCCCGCCCATGGTCATCAGGACATAACTGGCGGTCAGCAGAATCTCGAAACCTACGTAGAGGTTAAAGAGGTCCCCGGTAAGGAAAGCGTTGGACACCCCCGCCACGAGGATCAAATAAGTGGGATGGAAAATCGAGATGGGCCCGTCCTCGTCCCCATCCGCCATGCCCTGGCCGGACGCGTAGACCAACACCGCCAGGCTCACGGCAGAGGAGATCACGAGCATCAGGGCTGAAAGTTCGTCCACCACCAGGGAGATGCCGAACGGCGGCACCCAGCCGCCAAGGAACACAGCCTGTACGCCTTGGGTCCAGGCCGACCACAGCATGAGCAGTTCAACGGACAGGGTCAGGGCGAGCGTGCCGATGGCCACCGTCCGCTGCGCAACCGGCCGACGGATCAGGATGAACGCAAATGCAGCGCCCAGGAAGGGAAGGACAACGGCCAGCGGGGCCAGGCTAGCGGCGTTCATTCTTGTCCCCGAACTCTGGTCTTCGGTGCTGCCGGCCGTTCCTCGGCGTCTGCCGGCATGACGAATTCAGTGGTCTCCACCGGGATGGCTGTATCGTCCTCGGCGTCGAAGCTGGGCTGGTTCGCCACGCGGCGGTCCTCAATATCGTCCTGGACTTCGTCCTGGCGGCCCAGCACCCAGGAACGATAGATGATGCCGAGCATGAATGCGGTCACCGCGAAGGAAATCACAATGGAGGTCAGGATCAACGCTTGTGGAAGCGGATCGTTGTATTCCCCGGCAGGAATATCCGCGTCGTACAGCGGCGCCAGACCAGCGGCCCCACCGGTGGTCAGCAGCAGGATGTTGGCGCCGTTGGCCAGCATCATCAGGCCGAGCATGACCCGGGTCAGGCTCCGTTCGAGAATCAGATAGACGCCCACCGCCACGAGAACTCCCATGACGACGAGCAGCGTGATGTTCACTGTCATCGTGCTACTCCTTCCTCGATGGAGTCCGGTGCCTGCTGCGGCAGACCCTCATCCGGTTTTGGTGCCTTCTCCTGGCTGCGCTCATCTATTTCCGCACCGAAACTGCGCAGAACGTCGAGCACCAGGCCCACCACCACCAGGTAGACCCCGATGTCGAAGAGCGTTGACGTCACGAACTTATGGTCGCCGAATACCGGCAGGCTGAAATGGATGATGGCGCTTTGGAAAACCTGGCCGCCGAAGAACAGTGGCGCCATGGCGGTCAAGGAGGCGATCCCCAGACCGGCACCGAGCAGGAAGCCCGCGCTGACCGGGGTGGCTTCGGCCAGCTCCACGCGCCCGCCGGCCAGATACCTGACTGCCAGGGCGATGCCTGCCAGCAGTCCGCCGGCGAAGCCGCCACCGGGGAGGTTGTGTCCGGTAAGCAGCAGGTAGATCGAGAAAATCACCAACGAGTGGAACAGCAGTCTGGTGACGACCTCAAAGATGATGGAACGCCGCTCAGGGGCGAGCGTCCGCCCGGCAACCAGCCAGGCATCCCTGGCCACGGTGGCGAAGCGGCGGGCAGTCACCAGCGCTGCGGCGTCCCGACCGGTGTGCTCGGGCATTTCGGTGAGGCGGTCCACGGACCCGGAGGCAACGGTTGAGGCGCGCATGCGCTTATCACCGCGGCTGCGGACGAAGATCAAACTGGCCACGCCCGTGGCGGCGACCGCCAGTACGGAGATTTCACCGTAGGTGTCCCACGCGCGGATATCCACCAAGGTGACGTTGACAATGTTGGCTCCGCCGCCGCCGTCGTACGCCAGCTGCGGGTATTCCAAGGAGACCGGCAGCTGGGTGCGCGCAGCCATGGACGTCATGGCAATAAGCACCATGGCCAGGCCGAACGCCGCACCGATCGCGGCCCGGAGCCATTTGAAACTGCTGGGGGTGCGCAGCCAAAGCCGCGCTGGAAGGGAGCGTAGTGCCAGGACGATCGCGACCAGCACAATGGTCTCCACGAGCATCTGGGTCAACGCCAGGTCCGGTGCGCCCTGCAGCGCAAAGATGAGCGCGATGCCGTATCCGGTGACAGCGACCATCAGCACGGCCATGAACCGCTTGTTGGCCCTGATGGCGAGGATGGCCGCCACGATGATACCCAGTCCCGCGATCAGCTGCGCGGGAGAGTCGTACGCGATCCAGCTGTCGGGCCAGGGCGCATCCATCAGGAACACGGCGCTCAGCGGAGTGATCACCGAGACGCTGAGAATGACCACGAGGTAGAAAATCAGCGAACCGCGCTGGGTGCGGCCTGTGACCCAGACGGCCACCTCATCGAGCACGCCGATGATCCCGCGGTAGGCGCGTTCACCGGTCAGCCCGCCGGAGAAACGGTCCTGAAACGCGGTGGCCCCGTTCCGGAACAGGAACAGCAGCGTGCCCACGGCCAGCGTCAGCACCGTCAGTCCGAGCGCCGGAGTCACCCCGTGCCACAGAGCCAGGTGCCCGTCGGGCTCGCCGTCCGAGGGGAAGAGCGAAACATAGGGGGCGATGATCGTGTCCAGCGGGGCGGGCCAGAGGCCAAACACCACGGTGGCGACCGTCAGCAGCATCGGCGATGCGATAAACCCGCCGGGAATGCGTTTGAACGGCGTCTTCTTGACGTTGGGCTTGTAGGCAAACCCGCCCCAGACAAACCGTGCGCTGTAGGCAAAGGTCAACATGGAACCGACGACGACGCCGGCCAGCAGGACCGGCCCGGTCCAGCCGCCTTCGGAGGCGCGGTGGACGAAAGTTTCGTAAACCGATTCCTTGGCAACGAAGCCCAGCAGCGGCGGTACCCCTGCCATGGAGGCGGCACCGATCAGCGATACTGCGAAGAGGACCGGCGCCGTCCGGTAGATTCCCGAAAGCTTGCGGATGTCGCGGGTGCCGGACTGATGGTCAATGATGCCGACGACCAGGAAGAGTGTTGCCTTGAAGAAGCCGTGTGCCAGCAGCAGTCCCAGGCCTGCCAGCGCACCGTCGCGGCTGCCCAGTCCCACCACCATGGTGAGGAAGCCCAGCTGGCTGACTGTGCCGTAGGCCAGGATGAGTTTCAGGTCGAATTGCTTCAGCGCCAGCCAGCCGCCGACCAGCATGGTCGCCAGGCCCAGGACCATCACGGTCCCCTCCCAGTACCGGGTGTCCGAGAAGCCCGGCGCGAAGCGTGCCACCAGGTAAATGCCGGCCTTGACCATGGCTGCGGCATGGAGGTAGGCGCTGACCGGAGTGGGCGCGGCCATGGCGGCAGGCAGCCAGAAGTGGAACGGCACCAGGGCCGACTTGCTGATGGCCCCCACCAGGATCAGCAGGATGGCGACGTCGATCAACATCCCGTGCTGGATCAGTTCCGGGGCTGCGGCCATGATTTCCGAAATGCGGTAAGTTCCCGCTGTCTGCCCAACCATAATCAAGCCGACGAGCATGGTCAGGCCGCCGAAGGTGGTCACAATCAGTGCCTGCAGTGCGGAACGCCGGGCCGCCAACCGGTGCCGTGCGTACCCGATCAACAGGTAGGACAGAACGGTGGTCAGTTCCCAGAAGACGTAGAGCATGAGCAGGTCATCGGTGATGACCAGGCCGAACATGGCGCCGGCAAAGGCAAGCAGTTGCGCACCGAACGGACCGATGTTGGGATCATCGGCCTTGAAGTAGCGTGCGCAGTAGAAGAGGACCAGGGCGCCGACACCGAGAATAAGGATTGCCAGCACGGCGGACAGGGTGTCCATCCGGAAGGCCAGCTCGAGCCTTAGCTCGGGAATCCACGGGATGATTACCGACGGCGGCGCATTGGGCCCGCCGGAGAGTACAGTTTGATCCGAGCCCGTGTACCGGTCGAAAGTGGCCAGCAGCCAGATGAAGCAACCGGCCGGCACAGCGGCCAGAATGTAGAAGGTTGAACGACCGAGTTTCCTGAAGATCCAAGGCGCGATGAAGGCCACCACGAAGAGCAGGGTGAGCACAACAAGCACTATATTCTCCGGGGCTTCCTTCTGGGATTGGCGGTAAAAAGGCGAAAAAGCCTGGTTTCATTCTACCCATGGCATACGTCCGGCTCCGACGCCGCCCGACACAATCGCCCTCAGGAAAGCCCCTCCATTCGTTGTTTTACCGCCGATTCATCCACTGGTCAGCGGCTTAAGCTGTTCACGAAGAGCGAAGAAGCTAGCATTCGTTTATGAGCCACTGGTCAGGAAATCCGGCACCATCCACGAATGCCGGCTCTCCCGCGGAAGGGAGAATCAACAAGAAGCACGTGCTCGCGTGGGCCTCTTGGGACTGGGGCTCGGCCGCCATCAACGCGATCATGACGACGTTCGTCTTCACTGTCTATCTGGTGAGCGACCCCTTCGGCGGCGAAGATTATGCCTCGCAGATCCTCGGGTACGGCCTGGCCGCGTCCGGAGTTGCCATCGCGCTCCTGGCTCCGATCACGGGCCAGCGCTCGGACTCCGGCGGACGGCGGAGGTACTGGCTCGGCGTCAACACCATGGCCGTCGTAGCACTGACGGCGCTTTGCTTCTTTGTCTACCCCTCCCCCGGGTTCCTCTTCGTCGGCGTCGCGCTAATCGCGCTGGCCAACATTTTCTTCGAGTTCGCCAACGTCAACTACTACGCGATGCTCGGCCAGATCTCCACGCCGTCCACCGTCGGCAAGGTCAGTGGCTTCGGCTGGGCCATGGGCTATGTCGGCGGCATCGTGGCCCTGGCGCTGGTGCTGATGGGCTTTGTTCTCCCCGAGACCGGCTGGTTCGGAGCCACCGCCGAAAACGGGCTGAACATCCGGCTGGTCGCGGTGTTCTCGGCCGTCTGGTTCCTGATCTTTGCGCTGCCGGTGCTTCTTACCGTGCCGGAAATTCCTCGCCAGCCGAAGACTGCCCGGCTGGGCTTCTTCGCCTCCTACGGGCTGTTGTTCCGCCGGATTAAGGCCATTTACCGGACGAGTCCGCACACCATCTTCTTCCTGCTGGCCAGCGCGATCTTCCGGGACGGGCTGGCAGCCGTCTTCACCTTCGGCGGTGTGATTGCCGCCGGTACCTTTGGCTTCACCTTGACCGAAGTCATCTTCTTCGCCATCGCGGGGAACGTCGTCGCCGCCCTTGGCGCAGTTATCGGCGGGATCCTCGATGACCGGATCGGACCGAAGAAGATCATCGTCGGTTCCCTGATCGGACTGATCGTTGCCGGCGCTGCTGTCCTTGTGCTCGGAGCCGACACCTACAGCATCTTCGGCGCAACCCTAACCGGAGACACCACTTTCTGGATCTTCGGGCTGATGCTGTGCCTCTTCGTCGGCCCCGCCCAGTCCTCCAGCCGCGCCTATCTGGCACGGCTGGCGCCCAGAGGCGAGGAGGGAGAGTTCTTCGGTCTGTACGCGACCACCGGCCGGGCCGTCAGTTTCCTGGCACCCACACTCTTCGGCCTGAGCATCACCATCTTCGGGTCCCAGCGCTTCGGCATCCTGGGCATCCTCATCGTGCTGCTGGCGGGCCTGCTGGCACTGCTGCCGGTCAAGGAGCCGCGCGAGGTCCCCACGGCCCAAACGCCGTCGGCCTGACTAGCGCTCTATGGTGGTGCGGTGGAAGTTGAGGTAGCTGCGCGACGCCGTCGGGCCCCGCTGGCCCTGGTACCGGTTGCCGTACTGGCCCGACCCATAGGCGTGTTCAGCCGGTGAGGTCAGGCGGAAGAAGCACAGCTGGCCGATCTTCGAGCCCGGCCAGAGCTTGATCGGCAATGTAGCCATGTTGGACAGCTCCAGCGTCACGTGGCCGGAGAAACCCGGATCGATGAAGCCCGCCGTGGAGTGCGTGAGCAAACCCAGCCGGCCCAGCGACGATTTGCCTTCCAGCCGGGCGGCGATGTCCTCCGGCAAGGTCACCGTTTCATAAGTGGATCCCAGCACGAACTCGCCGGGGTGCAGGATGAACGGCTCATCGGGATCCACCTCAACAAGGCGCGTCAGTTCCGGCTGCTCCAGCTGCGGGTCGATGTGCGCATATTTATGGTTGTCGAACAGCCGGAAGAACCGGTCAATCCGCACGTCCACGCTGGAGGGCTGGATCATTTCAGGCAGAAACGGGTCCAGGACAATACGCTCGGCATCGAGTTCGGCTCGGATATCGCGGTCTGAGATCAGCACCATCTAAAAATAACGCATGGCCTGCGGGAGCCTTCAATTCCCGACGGCGGCTCCACCGGCCGCTCCTCTGTTCCCCGAGACGGCGCAGTGGAAACATAGAGGGTACGGCCGCGCAGGGCGCCAGTTCATTGACAGGGGAATCATGGAAACCGGAAGCACTTCGCATCGCCCACAGCTCGCGCTGCTGGTCGTCATGGCCACCGCCGCGGCGCTGCTGTTCACGCTCGTGACGGCCGCTCCCGCCTCAGCCGCCGAACCTGTCCGGGACCCGGCCAACATCAAGGTTCTGGTCAACAAGGCCCATCCGTTGAGCCCGCTCACCTACACTCCAAAACTGGCGCGGTGGAAGAGCACTGGCTACCGGATGCGGCCGGATGTCAGCACCAAACTCTCCAGCCTTTTTGCCGGTGCCGACAGCGCGGGCCATGCGATCGCCGTCGTCAGTGCCTACCGTTCCTACGCGGAACAGCGCGACCTCTACAACTACTATGTGAGAATCTACGGCAAGACCTACGCGGACCGGATTTCCGCCCGCCCCGGCTATAGCGAACACCAGACCGGACTTGCTGTGGACATTGGCCTGGCCAGCGGATCTTGCGGACTGGAAGCGTGTTTCGGCGATACCGCGGCGGGCAAGTGGGTGGCCGCCAACGCGCACAAATACGGATTCATCGTCCGCTACCCCAAGGGCCACGAAGCCACCACCGGTTACACCTATGAGCCCTGGCATTTGCGCTATGTCGGCGTCGCTTTGGCCACCGAAATGCGGACCAAAAAGATCCCGACCATGGAGCACTACTACGTGCTGGGCAAGCCGAGCATCCGCAGTTACTCGGACGTGATGGCGGCCGATTCCGCCGGTGACCTCTGGCGCTACCCCGGCAGCGGCGGCAGGATGCACCCGCGGGTGAAAATCGACTATGCCTACGGCGGCGTCAAGACCGGCACGTCGGTGGACTGGAACCAGGACGGGACCATCGACCTGCTGCTCCAGATGAAGGATGGCCGGCTGCTGGTGAACTTCGGCCGGTCCGGCGGCGGCTTCCAAGCTCCTCGTGAAGTCGGCCGCGGCTTCGCCAAGTACGATCTCACCGTTGGACGCTGGGCTGGCGCAGACACCTACCCGGGCATTGTGGCCAAGCGTTGGTCGGACGGCGCCCTGCTCTACTACCGCAACGGCTCTTCGGCCTACCTGTCCGCCGGCAGGACAATCAGCAGCGGTTGGGGACGTTACCGTCCCACGATGCTGGACTGGAACCAGGACGGCAACCAGGATTTGATCGCCATCCGGAACACCGGCGAGCTCTACTTCTACCCGGGAAACGGCTCCGGCGGCATCAGCACCTCAAAACGTCAACTGGTTGGCAAGAGCGGCTGGCACACGGTCTCGACCGTGACCCCGCTCTACGGCTACACCTCGTCGGGATCCGCCGGCTTCATCGGGAAGTTCACGGACGGAACATTGAAGTATTACCCCTACAGCAAGGGCCGCTTCGGCATACGTACCCAGGAAGGGACAGGCTTTACCTCTTACAACGTTTTTCGGTAGAGCTCACCAGACGCTGCCGGTGGGCGAGACGAACGGCGACCGCCGGCAGCCCTTCCCTCGGCCGCGCGCAGGTTGGGCTATGGCTGGCCGATCTCGGTGCGGACGGCGTAGAGCTCCGGGAAAAACGTCAGTTCCAGGGCCTTTTGCAGAAAACCGACGCCGGATGAACCGCCGGTGCCGCGTTTCATACCGATGGTGCGTTCCACCGTCTTCAGATGGCGGAAACGCCAGAGCTGGAAATTGTCTTCAAGATCCACAAGTTCTTCGCACGCTTCGTAGACATCCCAGTTCTCGTGGGCATTCTCATACACGTATTTAAAGGTCTGCACCAGTTCAGGATTGAATACGTGGGCTTCGCTGACGTCCCGTTCCAGCAGTTCCCCCGGAACCGCGTAGCCCCGGCGGGACAGGAACGCCAGGAACTCGTCGTAGATACTGGTCTTCCCCAGCAGGTCCCCGAGCAGGCCCTGGGCGCTGGGATCAGCCGCGAACACGTCGAGCATGCTGCGGTTCTTGTTGCCCAGCAGGAACTCAACCGCCCGGTACTGGTAGGACTGGAAGCCCGAGGATGAGCCCAGCTGGCCGCGGAATTCCGCGTACTCGGATGGTGTGAGGGTCGCGAGCACGGACCATTGTTCCGTCAGCGAGCGCTGGATGTGTTTGATCCGGGCAATGCCTTTCATCGCAAACCGCAAGTCATCCGCCTGCAGTTTTTCCCGCACCGTGCGCAACTCGTGCAGGACAAGCTTGAGCCACAGCTCCGAGGTCTGGTGCTGGATGATAAACAGCAGCTCGTCGTGGTGTTCCGGCCTGCTCACCGGCCGCTGGGCGGAGAGCAGATCGTCCAGCTGCAGGTAAGAGCCGTAGCTCATCTTGTCGGAAAAATCGGTCTCGATTCCGGTTTCAAATTTCCGGGTGTTCTTGTCCACCGTCATGGCACTCCATTGTGTTGGTTTGGTTACTTACCAGCCTACGGCCAGCATCCTTAAGGCAGGGGCTGAGGGGTCTACAGTTGTCCCATGGAAGTGGAAGAAACGCCGTTGCCGGGAATCGGCCTTCGCCGGGAGATAGTGCTGGACAACGGCAGGCGAGTGGGCATAGTCATCCATCGCGACGGCCAGACCGAGTTGATCGTCTCGCGCCTTGACGATCCCGATGCCTGTCTCGCATCAGTTCCGATGAGTGTGGAAGAGGCCGCAACCTTGGGCGGACTGCTCGGCGGCCCCAAGCTGGTGGCCCAGCTATCCGAAGAACACAGCGAACTGCCGGGAGTGATTACGCGGCAGTTCCCGGTGACCGAAGGTTCGCCTTTCTCCGGGTCTGCCCTGGGCGAAGCCAGGATCCGCACCCGCAGTGGTGCGTCCGTGGTCGCCATTGTTCGGGAAGGCCAAGTGATGCCTTCCCCCACACCGAACGACACCCTGAACCCCGGAGATCTGCTCATCGTGGTGGGCACCCCAGATGGACTCGATGCTGCTGCCAAGATCCTGCACGGGGGATAGCCGGGCGTGGGTGGCACGACTGTTGTCCTGATTGAGCTCGGCCTGGTGTTTCTTGGGCTGGGCATCCTCGGTCGTCTGGCCGCCCGGATCGGCATGTCGCCCGTTCCCTTGTATCTGCTGGGTGGACTGGCCTTCGGCAACGGCGGATTGATCGAATTCGACAGCATCAGCGAATTCAGCCACATCGCCAGCGAGATCGGTGTGGTCCTGCTCCTGCTCATGCTGGGACTCGAATACACCGCCCGTGAACTCGCGACAGGCCTACGGCAGTCTTGGCAGGCAGGTGTGGTGGACCTGCTGCTGAATTTCCTCCCCGGTGCACTGCTGGCGCTCATCCTCGGCTGGGGCGGAATCGGAGCCCTGGTATTGGGCGGCGTGACCTATATATCCTCGTCGGGTATCGCAGCCAAAGTCCTCACGGACCTGGGCCGTTTGGGAAACCGTGAAACACCGGTCGTGCTCTCCATCCTGGTCCTGGAAGATCTCGCCATGGCCGCCTATCTGCCTGTACTCACGACGGTTCTTGCCGGCGCTTCGTTCCTGGGCGGACTGCAGGCCGTCGGAGCAGCACTGCTGGCCGTGAGCGTGGTCCTGTTCCTGGCCATCCGGTACGGCCAGCGGATCACCGCCTGGATCCACAGTCCGGAACAAGAAACGTTCCTGCTCAAATTGATCGGCGTAGCGCTGCTGGTGGCCGGCCTGGCCTCGGCCATGCAGGTTTCGGCCGCCGTCGGAGCTTTCCTGCTGGGTATCGCGATATCGGGAGCAACGGCAGAAAGTGCCGTTCGGGTGCTGGCACCGCTGCGCGACATCTTTGCGGCCATGTTCTTCGTGGTGTTCGGGCTCAACACGGACCCGGCCTCCATCCCACCGGTGCTGGTCTGGACCGTCGTGCTGGGAGTGGTGACCGCGGGCACCAAAATGGCGACGGGCTGGTGGGCAGCGCGGCAAGCGGGAATCGGGCGCTGGGGACGGCTTCGGGCGGGCTCTGCCCTGATTGCCAGAGGCGAATTTTCCATTGTCATTGCTGGCCTCGCAGTGGCCTCGGGCGCCATAGTAGCCGAACTGGCTGCTGTGGTGACGGCCTATGTGATGCTCATGGCGGTGGCCGGGCCGATAGCCACCCGCTTTGCCGAGCCTGCCGTCCGCCGGATATCCCGACAACCCGAAGCGGAGCCGGCGAGCTGACTCAGCGTACGGAAGAATCCCAGCGCCATGCCCGGCCCCGGGTTTCCGCAGTCCGTCCGCTGGCGTGCAGCAGGTCCTGCCACGGCTCGGCGGTTCTGGCAGCGTCAGGAAACAGCCGGTCGAGTACCTTGGCGATGATTGCGCCGTCGGCCTCATAGTCAATGCCGTGGGCAGTCAGGATGTCGTAGGCGTGCAGGGCCGCTTCGGCGATCCCCATGGCGGCGAAGCCCGAAGCGTCCGAAATACCGGCCGGGTGATATCCACGTTTGTCCGGCGGCGCTACCGCGACCACGGCACACAGCAGTCCCGCCGTAGCGTCGAGGCAACTGATGATTCCGGCTGTCCCGGTGGCCGGGTCCGGCCAGAACAGGATCTCGGGTGAGCCCTGCCTCCATGGAGGCGGGTCCTGCAGCACCACATAATCGTCCTGCGGCGGGTTTCGCCCCGCCAGCTGCATGGCATAGAAACCGAAATCGTCCATTAAGTGCGCCGCTGTGTCGCGGCAGTTCCACTCGAGTCCATAGGCAGGTTGCTCCCAGGCAGGGTCCGGCAGCGCGGCCAAGTGGTCCAAAGCGTCATCTGTGACAGCACGCAGATCGTCCGCGGTAGGCATCATGTCTCGATCGTGCACCATTTCGGTCCAATTTGTCGCCCCTTTATAGCGCCAGCCGTACTTTCGGTTTAGGGTCAAATCGAAAGGTTGCTTATGACCGTCTCTTCCACCGAGGATTCAGTCTGAGCGTCTACGAGGATGTGGAGGCGCAGTACCGATGCCACAGCACGAGAGGTTTGAGCCCCGGAACCGCAAGAAACCGCGCGCCCTGGCCGGAGTAACACTGGCCTTGGGCGCCATGCTTTTGAGCGGTTGCAGCGAAACGGAAAATGTACCGACGCTGACCTGGTACATCAACCCCGACGACGGCGGCCAGGCCGCCATCGCCGAAAGATGTACCGCCGATTCCGGCGGCGCCTACCGGATAGAAACCTCGCTGCTCCCCAACGACGCGGCCTCGCAACGCGAGCAGCTGGCGCGGCGGCTCGCAGCCGGAGATTCCTCCCTTGACATCATGAGCCTGGACCCACCTTTCATCCCTGAACTCGCGGAGCCGGGTTTCCTGGCTCCTGTACCGGAGGACGTGGCCCAACGGACCACGGAAAACGTGGTCGAGGGCGCCTTGGCCGGTGCACAGTGGAAGGACGAACTGGTCACCGTTCCCTTCTGGGCCAACACCCAGCTGCTGTGGTACCGCAAGTCGGTGGCGGAAGCAGCCGGACTGGACATGAGCCAGCCGGTGACGTGGCAGCAGATCATGGATGCCGCGGCAAGCCAGGACAAGTTTCTGGGCGTCCAGGGCCAGCGCGGGG
The DNA here is from genome assembly GCF_017603825.1 of Arthrobacter crystallopoietes. NCBI lineage: Bacteria > Bacillati > Actinomycetota > Actinomycetes > Micrococcales > Micrococcaceae > Crystallibacter > Crystallibacter crystallopoietes. The sequence goes on from NZ_CP072014.1 coordinate 38,859, forward strand.
AATCGATGACCGTCTGGGTCAATGCGCTGATTGAATCCGGCGGCGGGCAGATCATCCAAAACCCGGAAGCCCCTGCCGCGGAAGTCGAGCTCGGCCTGGCCTCCGAGGCCGGAACGAAGGCCGCGGAAATCGTGTCGACGATCGGCGACGAAGGGCTCGGTGGTCCCGGCCTGGCCACCCAAGACGAGAACTTCTCCATGATCCTGTTCCAAGGCGACAACGGCTCGTTCATGGTGAACTGGCCGTTTGTCTGGCCAGCCACCAACAGTGCCGTTGAGGCAGGCTCGCTGGATGAAGAGCTGATCGAGGACATCGGCTGGACGACCTATCCCCGGGTCGATGAAAACGAACCGGCTGCGCCTCCGCTGGGAGGCATCAATCTCGGCGTCGGCGCGGCGAGCCAACATCCGGAATTGGCCTACCAAGCTATCGAATGCATAGTCTCCCCGGAGAACCAGGCCGAATACTTCATCACCAACGGCAACCCGCCGTCGAACACCCAAGCCTACGAAGATCCCCGGATCGAAGAGGCTTTCCCTATGGCTGACACCATCCGGGAGTCCCTCGAACTTTCTGCACCTCGGCCGCAGACCCCGTACTACAACGAGGTCTCCATCGGGTTGCAGCAGAACTGGGCGCCGCCCGGATCCGTCGTTCCGGCAACCACTCCGGAGCAGACTGCCGAATTCATCCTTGCAGTACTCCGAGGGGAGAGCCTGCTGTGAGTACCCAGGTCAAAACAAGTAGTCCGGCTACTGGAAACAAGAAGCGGGCGGCGCAGCCGTACAGCGAACGGGCCAGGGGCGAGCGGCGGCTGGGCTGGCTGCTGGCCGGTCCGGCGTTCGTTGTCATGCTCGCCGTTACGGCCTACCCCATCGTCCAGGCCGCCTATGACTCGCTGTTCAACTACCGCCTGACTGCACCGTCCGAGCGGGAGTTCATCGGACTGGGCAATTACGGCGTTATCCTCACCGACTTTGTCTGGTGGCGGGATCTGGGCGTCACGCTCCTGATCACGGTCGTAACGGTGGTGGTTGAGCTCATCCTCGGTTTCGCGCTGGCGCTTGTCATGCACAAAGCGCTCAAGTCCGTGCGAGGGCTGCTGCGCACTGCCATCCTCGTGCCGTACGGCATCATCACGGTGGTCTCGGCCTTCGCCTGGTTCTATGCCTTTGACATCAATTCCGGCTACATCAACAACTGGTTCGACTGGGTGCCCGGCGTCGATCCGGACCTGAACTGGTTTGCCGGCACCTGGTCCTCGCTCTTTGTCATCATGGCCTCGGAGATCTGGAAGACCACCCCGTTCATTTCGCTGCTGTTGCTGGCCGGGCTTGCCCAGGTTCCGGACGAACTGACGGAAGCAGCGGAGGTGGACGGCGCCACTTGGTGGGAACGGATGAGCCGGGTGATCCTGCCGAACATGAAGGCAGCCATCATGGTCGCAGTACTCTTCCGGGCGCTGGATGCATTCCGCATTTTCGACAATGTGTTCATCATGACCAACGGGGCATTCGGCACTGAAGTCCTATCACTGCTTGCCTACCGCACGTCCATCAGCCGGCTGGAGATCGGCATGGGTTCGGCCGTCTCCGTCCTGCTGTTTATCTGCGTTCTGCTGATCTGCTTCATAGCCATCAAGCTGTTCAAGGTCGACCTTGCCGGCGCACGAGGGAGTAAGTAATGAAGAATTCATCGACCAAGGAAAGGGTGACGTGGGCGGTCATTTCCGTGCTCGTTCTGCTGTACGCGCTGTTCCCGGTGGCTTCCATCCTCGCGACCTCCTTCAAGCAGCCAAGCGACCTGACCACGGGCAAGTTCCTGCCCACTGAATGGAGCACGGTCAACTACGAACAGATTTTGGTCGGCGACGCCCAGGGCCTCTTCCTCAGTTCGCTGCGCAACTCGATCGGCATCGCCTTGATCGCCACCTTCATCGCCGTCGTCCTGGCGACCTTATGCGCCTACGCAATCGCACGCCTGGACTTCCCCGGCAAGAAGATGATCCTCACTACCGCGCTGGCGGTCTCCATCTTCCCGGTCATCTCGATCGTGACCCCGCTGTTCAACCTCTGGCGGAATATCGGCCTCTACGACACCTGGCCCGGACTGATCATCCCCTATCTGTCGTTGACGCTGCCGATCTCCATCTGGACGTTGGCGGCGTTCTTCCGGCAGATCCCTTGGGAGTTGGAGCAGGCGGCACAGGTTGACGGCGCCACCACCTGGCAGGCGTTCCGCAAGGCGATTGTTCCGCTGGCAGCCCCGGGCGTATTTACGACGGCGATCATCGCCTTTTTCATCGCCTGGAACGATTTCGTCTACGGCATCTCCCTGACCTCGACGGAGGCCGCCCGGCCGGTACCGGCGGCACTGGCGTTCTTCACCGGTGCCTCGCAATTCGAGGAACCCACCGGAGCCATCTCCGCGGCGGCCATTATTGTCACCATTCCAATTGTCCTGCTGGTGCTGCTCTTCCAGCGCCAGATTGTCTCAGGCCTGACCCAAGGCGCCGTCAAGGGCTGACCCGCCGCGCATAGAAAAGGATTCGACCATGGCCTCGATTACTTTGAACAACCTCGTCAAGCAGTACGGGGACGGCTTCCCCGCCGTGAACGACGTCAGCATCGACATTGCCGACGGCGAATTCATCATCCTCGTCGGGCCTTCCGGCTGCGGCAAGTCCACCCTGCTTAGGATGATCGTGGGTCTGGAAGACATTACCTCCGGGGACCTGCTGATCAATGGCAAGCGCGTAAACGAGAAGGCACCGCGCGATCGCAATCTGGCCATGGTGTTCCAGAACTACGCTCTGTACCCGCACCTGACGGTGTTCGAAAACATCGCCTTTCCGCTCCGGCTGGCCAAAGGACGGCACAGCGAGGATGAGGTCCAGCGGCTGGTGACCGAGGCTGCCAAGACCCTGGAGCTGACGGACCACCTGCAGCGCAAGCCCGGAAACCTCTCCGGCGGCCAACGGCAACGGGTAGCGATGGGCCGTGCCATCGTGCGGCAGGCCGATGCCTTCCTGTTCGATGAGCCGCTGTCCAACCTGGACGCGAAGCTGCGCGGCCAGATGCGTTCCGAAATCTCCCAGATGCAGCGCCGGCTCGGGGTTACCTCCGTCTATGTCACCCACGACCAGACCGAGGCCATGACCTTGGGCGACCGGGTTGCCGTGCTGAAGAAGGGCGAACTGCAGCAGATTGCGTCGCCGCGCGAACTGTACGAGCAGCCGGTCAATCTGTTTGTCGCCGGCTTCATCGGCTCGCCGTCAATGAACTTCCTGCCCGCAACGCTGGAAGGAAACAAGCTCAAGACTCCCGTTGGGGACATTGAAGTATCGGAAGAGAAAGTCCGGGTCGCAGAGGGCAAGCGCGTGGTCCTGGTAGGTGTCCGTCCGGAGTACTTCGAAGACGCGAGCATGGTGGATGAGGCCAAGCGCCACCACGGCTCCACCTTCACAGCGGAGCTGACACACACCGAGTGGCTGGGTAACGAACAGTACGGCTACATCAAATTCGACCCTGATCCTGAGGTCCGCGACCTCCTGGACAACCTCGCCCGCGAGATGGACGCCGATGAGCTCAGGCCGCAGATCGTGGTCACCCTCGACGCTGCCAGCAGGATCCGCGGTGGCCGGCCGGCCGAACTGTGGCTGGATACCCGCAAGATCCACCTGTTCGATCCGGGAACCGGCGAAAATCTGACCCGGGACGCCGCGGCAGGAGCCGCGCTGACCGAAGAAGCTAACACTGCGCGGGCCGAGGAAATCGCCGACGCCAGGGAGCGGGATGCGGCGACAAAGCAACGGGCGTCCTGAACCCCTGCACCGCCTGCATGTCGCAATTCCGCGGTTGGCCAAGGCTGGGGTAAGCTGAATCTCGTTGTTTTCGTCGGGATTATTAGCCAGATTATTGGCTAGTCCCCGTGCGGGCGTAGCTCAATGGTAGAGCGCTAGCTTCCCAAGCTTGATACGCGGGTTCGATTCCCGTCGCCCGCTCCAATTTTCCCGCGTCTGCTCCGTGGGGGCCATTGCAGGAACAGCGGCCGGGGCCGGTTTCGGGCCCCGGCGCGTGGGCCGCTCAGTATTCCTTATCCGGACCGAATCCGGCCCGGTCCACCCTGCGGTGGAAGCGCATTCCAGCCATCCCGCCCAGCAAAGCCCCGCCCAACGTCAGCACCAGCACGATTGCCAATGCAATCAGCCCCGGAACCGTCAGATCCTGGATCGCAGCAGACACGGCCGAATTGCCGGTAAACGAATTGATCAGATCCATACCGCCGGTTGCCAAGCCGACGACGCCGGCCACGACGGCCATCACGATTCCCCAGAGCCATACCGCCAATCCCTGACGGACGCCATCAAAGCGCGCCATCCGCCCGGCAACGTAACCGCCGGCGAAATAGGACAGCAGCAGAATGACGCCCAGCACAACGGCGGCAGGTATAGCCGCGGCCGCACCGCCGGAGGCCAGCGCCTCCGGATTCTGGACATCATTGAGGGCAGTGATGCCAAAGGCAAAGGCAATACCCGTTGTGATGGACAGCAGCAGGAAGATCATGCCGCTGGCACTGAGCCACCCGAAAAACGCGGAGCCCAGCTTCACTCCCCCGAACGCGTCACGCTGCCGCACGAACACGGCCTCGCGGTCCAGCGGCGTCACAGGCCGGTAGGCGTTGGTATCCCGCGCCGGGTACTCATCGCCGGACTGCTCGTCGGCGTCGGCCTGGTCACCGGTATAAGCCCGTTCAGCGCTGATACGCCGGCGAGTCGGAGCGGCTGCGGCCGCGCCGGAGGTGTTCAGGACGGTCGTGTCATTGCTGCCTGGGGTTCCTGAGGTACCAAGGACGGTCGTGTCGTTGCTGCCTGATGTCCCTGAGGTACCGGAACTGGCCACCGGTGCTGCTGGCCGGTCAATTGGTCTCGTTTCCGTGCTTTCGGCACCGGCAGCGGTCCGGTCATTTCCACCGGCGGTATGCAACACGGAGGTGTGTGCGGCCGTGTCCGCTTCGTTCACGGGCGGCCGTCCGGATTCCGCTACTTGCTCCTGCCACAGGGGGTTCTCGCTCCCCCGGTGAGCGCCGTCGTCGTTCTTGTCCCGGTCCTTGTCTTCGCTCATCTTGCGGGCCTCCTGCTTCGATGGCTACCATCGCCGCTTGGCTACGGCAGGCTTGTGCTCCTGTTGCGTCTACCCTAGTCCCGGCCCCGGACGCAGGCCAGCAAGTGGGGCCGGTGTGCCGGACGGCCGCAACACAACGTAGGTTTTCCCTCCGCTACCGCTAAACTTAAAGGCGATGAACCGCAAAATGTTCAAGTCCAAGATCCACCGCGCCACGGTCACGCATGCCGATCTGCACTATGTCGGTTCCGTCACCGTTGACCTCGACCTGCTCGATGCCGCGGACATCCTCCCAGGCGAGCTGGTCTCCATTGTGGACGTCACCAATGGCGCCCGGCTGGAGACCTATACCATCGCCGGCGAACGCGGCTCCGGGGTCATGGGCATCAACGGCCCCGCCGCGCACCTGGTGCATGAGGGCGATACCGTCATCCTCATCACCTATGCGGACATGACCACCGATGAAGCCAAGACCTATGTGCCCACCGTGGTCCATGTGGATGCCTCCAACAAGATCCTCGAGCTGGGCACGGATCCGGCCGAGGCTCTTACCGAAGGCCTGATGCGCCCGCCGTTCGCCATTAAGTAAGGGCGCGGAACCGCCGCCGTGCTGGGGGTCATCGCCGGCTTTTCCGTTGTCTGGGTGGTGATCCTGACCGGCTTCGCGGTCGGGCGTGCCAACGTGCTCGGCCCCGAAGGCAGCCGTGCGTTGAGCCGGTTGGCCTTCTTTGTAGCCAGCCCATGCCTGCTGCTGGAGACCCTGAGCCGCTCCGACCTGGCAGTCATTTTTTCCGATACTCTGATCGTCGCAGCGGCCAGCGCAGTCGTCACGGCCATCGTGTTCCTGCTGATCGCCCGGCTGTCGCTGAAACGGGACCTCTCCGATGCGCTGATCGGCTCCATGTCTTCCTCGCTGGTCAATTCGGCCAATCTCGGTCTGCCAGTTGCCGCCTACGTGCTCGGGGATGCCACCTTGGTGGCGCCGGTCCTGATCTTCCAGTTGGCTTTCTTCTCGCCGGTTTTCCTGATGCTGCTGGATTCGAATACCAGCCGGCACCGGACCACTGTTTTCAGCTTCCTGTTCCAGATTGTCCGCAACCCGATGATCATCGGCACCGGGATCGGTCTGCTGCTCGCGGCCACCGGCTGGCAGCCGCCGGAACTGGTCATGGAACCCATCCGGCTGATCGGCGGAGCAGCGGTGCCGGCGATGCTGATCGCCTTCGGCATTTCCCTCAACGGCTCCAAACCCTTGCAGGCCGGCGGCGGGCGCAGGGTCGACGTGGTGCTCGGATCGGCTTTCAAGCTGGTGCTGCAACCGGCCGTCGCGTATCTGGTGGCGCGTTTCGCCTTGGGGATGGAGGGGCACCTGCTGTTTTCCGCCGTCGTGCTTGCCGCTTTGCCCACCGCCCAGAACGTCTTTGTGACGGCACAGCGCTATGAGCGCGGCATCGTCATTGCCAAAGACACCGTCCTGTTGACCACGATCGTTGCAGTGCCGGCCATGATGGGGCTGGCGGCGCTGCTGGCCTGACCCGCCGAGCGTCATGGGTCTTTAGCGGCATGCCGCCAACCGGCGCAGGCTGTGTAGGCTGGCGTTTATGGTGATGACTCCCGCTGACGGACATCTGGACAAGATCCGCAAGGGCTACTCGTCCGACGGCCCGGCCGTGCATTTGGGCGCCGCAATGCTCGACGGCGAAATCCATCCGGACGCGCCTGTGCGGCTGCCGATCGCGATGATGAACCGGCATGGGCTGGTCTCGGGCGCCACGGGAACCGGCAAGACCGTCACCTTGCAGGTCATGGCCGAGCAGCTGTCCGCCCACGGCGTGCCGGTTTTCCTCGCCGATATCAAAGGGGATTTGACCGGGCTCTCCACTCCGGCCGCCGGCAGCGACAGGTTGCGCCAGCGCACGCAAAGCGTCGGCCAGGACTGGAGCGCCAAGGCCTTTCCGGCGGAGTACTTCTCCCTGGGCGGCGATGGCAAAGGTGTACCCGTCCGGGCCAGGATTTCCGATTTTGGGCCGCTGCTGCTGGCCCGGGTGATGGGTCTGAACGAAACACAGGAGTCCAGCCTCCAGCTGGTCTTCTACTATGCGGACAAGAACGGCCTGGAACTCTACAACCTGGCGGATCTGCGCGCCGTGATCTCGTTCCTCACCTCGGACAAGGGCAAGGACTCGCTGGAGGCTCTGGGAGGCCTGTCCAGGTCCACCGCCGGCGTCATCCTGCGCGAACTCGTCACGCTCGAAGCGCAGGGCATGGACAAGTTCTTCGGCGAAACCGAGTTCGACACCACGGAGTTCCTCCGGCTGGCCGAGGATGGCCGCGGCATCATCTCCTGCCTGGAACTGCCGACCCTGCTGGCGCGGCCTGCGCTTTTCTCTACATTCCTGATGTGGCTGATCGCGGACCTCTTCGCCGAGCTGCCCGAGGTCGGCGACACCGAGAAGCCCAAGCTCGTGTTCTTCCTTGACGAGGCGCACCTGCTCTTCCGCAACGCCTCGGACGCGTTCCTCGAATCCATCATGACGACCGTCCGGCTGATCCGGTCCAAGGGCGTAGGGATCTTCTTCGTCACCCAGACGCCCAAGGATGTGCCGTCCGAGGTGCTCGGCCAGCTGGCAAACCGGATCCAGCATGCCCTGCGCGCGTTTACGCCCGACGATGCCAAAGCCCTCAGAGCCACGGTGTCCACGTTCCCGTCCAGCGCCTACGACCTGGAGGAAGTGCTGACCAATGCCGGCACCGGGGAGGCTGTGGTCACGGTGATGACCGAGCGAGGCGCTCCGTCACCCGTCGCCTGGACCAAGATCTGTGCGCCGGAATCCACGATCGGCCCCTCGCCTGTCGCCACCGTTGACAGGATCGTGCAGGAATCGCGGCTGCTGCCCGTATACGCGCCGGCCGTGGACAGCCACTCCGCCTTCGAAAAGCTCCGCGGAATTCCTGCTCCTAACCACGACGGCGGATCCGGCAGCTCCGGGAGCGTCACCGCCACCAAAGCCGGGCGAATCGGCGACGATGGCTCCGGCACTCACGGCGGCACGCGCGCTGATAATAACGGCGCCTCCGTCCCGCGGACGCAAGCGGATATCGATGCCGAAGCACGCCGCATCGAGGAGGCCATCCTCGGCCGGCCGTCGAGCCGCCCCGCAACAAGTACACCGTCCCCGCCGCCGGATTATCCGCCTGTGCCGGGAGCCGGGCAGCCTGCTCGTGAACGGCGTGCCCCGGAGCGGCAGGCTCCGGGGCAGTCCGGGAAGCCGGGCAAGAAGGACGACACGGCGGATCTGATCAAGGACGTGGCCGTCCAGGCGGCTACGGTTCTAGGACGCGAACTGGTCCGCGGGCTCTTCGGCACTCGGCGCCGTCGTCGTCGTTGGTAGTTGCCTTGCCTTGCCGGGGCGTAACGTAGCTAACAGCGGTCAAGGTTCCTGCCCCGCCAACAGGTAACGTAAGAGCGTGGGAAATTCGACGGTGCTCAAGACGGTGGCTGCATGGCTGCTCTGTTTAATGCTTGCCATAGCCGCCGCCGTGCTGACCGTGGTGCTGGTTAACGCCAATGTCTACAGTCCTCAGCATCAGGTCCGTGCGTATATCGACGCCCTGCGGGACGGCGACGGGTCCAAGGCGCTGGGGCTGCTGAACGCCACCGTTCCGGACGCCAACGCGGCTTTGCTGGACGGCCCCGCCCTCAAGCAATCCGTGGCGGACCTGGAAGATCTGGATGTGGGCGAGCCCGTGGAGATCGACAGCAACCGGGTGGAACTGCCCGTCCACTACACGATTGACGGAACCAAACAGACCACGACCTTCGAGCTGGAGAAGTCCGGCACCAGTTGGCTGTTCTTCAACCAGTGGGCCTTTGTTCCCACCACGCTGCCCACACTCGACATCAGCGTGGTGAATGAGGACGAAGCCTCGCTCAACGGCACCCGCGTTGCCCTGCCGAAAGGCAAAGGCGAGTTCTCGGTCTTTGTGCCCGGCACCTTCGAAGCGCACTACACCAGCCAGTTCTTTGCCGCTCCCGCCGTGGAATCCGTGGTAACCGAACCGGCCGAGGCAGCCGAGGCCCGGCTGTCCTTGTCCACGCAGGCAACACCCAAGCTCGTGGAAGAAGTCACGGCGCAGGTCCGCGGCTTCCTTGACGGCTGCGCCGAGCAGAAGGTACTGCAGCCGGCCGGCTGCCCCTTCAGCCAGGCCATGAACCGCGTTCAGGACGACAGCATCAACTGGGACATCGTGGACTACCCCGAGGTAACGATCGAGCCCAGCAACGGCACCTGGGTCATGAAGCCGCTGACCGGGACTGCGAAGCTCAATGTGGTGGAGATCGATCTCTTCACCGGCCAGGCCGTTCCTCGCGAGCTGGAGCAGGACTTCACCTTCACCGGCAGCCTCGCCGTCAATGACGGCAACGTCACGCTCACCCCCGTTGTGGAGTACTGAGCCGCCAACCGCAGCCGTCCCCGCCTCGCGGCGGAGGCCTGCCTGGGATTACCTCACTGCTGCAACCTGCTAACGACGACGGCGCCCGGGTACCGCCGTCGGCAGTCCCCGGGCGCCGCTCGGCACCGTTCTCTTTAGTCCAGCCCGCGCAGGTCCAGCGTCAGCTCGCCGCTGCCGCTACCCAGCACTACCGGAATGCCCCAGTCCTGCTGGTACAGGTGGCAAGCCGCGTGGTCGGGAATTTCGCCCCCGGGCTCGCCGTCGCAAGCTGCCGCGCGGGCGGTGATGTGCAGGACGCCTTCGGGAACGTCTTCAGCCAGTACCAGCTCGCGGACCAGGCCCACGGACGTGCCGCCGCCGGACACCAGCAGGTTCTCCGGCGAGGAGGAGATCTTCAGCTGGGTGGGATCGCCCCAACGGTCATCGAGCTTCTGCCCCTTGGGCGCGGCGAACCGCACGGTCAGCGCCAGCGGACCGGCCGAGACCTCGGTCTTCGGCCGCTGCGTCTGCGAGGCACCCTCGTCCACGGTTAGCGCTTCCTTGGGGAGGGGGATGCGGACCAGCTGGTGCTTGTTGGCCTCGACCACAATGAGCAGCGGCTCTCCCCCGTCCGCCACCGCGGAGGTGTCCATCAGCACGTCGGAGGGCTCGGCGAAGCCGCGGGCCAGCGTGGAAACGGTCCCGGTGGCGGGATCGTAGCGGCGGACCGCGCCGTTGTAGGTGTCGGCCACGGCCACAGAGCCGTCGGGAAGCACGGTCACGCCCAGCGGATGCTGCAGGCGTGCCTCTTCGGCATCGCCGTCGCGGAAACCGAAATCAAAGAGCCCGGTACCGATGGCGGTCTGCACCTGCACGCGCTCGCTGCCCTTGACCTCGGGGAAGGAGATGACGCGCAGCGCGGACGTCTCCGAGTCTGCGACCCAGATGCTGCCGTTGGCGTCCTGGGCCAGGCCGGAGGACTGCGCGAACCAGGCCGCGGTAGCCTCGCCGTCCTGCAGGCCTTCCAAGCCGGTGCCGGCCAGGACAGCTACCTGCCCGTTGGCCGGGTCGAAGGAGAAGATCTGGTGCACGCCGGCCATGGCCACCACAACCTTGTTCAGCGCGGTGGACCACAACACGTCCCAAGGCGAACTGAGCGAGACGGCCAGCGGGTCCTCCCCCAGCGAGGAGGAAGCTGTAGCCAGCACCTCCGCGAGTTCCTCGCCGAGGTCTTCGCCAGAGGCGGCCTCATCTGCCACGGAGCCCGGCCCTGCCTCGGCCAGGGACGCGGCCGCGCGCTGGTTTTCCGCATCCAGCAGGCGCTGGACGCCGTTGCCGGCGATGGTGTCCACGGCGCCGGTCGCTAGGGTGAGTCCCCGCAAACGGTGGTTAACAGAGTCGGCAATGACGACGTCGTACCCGGCCTTTGCGCGTACGTCTTCGGGCAGCAGCGCCAGGCCTTGGGGCTCGTTGAAGCGCGCGGCATCCGCCGAGCCGTCCTGCCAGCCTTTCTCCCCCGAGCCGTAAATATTCAGCACGGTGTCCAGGTCCGCCGCCAGTTCCACCAGCCGGTGGTGCCCGGTGTCGGAAACCAGGAACGTTTCGCCGGCGGAGCCAACACCGTCCGGCAGCGGGACAAGCTTGCCCGGGAAGCGCAGGACACCGGCGGTGGTTTCGGCCGGCACGTAGGGGCCGTCGCCGCGGTGCAGGGTTCCCTTGGCCTCGTGTTCGGCGATCAGCTCTTCCACCAGCGACTCGAGTCCGCCGGCATGGCCTTCGCCCGACAGATGGGCCACGATGTAGCCTTCCGGGTCGACAACAACCAGGGTGGGCCAAGCGCGGGCGGAATAGGCCTGCCAGGTGTCCAGCTCCGGATCGTCCAGCACCGGGTGGTGGATCTCATAGCGTTCGACGGCGGCAGCCAGGGCCACCGGATCCGCCTCGTGTTCGAACTTGGGCGAGTGCACGCCCACGGTGACCAGCACGTCCCGGTACTTCTCCTCCAGCGGCCGCAGTTCATCCAGCACGTGCAGGCAGTTGATGCAGCAGAAGGTCCAGAAGTCGAGCAAAACGATCTTGCCGCGCAGATCCTCCAGTCCCAGCTGCTTGCCGCCGGTATTGAGCCAGTTGCGGCCCACCAGTTCGGACGCCCGCACGCGGTAATTGGTGCGGATGGACGTCTCGGCTGCCTCGGTCATGGGGTATCTCCTTGGTTCCGGCTGGAATCTGTGGGGGCCTGGGACGGGGTACGTGTTACCTGCTCGTCCCGCTGTGCCAGTCTGGCAAACATATCGTTATAAGCAGCCAGCTCCGCATCCTTATTCCTGTCAGCGGCCCGATCTTTACGCTTTGTTTCCCGTGCGTCCGTTCGTGACCACATCAGGGCCACGCCGATGGCCACGCAGAGCGTCGGTATTTCTCCGACTCCCCACATGATGGCGCCGCCGAGGCGCTGGTCCTCCATGGCCGAAAGTCCCCAGTCCCGGCCCATGCTGCCGAACCACGAGGCCTGCAGCAGCGACGTCGAACTCGTCAGGGCAACCCCGAAGAACGCGTGGAAGGCCATGGTCGCGAAGAGCAGGACCAGCCGCAGCGGGAACGGCGCGCGGTACGGCACCGGGTCCTGGCCGATCATCGACAGGACAAACAGGTAGCCGGTGAGCAGGAAATGGACGTTCATCAGCTCGTGTCCCACATGCTCGTGCAGGGCGAAGCTGAAGGCCGGCGAGTAGTAGAAGATGATGATGGAGCCGGCGAAGTTGGCGGCGGCAAAGAGCGGGTGCGTGATGACCTTGGAGAAGGTCGAGTGGACTAGCCACAGGATCCATTCGCGCGGACCCCGGCTGCCGTCCTGCCGTGGCGGCAGGGCCTTAAGCGCCAGCGTCACCGGCGCGCCTAGCACCAGGAACAGCGGCACCACCATGGTCAGCGCCATATGGTCCAGCATATGGGCGCTGAACAGCACCATGCCGTAGACCGCCGGCGCACCGGAGGTAACGTACGTCAGCGCCAGCAGTCCCACAATCCAGCTGGCAGCGCGGGCAATCGGCCAGGAATCCCCGCGCCGGCGGACCCGCACCACGCCGATGAGGTAGGCGATGCCCACGATCAAGGTGAAGGCCACCCAGAGCCAGTCCCAGCGCCAGGTGGTGATCCACGCGGAGCCAGCGAGTTCGGGCGGAAGATCGTAGCCGGTCAGGATGCGGGCCGGCGATGCGTCCGGCGGCAGTTCCTCGGGTGTCGGCGGCGCGGTCCTGGCCAGCGCGACGGCCACGCCGGAGATGGCGCCCATGATCAGCAGTTCGACGGCGATCAACTGCCACAGCACCCGCGCCGCTGATTTGGTCCCCAGCTGCGGCACGATCCACTGCCGGTGCATGAAGCCAATGGCGCCCAGCAGCAGCGTTGCCAGCGTCTTGAAGACAACGAGGGCCCCATAGTCGCTGGCGATCTGGTCCAGCGAGGTAATTCGGATGCCCGCGTTGATCAGGCCGGAAAAGAAGACCAGGAAGAAACTGATCAGGGCCAGCGCCGAATAGCGTTTGAGCACCTGCTTGGTGATGTCCTTGGAGCCAAGCGTGCCAGACAGGAAGGCGAGGGCAATCAGCCCGCCCACCCAGAGGCAGACGCCCAGCAGGTGCAGGCCGATGGAGTTGACCGCGCCGTAGTGGTCGTCGCCGCCGGCGGAGTGGCCGGTCAGTGCCATGGGCAGCAGGCCGCCTACGGTCGCCAGCACGAGTGTAAATGCCAGTGCGGTCAGCGAGCGGACGCCGAAGGTCAGGGTGGCCACGATCGCGGCGACAATCGTAATGGCAAGCCAGGCTTGCCCGGTGGCGATGTCCGTCATGTAGCCGACCAGCGCCGAGGTGTATCCGGCATCTCCGCTCAGCGGCAAACCGGAAATATCGGAGAAGGACAGCACCAGCACAGCGACGGCGGCCAGCGTCCACACAATTGCCGCTCCAGCGGCAAGGGCCAGTACGCGGGTGAACGCCGGGTGCTCCGGACTGTCGTCCTCATGGTCCGACTTGCGCGAGCGTCGCAGGCGCTTGGGCACAATGGCCACCGCGAACACCAGAGAGCCGATCACGGCCGCCAGCGCGAGGTTGTGGACAGCTTTCGCCGCGGGCAGACCCCAGCGCGTGAGCGCTCCAGGGTCCGAGAGCTGGCGGGTAGCTGCGGCACCGGAGTAGATCAGGGCGGCGACGAGGGCAAGCACGACGACTGCGGCTGCAGCAAGGAGCCATAGCTTGCCGATACCCTCGGCCGTGATCGCGGCAGGACGCGGCGGCTCCCCGGCGGCGGGCTGCTGGGAAGACTGCTTTGCTGATGGTGCTGACACGGTATCCATTCTCTACCCCCAGTAGAATTTCGGCCAATCTGCGCGCAGCAGCACCCTACCTTCCGGTCCTTGGGTTTAAATGACAAGGCCGCCGCCGGGATCCGGCAGCGGCCTTGTAAGAAGTCCGTTTAGTCTACTTCTTGTTGGAGACGGCAGCCTTCAGCTTCGAACCTGCGGTCAGCTTGACGCTGTGGCCTGCGGCGATCTGGATGGTTTCGCCGGTCTGCGGGTTGCGGCCGGTGCGGGCTGCACGGTCGGTGCGCTCAACGGCGAGCCAGCCGGGGATGGTGATCTTCTCACCCTTGGCAACGGAGGTTGCGAAAATGTCGAAGACAGCGTCCAGAACGCCGTTCACTGCAGTCTGGCTGGTGCCAGCCTTCTCTGCTACTGCTGCGACCAGTTCACTACGGTTGATAGCCAATTTATGTCCTCCTGGACTACTTCGGTTATTAGAGCCTTGCACGGTCGTGAAAAGCTTCTGTCCGAAAACTTACCAGTTACGCCGCCAAGTTCCGGCAAATTCCGCGTGATCTGGCGATTTTTCCCCGAAATTGTGGGGAATCTGCCAGTTTTGGCGACGTTTGGTCGGTTCAGCCCGATAATCACCTGCCGAAACCGGGCTGAACACGCGAAAAGGCGGCGGTCCGAAGACCGCCGCCTTTCATGAGGCTATTGCCTGCCGGTTTTTACCAGCTGGACTTCTTGATGCCCGGCAGTTCGCCGGCATGCGCCATGTTGCGGAAGCGAACACGGGAAATGCCGAACTTCTGGAGGGTGCCGCGGGGACGACCGTCGATCTGGTCGCGGTTGCGCAGGCGGACCGGAGAAGCGTTGCGGGGCAGCTTCTGCAGGCCCAGGCGGGCTGCTTCGCGTGCCTCGTCGGTTGCGTTTTCGTCAACCAGGGTCTTCTTCAGTTCAAGGCGCTTTTCGGCGTAGCGCTCGACGATGACCTTGCGCTGCTCGTTGCGAGCAATCTTGGACTTCTTTGCCATGTCTTAGCGCTCCTCTCGGAATTCGACGTGCTTGCGGATCTTCGGGTCGTACTTCTTCAGGACCAGACGGTCCGGGTCGTTACGACGGTTCTTCCGCGTGACGTAGGTGAAGCCGGTGCCCGCAGTGGACTTCAGCTTGATGATGGGACGTACGTCCTTGTCCTTTGCCACTAGAGCTTCACACCCTTCGCGATCAGTTCGCCGACGACGGCGTCAATACCGCGGACGTCGATGGTCTTGATGCCGCGGGCAGAAAGCTGCAGCGTGACGTTGCGGCGCAGGGACGGAACCCAGTAGCGCTTCTTCTGGATATTCGGATCGAACCGGCGCTTGTTGCGGCGGTGCGAGTGCGAAATGCTGTGGCCAAAGCCGGGTACGGCTCCGGTCACCTGGCAATGAGCTGCCATGATCTCTCCTCCAAGTTTTAGTAAATATTGACGGACCTGCACAGATACAGCGGTGTAGCTGCCTCTGAATCTGCGTGTAAGAGCGCCCGTCACCAGTTTTGACACCGTTATTACTGCGACTTTCCGGAGGTGAACCAGGCGGGGTGAGATCCAGCCGAAGTGCCTCGCCGCGGGGAAGACGGTGAAGTCCAGGCGCTGCCTACCGCTGGTCCCCGAAGGGACCGGCTCAGCAACAGCCTTAAATTCTAGGTTGACACGGGAATTCACGCAACTTACCGACTGACCTGGACCAACTGCACATTCCTGCCCAGCCGACACGGGCAACCCGCAGGTTGCGTGACTTAACACCACTCCATCTTAGGGCCCAGCGGCGTTTCAGCCAAACCGGGGACACTTCAGGTGATACGCGTCCGGTGCCTGCGGGCTCAGCTGTTGATGCGGGGTTCGCGCAGTACCCAACTGCTCGGCTCCAGCCGCTGGACGATTTTCTTACCCAACCGCTCCAGATCGGCAACATCCTTGTGGTCGAGCCCGTCAAAAACCGCGTCCCGAACGGACTCGACGTGTGCCGGGGCAAGCTGCTCGATAGCGGAGTAGCCGTCTTCGGTCAGGGTGGCCATGGTCACCCGGGCATCCTCGGCGCAGGGGCTGCGCTTGACCCAGCCGCGCAGTTCCAGCTTCTTGACCACATGGGAGAGCCGGGACAGGGACGAGTAGGTGCGTGAAGCCAGCTCACTCATCGGCAATGAACGGTCCTCCGCTTCGGAGAGCATGGCCAGGACGTTGTAGTCGAAGAGCGTGACTTTGGCCTCACGCTGCAAAGCGCCGTCCAGGTTGCCTGGCAGCAGGGTGGTGACAGCCAGCAAGGCGAGCCAAGCCTGGCGTTCTTCGGGATCAAGCCAACGTGCAGAAGTCATACCTCTATTCTGCCACATACTTGATGATTCAACTTTTCAGCCCTGCTCCGGCGGCGGGTGCCAGATCCCGGGAACCTGACCGAAGCGGCGCGGCTACACCCGCAAATCCAGGCTGGCGAGTTGCGGGTATTTCGGCGCCAGGCTGTCGCCGGAGGAAACGCCGCGCACTCGGCGGGCAATCCAGGGCCCAACGTACTCCCGGGCCCAGCGGGCGTTGGCCACCAGCGATTCACGCCGCGTCAGCGTGCCCAGGGCCGGAAGCTCCGGAAGCTCGATGAGATCATCGGCCTGCAACGTCTCCAGCACCCGCTTGGCCATGAGGGTGTGGCCAGCGGCGGACATATGGAGCCGGTCTTCGTCCCAATACCGCCAGTCCTGGAACTCCCGCATCCGCCAGTAGTCCACAATCCGCGCGCCGTGCTTCTCCGCGATTTCACGTACCCACTCGTTGTAGATCGCCGTGCGGCCCCGGGTCTTGCCGAAAACGGCCGACCCGGCGGAATCAAAACCGGTAAACATCACGACGTCGGCGCCGGACTGCGCGAGTCTGGCGATGCCGCGGTCATACTCTTTCATGAGTTCGTCGATGTCCACACTGGGACGCAGGATGTCATTGCCGCCGGCGTAGATGGTCACGAGAGTGGGGTTCAGTGCCAGGGCAGGTTCAATCTGTTCGGCGAGAACCTGCCGGATCTTCTTTCCGCGGATCGCCAGATTCGCATAGCCCCAGCCCTGGTCCGCCAGCATCAGCTGCTCGGCCACCCTGTCCGCCCAGCCGCGCACCCCGTTGGGCAACTGTGGGTCATTGTCCCCGACGCCTTCCGTGAACGAGTCTCCGAGGGCCACAAACCGTTGAGTAAAAGTCACCCTGACAGATTAACAAACCCGCCGGTGTGCCTGTTGGTTCGAGTGGTACCAGCATCCGTCCGGCTCGTGATGATGGAGAGGAACTTGTGGGCGGCCGAAGTCCGCGCGGGTTGTCCGGTCCAGACCATGGTGAACGGGCGGTAGAGCTGTATGCCCTCGATTTCAACTTCAACCAGAGCGCCGCTGTCGAGATGGGGGCGGACCAATGAGCGGCTCACGACGACGGGCGCAATACCACTAGCGGCAGCACCGGCAATCGCGCCAGTTCCTGTCATGATAGCGGCCGGTGGCGCCAAGCTACCGTCGACTTCAGCGGCATGCAGTGCCAGTTCGAGAGTGCAGCGACCGGACCCCTTGTCGTCACAGATCAAAGGCGTGCGGGCCAGTTCTGCTGGTGGAATAACGCGGCCTTGTCCGGCCCATGGGTGGTCCGGGGAGACTACGACGGCGAGCGGATCGCTCCGGATCCGCTGCGAGGCAAGGTCAGTCGGCACTTCGGGCGCCTCGATAAATCCTAGGGTCGCCACGTGTCCACGTACTCGCTTGATGACGTCTGCGCTGCTGCCGGAAATGAGACGGACCGTGGGAGCATCCGGGGCCTGTCTGAGTGCATCCATCCACCCAGGCAGCAGTTGCTCTGAAATTGACTGGCTGGCGGCCACGCAAATATCGGCTTTGCTGCGGAGTGTCCGTACAGACGCTGCAAAGATGTCAGCGGCTTCCAGGAGGGGCCTGGCCCACTCGATCACGAGCTTACCGTCGTCCGTCAGTTCTGAACCGCTGCGTGAACGATGAACAAGTGCCCGCCCAAGGCGGCGTTCTGCAAGCTGGATACGTGCCGAGACCGCTTGCTGGGTAACCCCGGCACTTTCTGCTGCGCGGCGGAGGCTTCCCGTCCGGTTGATATTCTCCAAGAGCCTCAAGGTTTCCAAGTCAAGATCCATGAACGCCCTCCCTCCATCTGGCAACCGTACCAAGCGGCCACAAGCCTGCATTGTCACCTGGTAACCAGAACTTCGTAGCCGTTCCGCGTACATGGCGGAAGCATTGCCGCTATGAGTGGCGAAGCTACCGCGGATCGAAGTGACCCAGGCAAACTGACGGGCCAGCTCGGCAAAGGGGCACCCAAACAACGGGCGCTGATTGCCGGGGTCCAGGTCATGGCCCTGACTGTATGGTTTTCGGCTTCGGCAGTTGTTCCCTCACTTCAGCTCGAGTGGCAAATCAGCCCTGCAGCCGCCGTATGGGTTACTGCATCAACCCAGGTCGGCTTTGTGCTGGGTGCAACGGTTTCTGCACTGACCAACCTTGCCGACCGTGTGCGGTCGGACTGGTTACTCGCATGGTCAGCCTGCGGTGCCGCCGCTGCCACAGTTGTCTTTGCGCTGTGGACCGAGGGGTTTGTCAGCGCGGTCCTCTTGCGGTTTGCCACAGGGATTTTTCTGGCTGGGGTCTACCCGGTGGGGATGAAGCTAATGGCGTCCTGGTCAAGTCCGGTTCAACGGGGACGGGCCTTCGGGCTGTTGATCGGCGCACTCACGCTGGGGTCTACGTTGCCGCACTTGATCGGTGCTTTTCAGCTTCCCTGGGAAGCAGTTCTTCTCGTAGTTGCTGGCGTAACCCTGGCCGGGGGCATGCTGTGCGCGGCGGCTGTTCGGCCTGGGCCTCTGTTTGAAAGCCGTTCAGTTAGCCTCGACCCTGGGTTCGTGCTGCGCATGCTTCGCAATCGTGCCCAGCGGCTGGTCAACATCAGTTATTACGGGCACATGTGGGAACTCTACGCGTTGTGGACGTGGCTGCCTTCTTTCATGCTGGCATCGCAGAGTCAGACTTCCCACCCGGGCTCATCGGTCAGTGCCACGGTATTTTTCTGCCTGGGCGTCGCCGGCGTGGTCGGCTGCGTGCTTGGAGGTTGGGCCGCTGACCGCCACGGTCGCGCAGTGACGGCAGGACTTTCTCTTGCTCTCAGCGGTGGTTGTTGCATCCTCTCTGTGGCTTTCTTTGATGTCTCCCGGCCTGTCCTGATCGTATTCTTTTCCCTTTGGGGCGCTGCAGTGATCGCTGACTCTGGAGTGTTCTCCGCGCTCTTGAGCGAAGTGACTGAACCTGAGCATGTCGGTACCGCCCTGACGATCCAAACTGCCCTCGGATTCCTCGTCACGATCGCGTCCATTCAGATCGTTCCAATCATCGCCATGCTGGTGGGGTGGCAGTACGCTTTCCTCGTCCTCGTCGTTGGTCCGCTTGCTGGTGTTGCTGCGCTGTTTCGATTCCGGCTGCTGGATATGGAGTCGCGGCCCCGCCCGATAGTTGGGGACAATCACGCGCGCCTAGCGGAGTAGTTGGCGCCATTTGAGGCTGTGCTTCACATCCACCTTCCGTGCCCGTTCCCGGCCAAGGAGGCGCGGCGTACGCTGGAGGAAGTACTTCTGATAGCTCCGGGGCAGGCGGATCCGGACAGCTTCCTGCGGGGAACGGACATGGCGCATGTACACGCCCGGGGCGGCCAGCGCCGACTGGCCGGAATTGTCTGCGTCCTGTGCCTGTTTGTGCCGCAGCCGGCTTTGGAGCAGGGAATCCGCCCTCATCCTCTGCACGTGCCGCCACCGCCGCCGTTTCCGTCGTGCCCGCCGTCGGACTGGTGCCGCGGGACATCGAAATTGTCTCGCCGCCGGTAATTGCAGGCGAGCCTGTGGTCGGCGGGGAGCTGTCTTTGGAAGGCTTCGAATTCTCCGCGCCGGGCTCCGTCCTCACCTACGACTACAGCTGGCGGGACACATGGGACGGGAACCCCGACGGCCACCACCGGGTCTTGTCCCTGACGCCGGACTGGCGCGGTGTGACCCTCACCGGGAATGTCGAAGCTTCAGCGGACGACTATGAAACGACGCCCGCACCGGCCCGGCCGGTCCGGGTCTACTCGCGGACCTTCTCCGCGCAGAACCGGAGCGAGTTCTTTGCCCGCACCCGTGACGGATCGCTCTGGTTTGTTCCGTCAACCTCGGGTGGCCGGCTGGGAACAGCGAGTACCGGCACCGGGAAGTGGCCCAAGGCCAGGGCGATGGACTCGGCAGGCGATTTCGACGGCGACGGGCGTCATGACATCCTCACCCTGCACCGGAACGGCGTGCTGTTGCTGCATCCCGGCGACGGTTACGGCGGGACCAAGCGGCTCCGGGTATTAGGCTCGGGCTGGTCCGGTGTGCGCGATTTCTTCCTGCCCGGCGATTTCGACGGCGATTCCCGAGCCGACGTCATTACCGGCGACGACAGCGGGGCGCTGTGGCTGCATCGGGGAGGCGCGACTGGCCTGCGGCCGCGGACACTGATCCTGCACGGCAGACGCCCGCCGGCCCATTTGTTCTCCCCCGGGGACTTCGACGGCGATGGAACGGCCGACATCATGTCTCGGACGCTGCCGGCAGATTCTGGCTGCTGGCCGGGACCGGGAGCGGGCAGGTCGAGGACCCCGTGCCCGCGGGAAGAGTGCGGTTCAGGGTGATGTCCGTTGCCACGCCCGGCGACTTCAATGCGGACGGAACGCCCGACCTGATTGTTCTCGACCCGGCCGGGAGGCTGCTGCTGCTGCCGGGCACGGGCGACGGCACAATAGGTTTGCCGGTGCCGCTGGGCCTTGCCGGGCGGCGTGTGGTGGAGCTGTTCTGAGCAGGCCGAGTTCGACCCGGGTCAGGCGCCGTCGCGCGGGGCATACATGAGTACCGCCACGCCGGCCAGAGCAATCGCGGCGCCGATATAGTCCCAGCGGTCCGGCCGGAAACCGTCCATCACCATGCCCCAGGCCAGCGAGCCGGCAATAAAAATCCCGCCGTAGCCGGCCAGCACTCGGCCGAAGTTGGCATCGGGCTGGAACGCGGCGATGAAGCCGTAGGCACCCAAGGCCATGACTCCCAGCCCGGCAAACCACCAGGCCCGGTCTTCACGCACCGCCTGCCAGATCAGCCATGCGCCGCCGATCTCGGCGAGGGCGGCCAGGGCGAAGAGCAGGACGGACTTGGCGATGGTCATGCTTCAATTCTCGCCCACGCCAGGCAGCGGGAGTCCAACCGCATGAACCTCAGGCTTCGGCCTTGCCCTGCCGCCAGTAACCCATGAAGGCCACCTGCTTGCGGTCGATGCCGACGTCGCGCACCAGGTAACGCCGCAGTTCCCGGATGACCGCCGCCTCGCCGGCGATCCAGGCGTAGAACGGGCGGGTAGATTCCACCGTGGTTTCCCACAGGATCACGTTGTCGATGTCGACGTCCTCGGGCTCGTCGCCCTCGCCTTGCCGCAGGCCGGCCCCGGGAACAACGACGGCGTCCCGCACCGCAGCATCGAGCAGCTCGCCATGCGGGCGGTCACCGCGCGCCAGCCAGCTGAATTCGATGTTTGCCGCTGTCACCAGCTCCTGGAAGTCCGCGGCATCGGGCACTTCGAGGATGGCGTTCCCGGTCATGTCCGCCGGCAGCGCGGCCAGGATGGCGGCGATCGCCGGGACAGCGGTTTCATCGCCTGCCAGCAGCACGTGCGATGCCAGTCCGGGACGCCACTCGATGCCGCCATAGTTCTTGGCCGTGGTGCAATTGACGGCCCCTGCGTTGGGCCCGATGATCGTCACCCGGTCCCCGGCCACCGCGCGGTCCGCCCACATCGAAGCCGGCCCGCCCTTGCCATCGGCATCGAAATGCATCACGAAGTCGACGTCGAGCTCCGGGGTCTGGCCGGAGCGGAAGTCCCGGACCGTGTAGGTGCGCATGGAGCCGCGCGTGCGCTCGTCCAGGGACAGCCAGTGCTGGTACCAGCCTCCGGTCAGCGCGGTGGCGCCCGGGCCGGATTCCGGCGCTTGGGGGTCGCCGAACGTCGGCAGCGGGATCTCGCGACCGGCCGCGTCCAGGGCGGGCACGACCACCTTGATGCGCAGGTCCAGCGTGGGGCCGTCGACGCCGAAAAGCCTGAGACCTTCTCCGGTAAAGGTGATCCGGCGGAAGTTCGGCGACAGTTCCCGCACGGCTGCGACGTCGACGTCGAAAGCCAGGACGGGGGTGACTGCTGTTTCGGTGGCGAGTGCCGTCATCGTGATTCTCCGTTCGAAGGGGCGTGCTTGGCGGCGGTCATGCTGCGGACGGCATGCTGCCGCCGTTGCTGTGGTGGCGTCCTACCGGGACGACCATCGGCGTGCCGGACACCGGATCGGGAATCACCCGGGATTCGAGCCCGAAAACGTCGGACACCAGTTGCTCGGTCACGACGTCCGACGGCGGCCCCTCGGCCACCACTTCGCCGGCCTTCATGGCGATCAGATGGTCGGCGTAGCGCGCGGCCAGGTTCAGGTCGTGCAGCACAATGGCCACGGTGGTGCCCTTGCGCCGGTTCAGGTCCGTGACCAGATCCAGCACTTCGATCTGGTGCGTGACGTCCAGGAAGGTGGTGGGCTCATCCAGCAGCAGGATGTCCGTTTCCTGGGCCAGGGCCATCGCAATCCAGACCCGCTGGCGCTGGCCGCCGGAGAGCTCGTCCACGTCCCGCCCGGCCAGCTCATCCGTGTCCGTTGCCGCCATGGCCGCGTTCACGGCGTCGTCGTCCTTGGCAGTCCATTGCCGGAACCAGCCCTGATGCGGATAGCGGCCGCGGCCCACCAGTTCGGCGACGCTGATCCCGTCCGGCGCCGTGGGCGTCTGCGGGAGCAGGCCGAGGACCCGGGCCACCTCGCGCGTGGAGCGGGCGTGGATGTCCTTGCCGTCCAGCATCACCGTGCCGGCGGTGGGCTTGAGCAGCCGGGCGAGCCCGCGAAGCAAGGTGGACTTCCCGCAGGCGTTGGCGCCCACGATGATGGACACCTGCCCCGCCGGCAGTTCCACCGTGAGATCCTGCACCACCGTGCGCTGGTCATAGCCAAGGGTGAGGTTCCGGGACTGGAGCGTGCGCATTTTAGCCTCCTCGGCCGACGCGGTTGGTAGTGACCAGCAGCCAGAGCAGGAACGGCGCGCCGAGTGCACCGGTCACCACTCCCACCGGCAAAGCCGTGCCGTTGGTCAGGAACATGGGAATCAGGTTGGCGGCGGCGAAATCCGCGGCGAGCACTATCACCGCGCCGACACCGCCCGCGGCCACCAGCGAACCGGCGCCGCCCAGCAGCCGGCGGGCAATCGGCCCGGCCAGGAACGCCACGAAAGCTACGGGACCGGCTGCAGCAGTAGCGACGGCGGCCAACAGCACGGCCGTGACCACCAGCCCCAGCCGCGCAGGGCCCACGCGAACGCCCAGGCCGGCGGCGGCATCGTCGCCCATTTCCAGCCCGCGGAGGCTGCGCGAGAGCATCGCCACGGCCGGAAGCAGCAGCACCAGGCTGGCGGCGAGCACGGCCACACGGTCCCAGTTGCTGGAGTTCAGCGAGCCGTTGAGCCAGACCAGCGCGCCCTGCGCCGTGCGGGTATCGGTGCGTGTCATCAGGTAGCCGACCACGGCCTGCATGATGGCGGCGAACCCGATACCGATCAGGATCAGCCGCGCGCTGGCCCCACCGGAGGCCCCGGAACGGTGCGACACCAGATAGATCAGCAGGGCGATCGCCAGAGCGCCAATCATCGCGGCGACAGAGACGGTCACGCCGGTCAGCCCGAAGATCACCATGGCCGCCACGGCCGAAGCACTGGCACCGTAGCTGATTCCGATGATGTCCGGGCTGGCCAGCGGGTTGCGCAGCATGGTCTGGAAAATCGCACCCGCCAGGCCGAACGCCACACCGATCAGCGTTCCGGTCACCGCCCGCGGCAGCTTGTTCTCCATCACGATGAAACTCGCGCCCGGAATGTCCGCACCGCCGAGCAGGCGGAAAAAGTCGGGAATGGTCACGGTGTAGCTGCCCAGCAGGACATTGACAAAGAAGAGAACGACGACGGCGGCGACCAAGGCGGCGACCACAACACGGCGCCGGCGCTGGCGGCCGGAATGGTGCTGGCGGCCGGTGGGGCGCTTTAGCCCGGAGGCACGCTTGTCCGTGGACCCCGCGCCGGCCTCCCCTGCGCCAGATCGTCCCTCGCGGTACGGCGTTCCTTGCGCGAGGGACGGTGCCTTAGCCAAGGAACGATCTCGCGTTCCCGCCTTCACAGCATCGGCCGCATCCACATCGTGCAGAACCTTGCTCACAGTCCTGCCGCCTTCCGCCGCCGGACCAGCCAGATGAAGACGGGCGCACCGATGATGGCGGTCATGATGCCGGCCTGGACCTCGCCGGGCAGCGCGATCAGCCGGCCCACGATGTCCGCACCAAGCAGCAGTACCGGCGCCAGCACCAGCGAGAACGGCAGGATCCAGCGGTAGTCCGGCCCGGTGAACGCGCGAACTACGTGCGGAATGACCAGCCCCACGAAGGCAATCGGCCCGGCCAGTGCCGTCGCCGCACCGCACAGGATGACCACCCCGAGGGCAGTGATGGCGCGGGAGAGGCCAACCTTCTGCCCGAGCCCGCGCGCCACATCGTCGCCCAGCGAAAGGTTGTTCAGGATCCGGCCGGTGAGCAGCGTGATCAGCAGTCCGACCGCTACAAACGGAATGACGGGCAGGATGACGTCCCAGCCGCGTCCGCTGACGTTGCCGACCTGCCAGAACCGGAAGGCCTCCAGCGTGTCCTGGCTGCTGACCAGAATGGCGTTCATGAGCGAACTGAGGCCGGCGGTGAGCGCTGCGCCGGCGAGCGCCAGCTTGATCGGCGTCGCGCCTTCGCGGCCCAGGCTGGCAATGCCATAAACAACGACGGCGGCAACCGCCGCGCCGACGAAGGCGAACCAGATGTAGCCGCTCAGGCTGCTGATGCCGAAGACGTAGATGCCCGTAACCACTGCCAGCGCCGCGCCGGCATTTACCCCGAGAATGCCCGGGTCGGCGAGCGGGTTCCGGGCCACGCCCTGCATTGCGGCGCCGGCCACGCCGAGGGCCGCACCGACCAGCAGGGCCGTTACGGTCCGCGGAATGCGCGAGTGCACCACTGCATGGTCGCCGTTGGCCGGATCGAAATCCGTCAGCGCCGCGATGAGCGTTTCGAAGCTTATCGGCCGGGCGCCGAAGGCCAGCGAGGCGAAGCACACCAGAGCGAGGACCACCAGCACCACCGGGATGCCCGCAAGCGCGCGGCGATTTCCGGACTTCGCCGGCTTCTGGGGTGCGGCGGCGAGACGTTCGGAGCCAACGGAAGCGCCTTCGGGCACTGGACCGCGGGGGCGCTGATTGATACGGGCCGGCACCGACACCCCTGCTCCCACAGTCCACCTCCTGACCTACCGAAAAAGACTTAAGTAAGGCTAGCCTACTGTGGCCCAGATTAAGAAACGATTTACTGCTCTAATTGGCGGCAGATATTTGCATGGGCTTGGCTTCCCGCGCCCCCGGTCTTCCGCCACTCCCCCGCAAATCGGCCGCCGGACACCCGACTCGGGCATACTCGAAACATGTCCGCACCGTTCGTCCTGCTGCACGGCTGGGCCTGCCCCGCCAGCTACTGGAATCCGCTCGCCGGCTATCTGCGCGAGGCCGGGCACGAGGTGCTGATCCTGGACTTGCCGGGCTACAGCGGGCCGCTGGAGCCGGATTTTGAGTGGACGGTGGAAAACGTCGCCGCGGACTTCGCGTTCAGATTCGCCGCCGGCGGACCGGTACATTGGGTGGGCCACTCGCTCGGCGGCAGCATCGCGGCCACCATCGCGGCCCGCTTTCCGCGTACGACGGCGTCGCTCACGTTGGCAGGGATGGTCCCGGTCAAACCGTCGCAGGCAACCGTGGAGCGCCTCACCCGTCTGTTTGGCGGACCGGAGCAGCCGGGCGAGGAAGCCGCCGAAGAAATGATCGCAGCCTGGTTCCGTGGCGGAAACGTGCCGCAAGGTGCCGACCTCGAAAGGTTTCTGGCCCCCTTCCGGCTGCCGGCCGCCGTCGTACGTTCGAGCATGCTGGCCGGCCTGACCGGCGCGGCGGAGGAAGTACCCGACAAAATCACGGCCCCTACCCTGGTTGTCACCGGAGTCCGGGATGCCACACGCCCGCCGGACATCGTGCAGGATTTCCTTGCCGCCCACCCCATGTGGCGCCATGCACTGATTCCGGAAGCCGGCCATCTTGTGCATTGGGAACAACCCGAAGCCTGCGCCGCGGCCATCCTGGACCTACTGGCAGCGGCCGAGGACTGAGCGGCGGAGGGACTGAAACGCCGGCCCGGCCCCCCCCGTTACGGCTGTTTCGCGGGGTGCGTTTCCTTTTGCACCACCGGCATAACTTCGGTGGCGAGCAGCTCAATAGACCGGGCCGTGTCCTCGAACGGCAGGCCGCCCAGGCCCACCTGCGCCATATAGCGGTCGTGGCCGAAGATCTCGTACTGTTCCATGATCTTGTCGATGACCTCCTGCGGGCCGCCGGCGAGCAGGCCGCCGCCGGGTCCGGCCCACGCCTCGAAAGTTTCGCGCGGAAAGTGCCCCATCTTCCGCGGCATATTCTGCTCGAAGTACGCGCGGTAGTACGGATAGAACGTGTCGCGCGCCTGCTGTGAGGTTGGCGCCACGAAGAAGTGGCCGCCGGTCCCGATGGGCAGCTGCGCCGCGTCGTGGCCGTGGGCGACGGCGGATTCGCGGTAGTACTCCACCAGCCGCGCGAAGTGCTGCGGCCCGGACAGCAGTGCCACATACAGCGGCAGCCCCAGCCGGCCGGCACGCTCAAAAGACGCGGGCGTTCCGCCGACGCCAACCCAGACCGGCAGCTTCTCCTGCAGCGGGCGCGGAGCAACCTCCATCCCGTGGATGCTGTGATGGACGTTGCCCCGCCACGTCAGGTTCTCCTGATCGCGCGCGGCCAGCAGCAGCTGCAGCTTCTCCTCGAACAAGGCATCGTAGTCCGCCATGTCGTAGCCGAACAGCGGATAGGACTCCGTGAAGGCGCCGCGGCCGGCGATGATTTCCGCGCGGCCGTCCGAGATCAAGTCCAGCGTTGCAAACTGCTCGAACAGCCGGACCGGATCCTGCGTGGACAAGACAGTGACGGCGGTGGCCAACCGCAGGTTCTTGGTTTCCCGCGCAATGGCGGCCAGCACGATTTCCGGCGCCGAAATGGCGAAATCATGGCGGTGGTGCTCGCCAAGGCCCAGGAACCCAATGCCGGCTTGGTCCGCGATCTTGGCCAGCTCGATCAGCTCGGTCAGCCGCTGGTGGGGCGAGAAGGATTTGCCGCTGTCGATATTGCGGGTGAGTTCGCCGAAGGTAAAAATGCCGAAATCCATGTTGCTCCCGGGTCAGGTTCCAATTATCTGATTACTTGAAGCTTCAGCTAATACGTATTATTCCCCGCGTCCGGACCGCCGCCTCTTCGACCCCTTCGGCAATCTTGCCGCCAGCCCCGTACCAAGCAGTAACAAAACCGGCTACCCGGGAGTAACATTGAAGGACAGCTAAAGGGTCTCCGGCCTGCGGCAGACCCTGGTCAAAGGGGACTGCCATGAGTACCGGAACTGAACAGCACCTGCCCACCGGCCAGAGCGCCAACGTCACGGAACGTGACGCCCGCGCTGTGGCGGAGGCCGCCCGCGAGACGGAATGGACGCGGCCGAGTTTTGCCAAGGGCCTCTATCTGGGCCGCTTCGACATGGACCTCATCCACCCGCACCCTGTTCCCGCACCCAAGGATGCGGCAGCCGGCGACGCGTTCCTGGCAAGGCTGGAAAAGTACGCGCGGACCATGGACGGCGCCCGGATCGAGCGCGACGCGAAGATACCGGACGAATATCTGGCGGAGCTAGCGGAACTGGGCGCGTTCGGCATGAAAATTCCGGTGCAGTACGGCGGTCTGGGCCTGTCCCTGACCTACTATGGCCGCGCACTGATGCTGCTGGGATCCGTGCATCCGAGCCTCGGCGCCCTGTTCTCGGCGCACCTGTCCATCGGCGTCCCGGAGCCCGTCAAGGTCTTCGGCAGCGAGGACCAGAAACAGCGGTTCCTGCCCCGGTGCGCCGCGGGGGCGGTCTCGGCGTTCCTGCTCACCGAGCCCGACGTCGGCTCGGACCCGGCCCGGCTCGGCACCACCGCAACCCCGACCGACGACGGCGAATCGTACGTGATCAACGGCAGCAAGCTCTGGACCACCAACGGGGTCATCGCCGAACTCGTGGTGGTCATGGCCAAGGTTCCGGCGCACGACGGCGGACCTGGCGGCATCTCCGCATTCGTTGTCGAAGCTGACGCGGCCGGCATCACGGTGGAAAACCGCAATGCCTTCATGGGATTGAGAGGTATCGAAAACGGGCTGACGCGCTTCGACAATGTCACAGTGCCGGCGGCCAACCGGCTGGGCGGTGAGGGAAAGGGCCTGAAGATCGCGCTGACCACACTGAACACCGGGCGCCTGGCCCTGCCGGCCCTCTGCGCGGCCTCCGGGAAGTGGTCGCTGAAAATCGCCCGCGAGTGGTCCAACGCGAGGGTCCAGTGGGGCCGCCCGGTCGGCCGCCACGAGGCCGTGGGAAAGAAGATTGCTTTCATCGCCGCCACCGCGTTTGCCCTCGAGTCGGTCTTCGAGCTGTCGGCGGCGATGGCCGACGCCGGCATGAAAGACGTGCGGATCGAGGCGGCCCTGGCCAAGCTTTGGTCCAGCGAAATGGCCTACAAGGTTGCGGACGAGCTGGTACAGATCCGCGGCGGACGCGGCTTCGAAACTGCGGCGTCCCTAGCAGCCCGCGGGGAGCGGGCTGTGCCGGCCGAGCAGCAACTGCGGGATATGCGGATCAATCGCATCTTCGAGGGCTCCACCGAAATCATGCACCTGCTGATCGCCCGGGAGGCCGTGGACGCCCACCTGGCCGCCGCCGGAGACCTTGCTTCGGCGGACGCGGATCTGGCCGCCAAGGCCCGGGCTGCCATAGGTGCCAGTGGCTTCTACGCCCGCTGGCTGCCGCAACTGCTGGCCGGGCAGGGCATGAACCCCAAGTCGTACGGCGGATTCGGACGGTTGGCCGGGCACCTGCGGTTCGTCGAGCGGTCCTCGCGGAAGCTCGCCCGGCACACCTTCGCCGGCATGGGCCGCTGGCAGGCCAAGCTGGAACACCGGCAGGTTTTCTTGGGCCGGATTGTGGATATCGGAGCCGAGCTCTTCGCCATGGCCGCAGTCTGCAGCAGGGCCGAACTGTTGCGCAGCCAGAATCCTGCCGAAGGCAAAAGCGCCTACGAATTGGCAGATGCCTTCTGCCTGCAGTCCCGCGAGCGCGTCCGGCAGCTGTTCACCGAGCTCTGGCGGAACTCGGACACCCCGGACCGGCGGCTGGCCGGCAAAGTGCTGGACGGAGACTACACCTGGCTCGAGCGCGGCGTCATCGATCCTTCCGAAGGAACCGGACCGTGGATCTCCCAGCCGTCCGAAGGGCCCTCCACGAAGGAAGACCAGCACCGCAAGTACCGGTAGACACCGGAAGACTTGGTAGGTTGTTCGTGGTGCAGCACCCTGCACTGACGCACGCCCGAGGGAGCCGATCATGGGAACGCATTGGGACCGGCTGGATGAAGATCTGCGACCGTCCGTTGAAGCCAGCACCGATGAGTTCGGACGTATACGCCCTGAGCTCGAAGCAGTCACCCGCGACATGCAGACGACCATCCGGGACATCTTCCAAGAGACCGAGCTAAAGCCGCTGTTCGTCACGGCCCGGACCAAAACCGTCGCCTCGTTCCGGGAAAAGGCTTCCCGCACCCTGCCGCCTGCCGTCGCCGGTGATACGCCAACCCTCGAATACCCGGATCCGCTGCGCGATATGCACGACATGGTCGGTGTCCGGGTGATTGTCAGCCTGCCGCACGAGATCCGCGAAGCGGCCGGCCTGATCAAACGCCAGCGCAGCGAATTCGACATCCGTGCCGACCGGGAGAAGGACATCGGTTCCATCGAGTCCGGCACGTACGGCTACTCCAGCAGGCATCTGCTCATCCGCACCATCCAGAACCCAGCGGTCAAGCGCTTCCAGGAGGCACTCGGCGAACCGGCCAGGCCCAACGGCAGCCATGTTTTCGAGGTCCAGATCCGCACCATCCTGGCCCATGCCTGGTCCGAGATCGAGCACGACATCCGTTTCAAAGCCTCCAACCCGAGGGCATGGAGTCCCTATTTCGACCGGCAGTTCACCGCCACGGCCGCAATGCTCGAGGCAGTGGAATCCACGTTCTCCGAACTGCATGAGCGCTACGAGACGGTTACCGGTTATTGGGACGAAGAAGGTGAAGGCGCGGCGCCGCTGACACCGCGGCGGATCCGCGAAGTGTGGCAGACGCTGCTGCCCCACGTGGACCGCAAGTCCGACGACGACTGGGGCTGGGCCGCCGAACTCCTGGCCGCACACGGATTGAAGACCACCACAAACCTCGTCGACCTGCTCCAGGCGGAGGTGATTACCAAGGTTCGCGAGGCGTTGGAACACCGCTACTCCCCCGGCCCGGACCGACTGCTCGACGACGTGCTGCTATGGCGGTTCGGTAAACGCCACATTGAACTGACCGCCGGTGACGACAACCACCGGCGAGAAAGCCTGCAGCGCCGCCACCGGCAGATGGAAACGTTCCGCACTGCGAGCTAACCGTCGGCACAGCAGGCCGGTTCCGCTCCACTAACGGGTTGCACGCTATTTTCCGCGCCACGGCCGGGAGGCGATGACCAGCGCCAACGAGGTCAGTAAGATGCCGGCAATGGTTGCTCCGCCAACGAGGCTTCCGGCCGTGGGCCAGAGGATGTCCAGGACCAGCGAGCCCACCAGTTGGCCGCCGATCATGCCCAGGCTGGTGAGCAGAACGCCGGTGTTCGCCACGCTGAGGGTGGCCGCGCCAAGCACCAGCGTCCCCAGCGGCCCACCGGTATACAGCCACCACTGCGGGGTTAGGAGTCCGGCCTGCCCGCTGAGCCCAGCCTGGATTGTCCATACTGCCAGCAGTGCCATGGTGCCGGTGCCGAAGTTGAACAGGGTGGAAATGACCGGGCTGCCATGCGCCATTGCGATCTGTCCCAGCATGCCCTGCTGCACGCTTTGCATCAGCCCCGCCGCCAACGGCAGCAGCATGAGCAGGACCAACAAACCGGTGTTAAGGGAGTTCCCGAAATGCGGCAGCGCCGCTGTCACCGCGGCCGCCAAGGCCAGCACGGCACCGGCGATCCGTACACCGTTGACCGGAATCTTCTTGCCCGAACCAAGGCCCAACCGGTCGACAACCAGGCCGGAGGCCAGCTGGCCGCTGACCACGGCGATCGTGAACAGCGACAGGCCGATGGGACCAACGGCCACGGTCTGCGTAAAAACGTAAAACGCACCGATCAGTCCGGCCAGCAAATACCACGGCGGGTACCTGCGTTGCCGGAACAGGCTGGGCACCCGACGCAGGCGGGCGCGCGCGGACGGAAGAACCGTAGCGAACACCAGCACCGCGATGAAGCCGGTGCCGAAGCTGATCAATGCGGCACCGATTCGGTCCTGCAGCTGCACGCCCAGCTCGCTGTTGAGCCGTCCCTGGACCGCCAGCCCAATGCCGCCGAACACAGCCAGGAGCAAAGCCAGCACTGCCGGCACCCGGATATCGCCGTGGGACGGGCCGTGACCGTCAGGTGCCACGGCATCAGGTGCGGCATTGCTATCACGGGGTCTGGTCACGCTGTCGATCGTAACCTCATGCCGCTCCGCCGGAGGCAGTGTGTGGGAATTCCGCCTGAACTTCCGGTGGGTGGTTGAGCTACCGGAGGGCTTGACCTTGACGTTGCGTCAACACGGATAGTGAAGGATATGAACAAGGCAGAAGGGAGGCCGCCGCATGGAGTGGTCCATTCAAGAGGTCGCCAGGGCCGCCGGCGCTACCAGCAGGACGCTGCGCCACTACCAGGACATCGGCCTGCTGCCTCCCAGCCGTATCGGCCACAACGGGTACCGCTATTACGACGACGGCTCTTTGCTGACGCTGCAGCGCATCCTGCTGCTGCGGCAACTGGGTCTGGGTCTGCCGGAGATTGCCAAGGTGGTGCACGGCCGCACCGAAACGACTGCCGCGCTGCGCGGGCACCTGGAAATCCTTCTCCAGGAACGGGACCGGATCGAACGCCAGATCGCATCAGTCCAGTCAACAATCAACAAGACGGAAAGAGGCGTGCAGCTGATGGCTGACGAAATGTTCGATGGTTTCGACCATACAAAGTACAAAGAGGAGGTTGAAGAACGCTGGGGCCAGGATGCCTATGCCAAGGGCGACCAGTGGTGGCGCAATCTGAGTTCGGACGAACGCACGGCCTGGGTGGACCGGACGAAGGACCTCATGGCGGCCTGGACCGCCGCGGCAGCATCAGGCATCCCGGCCGACAGCGCGGAAGCCCAGAACCTGGCCCAACGGCAGTTCGACTGGCTCGCCAGTGCGAACGGCGGTCAGGAAATCTCGTACGGGTACTTCACCGGACTGGGCGACACGTATGCGGCGGACCCGCGTTTCGGCGCGAACTACGGCGGCGACGCGGGCGCCCGCTTCGTCCGGGACGCGATGAAAATCTATGCGGACCGCCATCTGACCACGTAGGCCGGACACCTCCAGCGCTCAGTTCAGGCGAGTCCGGGTGGTTCGATCCGCTCCCGGCAAGCGGTGACGAAGGCCTCCAGCAGAGCCTCAAGCTGCCCGTCAGGGGTGCCCTCGGCCTCGGGATGCCATTGCACAGCGAGCAGCCAGCCCTCGTCTCGGCGTGCCAGCTCCACCGCCTCCACCACGCCGTCAGGGGCGGCCGCCACTACCCGGAGCCGGTCGCCGAGCCTGCGGACGGCCTGGTGGTGTCCGGACCGGACCATTGTTTCGCCCGGGCCGAGCGCTCCGGCCAGCAAGGTTCCGCGGCCGATCGCCACCGGGTGGGTGGCCATCGGCGGCCGTTCCTGATGGATTCTGTGGAGCGACTCCGGTCCCAGGTCCTCGGTCAGGGAACCGGCGAAGGCCACATTGATGAGCTGCAGTCCGCGGCAGATTCCAAGGACCGGCCGGCCGTTCTCGACGGCGCCGATGACCAGGTCGATCTCGGTCTCGTCCGCGACCGTGTCGACGCAATGCACTGTGGGCTCAGTGGTATTGCCGCCGTACCACGCCGGGTCCACGTCACCCCCACCGAGGATGAGCACACCGTCGTAATCCTTGGCGGTGAACACGTGTCCGGAGGAGGCGTTGATAACGACGGCGTTGGCCCCGGCCGCGTCCAGGCCTGCCACCGCACGGCGGGCCAGATCCGCCAGCACCTCGGAGAACCACGCCGGATGGGAGACCGCGTCCTGCGCATAGCTGACCGCAATCCTCGGCCGCAGCTGCGTCTGTGCGGAGGTGCCGCCGTCGTTGTTCATGCCGGGTAGAGGGGGTTGTGGCCGGCGCTCACCCGCTCCGAGTCGCGGACCGGTCCGGGTGCCGTGCCGTTGCCGAAGGGGCTGCCGCCGAGGGCGTCGCGGCCGTGGTCACTCAGCCAGTTGGACAGGTCCGGGCCCTGCGGGACAATCTGCGTGGGGTTAATGTCCTCGTGCACGATGTAGTAGTGCTGCTTGATCTGCTCGAAATCGATCGTGTCGCCGAAGCCGGGGGTCTGGAACAAGTCGCGGGCGTACCCCCACAGTGCAGGCATCTCCGTGAGCTTGTTCCGGTTGCACTTGAAGTGGCCGTGGTAGACCGGATCGAAGCGCACCAGCGTGGTAAAGAGGCGCACGTCCGCTTCGGTGATGGTCTCCCCCATCAGGTAACGGCGGGTGCTGAGGCGCTCCTCGAGCCAGTCCATCGCCGTCCACAGCCGCTCATAGGCCTTGTTGTAGGTCTCCTGGGAACCGGCGAAACCGCAGCGGTAGACGCCGTTGTTGACTTCGGTGAACACCCGCTTGTTCACCTCGGCCATCTCCTCGCGCAAGTGCTCCGGGTATAGCTCCGGTGCACCTTCGCGGTGGAACTCGGTCCATTCGGTGGAGAAGTCCAGCGTGATCTGCGGGTAGTTGTTGGTCACCACGGCGCCGGAGGCAACATCGACGACGGCGGGAACCGTGATGCCGCGCGGGTAGTCCGGGAACCGCTTGAAGTAGGCCCGCTGCAAGCGGTCGATGCCAAGGACCGGGTCTTTGCCGCCCTCGTCCAGGTCGAAGGTCCAGCTGCGCGCATCATGGGTGGGACCGGGCAGGCCTAAGGAAAGCGCGTCCTCGAGCCCGAGCAGCCGGCGGACAATGATGGTCCGGTTGGCCCAGGGGCAGGCGCGGGCGGCGACCAGGCGGTAGCGGCCGGGCTCCACCGGCCAGCGACCTTCGTTGGGGTTGTCCCCGCCGCGGACAATCCTGTCCTCGATGTAATGGGTGTCCCGGGTGAACTCTTCGCCGGTGTGGACGTAGGCACCCTTGGTGCTGTACTCGCTGGCGGGGGCTGAGTTTTCGGTGCGCGCGCTCGTCTGGCTCATGGTTTCACCCTATCCCGCAACCGCCAGGAGCTTCCATGGCAGCCGGAATTTGCGGCGGCCGGGCGGACCTATCGCATCCGGGCAGGCCCCGAGATCCCCTACATATGTGACACTCATCGCTAGGGTAAGGGTCTAAGGCAACTAATTGGCGCCCTACGCGCCGACACCGACGTCGCTACGCAGGAGGTTTCCATGTCATCAGTAAGCAGCAAGGGCAGAAATCCGGTCTCCGCATTCATGCGCCCGGTCAATTCGCTGGTGGAGCGGTACATCCCCAGTGCGCTGGTTTTCGCGATCGTGCTGAGCGTGGTCGTGGCAATCATGGCCCTGATCCTCACCGACGCCGGACCGGTCGAGGTCATCAAGGGCTGGGGTGACGGGCTGTCCGGCCTGCTGGCCTTCATGACGCAGATGGCACTGATCCTGCTGCTGGGCCACACCTTGGCCAATACGCGGCCGGTCAGGAAACTGCTCTCGTTCCTCGGCGGTCTGCCGCGGGGACCCATCCAGGCCTACGTTTTCGTTTTCGTCATCGCCGCGGTTGCCTCCCTGATCACTTGGGGACTGGGACTGGTGGTCGGTGCCCTGCTGGCCAAAGAGGTGGCCGCCCAACTGCGGGCCAAGGGCGTCCGGCTGCACTTCCCGATGCTGGTGGCCGCGGCGTTCTCCGGCTTCGTGGTCTGGCACATGGGCTACTCCGGCTCCGGGCCGTTGACTGCCGCCACCGAAGGGTCCTTCCTAGCCGAGCAGATCGGGCGCACCATCCCCGTCAGCGAGACAACGTTCTCGCTCTGGAACATCCTCGCCGCTGTGGCCACCGTCATCGTGGTCGGCGGGGCACTGGCCCTGGTAGCCCCGCGCGGCAATGACAAAATCGTCGAACTGGACGTTGACGCCCGCGAAGGCGAAGCGGACCTGGACGACGAGGTGGTCACGCCGGCCGACCGCGTGGACGCCAGCCGCATCCTGACCCTGGTCGTCGGACTGGCACTGGCGGCCTACCTGGTGATCCACTTCAGCCAAGGCGGCACGCTGACCCTGGACATTGTGAACTGGTCCTTCCTGACGCTGATCTTCCTGCTCGTGCGCAATCCCTTCGAGCTGATCGCGCTGATCAAGAATGCCGCGTCCAATGTCGGTGACATCCTGCTCCAGTTCCCGCTCTACGCCGGCATCATGGGCATTATGACCGCCACCGGGCTGATCACTGTGATATCCGATTTCTTCGTGAACGTTTCCACCCCGCAGACCTTCGGCTTCCTCGCCCTGCTCTCCGCCGGGCTGGTGAACTTCTTCGTCCCGTCCGGCGGCGGCCAGTTCGCGGTCCAGGGACCCATCATGCTCGACGCCGCTGCCCGGCTCGACGTTGATCCGGCGGTAGCCATCATGGCCGTGTCCTACGGCGACCAATGGACCAACATGATCCAGCCGTTCTGGGCCCTGCCGCTCCTGGCCATCGCTGGGCTGAAAATGCGGGACATCCTCGGCTACACCGTCATAACACTGATCGCTTCCGGTCTGGTGTTCTCCGCAACCCTGCTGATCGTCGGGACCGGCTGAGCAGTCTGCGCCGGGCCCCGGTAGCCTGATCGGCCCCGGGGCCCTCCGCCCGGTCCCGGAGCCGGATTCAGCCGGCGAAGGCGAACCTGTCCCTGCCGGCGAACAGGCCGGTCACGGCCTGCGCGACGGAAACCACGCACAGCAGGATCAGGGAAGCCTCCCACCGGCCGGTGGCCGCGAACAGTCCGCCGAAGAGCGGTGGCCCGGCGGCTGCCAGCAGGTAGCCGATCGACTGCGCCATCCCGGAGAGTGCGCTGGCTTCCCGGTGCGTGCGGGTACGCAGTCCGAACAGCGCCAAGGCCGTCACCAGCGAGCTGCCGCAGCCGAACCCGGCAACCAGCACCCAGAGCAGCATGGCGCCGGGCAGGAGCAGGATTCCCAGCACGCCGGCAACAATCAGCAGCGGGGGCAATGCCGCCGGGAACCGCTGGTTTTTCCCCTTCAGGATCAGCGGGGTCAGCAGGCTGGAGACGATCCCTATCAGCTGGAACATCATCAGGTCCCAGCCGGAGGCCACGTCCCCGCGTCCGTGCGAGCGTTCCAGCGTGGGCAGCCAGGTGATCAGTATGTAGAACGCCATGGATTGCAGCCCCATATACAGGGTGACCTGCCAGGCGACGCCGGATTTCCACACGGATCCGCGGACGGGCGCCGGCACGGCCGCATTGAGCTGGGCCTGGGCCGAGCTGGCACGGACCCGAAGCCGTGGCAGCCAGGCCAGCACGGCAGGAACAGACAGCACCACGTAGATGGCGAGGGCAAAGCGCCAGCCGGCCGGTTCGCCGTCGTTAATTGGAAGCAGCGACAGCGGCACCGAGAGCCCTGCGCCGAGCGAGGCGATGCCACCAAGCACTGCTGAGTAGGAGCCGGTGAGCGTGGCCATCTTGTCCGGGAAGTCCCGCTTAAGGATCGCAGGCAGCAGCACATTGCCGACGGCGATGGCCGCGCCGATAATGAACGTTCCCAGCCAGAGATTGACGATACTGCCGGGCGCCGGCCGCAGGAAGGTGCCTGCGATGAGCAGCAGGAGCGCGGCGAAGACGGTACGCTCCACCCCGAATTTTTCGCTTATCCCGTGGGCCAGCGGGGAGATGACGCCGAAGGCCAGCAGCGGGACGGCAGCCAGCAGCCCCAGCGCTGCAGCGCCCAGGCCGGTGTCGGCCCCGATTTGGTCCAGCAGTGGTCCGACGCTGGTGAGGACCGGCCGCAGGTTGGCAGCGACCAGCAGCACACCGGTGATGAGCATGCCGCTCGACAGCGCCCGACGCGCTCCGCTGACCGTATCCACCACTGCCCCACCCCGTTGGTCGCGCTTATGCCTTACAGATACCTCCGCCCGCTTGCGGGCACAACAAGACTATGTGATGGGAAGCATAAGGGCGCCCGGTCAGACCGGGCGCCCTTATGCTGCTGGGTGTAACGGGGTTATTTGGCGTTCGTAGCTTCCGCTGCGTCGGCAGCTTCGCCGAGCATCGGCAGGAACTGGTCCAGTGCCCACGGCAGGCTCAGCGGGGATGCGGCGGAGATGGACAACGTCAGGGTGTTGTCCGAATCGGCAACCAGAGCATCATTTTCGACGGCGGGAATCTGGCTCAGCAGCGGATCCTCGATGACCTGCTGCTTGGTCTTGGCATCGGGTACCCAGGTGACGAAAATGTCGGATTCGAGCTCGTTGGCCTTTTCGGCGGACCACGGGATAAAGAACTCGCCGGAGTCGCTGGTACCTTCGGTGACGACGTCAGCTTGCTTCATGCCGATGCTGGTGAGGAACTTCGGACGGTTGTCGTTCATGGTGTAGACGTTGACGCCGTCGCCCTTGGCGGGCTCCAGGTTGCCGTAGATAAATGATTTGCCGGCCAACTGCGGGAACTCGGAGGCCTTGGCATCGATCGTCTGCTCGGTCTCGGCGACCAGCTTCTTGGCTTCCTCGGTCTTGCCCAGCGCCTCGCCGATCATCATCGTCGAGTCCTGCCAGTCCGTGCCGTAGGCCAGTTCCGGATAGGCCACCACCGGAGCGATCTTGCTCAGGGTGTCATAGTCTTCCTGGGTCAGGCCGGAATAGGCGGCCAGAATGACATCCGGGGTCAGCGCGGCAATCTCGTCAAACGCGATGCCATCGGCTTCGGAGTACTGCTCAGGGGCCTTCTCGGAACCAATGGGAGCTCCGAGCTCCTCAAGCTTGGCGTCCTTCCACGGCGTGGACTTGTTCTCGTTTCCGCCCCATTCAACCGCAGGCATTCCGACCGGCACGACGCCGAGCGACAACGCTACGTCGTCGTTCACCCAGGAAACTGTGGCCACGCGTTCGGGCTGCTCTTCGATGACGGTCTCGCCAAAGGCATGCTCAATGGTCACCGGGAAGGCGTCCGAGGACCCTGCGGCGGTTTCACCACCTGTGGAACCGCCGGCTGAACCGGTAGAACAGGCGGATACGGACAGAAGAACGACGGCGGCTGCGGCAAGCATGCCGCGGACACGGGAAAGGGCCACGATGGGACTCCTCGGCTCAGAGGTAAAGAACAAAAGTAAGGGTAGCCTATGCTCCGAATGAATAAGGAACAATCTCGTTACGTATTTATTGCAGGCTGCTCCTGGGCCTCACACAACTCTCGGCCAGCACGTTTGCGTATCGGAGATAATGACGTTGTGGAAGGAGCGCCCCCATGCCTGCAGTGCATTCCGTAATCGACACACCCATCGGCGAGCTCACCATCGTAGCGGTCGACGGCGCCCTGACCGGCGCATATTTTCCCGCCCATAAACGGATGCCCGATGCCGAAGCCTTCGGTCCCCGCGTGGACACGGGGTTCATCGAAGCAAAACGCCAGCTGTCCGAGTATTTTGCCGGCGAGCGCACCGAGTTCGACCTGCCGCTGAGCCCCAAGGGTGACGTGTTCCAACAGAAAGTGTGGAATTTGCTGCGGCGAATTCCATACGGCCAGACCCGCTCGTACGGCCAGCTCGCCCGCGAGCTCGGTGACCTCCATCTTGCCCAGGCCGTCGGCAACGCCAATGGCCGTAACCCGATCTCCATTATCGTGCCGTGCCATCGGGTTGTGGGAGCGGACGGCCGGTTGGTGGGCTATGCCGGCGGACTTGAGCGCAAAAGGTTCCTGCTTGAGCTGGAGGAGCCTGTGGAAACCAAGGCCGCCAAACTTTTCTAGGACGTAACCTCACATTATGAACTCCGGCAGCGTCTACACACCATGAAACCCTTCGAGCAGCTCGTCACCGAGCACGGCGCGATGGTCCTGCGGGTCTGCCGCGCCGTCCTGGGACCGGACGAGGCCGAGGATGCCTGGTCCGAAACGTTCCTGGCCGCCCTCAAGGCCTACCCCGAGCTGTCCGAAGCGGCCAATACGGAGGCATGGTTGGTGACCATCGCACACCGCAAAGCCATTGACGTCACCCGGAAACGGGCGCGCAATCCGCTGCCGATGGAAGAGCTTCCAGAACGTCCCTCCGCAGATCCCCAGGAGACGGACCAGGATCTGTGGAATGCGGTGAAGGCCCTTCCGGACCGGCAGCGTGAGGCCATCGCGTTCCACTATCTGGCCGGCCTGCCCCACCGAGAGGTTGCCGCCATCACCGGTTCAACACCGGAAGCAGTCCGGCGTGCCGCCTCGGACGGCATCAAGAACCTGCGGCGGGCCTATCTGGTCCCGGCCACACCGTCCGTGGCTCCAGTTCCCGTTCCGGTCGGCTCTGTGCCGGCATCCACCAGTATTTCCGTTCCGAAAGGAGAGGCACGATGAGCACCGTTGAACCGGAGTCCTCCGCCCTGCTGGCCCCGTTGCGGGACGTTGATCCTGCTGCCCTCCTCGCACTGCAGACACGGCTGGCGGCCGCTGCCGCCGAAGCCGGTTTGCTGGACTTGTCCTACACAACTCTGGACACACCTATTGGCAGACTTCTGCTGGCCGCCACTGACCAGGGCCTGGTCCGTGTCGCCTTCGACCGGGAAAACCACGACGCCGTGCTGGAGCAGCTGGCGGACAAAATCAGCCCCCGCATCCTGCACTCCGCCGTGCGGCTGGAGGCCGCGGTGCGCCAACTGGACGAGTATTTCGCCGGACGCCGCCGGGTGTTCGAACTCCCGCTGGACTGGCGGTTGGCCAAAGGGTTCCGCCGCGAGGTGCTCGCCCACCTGCCGGAGATCGCCTATGGCCAGACCGAAAGCTACGCCCAGGTCGCCGCAGCCGCCGGCAATCCCAAGGCCGTCCGCGCGGTCGGCACCGCCTGCGGCACCAATCCCTTACCTGTCGTGGTTCCCTGCCATCGGGTGGTCCGCTCCGACGGCAGCTTCGGCGGCTATCTGGGCGGCACCGAAGCCAAGCAGATCCTGCTCACCTTGGAGGCAGCTGCTTGAACGCACTCTTCGATCCTGTCCCGGCGGAACCGGTGGAGGTCGCTCCCGGCGCCGTCCATGTGCCCGGCTGGCTGAGCCTGGAACAACAAGCGGAGCTGGTGGATGCCTGCCGCACGTGGGGACGCGGGCCCGTGCCCTTCCGCGCGGCCAAGCTGCCCGGCGGGCATGAGATGAGCGTTCAAACCGTGTGCCTGGGGTGGCACTGGCAGCCCTACAAGTATTCCCGCGTGGCGGAGGATGCCGGCGGCGGCCGGGTGCTTGAGTTCCCCGAGTGGCTGGCCGAGTGGGGACGCAAGGCACTGATCGACGCCTATGGTCCCGAGGCGGCGGAGTCCGCGGGCGCTGCCTATAACCCCGACACTGCCCTTATCAACTTCTACGCTGATACCGCCAAAATGGGCATGCACCAGGACAAAGATGAGAAAACGGACCTGCCCGTGGTTTCCCTGAGCGTCGGAGACGACTGCCTCTTCCGCTTCGGCAACACGCGGACCCGAACCAAACCGTACAAAGATTTAAGGCTCCGCTCCGGGGACCTGTTTGTCTTTGGCGGTCCCAGCCGCTTCGCGTACCACGGTGTCCCCAAGATATACCCCGGCACCGCCGATCCGGCCTGCGGACTGGCATCGGGCCGGCTGAACCTCACCATGCGCGTCACCGGCTTGGCCTGACCACAACCCGGACCGGCAGGAGATAATCGAACCCATGGAAAAACTAGCTTCCGGCGTCGTGCTCTGCGAGGACGGGCTGGCCCGGCCAGCGTGGGCCGCCGTGGACCCGATGCTGCGCGAGTATTACGACACCGAATGGGGCATGCCGGTACACGGCGAGCAGGCCATCTACGAACGGATCAGTCTTGAAGGATTCCAGGCCGGGTTGTCCTGGGCCACCATCCTGCGCAAGCGTCCGGCCTTCCGCAAGGCCTTCAATGACTTCCTTCCGGACTCGGTTGCTGCTTTCACCGATACCGATGTCGAGCGCCTGATGCAGAACGCCGGGATTGTGCGCAACCGCGCGAAGATCACCGCCGCGATTACCAATGCAAAGGCGACCATCGCTCTACGCGAGAACGGCGGGCTGGATGAGTTCGTCTGGTCCTTCAAACCGGACGCCACCCCGGCGCCCAAAAGCATAGAGCAGGTCCCGACCACATCCGCGGATTCCATCGCCCTGTCGAAGGCCCTGCGCAAGCGCGGGTTCGTTTTTGTCGGACCCACCACCATGTTCGCCCTGATGGAAGCCATCGGCATGATCGACACGCATCTGGTGGACAGCCACAGGCGCGGCAGCTCCGGAATCTGGGGCTGAAAAGCCGCCATCCACGCAGCCGGAAGTACCGAACCGGGCTTTCGCACCAGCAGCTCAGGATTGCGGAACTGTCACAATTTCCGGCCGAATCACGGACCTGACAGTCGCGTGCCACAATGATTGCAGATGCCGGTGCCCGCGCCCGCATCTGCCGGCCGGCAACGATGCCGCCCGGGCAAGACGTTGACACGTGCTGTTCGAAGGAGAAGTCGTGACCATACTTGTCGCCTACGCGCCGCGTCCGGAAGGCCGTGCCGCTCTGTCCAAAGGTATCCAGATGGCCACCGCCCAGAACGAGAAGCTGGTCGTTGTCAACGCCAGCCCCGGGGGCCCGCACAAGGATTCCTCCCTGGCAGATACACACGACGCCGAATGGGTCACCCGCGAGCTGAACAATTCCGGTCTGGACGCAGAATTCAAGCAGTTTGTCCGCGGCAAGGACGCCGTGGAGGAGATCCAGGAACTGGCCGAGAGCCTGCCGGCATCGCTGCTGGTCATCGGCCTGCGCAAACGCACTCCGGTCGGCAAACTCATCATGGGCAGTACCGCCCAGGAAATCCTGCTCACCGTCGACTGCCCTGTACTGGCGGTCAAAGCCCGCT
The DNA here is from genome assembly GCF_017603825.1 of Arthrobacter crystallopoietes. Lineage (NCBI taxonomy): Bacteria > Bacillati > Actinomycetota > Actinomycetes > Micrococcales > Micrococcaceae > Crystallibacter > Crystallibacter crystallopoietes. Next base: position 81,216 of record NZ_CP072014.1, read on the forward strand.
AAGTGGAGGTTGCGCTGGAGGTCCGGTCTCCGTACGACGCCTGCGCCGCGCTGGCGGCCTTGGCCGCCCATGCCGTGCCGGGCCTCGAAACAACGGACCTCGACGCCGGCACCCACACGCGGCTCTTCGCCACATCGTCGGGCCCGGCCGCCGGGACTGTGCGCTTCGGCCCCGGCGCTCCGTCGCTGGCGGTGGAAACGGATCCCGCCACCGCTGCCGTAATAACGACGGCGGTGCGGCGCTGGCTTGATCTGGACACGGACCCGGAAACGGTCCGCGCCGTACTGGGGCAGGATCCGCTGGTCGGTCCGCTCCTCGCGGCACGTCCGGGTCTTCGGATTCCCGGTTACCTGGACGGTTTTGAAGGAGCCGTCTGCACGGTCCTCGGCCAGCAGGTCTCGCTTGCGGCCGCACGGACCTTTGCCGGCAGGCTCGTCAGCGCTTTCGGCAGTCCCGGCCCCGCCGGCCTGCACCTCTTCCCGGCCCCATCCACCCTCGCAGGTGCCGGAGCCGAACGGATCCAGCAGGAAGTCGGGCTCACCGGAGCCCGCTCACTCACAGTCCATGCCCTGGCAGTAGCCTGTGCCGATGATCTGGCCATTGATCCGGAAGGCGACCATGCCGGGATCCGCCGACGCCTGCTCGCGCTGCCCGGCATCGGCCCCTGGACGGTGGACTATCTGGCCATGCGTGCGCTCGGGGACCGCGATGCCTATCCGGAGGGCGACCTGGTGCTCAAGCGCGCCCTCGGCGTCCGTTCGGTCCGCGAGGTCCGCGCCCACGGCGAAGCCTGGCGTCCCCTGCGTGCCTATGCTGTCTTCCAGCTCTGGACGGCCGCCGCCTATATGGCCTGACGGCGTCCGCTGTTAGGCGCCGGTGGAGCCAGCACGAACTCAACGGGATCCGGCCTCCTCGATCCGCCGCAGCAGTGCTTCCGGGAGTTCGAGTTCCGCCGCGCCGAGATTGATTCTCAGGTGCTCGGGCCTGACTGTGCCCACGACGGCGCTGGTGACGTTCTTGTTGTTGAGCACGAAGGCCAGGGCTATCTCGCTGGCTTTGAGCCCTTCGACGTCGTTGATAAACCGGAACTTCCGACCATGGATGAACTTCATCCGGTGGTTCTTCAGTGCACGGGCCAAATACCACGCTTGACTGGGCGTCGTGAGCTTAAAGATGTTCCGCGAGTACAAGGTCTGGGCCAGCGGGGACTTGACTAAGATCCCCGTGCCGGCTGCCCCCGCCCTTTCGATGAACTGCTCCAGAGAACGGTCAAGCAGGCTGTACTCGAGCATCAATGCGTCAAAGATGCCAAGCTTCAGCGCCCGTTTCGCGCCACCCGCTCCGGTCGACAGGCCCAGCGCACCGATCATGCCCTTGTCCTTGAGCTTAAGGACCGTGTCGATAGCGGGATCGGCAGGGTGGGGATAGCCATGGAAGTGCAGTAACGGCAGGTGCTCCAGTTGCAGCCGCTTGAGACTCTCCTGCAGGCTCTGCTCAATGGATCGCGGCGAAAAGTCCTTCACGTTCCTCCCGCCGGACCACAAGGAGCCGACCTTGGTGGAAATGATGAGGTCCCGTCCCCGGCCCTTGAGAATGCGGCCCAGGCGCTCTTCGGCGTTGCCGCGGCTGTAGTTGGGGCCGGTATCGAACAGGTTGACGCCGCCGTCGAGGGCTTGCTCCACCAAACGTGCTGCCTGCCGTTCGTCGAAAGCATTCATGCCCCAGTAGCCGCCGGCACCAAAGCTGATTTCTGACACCGACAGTCCGGATTTCCCAAGCCCCCGTTTTTTCATTGCTCCTCTTCATTTACGCCTTCATTTGCGCCGGCGTGGCAGCATCAGCCCTTGTTACCGGTGGTGGCGAAGCCTTTGGCAAAGTGCTTCTGGCCCGGGAAGAACAGCATAATCATTGGCACGGTGGTGATCACGCTGGCGGTCACCACGATTGTGCCAGTTGCCGCCAAATCCCAACTGATCCAGCAGCACTGCGGTGTTAGAGGCCGTAGTAGCGGTTCAGCTTCGCCTCGTCATCGGGAGAGAGACCCATTTCCGGTTCGATGTCGATTTCCGGCGAGTCCTTGATGGTGTCATGGTCGTACGCGACATGTACGTTGGTGCCTTCAACTCTTGCCCCGGCGAGCGGGATGAAGTGTTCGCGAGTCTCCAGCAGTCCCAGCGACACCGTGATCCATGCCAGCCGCCCCGTGTCCTTGTCTCGGTGCACCTGTCCCACCAAACCCAGCTTGTGGTCCTTACTGTCCCACGCCGTAGCGTCCTGCAGCTCATGGATATCCTGCCGTTGCGTCATCGGATGCTCCTTCATGATGGACAGCATGCTTTCCAATTCGGAAAGTAAACTTATCAAGAACTTAGCAGTGGCGTTTGACTTGTCAATTACCTGCCGCGCGGCGGCCGGGCGTACCGCAGGAGTTACCGCCCCGTCATTTCGGGACGCCGTGCCGATTGCCGTGGCGCCGCAGCACCAGGGCCAGCAGGACGCAGAGCAGGTAACCGGCTCCGACCAGAATCCAGCCCGAGCGGAAGGTGCCGCTGCCTTCCAGCAGCAGGCCCATCAGCAGCGGGCCCGCGGCAAACCCGGCATACATTCCCATCGAAACCACGCCCGAAGCAGAACCTACGCGCGCCGCAGGCACCACCTTCATGACGCCGGCCATCACCACCACGTTGGTCCCCAGCACCGTGGCCCCGTGCAGCGCGACGCCTAGCCAGAGCAACAGTGGATTGCCCAATTCGCCGGCGCCCAGCAGCGCCGCCGCGCCGAGCAGCGCGCCGAGCCCCAGCAGGATCAGAAGGGTGGATGCCCGCCTGCCCTTGGCCATCTCGCGACCCCACAGAATGCGCGATGTCACGCCGACCACGCCGGAGAGGCCTGCGGCCACGCCGCCCAGGAGCAGCGAGAAGTCGAGCTCGCGGACGGTGAACAGCGGCAGGTACACGTTGGTGGCCTGCATGCCGAGCCCGGTCAGCAGCGCGTAGCCCGCAAACAGCCATACGGCCAGCGGATATCCCTTGGCTTCGGCCGCGGCCGGCGGAGCAGCTGCGCGGCCGGGAGTCGCCGTCGTTATTGGTTTTTCCTCCGGCAGGTGCCGCAGGCCGTACAGCAACAGCCCGACGGCGACGACTGCGGCAAGTGCGGTGGCTCCTTGCCAGCCCAGCCAGAGCGCGACCGGAGGGAAGAACAGGCCGGCGAAAAGCTGGCTGCCCTGCACGCCCGACTGTTTCACGCCGATCCAGCCGGGACGTTTGGGCGGCGCCACGTGGTGGATGATGATGCGGTTGGTGGTGGGATTCGAGATGGCCTGGGCAGGGCCGGCGAGCAGTGCGGCGACAAGCAGGACGACGTAGTGGTGCGCCAGCGAGGCTATCACCAGGGCTGCCGCGGTACCGGCGAAGATCAGGATCAACTGCGCGCGGTTGGAAATGCGATCGCTGAGCCGGCCCAGCCACATGCTGCAGACAGCGGCGCTGGCGAAGATTGCCGTTGCCAACAGACCGAATTGCGACTCGCTGATGCCCAGATCAGTGATGATCAGCGGGCTCGTGGCGCTCAACCCGTAGTTCAGCAACGGGCCTACGCCCATGGCACAGCTGAGGACAAACAGTAAGGCGCCGGTGGGCTGCTTGGTCATAGGTAATGGGTCTCCTGCTCGACTGGAGCCTTGCCGCTCCCTTTGCAGGTTATCGCGCCCGCGGCCGCACGCCGTCCGGCAGCGGCATGACTTTGCCCCTTAGGTCCGGCAGGCAGGTGCCGTGACCTCCTGCCCGGCCATGAGTGCCGGCCTGCAGATTGCCTCGATCTGGCGGTGGATGTCCTGCACCGGCTTGTCGGCCTGCACCAGGCGGAAGCGGTCAAAGTCCGTCAAGCCGCGGTAGGCCGCGTCCAGGTCCCGCAGGTCCTCCAGCGTTTCGGTATCGGTGCCGCGGACCTGGATGCGCTCCAGTGCGCGGGCGGGAGAAATCTCGAAATAGAGCACAAAGTCGGGCCGGGGCACGAACTTCCGGAGCAGGCGCAGCAAGAGTCCGGGTTCGACCCCACGCTTCGCGTTCGCTGCCAGTTGGCAATACAAGTACCGGTCGTGGATTTCGACGTCGGCGGGAGCCATGGAGGCAAGGCTGCGGAGCAGGGCGAAGGCCCGGACCACCGTTTCATAGCGGCTGAGCAACCGGGCCCCGAGCATCTTTTCCGCGCTGCTACCGAGCCGGCGGGCAAAAGTGTCCAGCGTCCTGCGCCCGCCGGGGTTCCGGCACAGCCGCACCTGCGCTCCGTCCAAGGTGAGCTGGTCCGCCAGGTAACGCGCCGCCGTCGTTTTTCCGGCGCCATCAATACCAATCAGTGCGATTCTCAACGGCGCGGTTTGGCGATGGCATGCGGGCATCGGCGGTGACTCCTTTCCTGGGCGGAGCATCTACTTTAGCCGGTTCGCATAGGCAGATTCTGTGTGGTTCCTGGGTGACTACTGATGATTCCTTCAAGCGCCGCCTAGCAGAAACACTCCGGACGGGGATGTACGACACACTGCCGCGTCCGTGCGATTCTGCCGCAGTTATCACGCTGGCCCAACTATGATCAACCTGGGCGGCCCCGATACGGGGCCTGAGTTGGGGGAAGATTGCGTGGAGGCTGACGAATCGTGGCGCGCCCGCGAGGCGCTGCGGCAGTTCAAACGTGCCGGCATAGCGCTAGTTGCCGTCGGGGCATTCTGGCTCTGGCTCCTGCTCGGTAGTGCCGGGTTCATCGCCTCTATCTTCCAATCGCCCAAAGCAATGGTCGTCGTATTCTACGGCGGCGCCGTGCTCGTCCTGGTGTCCCTGCTCGTTGCCCTGACCGCCATCATGGTCCTCCTGGCCAACTGGCCAGACAAGTCCCAGCGCGAGGCCGCATACAGCACCGCCCAAGAGTGCACGAGCGAGGCCGTCGCCTTCTTGCTGCGCCAGGTCCGCAGCAAGACCGGCATGCTTCGTTCCGGCGGCTCACCACGGCCGAGTGGATTATCGTTGCACGCCGTCCGCGCCTATCTTTCGGAGCGGCTGCCAGGTCTTCGTGCCCGGCTTCTTACTGAGGTTGGACGGATAGCCAGATGGGCCGTCCGGTCGGCTGCCGGGTTGATGCGACAGGCGACCGGCATGTGCCGGAGTTTCGCCGCACGCAGGATGCCGGGCCGCCAACGCAGGGACGCTCTGGCAGGCGCCGGCCCGCTCCCCCGTGCAGACGCTGCCCGGAGTCAGTCTTCCGTCGCCAGGGAGGCAGCACCTGGGCCTGCACGCGCTTCGATTCCTGTACGGCGGCCACCGTTGCCGAACAGGCCGCCGGCTTCCGCCGCAGTTCCCCAGCCACTCCAGGACCGGCGGGACATCGCCTCCTAAGAAGCCCGCGGTGGCCCTGCGGCCGTGTCTGGTGATGGGGATGCGTTCCGCCTGTTATTTGATGGCCGAGGTCACGGCCCCCTGAGGCCAACTTCACCCGCTGTGGTGGCCGGATTCACCTCGTTTTGGTCAGTTGTGTCAGGCGGCCTTAACTAAAATTGAATCAGGGCCACAGATCGTGTACGCCCGCCTACTTCACCTTCACTTCACGCCATTCAGGCACCCCTATTTCCGGAGGAAAAAATGCTTCGCACTCGTCAGCGCGTCGGCCATGATATCCTGCTGGCCAGGCACGGCCAGAGCATTGCGTCCATGCGGCTGGACCGCCACTCGAACTCGGTGGTCGCCGTTCTGGATGATGGCACCGTTGACCGGGCCCCGAATCTCATCGCTGCGGATCTGGCTTTGCCTGCGGATCGGACGGGCCTGACCTCGGAAGACCGCAAGGTCCTTGGCATCATGACCGCGGCATGCGCCGGACTCGGCGCCCTCATGGTCGGCGCCGTACTGGCCATGGTGCAGTTCGGCGAACAGCTCGGCCTGACCGAAGCCGCCCAGTACCTCAGCACCTACTAGTCCGCCCGCCGTCGGTCACGGCGAGGGCGAGCCGCCATTGACGTTCAGGGTCTCGCCCATGACGTAGCTGGATTCCGGCGACGCCAGGAACACATAAGCCGGGGCGAGCTCGGTGGGCTGTCCTGCCCTGCCGATCGGCGTGGACTTACCGAACTTCGGCAGGGCTTCTTTCGGCTGCCCGTCACTGACCTGCAGCGGAGTCCAGAACGGCCCCGGGGCAACCGCATTCACCCGGATGCCGCGGGGGGCCAGCTGCTGGGCCAGACCCTTGGTGAAGTTATTGATCGCTCCCTTGGTCGCCGCGTAGTCAATCAGCGTCGGCGAGGGCTGGTAGGCCTGTATCGATGTCGTATTGATAATGCTGGAGCCCGGCTGCAGGTGCGGCAGGGCTGCCTTGGTGATCCAGAAGAATGCATAGATGTTGGTCTTGAAGGTCTTGTCGAACTGCTCGTCAGTGAGGTCTTCAAGCTTCTCGACGGCGATCTGCCGCCCGGCGTTATTGACCAAAATGTCCAGGCCGCCGAGGCCTTCCACTGCGTTCTTGACCAGTTCGCGGCAGGTGTTTGAATCGGTCAAGTCCCCCGGCAGCTGGACCGCTTTCTGGCCAGCCTCTTCAATCACCCGGGCCACGACCTTGGCGTCTTCCTCCTCTTCCGGCAGGTAGGACAAGGCGACGTCGGCCCCTTCACGCGCGAAGGCAATCGCCACCGCCGCACCGATGCCGGAATCCGAGCCCGTGATCAGCGCCTTACGGCCCTTCAGCCTGCCCGTTCCGCGATAACTGTCTTCGCCGCGGTCGGTTTGGGGGACCAGATCCTTGTCCAGCCCGGGCTCCGGCTGGTCTTGCTTGGGCGGCTCGATGCTGGGGTAACGCTTGACGGGATCTTGGAAGGTGTACTGATCCTGGCCCATTGCTGCTCCAATCGACAGGCATAAACTAAGCTTGCTTACTAGCCTATTGGTCACAGTTCGGGTGTCAATCCTGAAGCGCCCCTGAGAGAGAAAGCCGCCGGGCCCACCAGCAGAAGGCACCGCCGGCGCCGGTCCACTATTCCATTGACCCCGCACGGACGGCAGGTCTACCGTTTGGGCCATGAAGATCTCCGTCATCGGCACCGGGGCCGTTGGCCGCAGACTCGCGGCAGCCTTGGAGAGGGCAGGCCACGAGGTGCTGCTTGGCACCCGCGACCCGGCGCAGACCCTTGCCCGGACGGAAGCATCCGCCACGGGCGCGCCACCGCTCGGCGCCTGGCACGAAGACTATCCCAGCATCCCGTTGGTTCCGCTGTCGGAAGCCGCTACCCACGCGGCGGTTATCGTGAATGCGACCCAAGGCGCAGCATCGCTTGCGGCACTGGAGGCGGCCAGCCCCCGGGAGGGCCAGACCATCATGGATGTCTCCAATCCGTTGGACCCTTCCACCGGGTTTCCGCCGTCGCTCTCCATCTGCAACACAGACAGCCTGGCGGAGCAACTGCAGCGCAGGTTTCCCGCAGCCAAGGTGGTCAAGACATTGAACACGGTCAACAACATGCTGATGGTGGACCCGGCCCGGCTGCCGGAATCGCACACCATGTTTGTCGCCGGAGACCACACCGACGCGAAGGCGCTGGTCACGGGGCTTTTGCATCAACTGGGCTGGCCCGCCGAGGACATCCTGGATCTGGGTGGATTAGAGTCCGCGCGCGGCATGGAGATGTACTTGCCGCTGTGGCTGCGGTTGCTGGGCGCGCTGGGTCACGCTGACTTCAACATCAAGATCGTCAGGAAAGACTGAACGGCCGCGGCAATGCCGCGACCGTCCCTCCATCTAAAGCCTTACCGATGGAATATCAGCACTCCACCACGTTGACGGCGAGGCCGCCCATCGCGGTTTCCTTGTACTTGGAGCTCATGTCCTTGCCTGTTTCGCGCATGGTGATGATGACTTCGTCCAGCGAGACACGGTGCGTGCCATCGCCCCACAGCGCCATCTTGGCCGCGTTCACGGCCTTGGCGGCACCGATCGCGTTACGCTCGATGCACGGCACCTGCACGAGGCCGCCGATCGGATCGCAGGTCAGCCCCAGGTTATGCTCCATCGCGATCTCGGCCGCGTTTTCCACCTGCGCGGGGCTGCCGCCCATAACCTCGGCCAGCCCCGCGGCGGCCATCGAGGAAGCCGAACCCACTTCGCCCTGGCAACCGACCTCGGCGCCGGAAATGGACGCCTGCTCCTTATAAAGCACGCCAACGGCCCCGGCCGCCAGCAAGAACTTCACAATGACGTCTTCCTTATCGGCCTGCGTCGCCTTCTCCATGCCCGGCGCGTAGTGCGTGGCATAGAACATCACCGCGGGAATGATGCCCGCCGCGCCGTTGGTCGGCGCCGTGACAACCCGCCCGCCGGAAGCGTTCTCCTCGTTCACGGCCAGCGCAACGAGGTTCACCCATTCCTGCCAGTACTTGTGGTCCCGGTCCTTGTCTTCCTTGCGCAGCCGGTCATGCCAGTCAGGCGCACGACGGCGGACATTCAGCCCCCCGGGCAAGACACCTTCGCGCTTGATGGCGGAGTCCTTGCATTCCTCCATCACTTGCCATATATGGATCAGGCCGGCACGGATGTCCGTCTCGGAGCGCGAGGCCTTCTCGTTGAGCATCATGATGTCGCTGATGCCCAGGCCGGTGTTGCGGCAGTGTTCCAGCAGTTCCGCCGCCGTACGGAAGGGGAACGGCAGCTCCTCCTTGGAAGCATCCAGCTCCCGCGCGGCCTCGTCTTCCTCGCCCTCGCGGACAATGAAGCCGCCGCCCACGGAAAAGAACGTCGCCTCGTGAAGGACCGCGCCGGCGTCGCCGGTCACCTGGAATTTCATCCCGTTCGTGTGCCGCGGCAGCACCGTGAGCGGATGCTGCACCATGTCCTCGACTTTATAGTCCAGAACCACACCGGCCGAGCCCTCAACCTGCGAGCACAACTGCAGCTCGCCGGTCGAAGCCATGTCTGCCAGACGGGATTCGACTTCAGCCGGCAGGATCAGTTCGGGCTGGAAACCCTCCAGCCCCAGCATCACTGCCGTAAAGGTGCCGTGGCCGCGGCCGGTAGCCGCGAGGGACCCGTACAGGTCCACCCGCAGCCCGGCCACGCGGTCCAGCACACCGGTTGAAACCAGCTCCTCGGCAAAGACGGCAGCCGCACGCATCGGACCGACAGTATGCGAACTGGAGGGGCCGATGCCCACGGTAAAGAGATCGAATACGCCTACAGCCATGATGGCTCCTTAATGCCCTTCGGTTGGCTTGGTGCCGCTTCCGGTTAGAGACGATGAATAACGATGGCGGTACCTGCGGCTGTTAGGACAGCTCGCCGCCGTTCTTGGAGCTGTAATCCTCGGCCGAGAGCAGGGGACCCTCTTCCGAAACGTTGACGGTGAACAGCCAGCCCTTGCCATACGGATCCGAGTTCAGCAGGGCCGGATCGTCGATGGCGGCCTGGTTGACCTCGGTGATCTCGCCGGACACCGGTGCGTAGATGTCGGAGACGGACTTGGTGGACTCCACCTCGCCGCAGGTTTCGCCGGCCGTGATCGTGGTGCCGACCTCGGGCAGGTCAATGTAGACCACGTCGCCGAGGGCGTCAGTGGCGACCTGCGAGAGGCCGACCTTAACCGGGCTGGAAGCATCCACCCACTCGTGCTCTTCGGAGTAACGCAGGTTGGAAAGAACTGTGCTCATGGGTAGAACCTTTCGAAAGAGGGGAAAAATCAGGAAGAACAGCGGCCACCGGCAATAATCCGTAAGCGCACCGCCGCTATGAATTACGGATGTGCCTCACGAGTGGATTATTGCCGGCAGCTTCGCGGCAGGTTTGCTTACTTGTCGCGCTTGTAGAAGGGCAGTGCGACGACCTCGAACGGCTCAGGCTTGCCGCGCAGGTCAACGTCGAGCCGGGTGCCGGGTTCGATGTGCTCGACATCGACATAAGCCAGCGCTACCGGGTAACCGAGGGTGGGGCTGGGCTGGCCCGAGGTCACTTCGCCGACAGCCTGTCCGTCCTTGGAGACCGGGTAGTGCGATCGCGCGGCGCGACGGCCAAGGCCCTTCAGACCGACCAGCTTGCGCTTGGAGCCGTGTTCCTTCTGGGCTTCCAGCGCGGCACGGCCGACGAATTCGCCTTCCTTCTTCAGGGCGACGATCGGGCCGAGTCCGGCATCGTACGGGCTGACTTCCAGGGACAGCTCATTGCCATAGAGCGGCATACCGGCTTCCAGCCGCAGCGAATCGCGTGCGGCGAGGCCTGCGGGCACCAGCTCGAAGTCCTTACCTGCGGACAGCAGGGCGGACCACAGCGAAGCAGCATTCTCGTTCGGGACGTAGATCTCGAACCCGTCTTCGCCGGTGTAGCCGGTGCGGGCCAGCAGCAGCTTGAGCGGAGCACCGCTCACGGTGAAGTGGACCTCGTCCGCAGCGTAGTACTTCATCTCGGTCACCGTGGCGTGGTCGGCCGCGGCCACCAGTTGCTTCAGGATGTCCACGGAGTTGGGCCCCTGGACAGCCACCAGCGAGATGGACGCGGTGGCGTCCTCCACCGTCACATCGAAGTCCTGGGCGCGCTCGGCAAGGGCCTCGGCTACGGCCTTGGCGTTGCCGGCGTTCGGCACCACCAGGAACTTCTCCTCCGCGCGGCGGTAGCTGATCAGGTCATCGATGATCCCGCCGTCTTCGTTGCAGATCAGCGAATACTTGGCCTTGCCCACGGCGACGGCGGAAAGCCGGCTCACCAGCGCATAGTCGAGGAACTTCCCGGCGTCGGGACCGGTGACCCAGACCTCGCCCATGTGGGAGAGGTCGAACAGGCCCGCAGCCTTACGCACGGCGTGGTGCTCGGCCAGTTCGCTGTGGTATTTCAGCGGCATCTGCCAGCCCCCGAAGTCCGTGAAGGAGGCGCCAAGCTTCTGGTGCTCTTCATACAGGGCGGTGTACTGCTTCGTAGCGGTTTCAGCGCTCATGGTCTGGAACCTTCCTCTAGTTTTCGAACTCTTCGATGGGCGGGCAGGAGCAGACCAGGTTACGGTCGCCGGCGGCGCCGTCGATGCGTCCCACCGGCGCAAAGTACTTGTCCTGCTTCAGGCTCGGCACCGGGAAGACGCCCTGTTCGCGGGAGTACTTGCGGTCCCAGTCACTGCTGATGGCAGCAGCTGCGGTGTGGGGTGCCATCCGCAGCGGGCTCTCCTCGACGCTGAAATCGCCCTTGATGACCTGGTCGATCTCGCCGCGGATGGTGATCATGGCTTCGATGAAGCGCTCGATCTCGGCGAGGTCTTCGGACTCGGTCGGCTCCACCATCAACGTACCTGCCACCGGGAAGGACAGCGTGGGGGCGTGGAAACCGAAGTCGATCAGGCGCTTGGCAACATCCTCGGCAGTGACGCCGGACTTGGCGGTCAGTTCGCGCAGATCCAGGATGCATTCGTGCGCCACCAGACCGTCGTTGCCCGTGTACAGCACCGGGAAGTACTCGTTCAGGCGGGAGGCGATGTAGTTGCCAGCCAGCAGCGCGGTCTTGGTCGCGTTGGTCAGCCCTTCGCCACCCATCATGGCCACGTAGGCCCAGGAGATCGGCAGCACGCCGGCGGAACCGTACTCGGAGGCGGACACCGGAACGCCCTTGCCTTCGTGCTCGGCCAGTGCGGCGTTGCCCGGCAGGAACGGCACCAGGTGCTCGGCCACTGCCACCGGACCGACGCCGGGGCCGCCGCCGCCGTGCGGGATGCAGAAGGTCTTGTGCAGGTTCAGGTGCGATACGTCGCCACCGAACTTGCCCGGCTGTGCCAGCCCGACGAGGGCGTTGAGGTTCGCACCGTCGATGTAGACCTGGCCGCCGGCCGCATGCACGGCGTCGCAGACCTGGCGGACATCGGCGTCGTACACCCCGTGCGTGGACGGGTACGTGATCATGATGGCGGACAGGCTGTCCTTGTGCTGCTCGATCTTGGCGTTCAGATCGGCGTGGTCAATCGTGCCGTCCTGCGCCGTCGCGACAACGACAACCTTCATGCCTGCCAGCACGGCCGAGGCGGCGTTGGTGCCGTGGGCCGATGCCGGAATCAGGCAGACGTTGCGCTGCTCATCGCCGCGGGACAGGTGGTAGCGGCGGATGGCCAGCAGCCCGGCGTATTCGCCCTGGGATCCGGCGTTCGGCTGGATGGAGACGCCCGCGTAGCCGGTAATGGTGGACAGGCGTGCTTCCAGATCCTCGATCAGTTCGCGCCAGCCCTGCGTCTGGTGCGCCGGTGCGAAGGGGTGGATGGAAGCGAACTCCGGCCAGGTCATGGATTCCATCTCGGCCGTGGCGTTGAGCTTCATGGTGCAGGAGCCGAGCGGGATCATGGTGCGGTCCAGGGCCAGGTCGCGGTCCGAAAGCCGGCGCAGGTAGCGCAGCATCTGCGTTTCGGAGCGGTGGCTGTGGAAGACCGGATGCTGCATGTAGGAAGAGGTGCGCTGCATGCCCTGCTCCAGGCCGAAGCCTTCCGGCGCAGCCGACAGGCCCGCGGCGATGTCCTCGGCTGCACCGGCCACACCGAATGCCTCGGCGACAGCGGACAGGTGCTCCGCCGTCGTCGATTCGCCCGTGGAGATGCCCACGTGATCGGCATCGATGACGCGCAGGTTGATGCCCTTGGCCTCGGCGGCCTTGATGACGTCGGCGGCCTTGCCGGGGACCTTGACCGTCAGCGTGTCGAAGAAGTGCTCGCTGACCAGTTCGAGTCCGGCGCCCGTGAGGACGGAGGCGAGGGCGCGTGCCTGGTTGTTGGCGTGCTGCGCGATGGCCTTCAAACCTTCCGGCCCGTGGTAAACGCCGTACATGCCCGCGACGATGGCCAGCAGCGCCTGCGCGGTACAGATGTTGGACGTGGCCTTCTCGCGGCGGATGTGCTGTTCGCGCGTCTGCAGTGCCAGACGGTAGGCAGACATGCCGGCGTTGTCCTTGGAAACTCCCACGAGGCGGCCGGGCAGCTGGCGCTCTACGCCCTTGTGCACGGCCATGTAGGCGGCGTGAGGTCCGCCGAAGAACAGCGGAACGCCGAAGCGCTGGGTATTTCCGACGGCGATATCCGCGCCCTGCTCGCCGGGAGGCGTGATCAGGGTCAGAGCCAGCAGATCCGCGGCCACGGTGACCATGGCACCGCGTTCCTTCGCATCCGCGATCACCTTGCTGTGGTCGGCCACATGGCCGGACACGCCCGGCTGCTGCAGCACAATGCCGGAGATCTCGCCCTCGGGAAGCCCGGCGGAGAGGTCGGCCACCTCGATCTCGAAGTCCAGCGCTTCGGCGCGGCCCTTGACGATGGCGATGGTCTGCGGCAGCAGATCGGCGTCCAGTACAGTCTTGCCGTCGGCATGCTTCTTGTTGGCACGGCGCATCAGCAGCACTGCCTCGGCAACGGCGGTAGCTTCGTCCAGCAGGGAGGCATTGGCGATGTCCAAGCCGGTCAGGTCGGAAACCATGGTCTGGAAGTTCAGCAGCGCCTCAAGCCGGCCCTGGGAGATTTCCGGCTGGTACGGCGTGTAAGCGGTGTACCAGGCCGGGGATTCCACCACATTGCGGCGGATCACCGGCGGCGTGATGGTGTCGTAGTAACCCTGCCCAATCATCTGCACGGCAGTGATGTTCTTGGCGGCGAGGGCGCGCAGATCCGCGAGGACCTCGGCTTCGCTGCGGGCAGCCGGCAACTCAAGCGGCGCGCTCTGGCGGATGTCCGCCGGAACGGCCGTATCGACCAGGTCTTCGAGGCTGGTGTAGCCGAGCTGCTTGAGCATGGTCTCGGCGTCGCTGTTGCGCGGGCCGATGTGGCGCTCGGCAAATGTCGCAATGGTGGGTTGAACCGTCATGAAGGAACTCCAGTTATTGGCCGGCACGGTTGTACCAGGTGGATCGGGTTCCTCCCCGCTCTGTATTGGACCTGAGAGATTCCGCGGAAACTTTTCCAAGTTCCGCTTGCACCGTCGGTGAGCCGCGCCGTAATGGTCGACTACTTTCCAGAGTTGCCTGTCTGCGGCGGTACAGGGGCCTGAGAGATTCCTGGGGAGGTATTGCTCCTACGGCGCCCGCTGACATTCATCCAGCAGGACTCTCCCGCCGCAATTCGAAGGCAAATATGCAGTTATGACACTTTTGAAGTGCGTTCTATCTTCTTGAATGGTAGCTGGTGAGGGCGAACACAAACAAGGCGGCCGGCATTAGCCGCGCGGTTCGCGGTGCTGGACCAGTCCTTTAACGTAGGCGGCCTGCCCGGCGTGCTCCAAACAGTCATCAATGACACTGACCAGCCGGACTCCGAGGGTAACGTGCGGGTCCCAGCGCGTATCCACAATCCGGTCCAGCTCGTTTTCGGTCAGCGACCCGATGAACTCGAGGCTTTGGCGGTGCACCGCGTCGAAATACTCGGCCAGCAGGCTTCCGGATTCCACTCTGACGGCGCTGACCTGGTCCGAGGTGTGGCCGTATCCGGTTTCGTGTGTGTCCAGCGGAAGATCGAACAGTTCTGCCCAACCGCCTGAGGTCCAGCGCTGCTCCACATCCGCGACATCGGCGATGTGATCGTCCTGGATCCGGGTCAAATGCCAGATCAGCCAGGCGATCGAGTTGCCGTTTCCTCCTGGCCGTTCGGCCAGCTGGTCCGGGTCCAGTCCATCAAGCACCTCGTGGACCCGCTCCTGGATCCGGCCAAAAGCGTCTGCCAGCAGATCGTTGAACTTCATCTTCGCTCCTCGTTCGGGATTGGCGGCAACGATGCCAGCCTATGCCTACGCCCGCTGATGGTCCTCCAGATAGCACGGTTTGCTGACAATGAAAGCACCCACGGCGAGGACGATGAGCGATACGGCGAGCAGTCCGAACGATGTTGCCCACGTTCCGGTGATGTCTTTCAGCAGCCCGAAAGTCAGCGGCCCAAGGCAGGCAACCGAATAACCGATGCCTTGGGCAAAGCCGGAAAGCGCACCCGATCCGGCGGTGGTCCTGGTCCGCAGGTTGACCAGCAGCAGTGCCATGGCGAATGTACCTTGGCCCAGCCCGGCCAAGGTGATCCAGAGGATCGTGCCCGATGAAGGTGCCAGCAGCAGGCCCGCATAGCCTCCGGCGTAGCAAAGCACGAACAGGGCTGCGAGCGGGAAGGGATTGCGCATTCTGGCCGCCAGATATGGAACCAGCAAGCTGGTCGGCAGGCCGAGAATCGCGTAATAGGACAGCAAGGTGCCCCCTTGGGCCGCGTCCATGCCCGCGTCGAGCAGCAGTGGAGGCAGCCAGGTGAACATCGAGAAGGTGTTGGTGGAGGTCCCGGCAAACACCATGGCCAGCCCCCACGCCACAGGAGAGGACCAGACACGGACCTTCATGTGGGGCGCTGCGGCCGATGGGCTTTGAACGGCTTCGGTCCGCCGCGTTGCCCGCTCTCCCAGCAAGGTGGCCACCCAAGGCACCAGCGCCGCCAGACTCACACCGGCCCAGATGCCGATCGACCAGCGCCACCCGGACGTGTTTGCCAGCGGCACCGCCACCAGCGGGCTGAAAGCGGTACTCACCGCCAGCAGGGTCACGTACAGGGAAGTCACCAAGCCGATACGGTCAGGGAAGTACCGCTTGACCAGCGGCGGCATGACGATGTTGCCCAGCCCGTAGCCCACCATGGTCAGGGCGGAAAAGCCCAGGAACAGCGGCACATCGGAGGCCAGCGCCCGTCCGATCTGGCCTGACGCGGCCAGCACCAGCGAACCGAGCAGGACCGCGGGTATGTCCAGTTTTCTGATCAGTGCCGGAGTCGTGAAGCCTGCCACGGCGAAGGCAGCGGTCGGGAGCATGCCGAGAACGCCGATGGATGCAGGGCCAAAGGGCAGATCGTTGGAGATCTCCGCCAGCACGGGTGATACACCCGAGACCGCGAGACGTAGGCTCAGAGCCATGATCAGGATGCCGGCGAGGACGATCAGTCGGCGCCGGAGCAGTCCAGGAACGGACGCGGTGTCCTTCGGTACAGGCTGATCCGTGATCTGGGGTTGGTTTGTTCGAGGCACTCTGATTTCCGTTTGCAGGCAGGCTGTGGCCGGCAGATGGTGCCGGCTTCTTCACCATAGCCGTCTCGACGGCTGCCGCCTTCCCCACCTGAAGTCGGTTAACGCTCTCCGGGATCCGTGTCCCGGAAAAAGCCCTCCGGGCCTTGGGGTCCGCGTTCCGCGCGACGGCCCTCTTCCTGCCGGGCACTTTCCAAGGTGCGATCCACCAGTTGCCGCCAGGGGCCGGTTACGTCTTGCTCCGGAAGGGAAGCCTCCCGTTCGCCGGCGCTGATCCAGTACATATAGCGGTCCGGCTGGTTCTGCGTCTGCGGGACATCGTCCCAAGGGCAGGATTCAATGATGGGCAGCCACTCGTCACGCAGTTCGGGCTGGCCCACTTCAACTGCCCAGCGCCTCGTCAGACCCGCGAATCCGCCGGTGCGCTTGACGCTGATCCTCATTCCAAGACGCCCACCTCAGTCCAGGCCGCCGTTACGGCCTTGAGTTCCTCTGAATCCTTACCGTAGCGGCTTTCGGCCGCACTTTCAGTAGCTGCCGCGAAACCTGCAAAGTCAGTATCCACCCCCACTTCGGTACCAGTGATCGTGTCGTACCAAATCAGGCCTGCTCGTTCCCAGGCGTTTCCGCCCAAAATCGAAGCCAGCCGGTAGAAGGCATGGTTGGGAATGCCTGAATTCAAGTGCACTCCCCCGTTGTCGTCTGTGGTGTCGATATAGTCCGCCATGGTGGCAGGCTGCGGATCCTTGCCCAGCACGTCGTCGTCGTACGCAGTACCTGGAGCCTTCAGCGAGCGCAAGCCGTCGCCACTGACTTGGTCCGTGAACAAGCCTTCGCCGATCAGCCAGCTCGCCTGGTCCGCACTGTGCCCGAGCTTGTACTGCTCCACGAGGGCAGCGAAGACGTCAGAGATTGACTCGTTCAGCGCGCCGGGCTGGCCCTGGTAGACCAGGTTGGTGGTGTGTTGCGTGATGCCGTGGGTCAGCTCATGCCCGATGACGGACAGCGATTTGGTGAAGCGCTGGAAGACCCGCCCGTCGCCGTCGCCGAAAACCATCCGCGTGCCGTTCCAGAACGCGTTGTCATAGTCCTCGCCATAGTGGACTGTGGCGCGAAGGATTCCACCCCGGCCATCCAGCGCATTTCGTTGGTAGGCGTCAGCGAAAAGCTCGAAGGTGGACCCCAGCCCGTCGTAGGCTTCGTTGACCGCGACGTCTTCAACGGGGCCGTCTCCCTCGCCGCGCACGCGGACGCCGGGCAGCCGTTCCATGTTCTGGGCGTCATTGATCTGCCGGGTGGGATTCAGCCCTGTGGCCCGGATCCGCTGCGACGGCAGGAGAGTGGGCAGGGCCGGCATCTGCGCACGTTTGACGTTACGGTTCCGGCGCATGGCTGCATCCCGGGTCAGGGCACGCTGGGCAGCTTCAGCCACGGGCAGCAGGGACTGGTCATCCAACCGGGCGAGCCGTCGGAGCAGGTACGGCGGAACAATAGAGCAGAACATGTGGACCTCCTTGCGTTCCTCCAAGCCTATGGTCCGGGTGTGACAACGTGTGGCAGCCACGGCATACGGATATTCGTGCTCCATGCCTGCCCGCTGCCCTGTCGGCGGATACGCTAAGGAAATGCCTGAGTCTGCCTCCGCGCGCAAAAGAATGCCAACTTGGGCGATAATCGCCGTCTTGTGCCTGTCAGGAACAACGGTCTCGCTCCAACAGACAATGGTCATCCCGCTGCTGCCGGAGTTCGCGCAACTGCTCACTGTATCCATCGACGATGTGTCCTGGCTGGTCACCGCCACTTTGCTGACCTCTGCCGTCGCGACACCGATCGTGGCCAGGCTGGCGGATATGTTCGGCAAGCGGCTGATGATGCTGGTCTGCATCATCCTGATGACAGCCGGTTCCGTGGTGGCCGCGCTCGGCGGGGACTTCGCCACCATAGTTGTTGGCCGTGCCCTGCAGGGGTTCTCCTCTGCGTTGATCCCGGTAGGCATCAGCATCATGCGCGACGAGCTCCCGCGGGAGAAGGTTGGCAGCGCGATTGCCCTGATGAGCGCCACGCTGGGCATCGGCGGCGCCCTCGGCCTGCCCCTGGGCGGAACCCTTTACCAGCAGGCCGGCTGGGAATCGGTGTTCTGGCTTTCCGCCGTCGTTGGGGTGGCCATTCTCGCCGCGGTCTACCTGGTGGTCTCGGAATCCGAGGTGCGGACCCGCGGCCGGTTCGATTTCCTCGGCGCCATCATGCTCTCCATCGCGCTGACTTCGCTCCTGCTGGCCATTTCCAAGGGTGGCACCTGGGGCTGGGGCGACGAGCTGACCATAGCGCTGTTCATCCTGACGATTGTGGTCCTGGCGGTCTGGATTCCGTATTCGCTGAAGGTCAGCCAGCCGCTGGTCGACCTGCGCACTTCGTCCCGCCGGCCGGTGCTGCTGACCAACATTGCCTCCGTCCTGGTGGGCTTTGCCCTGTTCGCCAACATGCTGCTGAGCACCCAGCAGCTGCAGCTGCCCGCTTCCGTGCCGCACGGGTTCGGGCTCGACCCGGTCACCGCCGGCCTGGCAATGGTTCCGTCCGGGCTGGCCATGGTCGCCTTCTCCCCCGTATCCGGCGCCATGATCAACCGTTTCGGCGGCAAGACTACGCTGATTGCCGGTTCCGCGATCATGGCCGTGGGGTACGTAGGCCGCGTCTTCGTCAGCGACTCGGTGGCCGCAATCATTATCGGCTCCACCGTTGTCAGCGTCGGCTCCGCGGTGGCCTACGCTGCGATGCCGAGCCTGATCATGGCCAATGTGCCGATCACCGAGACGGCCTCCGCCAACGGCCTCAACGCGCTGCTGCGCGCTATCGGCACCTCGACATCCAGCGCCGCCGTTGCAGCCGTCCTGGCGTCGGTCACGGTTAGCGTCAACGGGGGTGAACTGCCGGCCATGGAGGCTTTCCAGGACGTGTTCTGGATTGCTGCCGTGGCCTCGCTCGTCGCCTGTGCCGTGGTGTGGTTCGTGCCCCGGTACGAGGCGGTGCCTGCGGCCGAAGGCGTTCCGGTCGAGACCGCCGCCCTCGCCGTTACCCAGGCCGGCAACAGCGCGGAAACCGTGGTGCACGGGCGTGTGCTGCACACTGACGACCAGCCCATTCCGCACGCGGTTGTTACCGTCATGAAGACCTCCGGCGAGCCCGTGGACTGGAGCAGGGCGGATAACGACGGCGGGTTCTCCCTGGCGCTGCCAGGACCCGGCGAGTATCTGGTCGTGGCCAATGCGGACGGCTGGGTTCCCACCTCCAAGGTGGTCAGGTTCACCGGTACCGAACGCGATGCGCAGATCCGGCTGACGCAGCGGCTGACCGTCACGGGCTGGGTGCTTCGGGGCGGGGCCGCGCTGCCTGGCGCACTGGTCGCGCTCAGCGCACACACGGGCGAGTACATCGCCTCCACCAAAACCAACGACGCCGGCCGCTATGAGTTGCGCCTTCCACCCACCGGCCGCTATGTGGTCACCGTTGTCGAACCCGACACGCAGTACACCCAGTCCCGGAAGCTGGTCATGACGGCCGAATCCTCCGTAGTTAATTTCGACCTGGTCGGCAAGGCCAGGGAAACCACGCTTTAGCCGGAAGTTGCTTCGCCCGGGCTTGCCGGCCTACATGTCCCCGGTCCGCAGCTCCTCGGTCAGAATCCAGAAGACCTGCCGCAACCGCTGGACGGCCGCGTCCGGTTCCTGCCGGCGCAGCAGCGCAACTGCCTCCTTCCACCCGTCGGTCCAGATGAAATAGAGTTCCTCCCGCTGGTAGAGGAAAAGGCGGCCCAGGGAACGGGCCAGCACATGCTCATTCACAGCACGCAGCTCATCGTGGTCCGCCGCATCAAGGATAATGTCGATCAGCTCCCGCAACGTGGTGTGGGCGGCCAGCATGTCCCCGGCTTGGAGCTCGCTTTCCAGCCGATCGGCGGCTGCCGTCATGACCTCGACATCGTCCTCGCCCAGCCGCGCGGCTGCGCGTTCGAAGACCGCCACCAGGACAACTCCCAGCACATCCAGCAGCTGGACCGCATGAAGCTCGTTGAGCACGGCCACCCGGCGCCGCTTGTTCGGCAGGCTTTCGATCAGGCCCTCGGTGATCAGCTCCGTCACCGCTTCCCGGACCGGCGTAATACTCACTCCCAGCCGCTCGGCCAGCTCGGCATCCTTGACCGGCGCCCCCGGCGGAAGCTCACCGGCCAGGATTTCGTCTCGCAGTTGCCGTGAGATTGCCGCCCGTCGCGTCGCGGGAACGTCACTGCCCATGAAGGCCTCCTCGTCATCGTCGGCTGCCAATGGAAACGTCACATATGGGTAATATGGCGCATTTGTTGGCATCAATGCATTCTTCATCCTAACCTTATGAGACCTGCATCACAGCGTCGTGGGGCAGGGTCAAACTTCATTTCAGATGGGTGTTCGGCCCGGGGCGGGGTTGGATGGACTTTGCCCCTGACGCTCCGGACGGGACCAGCATGAACAAAAAATACTCGGCGTCGGCAGAAGCCAACAGCCGACACCCCCAGGACTGGGGCCGCGCGATGGCTGCGGCCATGACGGACCTGGTGGAACAACGCCGCGAAGACGGCGGGCGGGTGGACCACGAAGACCTGTACGGCGAAGACCTGCACTTGGTCATCGGGGCCGTCCGCGACGGCGTCGAAATCACGCTTACTTGGCAGCCCGAAGGCGAGCCGGAGGACGACAGCTACCGCCGCAACGGCTAGCCGCCCTGCGGACGCCGCACGATCCTGCCGAGCGCATACGGCGTCCGCACTACCAGGGAGGGATTGAGCACCTGGTGCTGCTGCGGCCCCTCGTGCGCCGGCCTGCCGGCCAGCACGTGGGAGAGCACCGCGATGATGCGCCGCGCGGCGTCGGCTACGGGCGGGGCCACACTGCTCAGGCCCACGGCAGCGGCAACCGGAGTGTCATCAAAACCGACGACGGCGGGTTCCTGCTCCGGCGGCAACACCGCCCGCAGCTGGGCGAAAGCACCCAAAGCCAGCGAATCGCTGGCACAGACCAGCGCGGTGACCCCCCTCGCCAGCAGGCCGTCAACCGCCGAGGCGCCCGCCGCTACGTCGTCGTCCGTTGCCGTGCTCAGCTCGTTCAGGCTTTCGCCGACGCCGGCCGCTTCCATGGCACGGTGCCAGCCGGCCCGCCGGTCGTCCCCCAGGCCTTCGTCCGGCCGCCAGCCCAGGAAGCCAATCCGCCGGTGGCCCTGCTCAAGCAGGAACGCGGTGGCACTCTCGGTGCCGGCAGCGCCATCGATATCCACCCACGGATGGGCCGAGGCAAAGGGATCCGCCGTTCGGCTCCAAGGCCGGCCGAAGGCGGCGAAGGGAACAGCATGCTCCTGCAACCAGGCTGTCCGCGGGTCCCCGGCATGGGTGCCAGTCAGCACAAAGCCATCCAGATCCGCCACGTGCAGCAGCTCGTCGATGTGGCGGATTTCTTCCTCGTCATCACGCGCACTGTATAGCGTCAGACGGTAGCCCGCGTCCTGGGCGGCTTCCGTGAGTGCGTGGAGAAAGCGGTCCTGCACCGCGCCGTTGATGCCATCAGTAACGGGCGTCAACCGCAGGCCCAGGTCCATCGACCGGCGCGTGCGCAGCTGGCGGGCAGCCGCACTGGGACGGTACCCGCTCTCCCGGACTGCCTGGAGAACCCGTTCGCGGGTGGCAGGCTTCACCCGCTGCGGTGCGTTGAGCACGTTGGACACTGTCTGGCGGGAGACCCCGATGGACTCGGCAAGACTGACCAGAGTGGGCTTCTTCTGTGTCATCGGGTCCCTTTTCTGCGGACTTCCGCGCTGGCTAACGCCGGCGTCCGTGCTGGCCGCTACCTAACCGCCGAGGACGGGTGTTGCATCGGAGGGGGTATCTGCCAAGATGTAAACACCACAGTATGAACGTTCAAATGAGGTGTCAATGACCAACGGGGAATGCCCAGCAGCTCCCTTGAGGAGCCTCCCGCCACCGCAGCAGCACCGGCACGAG
Source organism: Arthrobacter crystallopoietes (assembly GCF_017603825.1). NCBI lineage: Bacteria > Bacillati > Actinomycetota > Actinomycetes > Micrococcales > Micrococcaceae > Crystallibacter > Crystallibacter crystallopoietes. The sequence goes on from NZ_CP072014.1 coordinate 103,248, forward strand.
GCCGGCAAGTACACGCTAAACAAGGAGCAGCCATGGCTTTCCAGCAGCCCTACCTGCACGATCTCACCGGCGTTTTCACCGCGCCTATCCAGGTCTGGAGTGACCAGCACGGCCAGATCCGCGGCGAGGGTGCCCAGGGTGCCTATTGCGGGGATGACAGGGTTCTGGCGCGGGCCGTCCTCACTGTCAATGGCCACGAACCGGAATGGGTATCCACCCAACTGAAGTCCACCGAGCATGTGGACTTCATCCATTTCATCCGCGTTCCCGCCAACGTCGCCGATCCCTTAGTGTCCATCATCCGAAGCCGCTCGGTTGATACCGGACGGCTCGCCGAGGCCCTGACGTTCAAGTCCGTACTGGACGAACCGGTGACGCTGGACGTGAAGATGGAACTGGTCGCAGACGCCCTCCCGATGGACCAGATCAAAGCAGGCCTGGCCCTGGCTGCAGGATCCGTGGCGCCGGAAGACCGCCGCTGGCGCTGGCGGGGCCAGGACACCAGCGCGGAGCTGACGGCGGAGGGGGCCGAACTGGCCTTCATGGGTAGCCAGGTAGTGCTCGGCTGGCGTATCACGCTCCAGCCGGGAGACGCCGTCGAGCTTGGCTGGTCGCTGGCCGTGTCAGACAAGGGCGCGCCGATGATTGCCGCCGGCGGTCAGCCGCTGCGGACTCCGTCCGTGGCAGGCGACCCGCGCCTCATGCGACTGATGACGCGCTCGATCAGCGACCTGAACAGCCTGCGGATCGCGGACCGGGAGCGTCCGGCCCACGCATTCCTTGCCGCGGGCGCGCCGTGGCACCTGACCATGTTCGGCCGGGACGCCCTGATGGCTGCGCGTATGCTGTTGCCGATCGATGCCGCCACCGCCGCGGGAACCCTGCGGGCTTTGGCGGGACGGCAGGGTACGGACGTGGTGCCGGAAACGGGTGAGGAACCCGGCAAGATCCTGCGCGAAGTCCGCCGCAGCACCTTCATCATGGGTCCAGGCGGCACGGTCATCGCGGTGCCGCCTCTCCACTACGGCAACATCGATGCCACCCCGCTGTGGATCATCCTGCTCCATGACGCCTGGCACTCGGGGATGCCGGAGGCCGACGTCAAGGCACTGCTGCCGCACCTCGAGGACGCCCTCGGCTGGATGCAGCACTACGGCGATTCCGACGGCGATGGTTTCCTTGAGTACGCCGGCACTCCCGGCAGCGAGCTGGCTGATCATGGCTGGAAAGATACCGCTGGCTCGATCCGCTGGCACGACGGCACACCGGCGGCAGGACCGGTCGCGCTGGCTGAGGTGCAGGGATATGCACATGAAGCCGCTACCGTCGGGGCCGAGATGCTGGACCACTTCGGCCGGCCGGGCTCGGGCGAATGGCGGGCCTTTGCCTCCGATCTCGCTGACCGCTTCCGGGAGAAGTTCTGGTGCACCGACGACGCCGGCCCCTATCCTGCGATCGCCCTGGACGCGGACAAGAAACCGGTGGACTCCATCGCTTCCAACATGGGGCACTTGCTCGGCACCGGCTTGCTGAACGCAGACGAAAAGGCCGCCGTTGTGACCCGGTTGATGGATCCTTCGATGTTCTCCGGCTACGGCATCCGGACCCTGTCCACCACCAATGGCGGCTACTGGCCCACCCGGTACCACGCCGGCTCCGTGTGGACCCACGACAGCGCCTGGATTCTGCTGGGCATGCTCAAAGACGGTTTCGAAGACGAGGCGGCAAAAGTTGCCAGCGGCATGCTGGACGCGGCCGAAGGTTTTGACTGGCGGCTGCCGGAGCTGTTTTCCGGCGATCCGGCCGACCGGAGGTGGCCGCCCGTGCCGTACCCGGCGGCGTGCCGTCCGCAGGCGTGGGCCGCGGCATCAGCGGTGCCGATCGCACAGGCACTGCGCGGCTTCAACGTCCTTGGCTAGCTGGCTGATGTCGCATGCCACGATTCTGGTCTGCCGCGCAGTCCACGCTGATGTGCCGGCGGGCTTTGCCGCCGGCACATCAGTTTATGGATAGGTTATTCAGGATGCACTGGGACCGGTAGGCCAGCGCAGCAGCGCGGCCACCTTGGTCCCTTCCGACAACACACCCGAGGGCACGAGGGAAACCTTCGCGTCCGTCAGGGCTGCGGCCCGCACCATGGCTGCCGGCGCCGGAATGGTTCCGAGCACCCGGCCGTCCAGCGCGTTGGCCTTCTCCGTGGCGATCCACGGTTCCTTGTCCAGCGCCAACGCTTCATGGTCGCCGAGCGCGGCGTCTTCGAGGATCAGCCGTTCCACCTGGGCCTGTTGCAGTGCCGTTACCACATTGCCGTAGCCGGTTGTGGACTCCGGGTTGTGCTGGCCCTGCTGCATTTCCAGCCGGCTCAGAATTTCCTGCTGCTGCTGCGCCCAGACCTCTGCCACCAGCCGGGAGACTTCCTCCTGGAAAACTTTCTGGTCCGCGCCGCCGGTGCGGGTATGCGAATCCACCGTTGCTTCGATGGACCGGCTCGCTTCGGAGAGCTGGTTGACCACTAGTTCGCGTGCCCGGATGTCGCCGGCGACGACAAGCAGCCGGGGCCGGCAGGTACTGACAACGCGGTCAATGGCACCGGCGATCTCGTCCGCGTTCTTGCGCCAGATCTCTTCCGTTCGGTGCTGGCGCCTGCCTTGCTCCCAACCGCCGGTGGGAACCTTCTTCAGGTTTTCCTTCGAACCTTCAACGGCATGCTCCTCGGCCACCCCGTTGCGGCGGGCATACTGCAGCCGGATCTCGCCGCCGTCGCGTCCCACTTCGGCTACTACGTAGGGAAAGTCATCCCCGCGCTGCTTCATCAGCGGAACCAAATCCGGCACGCTGTCCACGGAGATCTTCTCCGGTCCCGCCAGCGGGCCGGGCAGGATCTCATTGACTTCAATATTGCCGTCGCGGACCAGCACAAAGCGGCTGACGGGGGAGGGCACGCCCGTTGCCGGGGAAATCGCTTCCTCGACGGCCTTCAGGTCCTGCTTGGAAATGCCTTGGCCCGAGAGAACTTCGCGGACCCGGTCCGGCAGGACGTCCCCGGCCCGCAAGGTGTCCACAGTGCCGGTACTGGCGTCAACATAAACGGTGGTCCACGGTCCGCTCTTTTTGAACAGTTCCGCGTAGGTATTGAGCTGCTCGGCCATTAGCGGTCTCCACCATCCTTTTCTGCCCTGTCAGCTTTGCCCTGCTGGGCATTTCTGATGGCGGAATCGTTCCGTATCGCATCGAGCACTTCGGGACTGTCCGTCTCGTCCGGGAAGGGTTCTGTCTCGCGGAATTCTTCTGCGTGTCCTGGTTTGCTGCCCTGGATCAGACCTTGGTCTTCATGTTTCATCTGGTCGTCCAGTTCGGAACCGTGCTTATTACTGCCCCGCTCTACCATGGTGATCTCCTTCCCACGCGGCATACCGCGCGCTGTATCGATCGGTAATCCTCACCGTAGCACCGGCTCCAACCCCGTGGAAGGGCCCGTCCCACAACCACAGGACCGTAGACAGAATCGGCAGAAAACGCCCGCGGCATGCCATGTTCCGGGCGGAAATGCGCGCCTGTGGAGGGACAATGTCGGGGTCGAAACCGGGAGCATGCGCCCGGCGCCCTGGCCACCTGCAGCCAGGACAACGACGGCGGCACGTTGCGCCGTCATTGTTTGGCATGCGGTGTTAGACGCCACTGCCCCAGGCCTCGGCCAGCAGCCGGTAGGAGTCTTCGCGTACCTGCCGGTCATAGGCGTAGGTGACGACCATCAGCTCATTGACGCCGGTGGCCTCGACCAGTTCGCGGAGCCCGGCTCTGACCGAATCAGCGGTTCCGACCGCCCCTGCGGAAAGCCGTGCCTGCACCATTGCGGCCTCACGCGGATCCCAGTCCACCATGGCGTCCGCCCGCGGCGGCCGGACCGGACGGCGTCCGCCGGTGATGATGTCCCGGACCACCTGCTGGTGAGAGGAGAACTGGAACGCGGCTTCCTCGGCGGACTCCCCCACCAGCACGTTCACTCCGGCGATCACGTACGGCTGGTCAAGCTGGGCAGTTTCGGCGTCGGGATCGAAGTACTGCTTGTAGACGGCGATAGCCTCATGCAGCGATTCCGGCGCGAAGTGCGAAGCCACGGCAAAGGGCAGGCCCAGCTGGCCGGCGACGGCCGCCCCGGAGGTTGAGGAGCCCAGCACGCACATGGGCACCTGGGCATCCCGGGCGGTGAGGGCACGCACGGCCAGGCCCTCCTGTGAGCCGAAGAAGGCCTGCAGCTCCACGATTTCGCCGGCAAAGGCCTGACCGGAGGAGTCGCCGCGGCGGAGCATGGCGGCGGTGCGCGGATCGGTCCCCGGCGCCCGGCCCAGTCCGAGGTCGATCCGGCCCGGATACATCCGGGCCAAGGTGCCGAACTGCTCGGCGACTACAAGGGGCACATGGTTGGGCAGCATGACACCGCCGGAACCGACCCGGATTCGGGACGTGCGCGAGGCAGCGAGACTGATCAGCAGGGCGGTTGCGTTGCTGACTACGCCTTCGTTGTTGTGGTGTTCGGCAAACCAGTAACGCCGGTACCCAGCGGCGTCGGCAACCTCGGCCAGCCGGGCGCTGGTGTCGATGGCCCCCGCCACGCTCTGGCCTTGGGAAACCGGGGCCAGATCCAGCACGGAGAGAGGGACATCGGAACGGAGGGCAAAGGCGTCAGTCACCCGGCGATCTTACCGGCGGAACCAATCGGCCGGGTGCTGCCCGCCGCTGCTGTTACAGCGAATTACCGGGCCAGGTACTCCTTGTGCTGCCGGTGCGCCTCGGCCACCTGGGCACGGATCCGGTCCACGTCCTTGGCCTTGTTCCGGTACTTCGGCTCCATGTGTTCGATCTGCCGCTCTTCCTCCCGCAGCGCGTTGTAGATGCGCTCGCGCTCCGCAGGGTCTGCGGTGTAGCTGAGATCCAAGTAGTTGACTGCATGCCGGCGTGCATTGTTGATCGCGGTCTGGGCCTTGCCGGCCTTGCTCAGCAGCGACGCCACGATGGTCACGACCAGCACACCGATAATGACCGTCAGGGACAGGCCAGTGGAAATCTCTACGACCGGAACCGGCTGGCCGCCGTTGACGAACGGCAGGTTGTTTTCGTGCAGGGCGTGCAGGATGAGTTTGACCCCGATGAAGGCGAGGATCGCGGCCAGGCCGTAGGACAGGTAGATCAGCCGGTCCAGCAGGCCGTCGATCAGGAAGTACAGCTGGCGCAGGCCCATCAGCGAGAACGCCGTGGCGGTGAAGACGATGTACACGTTCTGCGTCAGGCCGAAGATTGCCGGAATCGAGTCCAGCGCAAACAGGATGTCCGTACCGCCGATGGCCACCATGACCAGCAGCATCGGGGTCAGGACCTTCTTGCCGTTCTCCATGGTGAACAGCTTGTCGCCGTCGTAATCCTCGGAAGTGTGGAAGAACTTGCGGGCCAGCCGGATCATGAAGTTATCGGCTTCGCCGCCGCCGTGGTCGGGCTTGATCAGGTTGCCCGCGGTGATCAGCAGGATCAGGCCGAAGGCGTAGAACACCCAGGCAAAGGAGTTGATCAGCGCTGCCCCGAGGAAGATGAAGCCGGTGCGGGCAATGAGCGAGAACACGATGCCGAACAGCAGCACCTTCTGCTGGTCCTCGCGCGGGACGCGGAAGCTGGCGATGATGATCAGGAAGACAAACAGGTTGTCCACCGAGAGCGCCTTCTCCGTGATGTATCCGGCGAAATACTCCGAGCCCATAGCGGTGCCGCCGTAGACCAGGACGAGAATGCCGAAGATGATGGCGATGCCCACGTAGATGGCGGACCAGATGGCCGCTTCCTTCAGCTGGGGAACGTGTGCTTTGCGGATGTGGAAGAAGTAGTCAAAAGCCAGCAAGGCCAGGATGACCACTATGGTGATGCCCCAGATCAGGGGAGAAACAGTCAAGGTATTCCTGCTTTCGTAAGGTGGGTAGCAGTGAGCCGAGTAAGTCTCTCCGCCTCACCTATCGGCTGGCCGCTGCACCCGGCGAGGCATCGGTGCCTGACGTGTTGACGTGTGCAGCGCTTGGAATACTCCCTTACGCATTTTTCATTCTAGCGTCGGTTTCTACAGGAGACGAATCCTTGGCCGGCGCCGCTGGGGCGATTCTTGTTGATCCACAGGGAAAGTAGTTGGAGCGACGGAAAGTGCTTGGGGCGTCTTAGGACCAGGCGATGGGCTGCGGATTGATCGGCCGAGGGCGCGGTTTTGCGGCGGGTACAGGGGCCTGCGAGTCTGTGCTGCGGAGTCAGGTGCCGTCGCTATTGGGGCCGCGCTTCTTCTTATCCGCGCTGATTCTACCGGCGCCGACGGCAGCACCTACAGCAACTCCGACGACGATCCACCACCACTGGCCAGCTATCGTCGACAGCACAACACCGAGCAAAATCCCGAAGATCAGCCCCATAATCAGCGGGTCGGTTCCGGGTTTGCGGCCTCTGGATCCCTCAGCCATTGTCCCAAGGTATCAGTGCCGCAGATTGCTGTCAGCAGATCCGGCCTTGCGGGCGGGAGCGCAGAACTGGCCGGCCGAATCCAGGCAGCAGGGCGCCGGAACCCTGATCGCCAACTATGCGCAGGGCAGCGGTTGGCAGGAGCAAACCCGGTAGCAAGCTGGACTAAAGCTACTCGTCGAGGATGACTTCGGATGCTTCGGTGGACCGGTCTGTCACGGTTGTCGGCGCTTCCAAATGCACCGCGCCGGAGGGCAGGATCCCCGCTCCGCCGTAGCGCTCCATGATGCGCAACTGTGCAACCACGTCCTCACCGGCATGGGCGGCCGGCAGATCCTTCCAGAACTCGAAGCCGCCGCACTCAACCAGCTTGGCGCGGTCGTAAAGCACGCAACCGCCTACCCAGGCCACCTTGTACAACCGCCACTCGCCGTCGGGAATCTCCAAGGACCGGGCGATATGCGTCAGGTTCGCCGCATTGTGCAATGTCCAGCGGGCGAACCGTTCATCCGTCCGGCGCACCCGCTCCGGCTGAATGGGTCCCTCCCATAGTTCAAAGGGCTCCTGCTCCTGAGGCCGCTCATCGTCGAGGTAGGACAGCCCCTGGACGGCGGCGCCGATGAACCCGCAGCCCGTCTCCCGGATGGCGGCGAACATCCGCGCCAGCATTCCCGGCTCCAGCCAGATGTCATTGTCCAGGAACAAAACCAGCGGGGCGTTGGCGAGGCCAAGCAGGAAATCGCGCTGCTCCGCCATGCCCTGCCGGGGCAGATGCCGCTCCAGCCGGACCTTGCGGCCCTGGGCCCGGAGCACCCGGACCATGGCGGCGACCGCCGGGTGGTCCGAAGGTGGATCGCCGTTGGTCTGGTCGCTGATGGTCACCGAGAACGCGGGCCCGTCCTGGGCGGCAAGTCCGGACAGTGTCACGGCCAGTTCCGCCTCGCGCCCGTAGGTAGGGATCAGTACGTCGACCTCGGCCGGCGGCTCCTCGGGCACCGGGAGCGCCCACTGCCCCGAGTGCCTGCGCGTCATGCCCGTTCCGCTTCTTCGGCTACGGGTCCGGCCGCGGCTGTGCCAGTAGCGGCGCCTGTTGCCGCGCCGCCTGCCGTGGCCGCATCGCTTGCCGGGACAGCTCCTGCACCCGAAGCAGGTTCGACCGTGCCGGTGCCGGTGCCGGTGCCGCGGATGCGGCGCACTACCGCCGTCGTCGAATGTTCGGAGACGTAGTCCAGGATGCTCACCTGTCCCCCGTACGCTTCCACGCTGGCCGTTTCCTCGAGCATCTGCGGCGAATAGTCCCCGCCCTTGGCATAGATGTCCGGTTTGACGGCCTCGATCAGCGGGATGGGGGTGTCTGTGTCGAACACGGTCACATAGTCCACGCAGCTCAGCGCGGCGATGATGCCGGCGCGGTCCCCCACCGGATTGATCGGCCGGTCCGGGCCCTTGAGCCGGCGGGCGGATTCATCGCTGTTCAGCGCGACCACGAGCACGTCGCCCAACTGTTTGGCCTGGTTCAGGTAGCGCGTGTGCCCGCGGTGCAGTACGTCGAAACAGCCGTTGGTCAGCACGATCCGCCGTCCGGCAGCCCGTTCGTCGCCGAGCCGCCGGGCAAGCTCCGCCGCATCCAGCGCGGTGTCGCTGAAGCTGCCCAGGTGTCCGGCCAGGTCCGCCGTGCTGCAGACCGACGTGCCCGGACGGTGGACGACGACGTCGGCAGCGGCCTGCGCAAGATCCAGGCAGGTGGTCAGCTGCAGCCCGGCAGCCCGCGCGAGCGTCAGGCAAGCGACGAAAGTGTCCCCCGCACCGGAAGCCTGCTTCTCGGTAACCGGACGGGCCCACGTGCGGTGCGTGCCGCCGTCGTTGTTGAGCAAAATCGTGCCGTCCCGGTCCAGGGTAACGACGGCGGAGCGGGCGCCTGCCGCTTCCAGCAGCTGCGCGCCGCTCGCGGCGACCAGTCCCGCCCGGTCCGAGTCCGGTGCGAAGGCGATGCCCAGGAGCCCGGCGGCCTCGCCCGCGTTGGGCGTGACCAGGTCCGGTTGAACCTGCGCCCAGGGCCGCGGATCGTGCGCGTCCACCACCGTCAGCCGGTCGCCGCGGTGAGCCGCCAGGGTTTCACGCACGGCGCCGCCAAGGGCGCCGGAGCCGTAGTCGCAGACCACCACGGCGGCGCTTGCCAGCAGCGCCTGCGGCACCGCGGCGGCCAACTGCTCCACCGCGTCCGCCGGCATCCGCGGGGTCTGTTCGTCCATCCGCAGCATGATCTGGTCCCCGCCGATCACGCGGTACTTGGTGGTCGTGACGACCTCTGGATGTTCGATGAGACCGGAGACGTCCACGCCGGCACCGGCCAGCAGTTCCCGCAGGCGGCGTCCGGCCTCGTCACTGCCCGTCAGCCCGAGGATCCGCACCCGCGCGCCGAGCGCGGCAAGGTTCATGGCGGTGTTGGCGGCGCCGCCGGGGGCATAATCGCGCCGGGCCATGTCCACCACGGGGGCCGGGGCCTCGCGGCAGAAGCGCTCGATCCGTCCGGTGAACCAGCCGTCCAGCATCACGTCGCCGAGTACAGCGATCTGCGGGGCGGCTTCGGCGAGGCGCTGCGGCAGCCAGTCAGCGAGTCCGGAAATGCCTTCCAGCGAGCTCATAGCCTCACCCCGCCCGGCAGGCCGACGTGGACCACCTTGACCTGGGTGAATTCGTCCAGCAGTTCGGGACCGTAGCCGAAACCGTGGCCACTGTCCTTGCGCGGCTGGGCCGAACCGCCCGGCGCGCCGCCGAAGACGGCATTGATCTTGACCGTCCCGACCGGCAGCGCTGCCACCGACTGCTGGGCATGGACCATGTCGGCTGTCAACACGGTGGCGGCCAAGCCGTACCGTCCGGCGGCCGCGAGCTGCAGTCCCTCGTCGAAGCTGTCCACCACGGACACCGGCGCCACCGGCCCGAAGGTCTCCTCGGTCATGATGGTCATGTCCTCGGTGCAGCCGAGCAGCACGGTGGCCGGATAGTGCGCGCCCGGCCCCTCGGGCAGCTCGCCGCCTTCCGTGGCCTTCGCGCCGGCGGCCAGTGCCTGGGCAACCTGGGCATGGACTTCGTCGCGCAACCTGGTATCGACCAGCGGGGCGAACTGCTGGCCGGCATTGCGCTTGCGCGCCTCCTCTGCAAGGGCGGCGCAGAAGGCGCCGGCGATGTCGCGGTGCACGTAGATCCTTTCCACCGAGGTGCAGATCTGGCCGCTGTTGGCGAAAGCCCCGATGGCAGCCTGTTCCGCCGCCCATCCCGGGTCCACCCCGGCGTCCACCAGCAGCGGGTCGTTGCCGCCGTTTTCGCGGATCACGTGCGCGCCGGTCAGCGCTGCTGCCTGGGCGATTCGTGCGCCGGTGGCGCTGGAACCAACGTGGGCGAAAACGTCGACGCCAGGATGGCTGGTCAGCGCCGAGCCCACCTGGGGTCCGCCGTTGAGCGTGATCAGGACGTCCGGCGGCAGCACGGCCGCCAGCACCTCCCCGAGGAGGGCGCCAAGGTGCGGGCAGCGTTCGCTCGGTTTGTGCACCACGGTGTTGCCGGTGACCAGGGCGGCGCCTAGCAGGCCCGCGGCGACGGCGACCGGATCGTTCCACGGGGTCAGCAGGACCGCGACGCCGCGCGGCTCGGCCACAGTGTAGTCTGCGGCCATTCTCGAGCCGCGCAGGCTCAGCCCGCGGTGTACTGGTGCCAGCTCCGCGTACTGCCGCAGCGTTGCCGCCCCGGCTTTGACGCCTTCCAGGGCCTCGGCCTCCGGCCGGCCGGTTTCGCGCGCGTTCAGCTGCGCCAGCCGTTCGGCGTTGTCGTTCAGCGCAGCGGCCGCCGCGTGCAGCAGTTCGCCGCGGGCTGCCGGGTCCATGGCGGCCCAGTCTGGCTGTGCGGCGCGGGCTGCGGCAACCGCCTGGTCCACTTCCTCCGGGCGGGCCTCCGGCACGTTGCCCACCAGGCTGCCGTCGCGCGGATCGTGAATGGTGATGGCGGCGTCGGCTGACGCGTTTTCCTGCCGCAGGAATGTCTCGGAACCGGTTGTCATATCGCTCCTTTTCCAGGTTGGCCCGGCCGCACCCAAAGTGCCGGCCGAACAAAGCGTTCTGCTGACTCCGTACCCCGTTACCTGCCTATTCAGACACTGAGGAGCCAACCTCTTTGAAGCACTGGTCAGCGGCGCGGAAGCACTTTAGGGTGAAGCTCAGAACAGACACTGCCGATGACCGCCGGCGAAGATGGAGGTACACATGGAACAGGAAATCGACGTCGACCAGGTGTCCACCGGCGGAGCGGACTTCGGCGGCGAGCGGCTCGATGCAACGGCAGGGCAGGGCCTCATCGGCCCGCTGCTGGGACGGTTCGACGGCGTAAAGAAGATCGCGGTGCTGCGCGGCGGCGGACTCGGCGACCTGATGTTTGCCGTGCCGGCCATGCAGTCGCTGGCCGCCGCCTATCCGGAGGCGACCATCACCCTGCTCGGGGCACCGCTGCACGCCGCGCTGCTGGGCGGCCGGCCGGGTCCGGTGGACCGGGTCGAGGCGCTGCCCTTCGCGGAGGGCGTGCGGCCGGGGCCCGAGGATCCGGCGGCCGTGGAAGAGTTCCTGGCCCGGATGCGCGAGGAGCGCTTCGACCTGGCCGTCCAGCTGCACGGCGGCGGGCGCTTTTCCAACCCGTTCCTGCTCCAGCTGGAAGCTCGGCACACCGTGGGCACCCGGACCGAGGATGCCGCGGCGCTGGAACGGACCATCCCATACCTCTATTACCAGCACGAAGTGCTCCGCGCCCTCGAAGTGGTCGGCCTCGCCGGCGCCGCGCCGGTGGCCCTGCAGCCCCAGCTGACGGTGCTGCCCGAGGAAGAGACGGCAGCGGCCGGCCTGCTCGACGCTGGCCGGCCCTCGCTGGTGACCATCCACCCCGGCGCCTCGGACCAGCGGAGGCAATGGCCGCCGTCGTACTTTGCGCAGGTCGCCGCGTGGGCAGCACAGGATGGCTGCCAGGTCCTCCTGGTCGGGGGCTCGGAGGATGTGGATCTGGCGGACAACGTAGTCGCCCAGGCGCAGGAATTAATGCACGACGCCGGGAGCATCCGTTCCGTGGCGGGGCGGTTGGGGCTCGGGGAACTGGCCGCGTTACTGCGTGCCAGCGACGTCATGCTCGGAAATGACAGCGGACCGCGGCATCTGGCCCAGGCCGTGGGCACGCCCACCGTCGGGATCTACTGGGCCGGGAACTTGATCATGGCCGGCGCGCTGGGACGGACCGTGCACCGGGTCCACATGTCCTGGATGACGCACTGCCCGGTCTGCGGATCCGATGTAACGCAGGTCGGCTGGACCGCCGAGCGCTGCGAACACGAGTTTCCGCTGACCGAGCAGATACGCCCCGAAGACGTCTACTCAGACGTCCGCCAGCTTAGGGCCACGAGTCTTCTTCTTCGTGGCAAATAACCATCTCGCGCACCTCGCAGCCCTTCGGCTGTGAGAGTGCGAAGAGGATGGCCTCGGCCACCCGCTCGGGATCGTTGAGCCGGGAGTCGTCCTGCGGCTTGTACTGCTCCGTCCTGTCATCGAAGAACCGGGTCTTCATGCCGGCCGGGATCATCGTGGTGACGCCGATCTGCCCGCGGGTCTCCGCCGCGAGCGCGCGGCTGAAGCCGACGACGCCGAACTTCGAGGCGCAGTAGGCGGTCGCATCGGATACTGCCTTGATGCCCAGCGACGAAGCCACTGTGATGACCCGCCCATGCGAAGCCATCAGGTGCGGCAGTGCGGCACGGACCACTGCGACGGTGCCCATCAGGTTCACGCCGATCACCTTGTCCCATTCGTCCGCCGGGACGTCTTCCAGCCGGCCGCAGCGGTCGATGCCTGCCGCGGTCACCACCGCGTCCAGCCCGTCCAGCGTTTCCGCCGCCTGCTGCACCGCCGCGGTGACGGCCTTACGGTCGGAGACATCGACTTCCAGGCACTTCACGCCGGAGACACGGCTGACGTCACGGTCCAGCACCACGGGGGTGCCGCCGGCTTCACGGACCGCTTCGACAACAGCGGCACCGAGACCGGAGCCACCGCCGGTGACCAGGACTCGGCCGGGATTGGCGGGATTGGCGGGATTCGTGATGGATCCTGCTGATTTCATCTGTTCCTCCTAATGGACGTGGATGGTTTCGGGGACGGCGCGAACCCGGACCGGCCGTCAGCCGGCCCGCGCCGCGAATGGTTGAGGGCCAGGATTTCGCGGGCGGCCGCGCCTAGCCGACCTTGGCCAGGGCGGCGGCCAGCCGGGTGGTGGAGCGGGCCGGGTGATAGGGAACCGTCACCGCGCGACCGCCCCAGGTCTGCAGCAGCGCCGCTTCGGGCAGCTGGTCCGCCTTGTAGTCTCCGCCCTTGACCCAAAGGTCCGGCCGCAGCTGTTCCAGTGCGGCCTCCGGGGTCTGTTCGTCGAAGACCAGCACGGCGTCCACGCACTCCAGCGAGAGCAGCAGTTCGGCACGGTCCTGCTGGCCCATGATGGGACGGTCTTCGCCCTTGAGCCGGCTGACCGATGCGTCCGAGTTGAGGCAGACGATCAGGCAGTCACCTAAGCCGCGGGCCGCCGCCAAGGTCCGGGCGTGGCCGGCGTGCAACAGGTCGAAGCAGCCGCCGGTCGCCACCACGGTGCCGCCGGCTTCGCGCGTCTGCCGGGCCACCCGCAGCGCATCCACACCGCCGCCGTGCAGCTGCTCCGGCGCGGCCTCTTCACGCAGACTGGCCACCCCGCCGGCGGCAAGGAAGGCGGCCGCTTGTTGCACGGCGCCCTCGGCCGCCGCCGGCAGCGGCTGCCCGCCCATCAGCCCGACGGCGAGCGCGCCGGCAAAGCGGTCACCGGCACCGCAGGGGTCCCCCGCCTGCACCTTGGGAGCGGGGATAACCTGCGGCAGGCCGTCGTCGGCCAGGACCAGTGCGCCGGCACCGCCGAGCGTGACGATTACCGAGCCGCACTGCCAGTTACGGCGCAGTTCCTCGGCTGCAAGGGCAGCCTCGCGGGCACCGCTGTCCTGCTTCGCGGAAAGCCCGGCTGCCCGGATCGCCTCCGGCAGATTGGGCGTGACCGCGGCGACGCCTGGCACCGGAGTGCTTCCGGAAGGATGCGGGTCCCAGACCACGGGTACCCTGCCGGCCAGCTCCTGCAGGAGTTCACGCAGCCGGGAATTCGCGGCCAGACCCCGCCCGTAGTCCGCCACGACCACGGCGTCGGCCTGTTCAAGGGCGGTGAGCATAGCATCGGTCACGTCGGGGATCTTCACCTCGCCGCAGCCCTCGTCGAACCGCACAACGCACTGGCCGGCGGCCCGGATCCGGGTCTTCACCGGTGTGGGCACACCGGAGTGACCGGCAATGACTTCTATCCCTCCAAGAGCGCCGCGCAGCTGTCCGGAGGCGCCGTCGTCGGACAGCACGGTGACCAGCCGGACGGCGTGCCCGTCGCGCTCCAGCATCCGTGCCACGAGCCCTGCGCCGCCGGCCCGGTAGTCCGTCTCCGCCACATCCACCACAGGCACCGGCGCATCCGGAGACAGCCTGCTGGCGTCGCCGTGCACATCGGCGTCGAGCAGCACATCGCCGACCACCACAATGTTCTTCGGGCTCATGAATGCCTCCTTCTGTCCGTACTGCGCGGACTGGCCTTGCGGCCCGGGCCTGCCGAGGTTACTCCGGCCGTGGCTTCGGCCGCCCGGCGCCGGGACACCTCGGCGTCAAAAGCCCGGCAGATGGCATGCAGGGCCATCAGGTGCCCCTCCTGCACATTGGCTGGCAGCGCATCGATGGCGATGTAGTCGTCACATACCTTGGTCAGCGGATTCGGGGCACTGCCGGTCAGCGCCCAGGTGGTCACGCCCAGGCTCCGGGCGGCCTCCACCGCATTGAGCAGGTTGGCGCTCTTGCCGCTGGTGGTCAGCAGCACCAGCACATCCCCCTCGCGCCCGTGGCCGCGCACCTGCCGGGCGAACAGCTGGTCGAAACCGTAGTCGTTGCCGATGGCGGTCACGGCGGAGGTTTCCGCATGCAGCGAGATGGCCGAGAACGCCTCCCGCTCGCCGTCGAAGCGGCCCACCAGCTCTGCTGTCAGGTGCTGCGCCTCCGCAGCGGATCCGCCGTTGCCGGCTGCCAGCAGCCGCTGCCCGCCGAGCAGCCGGTCGGCCAGGTCGATGCCCCAGGCCGCGAGCTGCGGCGCCTGGCTGCGCAGGGAATCGACGGCCGGAGCCACCTGCTGCAAATGCGCCAGCACCGCGTCCAGACCCTCGGCCAGTTCCCCGCCGGCGCCGTCCTGGCGTTCCGGGTCGGGAACAGCGGAAGCCACGACGGCGGGACTCGGCACCGGGATAAGTGCGGGCCCTTGCGGCCGGACGTAAGTTTCCGGCTCCGTCTGGGTCCGGCCGGCGGTCTGGGTGGTGGTGATCGATACTGGTCTCACAATGCTTCCCCTTCCAGCTGGCGCACGGCCCCGCTCAGGGCACCGGAGTTCCGGGCCAGGTTGTAGGCCTTTTCGGTATCGGCGGCCACGCGGTCCCAGGAGTAACGGGTGCGGACCCGTTTCCGGCCGGCCCGGCCCAGCTCCTGGGCCAGCTGCGGATCCCGCAGCAGCTCCGCCAGAGCGCAGGCCACCGCTTCGGGATCCTTCGGCGGCACCTGCAGACCGGTCTTGCGGTCCACCACTGTGTCGATCAGACCGCCCACGGAAGCCGCGACCACCGGAACGCCGCAGGCCATGGCTTCCAGCGGCACAATGCCGAACGGCTCGTACCACGGCACGCAGACCACGGCGTCCGCGCTGCGCAGCACGGTGGGGATCTTGTCCTGCGGGATTTGGCCGCGCAGCACCACCTGGTCCGCAACACCGAGCTCGCCGGCCAGCTCCATCAAACGCTGCGCTTCGGGGTCCCCGGCCAGCCCATCCGGCCCGGAAGCTCCGCCGACCACCAGCAGTTCGACGTCGTCAATCCCTTGGTCTTTCAGCAGCCGCAGCGCGCGGACCACCAGGTCAACGCCCTTGCGCGGCACCAGCCGGCCCACGCTCATGATCCGGTGGCGGCGGCCGCGCGGCTCGACCTCGCCGGTGGCGCCGAACAGCTCCAGATCCACCCCGCAAGGGGCAATGGAGATGTTGCTCCGGGGCACACCCATGGCGGTCAGTTCGAAGACCTCGTCGGAGCAGGTGGCGATAATGCGGTCCACGTTGCGTCCCACGGACGGTTCCAGCCACGCGCGCTGGGCGGGGCTGGTGTCCTGCACGCCCTGGTGCCGGCGCTTGACCGTGCCGAGGGCGTGGAACGTCTGCAGCACGGGCACCGGGTAACCGGAACCGTAGTTGCGCCGGGCGGCGTCGAGGGCGGCGACGCCGGACATCCAGAAATGACCGTGGACGATATCCGGCGGGTTGCAGTCCCAGTCCGCGGAGATTCCGTCCGCCAGCTGGCCCATGAACGGCAGCAGTTCGTCCTTGGACACCGGCTCGGGCGGTCCGGCATCGATATGGACCACTTCCACGCCGGGCCGCATCCGCACTCGCGTAGGCAGGGCCGCATTGTCCCGCCGGGTATAAACGGTGATGGAGTGCCCGCGCTTGGCCAAGGAGGCAGAAAGGGCTGCGACGTGCACGTTCTGCCCGCCGGCGTCCACTCCTCCCAGTACGGCCAGCGGGCTGGCGTGTTCGGAAACCATGGAAATCCTCACAGCTCTCTCCTCTCGTTCGCTGCAATAACCCTGCCGGCGTGTGTCCTCGTTTCGGCGAGGACCGCGTCCCAGTTGTTCAGGAAGGCGGCCAGTCCGTGGCGCTGCAGCACGGTTTCGCGTGCTACGGCGCCGCGGGCGCGGGCCTCCTCGGGTTCCTGCACCAGCCGTGCCGCTTCCCGTCGTAACTCGTCCACATTCGTGGAGATGGCGCCGGCCTCCGGCGGAACCGCACGGGCCGCTTCGGTGGTGGCCAGCGCGATGACGGGCATCCCCAGGTGCATGGCTTCCAGCAGAGCCAGGCCCAGCGAGGTCCAGCGCAGCGGATGCACGTACGCGCGGCAACGCGCCAGTTCGGCATGCAGCAACTTGCCGGGCAGATCGCCGCGGACGGTCAGCTGGTCCGGTCCCAGCCCGGTGGCCGAGGCGAGTTCGTCCGTGCCCATGCCGAAGACTTCTAGATGGCCGGCCAGCGCGAATTCGGGCAGCAGGTCCGTGCCGGTCACCCGCCAGCGGCGGACGGGTTCGTTGACCACTACGGCCAGATGGTCCAGCTCGCCGGTGTAGAGGTGTCCGGGGTCCACGACACCGTGTTCGATCACCGTAGTGGGCGCAGTGCCGCAGTCCCAGAACAGCCGGTTGAAGTGGGTCACGTGCACCACCGGGATGGATTGCTGGTCCGCCAGCGGGTGCAGGGAATTGGGCACATCACCCTTGGGCGTGTTGTGCTCGAGGAAGACCGCGGGAATGTCGCGGCCCGGGCGCCTTCCCAGCAGCCGCTCGCATTCGGCCAGTTCCTCCGGCCGCTGCAGCACCACGACGTCGATATCCTCCTCGCGCAGGTCCTCCGGCGCGACATCGCGGACATTTTCGGGCCAATCGCGGCCGGCCCGGCCCAGGCCCCAGGGTCCGCCGTCGGGCGTTGCGGGCAGCAAGTATTCGTGGCTGCCGCGCACAAACGCGTCGGTCCAGCCGCCGTGGACGTGCCAAAGCAGTATTTTCATGCGTTCCTCGTCTCTCTGCGGGTGGGCAAGGACGTAACTCCGGTGGTCAGCCGCTGCACGGCCGCCACCACTTCTTCGGGTTCAACACTGGACAGGCAGGGGTGGCCGGGCACCGGGCAGACACGGGCGCGGCTGAGCCGGCACGGCGCGTTCTGGTCCCCCAGCAGTTCCAGCGGCACTTTATACGGCGCCCAGCGCACGGCCGGGACCACCGGGGCGAAAAGGCTGACCACGGGAGTTCCGACGGCGGCCGCCAGATGCGCGGGACCGGTATTACCGGTTACGACGGCGGAAGCACCGGCCAGGACGCCGGACAGGCTTTGCAGGTCCGTCCGGCCGCCCAGGTCCAGGGCGTCCGGACCTGCCACCGTCGCGGTCAATTCCGCCTCTGCGGGCCCGCCGCTGACCACCACGCGGTAGCCGGCCGCGATGAGCAGTTCCACCGCGGCGGCATGGTGCAGCGGCGGCCACGCCCTCGCGGGGACGGCGGCGCCGGGATGGACGACGATGTACGGTTCGGCGCCAACCAGCCAGCCCACATCCGGAACGTCGCGCACGCGCAACCGTCCGTCGTCGTTAGCCGGCAGACGGTAGCCCGCGGCTGCGGCGATCTGCAGGGCGCGCTCGGCCTCCGGCTGGTCTTCGGGGAAGTCTTCACCGGGCTTGAGCCGCGCATCCAGCAGTGAGCCAGCATAATCCGTGGAGGCCGCGGTAATCCGTTCCACCCCGGCCAGTCGCAGCAGCATGGCCAGCGGCAGCGGGGACTGGTGGAACGACGTCAGGATCACGGCTTCTTCTATGCGGCGGCTGCGCACCCAATCGCACAGCGCGGCGAGGTGGTCCTCGGTGACCGGCGGCGCCGGATCCACAATCCACGGGCTGGCCCAGGTGAAGACGTCGGTGACCCCCGGCAGCAGCTGTGCCGCCGCGGTCCCCTGCGGCCCGCACAGCATCAGGACCTCGTTGGGCCGGCCGGCCCTGCCAGCGACGACGGCACGGACGGCAGGACCCGCAAGCAACACGTCCCCTGCGCTGTCCAGTCTGGCTACCAGCACCCGGCTCATAGGCTGCCCCGCACCACGTCGCCGTTCCGGACTAGGCCGCCGTCCGGCAGCCAGCCGGTTCCCAGCAGCAGCTCAAGGGCCGCGGCCAGATCTGGCGCGACCAGCTCCGCCGCGTTGACTTCCTCGGCACGTGTTACCGGAGTTGGCACCAGCACGCCGGTTGCTCCGGCTGCGGCTGCCGCCTCGACGTCGGCACCGATGTCCCCGATGAAAGCGACTTCGGAAGGCTGCAGGCCGAGCCGGCGGCAGGCGCTGAGGACCATCCCCGGCGCCGGCTTCCGGCACTCGCATCCGTCCGCGGGGCCGTGCGGGCAGACTTCCCAGAGGTCGAACGGTCCCAGCAGTTCCTCGACCCTGGCGTTAACCGCGTCGACCTGCGGGCGCTGCAGCAGACCGCGGGCAATGCCTGACTGGTTGGTCAGCACACCGCAGCGCAGTCCGGCACGGCGGACCGCGTCAAGGGCCTCGGCCGCGCCGGGCATTGGCCGGACCAGTTGCGGGTCCGCGTTGTACGGAACGTCCACCACCAGCGTGCCGTCCCGGTCGAAGAGGACGGCCTGCGGCGGATCAATAACGTGGCGACTCATACCAGCACTGTTCCCGTAGAAGCAGCGGCCTAAACACTTCCGCTGCTACTTCTTTTACTTCTTCTCCCGGTTCGCCCCGTTCCCGCCTGCCCGGCCGCAGCATATGGCACGATAAAACGAACACGAGCGGAAGGACATTGCACCACCATGGAGCCATTGATCCGGGACGGACTGGAGCCCGACGGCAGGCCGGAACTGCTGGTGCTGCGCGCCTTGAAGCTCGGCGACCTGCTGGTGGCGGTCCCCGCCCTGCATGCCCTGCGGCGGGCCTACCCGGACCACCGCATCATCTACGCCGCACAGGGCTGGCTCCGTCCGATGATCGAGCTGGTCGGTTCCGTGGATGACCTGCTGGATACGCACGGCTTGGACGTTCCGTTGGCGCTCTCCCCGGGACGGGTGGACGTTGCGGTGAACCTGCATGGCAGCGGGCCTGAGAGCCGCGGCCGGATTAGGGCTTTGCAGGCCAAACGCATCATTGGCCACCTGTCCGAGGAGTGGGACGGTCCGTGCTGGCAGGACGGCGTCCATGAACGCGAGCGCTGGGCACGGCTGGTCCACTGGCATGGCATTGACGCCGATCCGCTCGACTACCGGCTGCAGTCACCGGCGGTTGCCAGTCCCCGCCCGGGTGCCGTGGTCATCCATGTGGGCGCCGCGTACGGCAGCCGGCTCTGGCCTGTGGAACGCTTCGCCGAAGTCGCGCGGGAACTGGCCGCAGCCGGACATGAGGTACTCTTTACCGGCAGCAGCGGCGAGAGGCCCCGTGCCGAAAAAGTGGCAGCCGCCGCTGGCCTCCCCGCCGAAACCGTGGTGGCAGGCGAGCTGGGGCTGGGTGAATTCGCGGCGGCCGTCGCGGAAGCATCACTGGTCATTTCGGCAGACACCGGTGCCGCCCACCTCGCCTCCGCGTACGGCCGCCCCTCCGTGGTCATCTTCGGGCCGGCCCCGGTATCCGAATGGGGTCCGCCGCCCGGACCGCACATCGTGCTGACGAACGAATCGCTCCGCGTCGGGGACACTTTCTCGGACCAGCCGGATCCGGCGCTCCTGGCCGTCAGCGTGCAGGATGTGTTATCGGCGGTGTCCCGGCTGGGCATCTGAATTACCCCGGGGGATACCTTGCAACTAGGCAGTGCGCACGCGGGCCGTGTCGGCCTCGTGGTCTCCCAGCAATTGGCGCTGCAGCTTTACCAGGATGCGGGCCAGCGCACGGGAAACCTGCATTTGGGTCATGCCCACCCGCTCCCCGACCCGCTGCTGGGATTCCTCCTCGAAGTACCGGTAGTACAGCAGCTGCTGCTCGCGCCGGTCGAGCTCGCGGATGGCGCCGCGCAGCACGAGCATCTCCTCCGCTTTCTCCAGCCTGTTGTCATTGCCGCCCAGCGTGTCTGCCAGATGCCGGCCGTCCGCATCCGCTTCCAGCGATTCCGGACGCAGGCTGTTCTGGCAATTCAGCGCCTCGGCTACGGACTGCAGGCTCTCGCCCAGGTCTTCCGCCAGCTCGGACAGGAATGGGTCCCGCCCCAGCCGCTGAGCCAGGGCCGGCCCGGCTTTGGCCGCCGCGGTGCGCAGATCCTGGACATGACGCGGCGGCCGGATTACCCAGCAGCTGTCCCGCAGGTAGCGCTTGAGCTCGCCGGTCACTGTGGGCATCGCGTAAGCGGGAAAGTCGGTTCCGCGTTCAGGGTCGAAACCCCGTACTGCCTTGAGCAGTCCCATCCGCGCAACCTGCTTCAGGTCATCGAGCTCGCGTCCGGTTCCGACATAGTTGCGTGCAGCCGTTTCCGCAATGTCCAGGTGTCCCAGCACCAGTTCCTCTTCAAGCGCCTGGCGAAGCGATCCTCTTGCACGGCGTGCCTGACGAAACAGGTTTTTGTTGTGGCTACTGGCAAGCTGCATAACCGTTGACTCTCCTGATCAGGGGAACCACGCGGCGTATCCGCGTCTCCACTTCAGGGAAACATAAGCATGCTTACATTTCAACGGTTCCGCTGGAAAGAGTTGCCGGAAAATCTTCTCCTACCCGGGGAGAAGAAGGTATAAGCCGAAGAAGCAGTTCATGCGCTGCACAGGTGCAGTTGCCCCGGGGCGTCAGCGCCAGTGACCGCTGTCCCCTCATCCGCCCGACAAACCGGGAAAAGCTTCAGCAACAGCAGTACAACGACGCCGACACCGCCCAGGACACAGCACACCTCGGAATAGATCGCCGTCGCGCTGGTGCTGGAGGGCCCGGGCAGGTAGCCAAGCAGTTCGAGGGCCCGGGTTTCAATGTGGCTCGCCTCACGCAAATCCAGGGTGAGGGAGACGTCAGCAGCCAGGGAGCGCGCCGGATTCAGGACGCACAGCAACGCCTGGCAGCCAGCGGTAGTCAGGCAGCCCGGACATCTATGCGCGCGGATTCGAGCCCGGCGTCAAGGCCGACAACGAGCTGCAGTTTATGATCCATTAATCAATCCCGGGGAGTATACGCCTTAAGGGCTACTGCTTACCCCGCCCTCCAAGTAATCCAGACTGGGGAGATCACAAAGGCGGCCGGCCGGCCTCCGGGACGTTGTGCTGCCGTTCACGCGTCGGCTGCTTGGAATCCACAACCTTCAGCCCTATCACGCAACCAATGATCCCGACGAGGAAAAGAACCTTCAGCAGCCCCGCGGCCTCACCGGTAAAGGCCACCGCGTAGGCGACGGTCAGCACCGCCCCCACACCTGTCCAGACGGCATAGGCCGTGCCGATCGGGATTCCCCGCATGGCATACCCCAGGCCCACCATGCTCAGGGACAGGGCAATAAAGAACAGCACTGTCGGTCCGGGGCGCGAGAGCCCCTCCGACGCCCCGAGTGCGGTTGCCCAGACGGCTTCCAGTACGGCGCTGATAAGCAAGACGGTCCAATGCATGGCTCAACCCACCGCCTTCAGGCCTACCACACAGCCGATAATGCCCAGCAGCAGCAGCACCTTCGCCCACGAAACCGTCTCGCCGCCGAAGGCCATCGAGTAGGCCGCCGTGAGCACAGCACCCACGCCGACCCAGACCGCGTAAGCGGTGCCGACAGGGATCGCCGTCATAACGTAGGCCAGGCCGGCCATGCTGGCGGTCATCGACACGAAGAACGTGATTGTCGGCCACAGCCGCCGGAAGTTCTTGGACGCGCCCAGCGCCGTCGCCCACACCGCTTCGAGCACACCGGACAGGATCAGTATTATCCATTCCATCGGAAGTCCTTTGGCCAGTCTTGTCGCTCACCGGGTACTGATCCGTCGTCCGGAGACCTGCGGCTTCGAGGTCTTGCTACGAAGATATCAACGTACGACGGCGGGGGCGGGGTTTGGTTGCCAATGTCACCACCAGAAGCGGCCAACCGTGCCCGAAGGAGCGGCTCGCGTGGCACGATGGACAAATGGAGAACCCGGAACCGCCGGACAGTTACCGGCTCAACGCCGGCGCGCCGACGGAAGCCGAAATCGATCAATACCGCCTGCTCAGCGCCAACGCTGCAGCCGGCGTCGGCGTTGTTTCCACCAACTGGCGCGGGCGGGACTATGCTGCAACGGTCACCGGCCATCTGTCGGTCTCCTACGATCCGCCCACCATGCTGGTCAGTCTTTACGGTGAATCCCGCATCGCCGAGGCAGTAGCCGAAAGCGGGAGGTGGGCGTTGAGCCTGCTCACCGGCAGGCAGCAGGGCATCGCGAATTGGCTGGCGAGTCCGGGGACGCCGTTGGAGGGGCTGCTGACCCAGGTCCCGTACCGGCGCGGGGCCGCCTCCGGCGCCGTCGTTGTCGATAACGCCCTGGCCCATTTCGAACTGCGGACCACGCAAATCCACCCAGCCGCCACGCACCTGCTGGTCGTCGGTGAAGTGCTCGCGATGGGCTCCGCCGCCTCGGGTGCGGACGAACTCGACCCGCTTGTCCATTTCGGTTCCGCCTACTACCGGCTGGACCGCTGATAACAGAGGATCAGGTGATCATGACCGCCGCGAGCAGCACAGGAAGTCCCCGGGACGGCCGCGAGTTTCCGCCGCCGGACAGCGACCGCAAGCCCGATTCCCCTACCGACCTCACCAAGCCCGCCTGGGGTTACATCCTCAAGCGCACAATCCGTGAGTTCAGCTCGGATCGATGTACCGATCTTGCCGCGGCCATGACCTACTTTGCCGTCTTGTCGGTCTTCCCCGGCCTGCTCGCCGTCGTCTCCCTTCTCGGCGTCGTCGGTCAAGGGGAAGCTACAACCCGGACCATCATTGAGATGCTGGAAAGACTGGGTGCACCTGGGAATGCCGTCAGCCTCATTGAAGGGCCCATTAATCAGCTCACCACGTCCACTGCAGCCGGGCTAACGTTGGCCGTTGGTATCATCGGTGCTGTCTGGACGGCGTCCGGCTATGTGCGCTCCTTCGGCCGGGCCATGAACAATATTTACGAAGTGCCCGAGGGCCGGCCGATCTGGAAGCTCTACCCGATCATGCTGGGCATAACACTCTCGCTGATCATCACCGTAGTCCTCATGATGCTGCTCTTACTGCTCTCCGGCCAGGTGGCCGAAACCCTCGGCAGCATGATTGGACTCGGCGATACGGCACTTCAGACCTGGAACATCGCCAAATGGCCGGTCATGGTGCTGCTGCTGGTGTTCATGATCGCCCTGTTGTACTACGCCACACCGAATGTGCGGCAACCCAAATTCCGTTGGATCAGCATCGGCGCCTTCGTCGCCATCCTGGTTATGGCCGCGGCGACCGCCGGATTTGGTTTCTACGTCTCGAACTTCGGCAACTACAACGCCACCTACGGCACCATCGGCGGCGTGATCGTACTGCTGCTGTGGATCTGGATCATGAATGTGGTTCTGCTCTTCGGGGCCGAACTCGACGCGGAAATAGAACGCGGCCGCCAGTTGCAGGCGGGTATCGAAGCGGAGGAGACACTGCGCCTGCCCCCGCGGGATACACGCCAGACGCTGAAGCTCCGCGACAAGGAGCTTGAGCTGGTCAACGACGGCCGCGAACTACGGCATATCCATTCACATACTAATTACAGGGAGGGCTGAACTTCTCCCGCTACCGAGTCTTTTGCGTCTCGGGCATCGAGCTCGACCCGGAGTTCTTCGCTGCGGAATTCGGTTTCCGGATCAGGTGATCCCAACTGCAGGTATTCCCGTTCAACTTGGCGCAGAATGCGGCTGTTGAGAATTTCCAACTCCGTATCCGGTACCTTGCTGAGATCCTGGGGAAAGCCTTCCTCTGGGGGAAGGAGGCGTTTCGGGGCCATGGTTCACTCCAATAATTTTCAAGAGAGCCACAGGCTGTTGCTTAACCTGAAATCTGAAAGTAGCAGAAGCAGAAGAACTCCACAATGATTCCGGGTGCGGGTTGACCTACCCGACAGGAACATTTATCCTAATCCCCCTGCACAGCCCTCTTCAGGCATGCCACCCGCTGCCGCCGGGAATACCAATGAAAGCATGCATCCCCACTAGGGATCGGGTTGCGGCCTGCCCTCACCCGCCGATAACGGCGGAATAACAATATGGCTCCCGGCGGCGGTCTTCGCCGGCCTGATTTGGACCGAACAGGACAACGGCCCGCTTGCCATCGCAAGGGCGGCGGATGCGCTTCCTCATGGGACAGCAGAGGACTTGTATTCCCGGTCTGGCTCCTTGGTGGTCCGACGGCGCGGATAGCTTGCGTGGCTTTGGAATCAGCGGTACAGATCATGATGCAATTTGCGAAGACAAGCGCAATTGAGCAGTCACGACAGGCCACCGGAATCCGGCGTCAGCCTTTCCGCCATTCTCCGCTGATGATATGGGAGCCGGCCTGCGGCCCCATTTGCAGCATGCCGCCGTCGACCGACCAGGAAGCGCCGGTCACGTAGCTGGCTTCCTGCGAAGCGAGGAACGCGATCACGGCCGCTACTTCCCGAGCGTCCCCCGGCCTGCCCAAGGGGATGCCCGGCCGGTCCTTCGCCCGGGGATCTTCGTCGGTCTGCCCCGTCATGGGCGTAGCGATCTCCCCGGGTGCAACGGCATTCGCGGTGATGCGGTGCTCGCCCAGCTCCAGGGCCATGGTTTTTATCAGCCCGCCCAGTCCGTGTTTGGCGGCGTCGTACGCAGAAGACCCTACGCGCGGCTGATGTTCATGCACACTCGTTACGGCGATGAGGCGCCCGCCATCGCCAGCCGCCACCATCCGCCGCGCCGCCCGCTGCATGCAGACGAATGCGCCGTCGAGATCGGTGGCCACTACCTGGCGCCACGTTTCATAGCTGGTGTCCAGGAACGGTTCGCTGGCTCCGGTGCCTGCGTTGTTGACGAAGACGTCGAGCCCGCCCAACTCCTCCGCAAGACCATCGACGACGTCGCCGCAATCCGGCAATTCGGTGGTATCCAGCCGGGCAACGGTGGCACGCCGTCCACAGGCACGGACCTCCGCAGCGGTGTCCTCTGCGCCAGCTTCGTCCAGGTGCCAGGTGACGCCGATGTCCATGCCGGCTTCGGCGAGTGCGACGGCGGTTGCGCGCCCAATGCCTGAATCCGAGCCGGTCACAATTGCTGTTCTGGGTTTGAACTCGCTCATACGCCCATTGTTCCCATGCCCTCAGGAAGGCACTACCCCTTGCCGGGAAATGGCCGGGTGGCGCAGATCATAGGACGTTTGCGCGCAGTATGAAAACATGGACTATGCGTCCAATGCAACACTCCAGCAAGCTCCAGAACGTCCGGTATGAATTGCGCGGGCCCATCCTGCATGCGGCCAAGAAGATGGAAGCCGAAGGGCAGCGTATTCTGCGCATGAACCTTGGCGACCCTGCGCCGTTCGGGCTGGAAGCGCCGGAGTCGATTGTCGTGGACATGATCCACCATTTGCGCGAGGCCCAGGGCTACAGCGATTCCAAGGGCATCTTTTCCGCCCGCACGGCCATTTCGCAGTACTACCAGACCAAGGGCCTGATGCAGATCGGCGTCGAGGATATCTTCATCGGCAACGGCGTCAGCGAACTGATCTCCATGACGTTGCAGGCTTTCCTGGAAAACGGGGACGAGATCCTCATTCCCGCCCCGGACTACCCGCTCTGGACTGCATCCGTCACTCTCAGCGGCGGTGAGGCCGTCCATTACCTCTGCGATGAGGACAACAATTGGTGGCCGGATATGGCGGACCTCGAAGCGAAGATTACGGAGCGCACCCGCGGCATCGTCATCATCAATCCGAACAACCCCACGGGTGCCGTATACCCGCAGCACATCATGGAGCAGTTCGTCGAGCTGGCGCGAAAGTACGACCTGGTGCTTTTCTCGGACGAGATCTACGAAAAGATCACCTACGAAGACGCGGTCCACATCCACACCGCTTCGGTGGCCGACGATGTTGCCGTCCTGACCTTCAGCGGACTGTCCAAGGCGTACCGGATGCCCGGTTACCGTGCCGGCTGGGTGGCCATCACCGGTCCGCGCGCCGCCACTGCCGCGTACCGCGAATCGCTGGAACTGCTGGCTTCGCTGCGGCTATGCTCCAACGTTCCCGCCCAGCACGCCATCCAGACTTCACTCGGCGGTTACCAAAGCATTAACGATCTGGTGCGGACCGGCGGACGGCTGCGGGAGCAGCGGGACCGGGCCTGCGAGCTGCTCAACGCGATACCGGGCGTGAGCTGCGTTCCCGCCGCCGGTGCGATGTATCTGTTCCCGAAGCTGGATCCGGAGATCTACCCCTTCGGCAGCGATGAGCAGTTCGTCCTGGACCTGCTGGAGGAGCAGAAGATTCTGGTCTCGCACGGCACCGCCTTCCACTGGCCGACGCCGGACCATTTCCGGTTCGTCATCCTGCCCTCGGTGAATGAAATCGAAGAAGCGGTGCGCCGCATTTCCTCGTTCCTGACCCTCTACCGCAAGAAGGCGGCAGCCGCTGCGCAGACCGCTACGGCACAGCTGTCGCTGACAGCCCTGGCCCAGGCCCAGGCGGAGGCGGAGGCGCAGTCGCAGGCCCAGGCGGAGGCGCCCGCCGCAAAACGCCCGGCGTAGCAGCTGGACGCGGCGGACTTCCCAGGATGCAACCGGGCGCCCGGACTTTCCCCAAGATGCAACTGGTAGGCTTCGGCTCACAACCAATTGTGCCTTGGGGGAAATGTGCGCAGAAGTTTGTGCAGGCCCCCAACCTCTACTCATGGAGGCAATGATGCCCGTTGTCCGTCATAATCCCGCCGCGTCCCAGTTCGACATCTACGACAACGGCGTGGTGGCCGGCTACCTCAGGTACCGCATGGAGGGCAGCGAGATCTGGTTCCTGGCGACAACGATCATGCCGCGGTACCAGGGCAAAGATTTCGAGACCGAACTTATCCGCAGTGTGCTGGATGATGCGCACCATCGACGCTTGGGCGTCCTCCCGTACTGCCCCGAAGTGCGCAAGTTCATTGCCGGCAATCCCCAGTACCTCCCACTGGTGCCGCCGGCGCAGCTAGGCAGCTTCAAAATCGGTCCCGCAGACGCGGCGACGGCGTAGCCTATCCGGCCTCAGAGCCACTTCAAACGCTTGAACACAACATAAAGCCCGACGCCGATGCCCACCATGAGCGCCAGCGCGAACGGATAGCCGAAGACCCACTCCAGTTCGGGCATGTAGTCAAAGTTCATTCCGTAGACGGCACCCACCAGGGTCGGGGCGAACAGGATGGCGGCCCAGGAAGAGATCCGCTTGACCTCCTCGTTCTGCGCGAGGCTGGTTTCCGTCAGGCGGGTCATCTCCTCGTTCTGCCGCTGCGCCACGAGCGTGGAATGAACGCTCAGGGCATTCTGGAGCAGGGCACGGAAGGCGTTGACACGGTCCACCACGCGGATGACATGGTCATGGACGTCACGCAGCCGCTGCTGCAGTTCAAGTTCCACGTCGTACTTGTCGGATCCGCGCTCCAGCGACCCGAGCATCTGGTCCAGCGGCTGGGTGGCCCGCTGGAATTCGATGACTTCGCGGTGCAGTTCATAGATCCGGCGTGAAACGTCCGGGTTACCGCCGAAGAGGTCGTCTTCGATTTCGTCGATGTCGTTTTCCAAGCCGGCCACCACCGGCGCGTATTCATCCACAACCTGGTCCAGGATCGCGTACAAAACTGCCTGGGTCCCCTTGGCGAGAAGTTCCGGGCTGGCTTCCATCCGCCGTCGTACTTTGGCCAGTCCCGGTGATTCGGCATGGCGCACGGTGACGACAAAGTCCGGGCCCACGAAAATGTGCAGCTCGCCGAACTCCACCTTCTCCACGTCGTCCAGGTAGCGGGCCGGGCGGAGCACCATAAAGAGGGTGGTCCCGTAGCGTTCCAGCTTGGCGCGCTGATGCCCGGACAGCGCGTCCTCCACGGACAGCTCGTGCAGGTCGAACTCGCGGGCAACGGTGCGGACGTCCTCTGCGTTGGGCCGGTACAGGCCGATCCAGGCCATGCCCTGGTGCTCCCGCAGCAGCTCGAATGTCTCGTCCAGGCTTTCCGGGCTCGCCGTGCGGTGGCCGTCCACATATACTGCGTTGTCCACCAGTGACATCCGCTGTCCCTTCTCCAGGTGCCTTATCGCCGCATCGCGGCTGGAACCATGCCAATGTACCGCGTGGGCGCCCGGGCCAAGACATTGGGCAATGGGTAAACTCCGGATGAATTCCTGCCCCTGCCCATAGCGCCGTGCCGGTCCACTCAGCGAAGGTGGGAACAGCAACACGTCCAACCTGCACGGAGGCAACAATGGATTCGACCCGCATTGACGATTGGGACCTGCTCCCGGGAACCCTCGTGGAAGTCCGTCTGCGCGGCTCTGCAGTGCGTACAGGCAGGGTGGACGCGGTCTCGCTCAAGGCCGAAGTCCTCTGGCTGGCAAACGACGGGGCACATCCCAGGCAGCTCTTCGAGAAGGCCGAAGGGTACGAAGTTTGGCTTTGCGGCGCGGATGAAGACAGCCCTGGTCTTCCAGAGAGCGAGCTGGCGGTCTAGCGTTGTCCCATGGACTGGAAACTTGAGCTAGTTGCCGTACCCGTCAGCGACGTTGACCGGGCGAAGAAGTTCTACGTTGACCAGGTCGGTTTCAACGCCGACCACGACCACCGGGTCAGTGAAGATCTGCGTTTCGTCCAGCTCACGCCTCAGGGCTCGGCCTGCTCCATCGTGATGGGAACCGGCATCACGGACATGGCCCCGGGCTCCCAGAAGGGGCTCCAGATCGTTGTCGACGACGCCGCAGCTGCCCGGGATGAACTGCGCGGACGCGGGGTCGAGACGAGCGAGATAGACGTGCAGCCGTGGGGCCACTTCGTCTACTTCAGCGATCCGGACGGCAATACCTGGGCGCTGCAGCAGATGCCGCCGCGGGACCGGGCGTAAAAGTACGACGGCGGGACTCAGGCTAGGATTCTTGTTCCAGCTCCCGCGCCTGCCGCAGCCAGTCCGCGAACAGCTGCTCGTCCACATATTGTTCGGAGGCGAGTTTCACGGACGCCATCTGCCGGGATCCGGCCTCAAGCTTGCCTGACGGGTCCCTGATCTGCTGGCCCTTCCAGAGCCCGAAGGTCACGTACTTCGAATAAGCCTTAAGCAGCGCGACCGGTTCACCCTCCATGAACCACACCGGGTGTCCGTGCCACATCCGGGACTCCGCCTCCGGCAGGCACGCATCGATGACCTTCCGGGCCTTGGCCGCAGCTTCTTTCAGGCCCTCGTCCAAGGCGCCGATGTACTCGTCGATGGTGTCCGCCACTTTGGGGTCCCTGCTGTTCTATTCCCGGAGCGATCCGGTCCGTGCCGGCTGTTCGGATACAGACTCTTACCCATGCCGGCAGCTGTCAAGGACAAGGACATCCAGCCCCAACGAAGAAAAAGGAAAAGAAAAAGCGCACGGTGGGAATAACACCCGCCCGGTCCTCGTTGTCAAATATTGAGAGTGCAAATCGGTCCCGTGAGTACAGCCCGTACTGGCAGAGTTTCTGCGATGAATGTCATTCCCGCACTTTGCCGCGGCTTTCCTTGAGACCAGCCGGTTTGCCTGCTTGTTGCGCTCCCCCCACTTAGCCGGGGCCCGGTGTCCTTTGTGACGCCGCTGCTCTGGTGCCGCTGCCCTATTCACCGATCGATACAGGAGGTCCTATGACACTACCGACAATCACTGCCACCCCGACCCGGATCCGGAATCTCGGAGCGCTGCGCCGCGGCGACGCCGTTGAAGCAAGGATCGAGAACGACGTTCAGTACCGCGGCAGAGTTGTCCGCACCGCACCCGGCGTCGGCTTGGTGTGGATCCGTGAGGACGGCGGCGGCGACCGCCGCACGGTCAGCCAGTCCGATTATTCAATTTGGCGGGTTCCCGAGGTCGCATAGGCGCGGCTTCGACCCGTAGAAGAAGGTCCCGGTGGCCGGCTGTTGAATCAGCCAGCCCCCGGGACCTTTGTTGTTGTATGGGCGCCAGCGGGCAGACAGCCGGCTTGGCGACGGCCTGCCCGAAACCTGCTAGCGCGCCGGAACCGCTACAGGCTCCTCGCGTAGGTCCTTGCCCTTGGTCTCCGGGATGGTGAAGATGAACGCGACGCTGACCAGCAGCAGGGTCACCGTGTAGAACGCGAAGGCGTTGGGGCCGGCGTTGGCAGTCAGCCAGCTGTTCAGGTACGGGGCGGTACCGCCGAACAGTGCCACGCAGATGGAGTACGGAACACCGACGCCGATGGTGCGGATACTGGTGGGGAACAGTTCAGCGTAGACGGCCGGGACTATGGCGGCGCTGGCTGCGATGAAGATCAGCATGACGGACATGGAGACCACGAGCTGCCAAGGTGAGTCCTGCAGCAGCCAGGTCATCGGGAAATGCATGGTGGCCGCGCCGATGGAGCTAATCCACAGCACCGGCTTCCGGCCGATCTTGTCCGAGACCTTGCCCCAGATGGGCAGCGCGATCAGGAACACAATGTTGGCGATGACACCGGACCACAAGGCTGCGCCGCGGTCCATGCCCAGGCTGGTCGAGGCGTAGGTCGGCGCCACAATGCCCCAGGTGTAGTAGACAACGGTGAGCCCCACGGTCAGGCCGATGACCTGCAGTGCCTGCTTGCGGTAACGGATGATCTGCGGCCACATCGGCTCACGCTTTTCCTGCGTGGTCTCCTGCTCGAAGAGGTCGGTTTCCTTCATCCGGGTCCGCATGACCAGGCCATAGAGACCGAGTGCTGCGCCCAGCAGGAACGGGATGCGCCAGCCCCAGGCGAGCATCTGCTCGCTGCTGAGGACAAGGGTCAGCACGGCACCGAGCAGGATGCCAAAAAGGGTGCCCACCGTGCCGGAGGTGTAGATCAGGGTGGCCCAGAAGCCGCGCTTTTCCTTGGGCGCCATCTCCGAGAGATAGGTCTGCGAGGACGGAAGCTCGCCACCATGCGCCAGGCCCTGAATCAGCCTCGCGACCAGCAGGGTCACTGACGCGAGGGCGCCCATCGCCGCGTATGTCGGAGCGATGCCGATCAGCAGGCTGCCCACCGATGCCAAGGCCACCGCCAGGGTCATCGAGTACTTGCGGCCGATGCGGTCTCCCAACCAGCCGAAGACGAACCCGCCCAGCGGCCGGGCCAGGAAGCCCACGGCGAAGATCGCCAGGGTCGCCAGCACTGCGGAAGCCGGATCCTCATTGTTGAAGAGCTGGCCGGCGAAGAACGGGGCGAAGGTAGCGTAGATGGCCCAGTCGTACCATTCGATGGCGTTGCCGACGCCGGTGCCGAGGATGGTCCGGCGTGCGCTGACCACCGGCTGCGGCGGCAGGTGCTTGGCCGGGTGCCCGGGATGGGCCGGGTTGGTTTCAGCGTTCGTTGTCATGGGTGGCTCCTGGGGAAGGACGTTCGGGAAGGGATTTGGTTTGTCAGCATGTCAGCGGGGTAGAGCCGTGTCCGCCGGCACCGTGCACCGTCACGAAGAGCCCGTCCGAGGCCGACATCAGGATGTCCGGCTTTGGTGAAGAACCGGGCATTGGGCTCCAGTCCAGCCATCACATGCATTCCGAAAGCTGCGTCAGGGCGTTTGCCGGCTGCGTCCAGCACACCTTCGCGGATCATGACGCCTGCGCCGTCGCAGCCCTCTTCCCCCGGCTGGAACATAAGCACGACGTCGCCGGTCAGCTGGTGCCGGCGCTCGGCCAGGAGGGTGGCGGCGCCGGCGAGCATCGCGGTGTGCAGGTCGTGGCCGCAGGCATGCATGGCGCCGTCGACGCGGGAGCTGTAGTCCACGCCGGTGGCTTCCTGGACGGGCAGGCCATCGAGGGCTTCCAGAACCTTCTCCTGCGTGCGCGGCAGGTCCAAGCCGATCTCCGGCTCCTGATGCAGCCGGTGACGCAGCCGGACAATGTCATCCTGCAGTCCACGGGCATCCGCTGTGACGGTCATGTGTACTGACTCCTGACAAGAAAGTCATTTCAACCATTATTCGTGACCGCACTCACAATTCGCTAGAATCCCAGAAAACAACTTCCGGCGCCCCGGTACGTGGGCCGCGCATTGGCAGCGGTTGCGGGCCGACGGGCTGGCCTGGTTCACCGCGCACCTGCTACGCAGCGTTCACGCGTATGGTGTTGCCCCAACCGGCACAGATACCCGGCCTGGTCCGCTACCAAAGTGGAGTCTGCACCGCCCTGCACACCGGCGCGGATTCCTGGGAGCTGGATGCGCTCAGCCCGCAGCAGCGCGCCCGCTTCCGCAAAATCCAGCGGCCTCCGATGCGCGCCGCCAGCTCAACCGGGTGCTTGAGTCCGGAACGCCGGCCTTCCGCTGCGAGGTGGCACAGGATTATTCCGGCTTCCCGGTCAGCTGCCAATGGTTTGTGGACGTACCGCCGGACCAGTGGCTCTCTGCCGCGGGCGGCGCTGCGGCAAATCGGGCAACTGCGCCTGTGCGCCTCGACCACCGGAACCAGCAATTTCACGTTCATCACGTGGCTGCGCGCAGCCTCAGATGTCACGGACATCGAAGCGGATTTCCTCGCCGCAGTGCCGGGCGCGCGCATTGTGGAGAGTTCGCTGACCGTCAAATTCGTCAAGCGTGTGGGGTGGATGCTCAACACGGACACCACGGCGACGGGCGAAGTGGTGGTGCCGCGCCCACCGACCGGCTAAGTTGGGGCCGACTGGCTCAGGCCACCCGGCCGAGCCGCCGGGCCACGTCCGCAGCCGGTTCCGCCGTTGCGTCCGGAAAGCCGACGCCGGCCCACAACGACATGAGTTGCGCATCCTGCGCCTCGGCTGCCGCTACCCGGACGGCACGCGTGAGCTGGTTGACCTGCGGATAGACCGCCGGGGCGTACTTGCTGAACCCGCGGATGAAGTCATTCTCCAGCCCGCGGGCAAGCCGGCCGGAGAAGGCCCGGGTGAGTGCGGTTGAGCTGAAACGGGCGTCGATCAAGGCGTCCTTGTAGAACTTGGCGGCGCCGGATTCCGGCGTGCGCAGGAACGCGGTGCCGGCCTGCGCCGCCACAGCCCCCAGTTCCAGCGCCCGTCCAGTCTGAGCGGGGGAGCTGATTCCGCCGGCAGCCACCAGGGGAAGGCCGACGGCGGCACGTACCTCGGGCAGCAACGTTTCCAGGGTCTGGTCATTCGGCTCGGCGCGCACGTCGAAGGTCGACCGGTGTCCGCCCGCTTCCGCTGACTGGACTACCAGTACGTCGCACCCACGGGCCTCGGCCGCGCGGGCGTCCTCCGCGCCGGTCACCATGGCCCACACCGAAATGTCTGCCCGGTGCAGTTTGGCGACGGCCTCTTCCTCCGGCAGACCGAAGGTGAACGAGACGACCGCCGGCCGGGCTTCAACCAACAGCTCCAGTTTGCCGGCGTAGTCGTCGGTGTCCTGCCAGTCCGGCTCCGGCACGGCGGTCTCCAGGAACTCGGCGAGCCGGTGCCGGTAGGCTTCAACGGCCTCGACGTCTTCGGCGGCCGGTTCCGCTGCGGTGTTGGCGGGCACAAAGAGGTTCACGCCGAACGGCCTGTCCGTCAGCGCGCGCAGGTGCGCGATCTCCTCGTCAACCTTGCCCCGCGCCTTCAGTGCCCCGGCCAGGAAACCCAGCCCGCCGGCGTCGTTCACTGCCGCGGCCAAGGCAGGGGTGGACGGCCCTCCCGCCATCGGAGCGGCGACGACGGGCAATTCAAGTTCGGCTGGAGTCCACATAACCGAAGACTACCTAACCGCCGGCCGCCGCCACATCTTCGCGCACCAGTTCGGCGTTGACCGAGACGGCCACCCGGTAGGCATCCCCGGCGGCGGCAATGAGCTGGGCGGACGGATCGTTTGCGTTGCCCACTGCCCAGACCCCCTCGATGTCCGTCTTGCCGATTCCGTCCGTGGTGATGCAGCCGTCCTCCGCACGGCCGCAGCCCACTGACGATATGATCGCGGAATCGACCGCGGCCTCAGGTTCAACGAACAGGGTCTGGCAGTCGACGCGCTGCCCGTCCGCCAATTCAAGCGCGGCCAGGGCATCGTCTTCAACGACCAGCCCCTTCACCTCCCCCGGCACAATCGCCACGTGCCGGGCAGCGAGCCGCCGTCGCTGGACGTCATCAGGCTCCCCTGAGATGTGCGTGAACAGCGTGACCTGCGGCGACCATTGGCGGACCAGCAGGGCCTGTTCGAAGGAAGTATCGCCGGTGGCGAGCACCCCGAGCTTGCGGTCGCGGACCTCCCACCCATGGCAGTAGGGACACTGCAGCAGGTCCCTGCCCCACCGCTCGTCGGCACCGGCCAACTCCGGGAGTACGTCGCGCAGCCCGGTGGCCAGAATGAGATGCCGCCCGCTCACCCGGCTGCCGTCGCGGAGCACCGCGACACGAGCTTCGGTGACGTCCACCACAGTTGCTTCGATCAGGTCAACGCCGTAACCGCGGACCTCCTCGCGCGCCAGCCGGAGCAGCTCCGCCGGGGCGGTCCCGTCCCGGGTGAGAAAACCGTGGGCATGCGAGGCCAACTGGTTGCGCGGAGTGCCGGAATCCACCACGGCTACCTTGCGTCGCGCGCGGCCGAGCACCAGCGCTGCGCTCAGGCCGGCGACACCACCGCCGATGATGACGACGTCGTACTCCTGTTTTTGCACTGGGGTCATGGACCAGTTTTACCGTTCCGGCCGCGGGCTTGACAGTGGTTCGAGCGAATTGGACAGGATTCTGTGCCGGCCGCCGGTGCCGGCCTTCTTCCGTCCAGCCCTCGACCAACCGGCCGGGGCTGGCTACGTTGGAAGCATGGCTATTGATGACGAGGTACAACGGAACCGGACCCGGCTTCTGGCCATTGTGAGCGGGCAGGTCCAGGGGGTGGGCTTCCGCTATTGGGCGCGGGAACAAGCCGAGCAGCTTGACCTGCATGGTGCAGCCATGAACCAGCCCGACGGCTCCGTCAAAATCGTCGCCGAGGGCACGAAGGAAGCGGTCGAGGATTTTCTGGCGCGGCTGGACTCGGGCGACAGCCCCGGGCTGATCCGGAATGTCGATGCCACCTATGCACGCGCCACCGGAGAGTTCACGCGCTTCGGGGTCGGTTAACCGGATGCTCTAGTACTTCAGTTTGGGCTTGTGACGCGCTGAAAGCGCTGACGTTTACGGCAGGCTCACGCAGGCCAACAGGTCGCCGTCGGCGTCCAACCCGCCGATGTCCCCCATCGTGGGGTGATAGTACTCGAACCAAGTCTGGGCTGCAACATGAGTGTCGAAGTCAGAACAGTTCACGCTCCGTGCAGGCGCCGGGGAAGGGGCGGCACCCGGTGCGGCCTTATCCGCTGCAGGCACGGGCATTCGTGCGGGCTCCTCGGCCGCCGGGGCCTTATCCGCCCGCGGCTCCGCTGGCGCGAGAGGTTCCTCCACGAGGGTTGAATCGGCGGCAGCCTCATCCGGGCAGTCGGCGAGGATCCGTTCCATCGCGTCGTGTTCTGCCATCGTCACCCACAGCGAGTAGGCGGCCTTGACCGAGATCTGACGGGAGACGTACGCGCACCGGAAGGACTTGTTCTGCGGCAGCCAGGTGGCCGCGTCGCCGTCGGACTTCTGGCTGTTCATCCGCTGCGTCGTCGCCAACAGGTTCAGCGGGTCGTTCGCCAGCAAGGTGCGCTGCTCAAGCGTCAGCTGCTGCGCACCCTTCTGCCAGGCATCGCTGAGGGCCACCACGTGGTCCACGGGGACCAGCGCACTGGTTTCCTGGCCCCGGGTGAATTCCACCGTCCGGCCCGAGTACGGGTCCTGCAGCACGCCGCTGATGACGCGGCAGGATTCGTTACTGCGGAAGCTAAGCGCGCTGAGGTCACGCGCCAGGATGTCGTTCCGGGTGTCGCAGCCGTTGCGGTCCACGTCCGCCCAGGCCTGCCCGAATTCGTCGCGGTCATACCCGGTCTTCGGCGCGCGGCCCTTGATCGGCAGGGTTTCCAGCAGCGCAAGTGCCGCGACGTCTGGCTTCTGCCGGTCCTCTGGCTTGGCCGGTTCCGGTTCGGAGCTTTCCAGCGCAGGAGCGTTGTCCGTTGCCGGCGCGGGGTCCGGTGCTGCCGGTGACTCAGAAAACGACGACGGCGACGGCACCGCCACTGCCGGCGTTTGGCTAGGCACCGGGCTGCTTTGGCCCCTGCTTTCCTCCGCGTCCGCAGACGTTCCAGCGATCAGCCAGACAACCAGCAGCACAATGATCAGACAGCCGGCAGCAATGAACCGCCGGTGTGGCCTCACGGCCGCTTGCTTCTCCCCCAAAGGAACACTTCCCCCAACTCAAACCGATCTTCCCCTACACAGTACAGCGCAGTCCCGACAGTCTTCGTGACCCCAGCCTGACTCCTTCGGGTGCAATCAGCCGCCGCCCGCTCCCGCGCGGCAGGCGCGCGGTTAGACTCGGATCAAGCACTATCAGCACAAAACCCTGAGGACGCATATGACCGAGCCATCGAACACGTCCCGGCGCGCCGCCGTCGTGCTTAATCCCATCAAGCCGACAACCGTGGACATCCGGGACCTGGTATCAAAAATCAGTGCGGACGAGGGGTGGGACGAGCCGCTCTGGCTGGAAACCACCAAGGAAGACCCGGGCCATGGCATGGCCCAGCAAGCCCTGGACGGCGGCGTGGACCTGGTGATCGCCGCCGGTGGCGACGGAACGGTTCGCTGCGTGGCCGAAGAACTCGCCGGCACGGATACGCCGCTGGGGCTGCTGCCCTTGGGAACCGGCAACCTGCTTGCCCGCAATCTGGATCTCGACGTCGATGATCCCGAAGGCTCCATCCGGGTCGCCCTGACCGGCACGGAACGCCGTCTTGACGTCGTCCACGTGACCGTCGACCGGGCCATGGAGGCACACGTCTTCCTGGTCATGGCCGGCCTGGGCTTCGACGCGGCGATGATGGGCGACACCCGCGACGACCTCAAGGACAAGGTCGGCTGGCTGGCCTATGTCGACGCCGGAATCCGCAATCTGCCTGGCAAGCCGCAGCGGACCAAGATCACCATCGACGGCGGAAAACCAATCGGCCGCCGGCTCCGCAGTGTCATGGGAGGCAATTGCGGCAAGATCATGGGCGGGCTGGAAATCTTCCCCGGGGCCAAGATCGACGACGGGCTGCTGGAAATCATGACCGTGGCACCGCACGGAACGTTCGGCTGGCTTGGGGTGGTCGCCGGGTTGCTCCGCCGCGGCAAGGGCAAGGACCCTTCGATCGAGTATTTCCAGTGCAAGTCCGCAGTGATTGAAACGCAGGAGCCGCAGGACATCGAGATCGACGGCGACTATCTGGGCAAGGGCACGCACATCGCCATGCGCGTTGAACCCAACTCTTTGCGTGTGCGGATGCCGTACGGCAAGAAGGATCCTGCCATCCTGACCAGCCCGGAGCCCTAAGCGTCCCCGACGGGCTCCAGACGCGGACGGTACTCTTCGAGCAGTCGGAGGCCCATCTTCCGCGCCCGGCTGGCCGCCTGCCGGTCCCCTTCGGCGGCCAGGATGATGGAGCCCTTCATCAACAGATGCCATGAGTTGGAAAACGCTTCGGTCTCGACCAGCCCCGCCTCATCGGCCCAACGCCGCAACTGGCCGCGGATCTTGCCCAGATACTCAACGCAGGCCTGGCCCAGCGGATGGCCGGCGCCCATTTCCAGCAGCACGTTCACGAAGGAACAGGCTTCAAAATCCTCGCGCTGGAACCACTCGTCGAAGACGTCGAAAACGGCCAGCAGGCGCTGCTCCGCGGTGTCCCCTCTGTGCATCGCTTCGGCCACCACGTAGCCCGTGGTCCACACCTGGTCCCTGCGTTCCAGGAACGCCAGCGCCAGGTCGTCCTTGGAGGGGAAATGGCGGTAGAAGGTCGCTTTGGCGACGCCGGATTCGCGAATCAGCTCATCAACCCCGACGTCCCGGATGCCGCGCCGCGAAAACAGTTCGTAGGCGGCAGCGAGAATCCGTTCCTTTGGATCAAGGCGAACCACGACGGGTGCCCCGGTTTCGGCACGACCATCAGCTTCGATCCGTAGTGTCATGGAACACATTGTAGCCGGTAGACAGACTTGTCTTTCTTTCCAGCACGCAATATGAAAGACTGACCTTGCAGCGCGCGGCTTGCCGCCTGAACCCCCAACCGGGCGCCCCGCGCGTAAGCCCTCGGCGGAGACCCCCAACTTCTGCCGAGGGCTCTCTGCTTTAACCGGCGAGTAATTGCGGTTGCAGGAACCAGCGTTGCCAGCCGGCACGGGCGGATGCTTGTCATGCCACCGGCGGGAAGAGGACCATGTAAGTAGGGCTTCCGGAGGGAGGCCTTGCCGAATCCAATCCATTTCCGTAGACGCTGATGAATGAACAGAAAAGGAAAGTGTCATGCCCGAGTTCATGGATGTGCATCACAACATGGTCGGCATCACCGCCGAGGCCCTCAAGGAGGCCCATAACGCGGACCTTGCCATTCAGGATGAAGAAAAGGTGGAATTTAAGAAGGCATGGGCCGATCCGGAGAGCGGGGTTGTCTACTGCCTCTCCGAAGCACCGTCAGCCGAGGCCGTCCAGCGTATCCACGAGCGCGCCGGCCATCCCGCCGACGAAGTGCATGCAGTACCGCTCGTCGTCTGAAGCCCTCGCGGGACGAATTCAGCAGAGGAACCGCTCCCACCGTGGGAACGGTTCCTCTACGTTTATCACTTTTCCAATGGCCCCGCGGCCTACGCCTTGACGGCCAGCACCGGGCACTCTGCCTGAAGCAGGATCCGTTGCGCGGTGCTGCCCATGATCAGCTTGCCCACCGGAGTCCGCTTGCGCAGCCCGATCACGATCAAGTCCGCCCGGTGCGTCTCCGCCGCATCGAGCACCTCGTCCGCGGCATCGTGGCCGCCCACCGGCTGGAGCAGAGTGTGCTCCACGCCGGAGGCTGCGAGGCGGCCCTCCAGTTCCTTGGCGGCATCGGACTGGACAAACCGCTGGTCAACGAAGACATCGCCACGCGTTGAGTTCACCACTACCAGCGGCGCCTCGGCCGTGGATGCCTCGCGGATGGCCCGTTCCAGGGCGGCTTCGCCTTCCGGCGTGGGGATGTACCCGACTACGATGCTCACGATTTCTCCCGTTCATGTTTGATTTCTTCGGCACGGTGCCGGGCCTCGGTTCCGTCGGAAATGCCACTGGCTTCGTCGGGTCCTTGTCCGGTGGGGTCGCCGTCCCTGTTGCTATCCGGTCGTACTCGGTCGCCGTCGCGCTGAGAGACGGTTGCCGTACCGGCCACGACGCCGTCGTTGTCGGCAGCAGTTTCGCCCACGCCCAGCGGAACATTTCCGGCGAGGACCGACTGCGGCCGGCGCTTGCGAATAACCTTCAGGACCAGCGGCGCAAGCAGGACCAGCGCCACGATGATGTAAACAACGACGGCGACGGGCTCGCTCCACAGGCCGGAGATGTTTCCGGCGCTCAGCTGCAGCGTGGTGCGCAGCGATTCCTCGGCGCGCGGGCCGAGGATGAGCCCGATGACAAGAGGCAGCACCGGCAGTCCGTAGCGGCGCATCGCAAAGCCGAGCAGGCCGAGCAGCAGCAGGATCAC
Source organism: Arthrobacter crystallopoietes (assembly GCF_017603825.1). NCBI lineage: Bacteria > Bacillati > Actinomycetota > Actinomycetes > Micrococcales > Micrococcaceae > Crystallibacter > Crystallibacter crystallopoietes. The sequence goes on from NZ_CP072014.1 coordinate 143,141, forward strand.
CAGGTCGAATGCCTGCAGGTTGACTGCGTAGGCGCCCAACGTGGCGAAGAACAGGATGCCGGCATAGAGGTAGGGACGCGGCAGCTGCAGCAGCTTGGCCCAAACCGGTGCCAGCGGCAGGTTGATCAGCAGCAGCAGAGTGTTGCCGATGAACAGGCTGGCGATCAGCGCCCACACCAGCTGCGGCTCGCTGTCGAACAACAGCGGTCCGGGCTGGATACCGAACTGGATGAAGGCGGCCAGCATGACGGCGGCGGTCGCGTTCGTCGGCAGGCCCAGCGCCAGCATCGGGGTCAGTGTACCGGCCGCCGAGGCATTGTTGGCAGCCTCGGGACCGGCAACGCCCTCGATGGCGCCGTGGCCGAACTCCTCCGGATGCTTGGAGAGCTTCTTCTCTGTCACATAGGACAGGAACGTGGGGATTTCGGCACCGCCGGCCGGCAGGGCGCCGAACGGGAAGCCGTAAGCAGTGCCGCGCAGCCACGGCTTCCAAGACCGCTTCCAGTCCTTTTTACCCATCCAGGGCCGGCCCACGGGTATGGTCTGCATCGGCTTGCGGCGCAGGTGCGCGGCGATCCAGAGGGCTTCACCGACCGCGAAGATGGCGACGGCGACAACCACGATGTCCAGCCCGTCCACCAGCAGCGGCTGGCCAAAGACGAGGCGCTGCTGCCCGGTAACCGGGTCTGCACCGACCAGCCCGATGGCCAGGCCGATGCCGAGGGCGGAGAAACCGCGCAGCTTGGAACCGCCGAGCACGGCGGTCACAGCGATGAGCGCCAGGACGATAATGGCCAGGTAGCTGGGGTCGCCGAGGCTGACGGCGAAGTCCACCACGAACGGGGCGAACGCCACCAGCAGCGCGGTGCCGATGGTGCCGGCTACGAAGGAGCCGATGGCGGCGGTGGCCAGGGCCTGCGCCGCCCGCCCGGACTTGGCCATCTTGTGGCCTTCAATGGCGGTGATCACCGTGGACGACTCGCCCGGGGTGTTCAACAGAATGGAGGTGGTGGAGCCGCCGTACATGCCGCCGTAGTAGATGCCGGCGAACATGATGAACGCACTGGTCGGTTCCAGCGAGTAGGTCACCGGGAGCAGCAGGGCCACGGCCATGGCCGGCCCGATGCCCGGCAGCACGCCGACCGCGGTACCCAGCAGCACACCGATAAAGGCGTACAGCAGGTTCATGGGCGTGGCCGCCGTCGAGAATCCCTGCATCAGCAGGTCGAATGTCTCCATTTAGAGCACTCCTTCCAACAGTCCGGCCGGCAGTGCGATGCCCAGGCCGAGGTAGAACCCGTAGAAGGTACCCAGAGCCATGACCAGCGAGATAATGCCGTCGCGGATATAACGGCGGCTGCCCAGGGCCCAGACGCTGCCCCAGAAGAGCAGGGTTCCGGAGATGACCCAGCCGACGGTGTCGATGATGGCAATGTTGAGCACGAAGGCGCCCAGCAGCGGCACTACGGTACGCCAGTCGGTGGGATGGGTCAGATCCACGTCTTCGCCGCCCTCGGCCTCGCCCTGGCCGCCACGCAGAATGTTGATGGCCAGCAGTACGGCACAAACCAGCAGGAGCGCCCCGACGATGTAGGGCAGGGTCTTCGGGCCGACCGGGTCGGCTTGGGAATACGGGACGTTCAGGGACAGCGCGTCCAGGATGACGATCAGGCCGACCGCCCCGAGCAGGGCAGCGATGCCCAGCTCGGAGCGGCCTTTCAGCCGGGAAGCCAGCTGTTTCACGCAAGCCCCAGTTCAGTCAGGACATTGGCCACGCGCTCGTCCTGTTCCTTGAGGAAGGAGGCGAACTCCTCGCCGGTGGCGAAGGCGTCGGTCCACCCGTTGGTCTCGAGGGCCTGCTGCCACTCGGGGGTGCCGTGCATCTTCTCCAGGGCGTCAATCCACTTCTGCTTGTCTTCCTCGCTGGCCTCCGGCGGGGCGACGATGCCGCGCCAGTTGCTGAAGACCAGATCGATGTTGGATTCCTGCAGGGTGGGGGCATCGACGCCTTCGAGGCGCTCTTCGCCGCTGGTGGCCAGGACGCGGATCTCGCCGCTCTTGATCTGATCGATGTATTCACCTGCACCGGAAGCGGCGAAGCCGAGCTTGTTGCCGAGGATGGCCGGGAGCAGGTCGCCGCCGCCGTCGTAGGACACGAAGTTCACGTCCTTCGGGTCGATGCCGACAGTCTGCGCGAGCTGCATCGGCAGCAGGTGGTCCGGACCGCCCGGCGAGGAGCCGCCGCCCACGCTGACCTTGGACGGATCTTCCTTCCACGCCTTCACCAGATCATCGATGGTCTTGTAGGGGGAATCCTTGGAGACCATGATGGCGCCCGGCTCCTGGATCAGGCGGGCCAGCGGCGTGGTTTCGGTCAGCTTCGCCTCGGACTCGTTGGTGTAGCTCGCGCCCACCACGCCCAGGCCCATGAGCATGGCCAGGTCGCCGTTGCCCTTTTCATTGACCACGCGGGCCAGGCCCACGGTACCGCCGGCACCGGCCAGGTTGAATACCTCGATGTTGGAGGCGATGTCCGTCTCCTCCATGACCTTGGCGGCCACGCGGGCGGTGGTGTCGTAACCGCCGCCCGGTGTGTTCGGGACCATGATCCGCAGGTCGCTGATCGGGCCCTCGGCAGCGGCCGAGGTGCCGGCCGCGTCGCTGCCGCTGCTGGACCCGGTGACACCGCAGCCCGAGGCTGCAAGTGCAATGCCTGCCGCCACGGCGGCCAGGCGGAATGCGTTGAATCGACGCATGGGAATCCTCTTCTCATCAGGAGTACGAATAAGTCCACGGTATGGCCGGCCGTGATGCCCGTCACTCTTGTGTTCTCAAAGAAAGTTGTGTTCATTGTGGTCACGCTCACATGCCGGAAATCGGCTGGATAATGGGTATAGTTCACCCGATCAAGCCGGGGACATGGACCGGTTCCGAGGTGGAAAGGACCCAAGTGCTCAAGCACGCCGGCCGGCAAGCAAAACGGCGCCGACGCATCACCCTGGCCGGACAGTATCTGGTCCTGCAGCTGCTGATTGTGCTGGCAGTGCTGGTCGGTGTCATTGCCATCTCCCTGGCCCAGTCTGCTCAGGCTTTTGAACGCGTTGAGGGACGCCGTGCGCTCTCCGCCGCCGAAACCCTCGCGGCCATGCCTGCCGTCCGCTCGCTCCTGCCCGATGCCGAACCGCGGCTGGGGGCCGCACTGCCGGCGGTGGCCGAATCCGTGCGGACCGTCTCCGGTTCCACATTCGCCATCCTGGCCAGGCCGGACCGCACTATCATCACCTCCCCCGACCCGTCCCAGTTGGGCCAACCGCTGCCGCTGGGCGAGAGCAGCGTCCTGTCCGGCCGGGCTTGGACCGGCGAGGTCAACATGGACGGCACCACATCACTGGTGGCACATGTTCCGGTGATCGACGACAGAGGCCAAACGGTGGGAATTGCCGCGGTCGGACGTAAATACCCCTCCACCTGGGAGCGCCTGGGCGAGGCCGTTCCCAACCTGCTCACCTACCTGGGCGTCTCGCTCGCCCTCGGCACCGCCGGCTCCCTGCTGCTGGCGCGCCGTGTCAAACGCCAGACCCTCAACCTGGAACCGGAGGAGATAGCCGGACTGGTGGAGCACCGCGAGGCCATGCTGCACGGCGTGAAAGAGGGCGTCATCGCACTGGACCCGCAGCAGCGGATCACCCTGACCAATGACAGTGCGCGCCGGCTCCTTGGCCTCCCGCTGGACTGCGTTGGCCGCAGCCTCGACGAACTGGACCTGATGCCCCAGCTTCGCGAGGTGCTGACCCGTGACCAGGCGGACGCTGACCGGCTGGTCCTGGTCGGCGAGCGCGTGGTGGTCTTCAACCGCATGCCGATGCGCTCCCGCGGCAGGGTGATCGGTTCCGTCACCACCCTGCGCGACCGCACCGAACTCTCCTCGCTGGAGAAGGAACTCGGCGCCACCCGTACCACCACGGACACCCTGCGCGCGCAGACCCACGAGTTCGCCAACCAGCTGCACACCATCTCCGGCCTGATCCAGCTCGGCGAGTATGACGAAGTGGTCAACTTTGTCGACGGCGTCAGCCTCAGCCGCACCCGGCTTTACGATGACGTCACCAGCCGCGTCCAGGATCCGGCGGTGGCAGCCCTCCTGATCGCCAAGGCCAGCCTTGCTGCCGAGCGCAACGTTGCGCTCGACCTGGTCCAAGGTTCCAGCCTGGGACGGGCTGACGATGAGCTGTCCCGGGATCTGACTACCGTCGTCGGCAATTTGGTGGATAACGCCCTCGACGCTGTCGCCGGCACGCCCGCCGCTAGCGTCCGGATCCTCCTCGAGGACAAGGCCGATCAGGTTCTGGTCATGGTGAAGGACTCCGGCCCGGGCGTGGCGGTGCAGTCCTTGGAGAACATCTTCACGCAGGGCTTCACCACCAAAACATCACAGAACGACGGCGGACGCGGCTTCGGCCTCGCGCTCACCCGGCTAGTATGTCTGAGGCGGAACGGCGAAGTGAGCGTCCACAATGACGACGGCGCCGTGTTCACCGCCCGCCTCGGAAAGCGGAGCTCACAGTCATGATCAAGGTACTCATTGTCGACGACGACTTCATGGTCGCGAAGGTCCACGCCGGCTTCGTCCGGCAAACGCCCGGTTTCGCCGTCGTCGGCGTCGCCCACACCGGCGCCGAGGCGCTGGTCGAGGCCGAACGGCTCCAGCCCGATCTGGTCCTGCTGGACATCCACCTGCCCGACATCAGCGGGCTGGACCTGCTGCAGCAACTTCGTGAAGCGGTCCCCGAGCTTGACGTGCTGGTGATCAGCGCCGCCCGCGAGGTAGACACCGTGCGCCGGGCGCTGCGCGGCGGCATTGTCCATTACCTGATGAAGCCGTTCTCCAACGAGGACCTGCGCGAGCGGCTCGAACACTACCAGCAGGCTTACCGCCCGCTCGCCTCATCCAGGAGCACCGCCGAGCAGGCGGACGTGAACCGGGTCTTCGGCGTGAGCCGGACCGAGCGGCCGCTGCCCAAGGGGTGCAGCGTCGAGACCCTGCGTCTGGTCGAACAGCTCCTGCGGGACACCGGAACCGACCTTTCGGCCAGCGAAGCCGCGGACCGGCTGGGCACGTCCCGGGTCAGCGCCCGGCGTTACCTGGAGTACCTCAGCGACGACGGGCGCGTGGAAGTCCAGCTCCGCTACGGCGGGGTTGGCCGGCCCGAACGCCGCTACGTCTGGCGGTCCTGAGTAGTACACTTTCGGCCATGACGAGTACGAACACGGTCTTCGGCTGGGCTTTCGGCGACGGCGCCCGAGCCGACGACAAGGATTACCTGGCCAGGCTCCGACAGGATTCCCTGGAGAACGCGCGGCAGGAAGCCGCCCGGAAGGGAGTGGATGTGGTTCCGGATTCGGCCGACTTCACGCTGGTCTCGGACGAGGATTCACTGATCGATCTGGGTGAAGCCGGGCAAAACCGGATTGTCATGCGCTGCACGGTCGACGTGACGGGCCCGGGTGCCGGACAGCTGCGGGCCGAGGGGCCGATGAACGGCTGAGACGCCTGCGTCCGGAGGATCCGGCCGCGGATGTCCGAGATAACGGCAGAAAAAGACAGCCGTTCCCCACGCAACCGCCAGGATGGACAGCCCAACGCTGTCCACGGAACCCGCGCTGGCGGGATAGAGAAGCCAGGTGGCTCCCAGCACCACCGCACAGATCCAGCAGCTGGTGCCGAGCAGGGTGCGGCCCGGGGCCCAGAAGGTCATGACCAGAACGGCCAGCGACAGATACAGGCCCAGCGCGGCCTGCACAGGCCAGTGTGTCAGCCCCCAGGTGATATCGTCCTCGATGCCCGGCGTTTGCGAGAGTTCCACCGCCGTTGCCGCGTAGGCCCACCAGAACGGAACCCCCACCAGGGCAAGCAGGAGCAGTGGCCCGCTGGGATCCAGCGCCGACGTCGTGCGCCGGCGCTGAGGTTGGCGGTAGGTGTTGTCGTGGCTGCTGGCGGAGGTACTTCTTCTGGCGCGCCGCCCGGCGATGGAACTGATGACGGCCATGGGGATGAGAATCGCTGCCACTACCAGCGGCGATGTGTCATGTGTGAAGATCCAGGCCAGCAGCAATGCCGCCACGGTGGTCCAGAGCTGGACCAGGGCAGGTGCCGGTTCCTGCGGACGGACCGCAATGACCAGGAATGCGCCGCTGATGACAAACGTGAAGAGCACGCCCCAACTGGCTTCCAGCCCCATTACGGCGGCGAAGCCTTCGTTGGCACTGAAGACCGTCAGCAGATCGACGATCCCGAAGAACGCCACCGCCCAGAACAGAACTGCCAACCCCGCCCAGATACGGGCACCGGCGACCATAGACAAAAGTCTACCGCCGCCGGTGCGTCCGGTGGAGAGCTACTTGACGTTGGCCTTCAGGCAGGAAACCGCGCGCTCCCAGGCCAGCTTCGCTTCCTCGGGCCGGTAGTTGCCCTGCGGGTTTTCGTCGTTGTGGAAGGCATGCGGGGCGTCGTAGTAGAAGAACTCGACCTTGGCCCCGGACTCGCGGCGGATCTGCTCTTCCTGCGCCCGCGCCTTCTCAGCCGGGTAGGACGAGTCCTGCTCCCCGTAGTGCCCCTGCACAACGGCACGGACTCCGGTATAAGAGTCCGGCACAGCCTGTCCCACGCCGTAAAACGGAACGGCGGCACCGATCCGCTCGCCCTGCTGCGCGGCGAGCGCCAGGACAAATCCCCCGCCCATGCAAAAGCCGATGGCGCCCACCGTTGAGCTGGTCACAGCCTCGCTGGCTAGCAGGTAATCCACGGCACCGGCGAGCAGGCGGGCGCCCTCTTCCTCCGGCAGCTTGGACATCATCTTGCCGGCTTCCTTGCCATCGTGCGTGATCCAGCCGCCGTAGAGGTCGGGAGCCAGCGCGACGAAGCCTTCGGCGGCGAGCCGGTCCGCCACGTCGCGGATGTGGTCCGTCAGGCCCCACCACTCCTGGATAACGATGACTCCCGGCCCCTGGCCGGACTCGGGCAGGGCCAGATAGCCATGGGCTTCTCCGCCTGCCGATGCAAAGCTGACGTTCTGGTGCGGGGTCTTCTCAGCCAAACTTCCTCCTGGTGTCGCATTCATCGAAATTTCGGATAGTGGATCCACGGTCCAGTGTAGATGTCACCGCATGGGGTTCCGCGGGTTCAGTTTCGGCCAGCAGCCTTAAGGAAGTCCTCAACCATGGGCGCTCCTGTGACGGCACCCAGGTCTCCGTCCTCCACAAACACCGCCACTGCCAGGTCGCCCTGCCCCGCGATCACCCACGAGTGGGTCTGCAGCGGGTCCTCGCTGCCGTATTCGGCCGTGCCGGTCTTGCCGATCACCGGCTCCCCCGGCAGATCGGCAAGGTTGGTCAGATAACCATCAACGACGGCGGAGCGCATCATGCCGGTCAACTGGTCCGCTTCCTCCTTGGTGAGTTTCGGGACGTCAGGCAGCTCCGCCTCGGCGTCGTGCCCCTTGACCAGCTGCGGGACAACAACCTCCCCCTTGACCACGGAGGCCATCACGGTGGTCAAGGCTAGCGGTGAGGTCTGGACGCGGCTCTGGCCGATCATGGATGCGGCATGGGCCGTTCCCTCGGTGTCCTCGCGGGGAACGTTGCCCATGAACGCTTCCAAGCCAAGGTTGGCGTTCATTCCAATGCCGAGCGCCCCGGCGGCGTCGGCCAGCTCATCCTGGGGCAGGTTCTCATACTGGGAGACGAACGCGGTATTGCAGGAATGGGCAATGGCTTCCGTCAGCGTGATCTCACCCAGGAACGCTGCCGGGTAGCCGTCGGCATTTTCGAAGGTGCGCCCATCGGCGACGAATTCCGCCTCGCACGTGACGGAGGATTCCGGCGTCATGCCTTGGCGAAGCAGCCCCAGGGCGGTGGCGATCTTGAACGTGGATCCGGGCGCGTACTGGCCCAGGAAGGCTGTGTTGTAACCCTTGCTGTCCGGACCGTTGGCAGCGGCGAGGATCTCTCCGGTGGACGGGCGCATGGCCACGATGGAACTGGGCGATTCGATGTCCGCCAGCACTTCCTCCGCCGCCCGCTGCATGTCCGGCTCCAGGCTGATCTGGACGTCCTGCCCGTTCTGGGGCTCAATGCTGAACAGCTCCCGCGGCGCCTCAGGTTCCGCTTCGGGGGCGCCTTCGCCGTCGTTCTTCTCAGCGGCCGCGACGGCGGAAATGGTCAGGCCCGGCGTGCCGGACAGGCCATCGTTGTAGGCGGCCTGCAGCCCGGAAGTGCCTACCATCTCGCCCTGGACGATCTTGCCCTCGGATTTTTCAATGTCCTCCGCCGTGGCCACACGCACAGTGCCCAGCATCGCCGCCGCGAAGTCGCGCGAGGGCGCCAGCGGCAGCTCATCTTCGACGGCGGCCGAACCCTCAATGGAGTCCAGCCGGTTTTGGTCCAGATCCTCGAAGGCGGCCTCGCGGAGGGTGATGGCATCCACGAAGGCCTCCGGCCCATAGGCCTCGACCTTCGACTGGTAGTCGCCGGCGTCGATGTCCACCAGCTCGGCCAGCTGCTCCGCGGAGGCCTTGGCCTCGGCCGCACTCAGCCCGGACTTGTCGATGCCGACCACCCGGACCGGCCGCTCCGTCACCAAGGGCTCGCCGCCTGCGTCAAGAATGTCGCCACGCTCAGGTTCTGCTGTGGTCTTCGCCAGCCGCTCGCCTTCCGCCAGGGACGGTTCCACGATGGTTGGTGACCACACGATCTGCCAACTGTCGTCCGCGTGGGCGAGCTCCGCCGTCGTTGTGTAGGTCCACTTCTGCTCGGAGTCCGGGATGGCCCATTCATAGGACAGCGTAGCGGTAGTGCGGTTGTCCTGGACCTCGCCCACCTCGGCCACGGAGACCTTCGGCACCAGCGGATCCATGCCTTCCAGAACGCCAGCCAGTTCCGTTTGGACATCCGCCCCGGTGGTGCCGGAGAAGGCGATGCTCTCCACGTTCTTTGCGCTCAGGCCCTCCGCGAGTGCGGCGGCGGTACTCTGCGCCTCGTCTTTGCTCGGGGCGCAGGCGACCGCCGTGCCGACCAGCAGTAGTGCCATAACTGTTCCGAGTGCGCGCCGCAGCATGTTCCCCCTGTTATCTGATGACCTTTAGCGAACTTATAAGCGCGCGGCGGATATGTCGAGTGCCCCGGGAAGTTATGGGGATCCTGCGGATTACGGGCGGGGTTGGCGGTTGGTGCTGAACTTTGCGCGTTGAGTTACTAAGCTGGCTGAGTAATGTCACCGGGTGTGGCCATCCGACCGAAGGGAACCAGCCATGACTGAACAGAATCTCCCCGACCCTGACCTCAATATCCAGGGGGAAGACCCTGTCATCCCCGACGAGGGCGTGGATGCCGTCCCGCCGGAACTGGTGGAAGGCGGTATCGACACCGAGGAAGAGGGCACGGTGGATGAAACCGTGTCGGACGAAATGGACAGCTATGACCGGACCGGAGGCGACAAGGGCGCGCCCTTGAGCGAATTCGATCCCGGAAATTCCGAGCAGTAGCCGGCACAGGAAGGCCCAGCCAATGATTCGTGACGAAAAGATCGGCGGATTCCTCGACCGTCTTGCCTCCGGCGAACCCACGCCGGGAGGCGGTGCGGCCGGGGCGCTGCAGGCTGCTCAAGGGGCGGCATTGCTGTCCATGGCGGCGAACTTCACCACCGGCCCCGAGTACACCGAGCATGCTGAGCCCACCGCGCGGATCCTTGCTGCTGCCCGGGATCTGATTCCGGCTGCATTGGAACTGGCGGACGCGGACGAAGAGTCCTTCCACACGGTGGCGGATGCCTACGGACTCCCGGACGGGACGGATGAGGAATCAGAGACCCGGACCCGCACTGTGCAGGAATCGCTGGCACAGGCCGCCGAGCCACCACGCAAACTGGTCGAACTCGCCGGAGAGATCCTTCGGCTGGGGCAGGAACTGGCCGCCTTTTCCAATCCCAACGTGCTCAGCGACATCGGAGCCGCCGCTGAGGCTGCCCGCGCCGCCGCTTCCTCCGGCCGCGTGACGCTGGAGATCAACATCGCCGACATTAAAGACCAGCAAACCCTGGCGGCGTTGCAGCCCGCCGTGGCCGAAGCGGGGCGGATAATCAACGGCTGCGAGGAGCTCTCAGCCCGCATCCGGCATATGATCAACGGTCGCGGCGACCACTGATCGCTGCCGGTCTAACCGTGCGGGTACTCCGCTGACCGGCCCTGGAAGGCAAGAATGGCAGGATTGCGGATCACGCCGTCGCGAATCTCAATGGCGCGATTGATGACCGCGTCCTCATCCCAGTTCGAGGGACCAGCCATGACGGTGCCGAGGAACGGCAGGACCGCCTGGCTGATCTCCCACGTGGCCGAGTTCCACAGATAGGACGGGCTATGGTCGACACCGTAGTAGTTGATGTGGTCCCCGACTTCGAACATCGGCGAGGTGAACGTCGTCGGACGCGCCCAGCTGAATCCCATGCCCTCGTCGCAGGAGACGTCCACAATCAGGCTCCCCGGCCGGAAGGCGTCCAGGTCCTCGGTCCGCAGATACGTCACCGGCGCGTTGGGATCCTGCAGAGTGCAGTTGACGACGATGTCGTTCTCGGCCAGGAACGGTGCCAGCGGCATCCGGCCCCGCGGCGTGATCGCGTGGCTCAGGAACGGCGCACTCTGATCCTGATCGAACTGGACGATATCAACCGAGTGGATCGGCGAGCCGACAGCGGCGACACTGCGGCTGGTGAGCACCTGCACGCCGTGCACGCCGTGGGCATTGAGGGCGGTGACAGCGCCGCGGGCCGTGGCGCCGAATCCAATTACGACGGCGCGCAGCCGGCGTCCGTAGTCGCCGGTAGCCCCGGTCAGCTGAAGCGCATGAAGGACCGAGCTGTAACCGGCCAGTTCGTTGTTCTTATGGAAAACGTGCAGGCCGAACCCACCATCGCTGGTCCAGTGGTTCATCGCTTCATAGGCGATGAGCGTCAGGCGTTTGTCGATGGCGAGCTGGGTGACGGCGCGGTCCTGAACGCAGTGCGGCCAGCCCCACAAGATCTGGCCATCACGCAGTTCGGCGAGATCCTCGGGTTGGGGTTTCGGCAACATGACCACGTCGGATGACTCTATGAGCTCAGAGCGCGAGGTGATTCGGCCTACCAGCAGCTTCAGCTGCGCATCGGCGATGCCGAACTGCTCGCCGTAGCCGTGCTCCAAGGTAATTCTGCTTCTGAGGGCAGGGTCAATCTGCTCAAAGTGAAGCGGATGGATCGGCAGTCGACGCTCATCGGGCTTGCGGGTGGTGGACGGGATTCCCAGGCTTAGCTGGCTCACAGCGCTCAGTTTTTCTTGGCCTTGGTGAGCTTTTCCAGTTCGGATGCAGCGGCGGCGCCGGCTTTCTTGTCAGTGCGCTTCTGCTTGATCGATGTGGCGGGCTTTTTGGACATGGACTGTCGCGGGGACTTGTCTGCCATTGGGGTTTCCTTAATTGGAGCCGCAATGGCTCCGAGGCTCTGAGACTACACCACGCTTTTCAGCCTTAAACATTGATCGATTCACTCGGGGAGCGGAGGTTCCCGAAGGGCCGATGGCGGTCCCGGGAACCGGGGTGGCGCTTGAACTGCCCCGTAATCCGCCGTGACCGGCCATTGCGAATCGGCTACGGCAAGGCCCTCAGGGGAGGCTGAAACCGGACTTCCAGCCCCGATTTGAAGTACTTCTGAAATATGCAATGACGGTTCGGAATCAGTCTGCACAGACCGGGATCAAAAGGGTGGATCCGGTCATATTCTGAGAGCATCATTCGTGCAATTTGAAAGGCTCTCAGCCATGAAAAAACTGCATGCGTGGCTCGCGGTCATTATGTTGATCGTTGGACTGGGACTTGTCGCACCCAGCGCGGCCACTGCAGCACCTTACTGCGGCATCTCTTGGGGATCACTCGCTAAAACGTCTTCGGCCACGACCTATGGGCACCTGACCAACGTCCGGGCAGGCAAGCACGCCTGCTTCGACCGCCTGGTGTTCGACATCAAGGGCAAGCGCGCCGGATACGACGTCCGCTACGCCTCGGTCTACACCGAAGGCAAGGGGGACCGGGTTCCGCTGCGCGGCACCGATCTGCGCATCATTGTCAAAGCCCCTGCATATAGCAACGGCAAGGCAACCTACAATCCGCGCAACAAGGCCAACATCGTCAATGTCCAGGACTTCCGGACCTTCCGCCAGGTAGCGTGGGCCGGCAGTTTCGAGGGCCAGACGACCATCGGGCTGGGCGTCCGGTCACGGTTGCCGTTCCGGGCCTTCACGCTCAATGGCCCGGGCTCTCAGACAAGGCTGGTGATCGACGTCGCCCACCGTTGGTAGGCACTAGAGAAACTGTTCAATCCCGGCAACACGGCGGCGGTGTCCCCGCAGGTGGCTATGCAAGGCGCATGGTTCACCTGACGGGGACACCGTCGTTCCTGCTGCCAGGCAGCCGTGACACATTTCGGAATATTGGCTCTGCCCGCCGGCGTTGTACGTGCTACCGTTCAGCGTTCCCGGCCATTCGCCGGCAGCGCAACCGACATCTTCTCAAAGGGGTCCCACCATGATTCGTCGCCGACTCTCCTTGCTTGGCGCCTCCGCCGCGATCGCCCTCGCCGTTGTCGGTTGCGGTTCTTCCACGCCGGCCGAACCCGGTGCAACGTCTGCGGACGCCGGGCCCACCACACTGCAGGAAATCCAGGATGCCGGCGTCATCACGGTCGGCACCGAGGGAACCTACAAGCCCTTCTCCTTCCACGAGAACGGCGCCGGGGAGCTCACCGGTTTCGACGTCGAAATCATCACCGCCGTGGCCGGCAAGCTCGGCGTGGAAGCCCAGTTCGAAGAGACCCAGTGGGACGCGATTTTCGCGGGCCTGGAAGCCGGCCGGTTCGACGTGATCGCCAACCAGGTGTCCATCAACGAGGAACGCCAGGCCAAGTACGACTTTTCCGACCCCTACACGGTGAGCACGGGCGTGCTCGTGACGACGGCGGACAACTCCGAGATCACCTCCTTCGAAGACCTCAAGGGCAAGACGACGGCGCAGTCCCTCACCAGCAACTGGTACACGCTGGCACAGGAATCCGGCGCGAATGTGGAAGCGGTTGAAGGCTGGGCCCAGTCCGTGACGCTGCTCGAGCAGGGCCGGGTGGATGGGACCATTAATGACAAGCTGACCTACCTGGACTACCAGAAGACCAGCAACAACGAGAACATCAAGATCGCTGCCGAAACCGAGGAAGAGTCCCTGAGCGCGTTGGCGTTCAAGAAGGGCAGCACCGAGCTGGTCGACGCGGTGAACACCGCCCTCGAGGAACTGCGAGCCGAGGGCAAGCTGGCGGAAATCTCCGAGAAGTACTTCGGCGAGGACGTTACGCAATAACGACGGCGGCGCCGGTCCAGGCGTTAGCCTAACCGTATGGACATTGATTGGGACCTCGTTGCCAGTTCGTTCTGGCCGATGGTTCAAGGCGGCATCCGGGGAACCATTCCGCTCTCCTTGGCTTCCTTCTTCCTGGGCCTGGTCCTCGCGCTGATCGTCGCCCTGATGCGGCTTAGCGGCAACAAGATCATTTCAGCGATCGCCCGCGGGTACGTGTCCCTTATCCGCGGCACGCCCTTGCTGGTGCAGCTGTTCGTGATCTTCTACGGTCTGCCCTCCATCGGTGTGGTCATTGATCCGTGGCCCAGCGCCATCATCGCGTTCTCGCTCAACGTCGGAGGCTACGCAGCGGAGATCATCCGGGCCGCCATTCTGTCCGTGCCGAAAGGCCAGTGGGAGGCCGGGCACACCATCGGCATGTCGCCGGTGACCACATTGCACCGGATCATCCTTCCGCAGGCCGCGCGCGTGTCCGTCCCGCCGCTGTCCAACACGTTCATCTCGCTCGTGAAGGACACCTCTCTGGCCTCGCTGATCCTGGTGACCGAGCTGTTCCGCCAGGCGCAGGAGATCGCAGCCTTCAGCCAGGAATTCATGGTGCTCTATGTCGAAGCCGCCGTGATCTATTGGGTTTTCTGCCTGATCCTCTCCAGCGGGCAGTCACAACTGGAAAAGAGGCTGGACCGCTATGTCGCCCACTGACCCCCTGGCCCCGGGCGGGACAGTACCTACGCACGAGCCGGTACTGACCGTATCCGGCCTGCGCAAGTCCTTCGGCGCAAACCACGTGCTCAAGTCCATCGATCTGTCTGTCCGGCAGGGCGAGGTGCTGGCGCTCATCGGACCGTCCGGTTCCGGCAAGACCACGGTCCTGCGCTGCCTGAACGGCCTGGAAGCGCCCGACGGCGGAGTGGTCGCCTTCCGCGGTATCCGCCCGGTGGATTTCGCCTCGCCGGTGTCCAAGAAACAGCTCGCCTCCCTGCGGGACCAAAGCGCGATGGTCTTCCAGCATTACAACCTCTTTCCGCATAAAACGGTGCTGGAAAATGTGATCGAAGGTCCCGTCCAGGTGCAGAAGCGGCGCAAGTCCGAGGCCGCCAGCGAGGCGTCAAGCCTGCTGGAAAGGGTGGGGCTGGCGGACAAGAAGGACCAGTACCCGCACGAGCTTTCCGGCGGCCAGCAGCAGCGGGTCGGCATTGTCCGCGCGCTGGCGCTGAAACCCTCGCTCCTGCTCTTCGACGAGCCAACCTCGGCGCTGGATCCAGAACTGGTCGGCGATGTACTCCACGTGATCAAGGAACTGGCCGAGGAAGGCTGGACCATGGCTCTGGTCACTCACGAACTCGCTTTTGCGCGCGAGGTAGCCAGTGAAGTGGTCTTCATGGACGGGGGTGTGGTGGTGGAACGCGGCCACCCGGACCAGGTGCTGCGGAACCCGCAGGAAGAGCGCACCCAACAGTTCGTGCACCGGCTGCTCAACCCGTTCTAAGTCGCCTGCTGCTCCTCAGGGCAGGCTGCTTGAGGCCGGACGGCAGGGTTATTTGCCGAGGCCCTCTTTGTCCACCTTGCGGTGGAAACGCATGCCGGCGAGGCCGCCCAGAATAGCCCCTGCCAGCGTCACGACCGCGACCGCCAGCAACGTGATGAGTGCGCTGATAGTCATCTGGTCCGATTCCATCGGGATGCGCGGAAAGGCGTTCATGTTCCCCATGACGTTAAACTGACTGCCCGCCACAGCCCCCGCCACAGCGATGATAATTGCGATGACCAAGGCCCAGATCCAGACTGCGATGCCCTGCTTCATGCCGTTGAACCGTGCCATCCGTCCGGCGACGTAACCTCCGCAGTAGTAGGCAATGAAAAGAATCACAGCCAAGACTATGGCTCCCACGATTCCTGCTGTCGCCGCATCCTGCGCCGCTGCATCCCCTGCCTCATCCGGGCTCAGACCAATATTCGCCCCGATCGCGGCACCGACAGCGCTGACCAAGGCGATCAACAGTACCGCTGCCCCGGTGGCCGTCAACCACCCGAAGAATGCCGAGCCGATCTTGACACCGCCGTACTTCTCCCTTTCACGGCCGACGACCGTGCTCCTGTCCACGGGCCTGTCGGTGAAGTCGGGTTCCCGCCCATTGGCACGGCGTCCGCTGTCCGCCGCTTCGCGGGACGGAGCACCGCTGTCCGCCCGGTCATAGCCGGGACCCGTCGCTTCGTGTCTTGCATTCATGATGACGATTCCTTCCACCCGCTGCTACACCGGGGTGCCCGAAAATGCACCGCATGACGACTCGGATAGTAAGTAGTCTTATTGGTTAAGTGAATCACCGCCTATACCACCGCGCAAGAGCGGTGAAAACCCCTAGACCGTGCGGCTGGCTAGCTATCGTGGAAAAAACAGCTAGAATCGTTGTCGATTCCAACTAAGTAATATCTGAGCCACATTCTGTCATGCTTCGTCTCACTGGCAGAGTGGGCACACCTGGCTTCGGCAGTTCCCCGCAGCCCGGAACCAGGTTCCCGGAGAGTTCCGGCACCCTCGGCCCCCAACCGAGGAACCGGGACTCAAAAACGCCCCGCAGCAGCGGGGGGACGAAAGATTGACTCAGCACTATGACCTCATTGACACATAAGAAGATCACCGCCACCTCTGTGGACGAAGCAGACAACCTGCTCGACGCGGTTGTGGACGAACTCCAGCAACTGGCCGGCCAAGATGGCGTTCACGGCATTCTGGTTACCAAAACCGGTCCCGGCCAGTTCACGGTTGAGTTGAGCGAAGAGGTGCCGTTCGGCGTGACCGAGGAAGCGATCGCCTAGTCCGCTCCAACAGGAGATGGACCGCCAGCCCTACCAGCAGCGCCCAGAACGCGGCACCGATACCGGCGAAGCCAACGCCCGAGGCTGCAATCACGAAAGTGACCAGCGCTGCCTCCCGTCCACCAGCGTCGGAAATCATCGCGGAAACCGAGGAGCCGAGCACGCCAAGTAAAGCCAGGGCGGCTATCGTTTCCATGATCCCGTCCGGACCGAGCACCACCAGCGCCGCCACCCCCGTACTCAGCAGGCCGAACACCAGATAGGTGACGCCTGCCATCCGGGCTGCCCGCCAGCGCCGGGACGGGTCGGAATGCACTTCGTCATTCGCGGCCAGGGCGCCGGAGATCGCGGCCAGATTTACGGAGTGCCCGCCGAATGGTGCCGCGAGCAAGGTCAGCGCACCGGTCAGCACCATCGAGAACCGCCACGGGACCCGGTAGCCGAAACTACGCATAACCACCACACCGGGCACGTTCTGCGATGCCATTGTGACAATGAACAGCGGTACGGCGAGTGCGGCGGCGGGCAGCAGTTCCAGCGACGGAGCCGCCAGGCTGACCTGGGGCAGCAGGTCCTCCCAGCGCAGATTTCGCATGCCGGGGCTGGCCGCGATTACCGCGAAACCCACCAGCACGACGGCGGGGGTGGCCCACTTGCTCCACCAGCGCATGCCTAGCACCCAGACCAGCACGAGAGGCAGGAGCAGCCCCGGGTTCGCACCGGCGAGCCCTACCGCATCGAGGCAGATGGACAGGATGATGCCCGCCAGCATGCCCGAGGCCACGCCCGGTGGAATCAGTTCGATCAACTTTCCCAGGGGACGGATGACTCCGGCGAGGACCACCAGGACGCCCACCATTGCAAAGGCCGCGACCGCCGTCGGCCATCCGCCGGGAAGGACCCCGGTCGAAGCCAGCAGCGCAGCTCCCGGTGTTGACCAGGCCAGGGTCAGCGGTATCCGGTAACGCTGGGCCAGGATCAGCATCCCGATCCCTTGTAAGACGCATAGCGCCAACAGGCCGGAAGCAGCTTGGGCCGGTGTAGCCCCGACCCCGCGCAGCCCGGTCAGCACCACGGCAAAGGAACTGGTAAAACCGACGACGGCGGTAACGATGCCGGCGGACAGTGTTCCATTATGCGCGAGCACCGGCGCTGGTTGTCCTGCAACCTCAGGTTCATCTTGTTTGCTGGCCACAGCCAGAGGCTAACACTTATGCCGGGAACGAAATCACTCAGCAACCGTTCCTTCCCATTGTGGCGCACAACGTGCTTGTGTAGCGTGAAGATTGGTGGCACTGGCTAGTCCGCGACGGCGGACTTACTGTACTCAAGCCAAAGGAGCACAATCATGGAAACGGTAGAAGCGACCATTGATGTAGGCGTCCCAGTGAGCACGGCGTACAACCAATGGACACAGTTCGAGTCCTTTCCGAACTTCATGTCCGGGGTTGAGTCCGTGACCCAGCTGACCGACACGACGAACCACTGGATCACCAAAATCGGCGGCGTGGAACGCGAGTTCGACACAGAAATTGTGGAGCAGCACCCCGACCAGCGCATTGCCTGGCGCAGCCTGGACGGCAAGTCCCATGCCGGTGCCGTGACCTTCGAGCGGCTCGGTCCTGACAGCACCAAGGTCGCGGTCCGCTTCGAATGGGACCCGGAGACCTTCACTGAAAAGGCCGGTGCCAAGCTGGGGATCGACACTCTCCAGGTGAAGTCGGACCTGAAGAAGTACAAGGAGTTCGTCGAAAACAGAGGAGCCGAAACCGGCGCCTGGCGCGGCACCGTTGATGACATCGCCGCGGGCAGTGCCGGCCAGGCTGCCGCAAACATGGACGAGGACCTGCCGCCGGGACGCCCGGTCTAGCCTCGTGAAATGCGCTCAATAAGTGAGCGCACTCAGGCAGTTGCCAGCTTCTTCAAGGCTAATTTACAAAATGGGGTCGTAGCGTTTTAAGCACCTCATCAAAGGTGCGAGTGAACAAGACACCGGCTGGTCCTAGAGCCTCCCCCAACCTCCTGGACCAGCCGGTGTCGTTCGTTAAG
This sequence comes from Arthrobacter crystallopoietes, assembly GCF_017603825.1. NCBI lineage: Bacteria > Bacillati > Actinomycetota > Actinomycetes > Micrococcales > Micrococcaceae > Crystallibacter > Crystallibacter crystallopoietes. The sequence continues at coordinate 161,435 of NZ_CP072014.1, forward strand.
GCCACCGCGGACGTGCCCTAGGAGCAGAGCGCCTCAGCTTCTTCAGCTCGCGGGGTACGGCATTTTCTTCAGGCTGGATGCCAAATGTACGGCGTTGCGGGCGGACGTCGCCGTCGTCGTTGCTGTTACCTGCGGCGTTTCCGGCAGGTCCTGGAAGTCGGTGCTGTGCATGGCCTCCCCGACCCAGTATGTGGATCCCTGTGCCGGAATGCTGAAGCCGACGTCGTCCAACCCCTGGTAGAGCTCGGCGGTGACATGGTGGGCGCCATCTTCATTCCCGACGACGGCAACCATGGCCACCTTGCCATACATGCTGGGCCGGCCTTGGCCATCCGTCTCGGACAGCTCCGCATCCAGCCGCTCCAGAACCTTTTGCGCAAGACTTGCCGGATGCCCCAGCCAGATCGGCGTGGCGAGCACCAGAATGTCCGAGGCGAGAATCTGCTCCCGGATCCGGGGCCACTCGTCGCCGTCGCTCATGTCTGTCTGGACGCCTGGCTTGATGTCGTGGTCCACCACCCGGATCAGATCGCACTCGACACCTTGGGAACTTAGTTGCTGGATGACTTGACTGGCGAGCAACTCGCTGCTCGAGGGCTTGGGCGACGGCGTCAAGGTGCAGACCAGGGCAAGGGCTTTGAGCTTCACATCATCCATGGGGCCATTCTGCCGACGATGCCAGTGGGCTGCTACCCTGAACGCCATTTTCGCTTTCAGGTTATTCACAGGCGGTTCCGGGTTTGCATTCATGTAAAGGCTTTAGTGTTGAAAACACCTCATAGGTGCGAGTGATTACGGCACCGGCGGTCGGAGTTTCCCCCAACCTCCCGATCCGCCGGTGCCTTCTCTTTTGTCACGTGTGTTAAGCGCCGGCGCAATCGGGAACCATCCACCGTTGGCGGCGATGCGATAATTCAGCCATGACTGATGCAATCGCCTACCAGGGTGAACCCGGCTCCAACTCCCATATAGCGTGCACCGAAGTGCGCCCGGACTGGGAGGCTGTGCCGTGCGCCAGCTTCGAGGATGCCTTTGCTCAAGTCACCAGCGGCCAGGCAAAGCTGGCCATGATTCCCATCGACAACTCAATCGCCGGGCGCGTCGCCGACATCCATGCAATGCTTCCCAACACCACGCTGCAGATTATTGAAGAGCATTTCCTGCGCATCAGGTTCAGCCTGTTGGGAATCCCCGGCACCAGCATTGACCAGGCCAAGGAAGTCCACAGCCACATTCATGCATTGGGGCAATGCCGAAAGCTGATCCGCGAGCTCGGTCTCAAACCCGTCATCGCCGGCGACACCGCCGGGTCCGCCCGGGAAGTCAGCGAATGGAAGGATCCGTCCAAGGTTTCCCTGGCGCCGCCGATGGCAGCCGAGCTCTACGGACTCGATGTGCTCGCCCATGATGCCGAGGACGATCCCACGAACACCACCCGCTTCGTGGTGCTGGCGGACAAACAGCCCATCCCCAGCCGCGAAGAACTCGCGGGACCGGCAGTGACCAGCTTCGTCTTCCGCGTCCGGAACGTTCCGTCAGCCCTTTACAAGGCGCTGGGCGGCTTCGCCACCAACGGAATCAACATGACCAGGCTGGAAAGCTACATGGTCGGCGGCGAGTTCGCGGCCACAATGTTCATGGTGGACGTGGAAGGCCATCCCGAAGACACGGCGATGATCCACGCGTTTGAGGAACTGGATTTCTTCACCACCGAAATCCGGATCCTCGGCGTCTATCCGGCGCATCCCTTCCGGCTCAAGACCGCTTAGGAAAACCGTTCCGACCGGGAGCGGCGGCCGCGAAACAGGTCACCCGCTGCCGGGATTCAGCACTTCGTCCAGGTTGAACTTCACTGGTTCTTCCAACTGTTCGTACGTGCAGGACCGCGGCTCCCGGTCCGGCCGCCAGCGGGCAAACTGCGTGGTGTGTCGGAACCGTTCGCCCTCCATATGGTCATACTTCACTTCGAGCACGCGCTCGGGACGCAGCGGTGTGAAGGACAGGTCCTTGCCCCCGCTCCACCGGCTGCCCTCGGAATTGCGCGGGGTCCGGGTGCCCTCTTCCTGCTTCGCCCACGCCCACGGGTGGTCATCGAAGGTTGTGACCAGCGGCTGCAGTTCGTCGAACAGCTCTTGGCGCCGCTGCATCGAAAACGAACCGGCCACACCCACGTTGGCCAGCTCGCCGTCGTCGTTATAGAGGCCGAGCAGCAGGGAGCCGATCCGGTCCGGACCGCTTTTGTGTACCCGGTATCCGGCGAGCACGCAGTCCACGGTGCGCTCGTGTTTGATCTTGAACATTGCCCGCTTGTTCGGCTGGTAGAGCCCGTCCAGCGGTTTGGCGATCACGCCGTCGAGTCCGGCGCCTTCAAACTCATGGAACCAGCGCGCCGCCACGCCGCGGTCCGCCGTGGCATTCGTCAGATGGATCGGCGGCTTCGCGTTAGCGAGCGCCTTTTCCAAGCGGGCACGGCGCTCGGCAAAGGGCTCGCCGGTCAGGTCGTCGTCGCCCAGGGCCAGCAGGTCAAAGGCAACGAACTTGGCAGGCGTCTGTTCGGCGAGAAGCTTCACCCGGCTTGCCGCGGGATGGATCCGCTGCTGCAGGGCCTCGAAGTCCAGCCGGTCCCCCGAAGCTCCCACCAGGACGATTTCGCCGTCGACCACGCACCGTTCTGGCAGGAGCTCCTTGACCGCTTCGATGATTTCGGGAAAGTAGCGGTTCATCGGTTTTTCGTTGCGGCTGCCGATTTCGACGTCGTCCCCGTCGCGGAAGATGATCGATCTGAACCCGTCCCACTTGGGTTCGAAGCTCATGTCGCCGTCGGGAATCTCGCTGAGGGGCTTCGCCAACATCGGGGCGACCGGGGGCATTACCGGAAGTTTCATGCGTCTCTCCTACCGGACTGTATAGCGGACAGCGACACCGCCGGGTTCCAGGACCTCGGCGCTGTGCGGGACAAACTTTTCCCCTGCGGCCGACGGCGGATACGCCGACAGCCCTTCGCCGAGCACGGTGGGCAGCATGTGCAGGTACAGCTCGTCCACCAGTTCTTTACGGAACAGCAGCCGTGTCAGCGTCAGCGAGCCCCAGACAATAACGTCGCCGCTCTCGGTCTCCTTGAGTTCGTGGATCCGGGCGGGAATGTTGTCGCCGATGACCTGTGCCTCGCCATCGCCCCAGGGAGCCCGGTCCAAAGTTCTGGACACCACGTGCTTGGGCAGCCGGTTGATTAGCTCCGCGATGGGTTCCTCCCGCGGATCAGCTCGCGGCCAGTAAGCGGCGAACATCGAGTAGGTCACCCGGCCGAGCAGGATGGCAGAGCAACCGTCGAGCAAGCGGGTGTTGGCATCCATAATGGACGTCCAGCCGCGGATCTGATCCATGAACCGCAGGCCGCCGTCGGGTTCGGCCGCGTAGCCATCCATCGTGGTGAACTGCTGGATGATGAGCCTGCCCATGATGGTCCTTCCTGCGCAGCCAGGCCACCGGCGTCCGCTGGCCGAATTGAGCGTCCCTCCATCACGTTAGTGTCCGCGGTCCGATTTGGACAGGGCCATGCCGCAAGGCCCTTTTCCCGCCCGGAACTTGGCGCCGACGGGAAAGCACGCGCTGCCGGCGGCGCGTGCTAAGAAAGTAAGGACAGTTCCGGACGGGACAGCCCCCAAGGACAGGACTAACATTGCAATCTCGCCGCATCGGCACCCAGGAGGTCGGCAGCATCGGCCTGGGCTGCATGAATCTCAGCCACGCCTACGGGACTCCGCCGTCGCGGGAAGCTGCCGCAGAATTGCTCCGGCATGCCTTGGACAGCGGAGTGGTCCACTTTGATACGGCGGCGCTGTACGGGGCCACGGCCAATGAGACCCTGGTCGGCGAGGTACTCGGTTCCCGGCGCGATGAATTCTTCCTGGCCAGCAAATGCGGTATGACCAGCGTGGATGGCAAACGCGTGATCGGCGGCCGTCCGGAAACACTCAAAGCCACCTGCGAGGACGCGTTGCGCCGCCTCCGCACGGACCACATCGACCTCTACTACCTGCACCGCTGGGACCAGGACATTCCGATCGAAGACAGCGTGGGTGCCCTGGCCGAACTTGTTGAGGAAGGCAAGATCGGCGGGATCGGTCTGTCCGAGGTTTCGGCGGCAACGCTGCGGCGGGCCCATACCGTCCATCCCATTGCCGCGCTCCAGACGGAATACTCGCTCTGGAGCCGCAATCCCGAGCTCGGTACGCTGGCCGCCTGCGCGGAGCTCGGGACGGCCTTCGTCGCGTTCAGCCCGCTGGGCCGCGGCTTCCTCACGGGGAAGATCCGCGACGTCGATGCGCTGCCGGAAGCGGACATCCGCCGCGCGATGCCGCGCTTCTCCGCCGTGAACTACCCGCGGAACCTGGAACTCCTGGATCAGTTCTCGGGCCTGGCCGGGGAAGCCGGCTGCACTCCCGCGCAGCTGGCCATCGCGTGGCTGCTGCATCAGGGCCAACATGTCATCGCGCTCCCGGGAACCACCAGGGTTCCCCACCTGGACGAGGATCTGGCGGCCGACGCCGTCGTCGTTAATGCGGAAGTGCTTAAGCGGGCGGACGCGCTGATCAACGAGCAGACGGTCCACGGCGCGCGTTACAGTCCCGCGATGCAGGCGGACGTCGACACCGAAGAGTTCTAGGCCGCGCAGGCCGGGCTAGAACCGGTACAGCTCGAACCCGACCCGACGGCTTGCAGTGTCCGGGCCCCCGGTGGTCAGCTCGATCTGGCGCCGGGCCTGGGCTTCAACGGGCTCCGGGCTCAGTGCTTCCAGATAGCGCCGGTGTTCGCTCAGGGACCGGACGGCCCGTTCAATGCTGTCCTCGTCGACGTCCAGCCAGTGCGTGGGGTGCATGGTGCACACGCCTACCCAGCGCACGCCGGCGTGCGGCGGCAGATTTTCGGCGGCGAGCTCGGGGAAGATCCACTCGTTGGCCGCGTCCGCCACCGCGTCCATGACGGCAGTTCCCAAGTTCCGGTGGTCCGGCGAGTTCCAGCTGCCCGGGCCCCAGGTCTGGCCGAAGTTCAGGGTGATGATGCCGTCCGGCCGGTGCCGGCGGATCGACCGGGCGATATCCAGCCGCAGATCGGGGATGTTCTCGATCCGGCCGTCCGCGTAGTCCAGGAACTCCAGGTCCCCGACCCCGACGTGACCGCATGCCCGGCGCTGTTCCTCCGCCCGGATCACCGCGGCTTCCTGGGGATCCAGCCCGGCAATGCCCGCTTCACCCCGCGTCGCCAACACGTAGCCGATGCTCTTGCCCGCCGTGGTCCACTGGGCCACAGCCGCCGCGGCCCCGTACTCGGGATCATCCGGGTGGGCCATAACCACCAGCGCCCGCTGCCAATCGGCCGGCATTTCCGACGACGTTTCCATAGCTGCCTCCCCCGTTCACAGGCCTCTGCATCGGCCCGATGACTGTTGTTCCACCCAGCGTAGCCGCCACGGTATGGCCGGCCACTTGATAACGGCGCCATCTCGCGTCAACGTCCGGAATCTCTTTCCCATTACGGTCATTGTCGTCGGGGAGCCGCATCCCTACCATGGAAGAACCTCAATACCCGTCCCTGCGGGACACAGCCCCGAACCACAGCTTTCCCTTCATCCGCGCACTTCTCACGCCCCAAGGATCTGCCGTGAAAAACCTGCCCCGCCGACTGGCCATGCGTACCCTGGCCGCCCTTGACCTGCACTGCGCCCGCTGCGATTCGGTGGGAGAACACCGCCTGGACAAGCATCTGGGCAGACCCGGAACCCAGGTCGCCCCGATCGTCCGGGCGCGGCAGTACGTGCTGGTCTGCGCCGCCTGCGGCGTAGTCCAGGAACTGTCGGAGCAGCAGAAAAGATCAGTCCTGCACTACACCGCCCGCCCCGCAACGGCCTGACCGCGCATTACGTCCTGTTGCCTGGGCTTGACCGGCGGCCGGTCAAGCTCTTAGCGTGATAGCTGAATCATGAGCGCCAACATCAAGCCCTGGCTTGTTGGCCGGCAACCCTCTCGTGCGTAGCGGGGTGCTCCAGGTGATGATTCGGCCGTACCGAAGAACAGCGGTTCGGCAAGTACCGCGTATCCGCCCCACGTCTTGAATCGGGCCAGCGGATCCGCCTGATGGCAAAGGACAGCCCGCGATGCCCCTGAGTGACGACCTGCAGCCCGACACCCTCCGCAGCGCCTTCGGCCGCTTCCCCTCCGGTGTCGCTGCTCTGTGCGCCCTGATCGACGGCGCGCCGCAGGGAATCGTGGCGTCGTCCTTCACCGTCGGCGTCTCCATGGACCCGCCGCTGGTGATGTTCGCGGTGCAGAACACCTCCCGCACTTGGCCGGTAGTCCGGCAGGCCGGACGGATCGGCGTCTCAATCCTCGGCGCCGGGCACGACGGCGTCTGCCGCCAGATCGCGTCGAAGACCGGGGACCGCTTCGCCGGCCTGCCCCTGCACTCCACGGACGAAGGCGCCCTCTTCCTTGAGGAAGCCGCGCTATGGCTGGACTGCTCGGTGGAGCAGGAAGTCCCCGCCGGAGACCACCACGTGGTGCTGCTCCGCGTGCATGGCCTGTCCACTCACGACGGCGCCCACGAGCCTCTGGTCTTCCACGGCTCCGCGTTCCGCCGGCTCGAACAGCCCGCCTACATCTGAGGAAACCCCGGCAAATCACGACGGCGGCTGCCTCGGTTTCGGGGACCGGCGATGGACCGTACCAAACCGCAACGTTGCCACGTTGAGCCTAAGCGGAGTCGTTGGAGGACGGGTCGTCCAGGTTCCCGTCCAGCAGGCTCAGAAGCTTCAGAACCGCCGGATTGGTATTGTTCTCGTTCCACGCCACTTCAAGGTCCACGCGGTTCAGCGCTTGAGTACCGCGGGAGCCCTCGATCTCGCGGAACCGCACCCCCGGCGGTGAGAACGCCCGCGTTGACGCCGGAACCAGTGTCACGCCCAAGCCCGCTTCCACGAAGGCCAACAGTGCCGGGACCTGGCTGGCGTACTGGGTGATCCGGGGCTCCGCGCCGGCGCTGGCAAACAGCCGCAGCACCAGGTCGTGGAAGTAACGGGCCTCGCTGGTCGAGTACATCATCAGAGGCTCACCGCTCAGGGCCTGCAGCGGCAAGGACTCCCCCTCCTCCAGCAACGGGCTCTCCGCGGGCAAGGCAATGACCAGACGGTCCTGCATCACCGGCCGGTACTTGATGCCCGGCCGTGCAACGATGGGCCGCAGCAACCCGATATCTACCGTGCCTTTGACCAGTCCGTCCATCTGGTCCGTGGATACCAATTCGCGCAACAGCAGGGAGACGCCTGGCTGTTCATTGGCGGAGCGTCTCAGGAGCCTGGGCAGCGCGCTCTGGCCTGCGATGGCGGTGTAGCCAATAGTGACGGCGCCGGCGTCTCCTGTTGCCACGCGCTGAACGTCCAGCTGGGTTTTGATGGACAGGTCAAGGATCTGGCGGGCGCTGGGCAGCAGCGTCCGCCCCGCAGCTGTCAGCTCGACTCTACGGCTCGTGCGGTCGAAGAGCTGGGCGTGCAGTTCCTTTTCCAATAGCTGGATCTGCCGGCTCAGCGGCGGCTGCGTCATGTTGAGCCGCTCGGCTGCTGCACCAAAGTGAAGCTCCTCAGCTACCGCGATAAAAGACTCCAGCTGGATCAGCGTAAACATCAATGCGCTCCTTGTATTGTTCCGTACCTATTTTAGCTTGGACGCGCATCGACGGCGGCACCTATCGTCAGAGTAGTGCAGGCGACAACGAAGCGCCGGTCCTTTAGCTACCAAGGAGACTAAATAATGCTTGACGGTGTGCTGTTCTTCCCCATTACGCCCTTCGCCCGCGATGATTCCGTGGATCACGGCGCACTCAAAGAACATCTGGAGCATGGGCTGAAATTCAGGCCAGGCGGTATTTTCGTCGCTTGCGGGACGGGCGAATTCCATGCCCTTTCCCTGGTCGAACTCTCCGATGTGGTCACCACCGCCGTCGCTACAACCGCGGGGCGCGTGCCGGTCTATGCGGGAGCCGGCGGTGCGCTGGCGCTCGCCAAGGAACAGGTCCGTCTGGCGGAATCGGCTGGAGCCGACGGCATCCTGCTCTTCCCGCCTTACCTTGTGAGCAGCCCGCAAGAGGGTCTGGTGGCATACGTCAGGGCAGTCGCCGGGGTGACTTCCCTGCCCGTCATCGTCTATCACCGTGCCAACGCCCGCTTCACGGAAGCCTCCGCCGCGGAGATTGCCCGCATCGATAATGTGGCCGGGCTGAAGGACGGCGCCGGAGATCTGGACTTGATGGCGCGCATTGTCCGCGCCGTCAAGGATGAGCTGGCGGGAACAGGCAAGGACTTCCAGTTCTTCAACGGCCTGCCCACAGCCGAGGCATCCCAGCAGGCTTACCGTGCCATCGGCGTGACCCTGTATTCATCCGCCACCTTCGCGTTTGCACCGGAGCTGGCGGTCGCCTTCTACCAAGCCCTCGAAGCCGGCGACGAGGAGCGTCTCGGCCAACTGAGCCGCGAATTCTTCCATCCCCTGGTGCGGCTGCGCGATTCGGTGCCGGGTTACGCCGTCGCCCTGGTCAAGGCAGGCGCCGAACTCGGCGGAATCCAGAGCGGGCATGTCCGGGCGCCTCTGACGGACGCCTCGGAACAGGACCGCGAAGAGCTCAAACGTCTGCTGGCCGCTGGCCGCGCCCTGCTGGGCTGAGGGGCGAGCCGTGAGCGAATCGATAATGGAACAGGCTCCTGTGCTGGCCAACCTCGGCCAAGCCGCTATAACCGGCGTAACCATCACTCCCGTCGCCTTCAAGGACCCACCCCTGCTCAACACCGTGGGCGTCCATGAGCCGTTTGCCTTGCGGGCGATCGTCGAGGTCCACACGGATGCCGGCGTCAGCGGCCTCGGCGAAACCTACGGCGACGAGGCGCACCTGGCACGGCTCCAAGCGGCCGCCCGCTCCCTTCCCGGCACGGACATCTTCAACATCAACCAACTGCGGGCCAAAGTTGCCGCAGTGCTGGCCGCAGACACCAGCGAAGGCGGCCATGGGATGAGCGGGATGGTCACCGGCTCCAGCACCACGGATCGTGTCCTGTCCCCCTTCGACGTCGCGGCCTTGGACATCCAAGGCAAGCTGCTGGGCCGCCCCGTCAGCGACCTGCTCGGCGGCGCCGTCCGGGAGTCCGTTGACTTCAGCGGATACCTCTTCTATAAGTGGGCCGGGCACCCGGACGCTGAGGAGGATTCCTGGAGTGAAGCACTGGACCCGCAGGGCATCGTCGAGCAGGCCCGCCGGATGGTGCGGGACTACGGTTTCACCGCCCTCAAGCTCAAAGGCGGCGTGTTCGAGCCCGATCAGGAAATCGCCGCCATCAAAGCACTGCGCGCGGAATTCCCCGGCTTGCCGCTGCGGCTGGATCCGAATGCGGCTTGGACAGTCGAGACGTCTATTCGAGTGGGCCGGGAGCTCGACGGCGTGCTGGAGTACCTCGAAGATCCCACTCCCGGCATCGACGGCATGGCCCAGGTCCGCGGCGGGGTGCCAATGCCATTGGCCACCAACATGTGTGTGGTGAGCTTCGCCGACGTCGCGCCTGCGGTAGCCGCCGGGGCAGTGGATGTCATCCTCTCGGACCATCATTTCTGGGGCGGTCTGCGCCGTTCGCAGACGCTGGCGGGAATCACGGACACATTCGGCCTAGGGCTGTCCATGCATTCGAACTCCCACCTTGGGGTCAGTCTGGCGGCCATGGTCCATCTGGCAGCCGCTACCCCGAATCTGGACTACGCCTGCGATACGCACTGGCCTTGGAAGGATCCGGAAGAAGATGTCATTCTTCCCGGTTCGCTGGAGTTCAAGGACGGCGCCGTCGAGGTTCCCACGCTGCCGGGACTGGGCGTGGAACTGGACCGGGGCCGGCTGGAGAAACTGCACCGCCAGTACCTTGACTCCGGGCTCCGAAGCCGCGACGACACGGGGTACATGCAGCGGATCCATCCGGCCTACGAACTCAAGTGCCCGCGATGGTGACGATCCAGGAAGGCACGGCAGTGGAGCGGCCGCTGAACATAGTGGTCACCGACCCGATCATCAGCCGATTCGAGACGCAGCTAAAGCACGACGGCGGGCCGCACCGCTGGCAGATGGCCGCGGCTTGGGATGCAGACCGGCAATGCAAAGCAATTGCCGACGCGGACGTGGTGGTCTGTTCGGCCCTTCCCGCCGAGCAGGCCGCCGCAGCCTCCCGGCTGCAACTGGTCCACGTCACCGGGGCGGGCTTCGACAAAATTGCGATGGGGTCACTGGCCCCGACCGTGGTTGTGGCGAACACGTTCCACCACGCCCGCCCCATTGCCGAACACGTCCTGATGGTCACCCTGATGCTCTCGCGCCGGGTTCTGACGGCGGACCGCGAGATCCGCGCCGGGAACTGGCAGACCATCGCCACCAGCCCGGACGTACCGTTCCACCCGACATTGGATTCCATGGTGCTGGGGTTGGTGGGTCTGGGCTCGATCGGCACCGAAGTCGCCCTGCTCGCCCAAGCCATGGGTATGACGGTGAAGGCCGTCCGCAACAACCCGGCCGCCGTACTTCCGGAGGACCTGCATCCGGCGTGGGTGGGCGGTCAGGACGAACTGCCCAAGCTGCTGGAAACTTCCGACGTAGTGGTAGTGACCGTCCCGCTGGACGCGGCCACGCATGGACTGATCGGGGCTGGCGAAATAGCCCGGATGAAGAGCTCAGCCGTCCTGATCAATGTGGCCCGCGGACCGGTAGTGGATCAGGCGGCGCTGTACGAGGCGCTGGCGGACGACCGCATCGCGGGAGCCGGGCTCGACGTCTGGTGGGGGCCACCTGCGAAGGGCAGCATCCCGCCGGCGAACTTTCCCTTCGAGACGCTGCCCAACGTCGTCGTAACGCCCCATAACTCCGGCCATGCGCGCGTGACCTTCGAACGCCGTGCCGCGGACATTGCGGCCAACATCGCCAATCTGGCCGCGGGACGGCCGCTGTTCAACATCGTGCGCGCCGCTCACTAGAACGACGACGGCGAAGGAGAGGCCTGGTTCCGGCAGTTGCTTGCTGGGACCAGGCCTCTCCTTCGTTATCAGGCCAGCAGCAACCGGCCCGCCAAAAGGACGGCGCCGAATCCGGATGCTGCGAGTGCTGTGAGACGCAGCCGGCGGCGGTCCAGGAAACGGTTGGTGTAGCGGGAGACGACGTAACCGGCCAATGCGGCAGGCACCATCCAGGCCGTCAGGACGAGAACTTCGGTCGTCACCTGACCAGCCGCCGCAAGTGCCGCCAGTGAAACCGCTGAGCCGACCATAAAGAAGGCGCTCATGGTGCCGCGCAGCCGTGCGCCCTGCTGCCCTTGCCACACCAGCGCCATGGGAGCACCGCCGATGGACGTCGAGGTCCCCATGACGCCGGAGGCAGCCCCCGCAGCAATCAAATTCGCCCGGCCCGGGAAGGGTGACCAGCCGAAGAAGGCCAGCACTACCCCCAGCAGAACAGCTGCGGCGACCAGCCAGGCCAGCCCCTCGCCGGGGAGGACCACTACCAGCCAGGCACCGAACAGGCTGCCGGGAATTCTGCCTACCAGCGCCCAGCCGGCCCCCTTGAGATCAAGATGAGCCCGCTCCCGGGCAGTGACCATGGTGGTCAGCAGCAGGGCCAGGATGATGATGCTGGCGGGTAGCAGAGCAGGGTCTACGAGTGCGATGACTGGAGCGGCGAGCATGCCCATGCCGAAGCCGATCGAGGACTGCAGGCCGGCTGCAGCGAAGACGGCTACGGCAATGAGGGCATACTCGGCCGCGCTCACTGGGCCGGCGCCGGGTCCGGGTTCCGGACCTCGATCGGCTCGAGCGGGAAGTGGCATTCGGCAGCATGCGAGGCGTCTCCGGGGGCGGGGACGGCCGGGGGCAGCTGCTCGGCGCAGATGTCCTGGGCCTTCCAACAGCGGGTCCGGAAGCGGCAGCCCGAGGGCGGGTCCAGCGGCGAGGGTATTTCGCCCTGCAGAATGATCCGGTTGCGCTCCGCGCCGGTGACATCCAGCTTGGGGGAAGCAGACATCAACGCGGCCGTGTACGGGTGGCGGGGACGGTCGAAGACTTCCTCCGTTGCGCCGGTCTCGATGATCCGGCCCAAATACATCACTGCAACCCGGTCCGCGACGTGGCGGACCACGGACAGGTCGTGCGAGATGAACACGTAGGCCACGCCGAGCCGCTGCTGCAGGTCGTTAAGCAGGTTCAGCACTTGGGCCTGGACGGAGAGGTCCAGGGCCGAGACCGGTTCGTCCAGGATGATCACGTCGGGATTCAAGGCAAGCGCTCGGGCGATGCCGATGCGCTGGCGCTGGCCGCCGGAAAATTCCTGCGGAGACTTCTTCGCGTCCGAGGGCCGCAGCCCCACCATGTGCAGCAGTTCACGGACCCGCGCATCACGTTCTCGCGACGTGCGGTAGAGGTCCTTGTGTGCCCGCCACGGCTCGGAGATGATTTCTCCGGCGTTCATGCGGGCATTCAAGGACGCGAACGGATCCTGGAAGACCATCTGCACCCGCCGGCGCCAGGCCAGCAGTTCCTTGCCGCGCATGTCGAAGGGGTCCTGTCCGTCGAAGCGCACGGTTCCGGAGTCCGGCCGCTCCAGCATCATCAGGGTCCGGGCCAACGTGGATTTACCGCAGCCGGATTCGCCCACCAGGCCGAGCGTTTCGCCGCGCTCTACCGACAGGCTGATGCCGTCCAGGGCACGCAGCTGGCTGTTGCCCGAGGGCCCTTTGGGGACGTGGAAGGTCTTGGTGACGCCCTCGACTTCGAGCAGCGTCCCGCTCCCCTGCGGCCGGGTCAGTGTTTCAGTCATTGTCCAGCTCCTCGCTGAAGTGGCAGGCCGCAGCCCGCACGGTGACAGGCAGCGCCGTGGCTGTGGCAGGCCGGACGGAATGGCGGCCCGGACTCCCGCCGTCGTCGTTGATTGGCAGCAGTTCCGGGCGCTGGGCCCGGCAGATCTCCTGCGCCATCGGGCAGCGCGACTGGTATACGCAGCCGGGCGGGATGTTGTGCAGTTCGGGCGGGCTGCCGGGAATGGAGTTCAGCTCCCCGCCGCGTTCGGCGTTGACCGGCACCGACTCCAGCAGGCCCTTGGTGTAGGGGTGGCGGGGGTTGGAGAAGACATCTGCCACGCGCCCGGTTTCCACCACATTTCCCGCATACATGATCGCCACGGTGTCCGCTTCTTCGGCGACAACGGCCAGGTCGTGGGTAATGAGCACTACGGCCATGTCGCTTTCCTCGCGGAGACTGCGCAACAGGGCCATGATCTGTGCCTGAACCGTGACGTCCAGGGCAGTGGTCGGCTCATCGGCGATCAGCAGCCGCGGGTTCAACGCCACCGCCATAGCGATCAGGATCCGTTGGCGCATGCCGCCGGAGAACTGGTGCGGGTACGCGTTGACCCGGGACTCCGGCTCCGGAATGCCGACGCGTTTCATGAGTCCGATGGCCTTTTCCTTGGCCTGCTTCGCGGAGAGTCTATGGTGGATCCGGAAGGCCTCGCCCAGCTGCGTGCCCACCGGATAGACCGGGTTGAGAGCGGTCAACGCGTCCTGGAACACTATGCCCAGCTCCGGTCCGGCGAACTTGCGCCGCTGCCGCGGACTGAGCGCGGCCAGGTCCGTCCCGTTCAGGATGATCTCGCCGCCGATCACGTCCGCGATCGGATCCAGCAGCCCGGCAACGGCCTTGGCCGTCATGGACTTGCCGCAGCCGGATTCGCCCAGCAACGCCAAGGTCTCCCCTGCACGCGCTTCGAAACCCACATTGTCCACGGCCCGCACCGTGCCGCGGCCCGTGCGCAGGTCCACGGTGAGTCCTTCGACTTTCAGCACCGTGGTGCCGGTCTGCCCGGCCGTAACCGGCGAGGCCTGGGTCTGAGCGCTCATTACTTCGACTCCTCGGTCTTGACAGGAATGCGGGCGATCAGGCGTTTGCGCGGCAGCGCCAGACGCCAGCGCTGCGCCGGATCGGTGGCGATCCGCAGCCAGGCCGCCAGCACGTTCGCGGCGATGGTGGTGATCACGATGGCCAGACCTGGGAAGATGGAGAGCCACCACGCGGTCTGCAAGTATTGCCGGCCTTGAGCCACCATCAGCCCCCAGCTCACGTCCGGCGGTTGGATGCCAATACCCAGGAAGCTCAGGGATGACTCGGCCAGCATGACGTAGCAGAACTCCAGCGTGGCAAGCGTCAGCAAGGTCGGCAGCACCACCGGGATGACATGGCGGCCAATGATCGCGTTAGGCCTGGCGCCGAAGGTACGCGCCGCGTCCACGAACGTCCGGCTTTGCAGCTCCGCCGACTCGGCGCGGGCGGTACGCAGATAGATCGGGATGCGGGTGATCGCCAGGATCAGCACAATGTTGGCAATGCTGGGGTTGAAAACGTAGAGCACGACGACGGCGAGCAGCAGCGAGGGGAAGCTCATGATCACATCGGCGATGCGCATGGAGACGGTTTCGCGCCAGCCGCGGTGGTAGCCGGCCCACACTCCCCAAAGAGAGCCGATAACCAGCGCAATGCCGACGGCGGGCAGGGCCACGGAGATCGTGGTCCGGGTGGCCACCACCAGGCGGCCGAGCACACTGCGGCCGAGGGAGTCGCTGCCCAGGAAGTACTCCCAGCCGTTGGCCAGGGTGAACGGCGCCTTGTTCGCGAACATGAGGTTCTGCCTCGTGGCCAGGTCCCCCATCAGCATCGGGCCGAAGAGGGCCACCAGCCCGACGAGGACCAGCACGGCGGCGGCTACGGTGGCGAACTTGTCCCGCAGCAGCAGGCGGAAGAGGCTGAGTTTCTTGTCCGAGTTGTCGGCGTTCGCGCCCTGGGGATCGCTGCCGGGCGGCGGAGAATCCGGGAGGGCGCTGTCAGGTTGTGAAGTGTTAGTGTGCGGCGGCTCGTGGCCGGAGGCGGTGACGGGCGTGGTCATGGGTTCCTCCTACGCCTTCACAGTGGCCGGACGGACGCGTGCATCCAGCAGCGCGTAGCCCAGGTCAATGAGGATGTTCAGGACAAAGATTGCAATCGCGGTCAACAGGACCGCTGCCTGCAGGACCGCGAAGTCGCGCTGCAGGATGGAGTCGATCATGAGCTTACCGATGCCCGGCCAGCCAAAGATGGTTTCCACCACCACCGCGCCGTTGACCAGGCCTACGGTCAGATCGCCCGCCACGGTCAGCGCCGGTGCCGCAGCGTTGCGCAAAGCATGGTGGGTGACCACCCGCACGTCGCCGGCACCCTTGCTGCGGGCCAGTTTGATATACGGCTCGGACAACGCGGAAACCATGGCACCCCGGACAATCTGGACCAACACCCCGAACGGCCGCAACAGCAAAGTCGCAATCGGCAGTACCCAGGCCGAAGCGCCGCCGACACCGGACGTAGGCAGCCAGCCCAGCGTGATGGCAAAGATCCAAATTCCGACAATGGCCAGCCAGAAGTCCGGAATGGAGGCGGCAGCCATCGAGACGAAGCTGGAAATACGGTCAGCAATGCCGTTCGGCTTCAACGCCGCCCAACAACCGACGATCACCGCCAGGATGATGGCCAGCACCATGGTGGTAGCTGCCAGCTGCAGGGTGGCCGGGAAAGCCCGCAGCGCCATGGCTGCCGCGGACTCCCCCGTCCTGAGGGACTCACCGAAGTCCAGCCTGAGGACCCCGCCGAAGTAATCGGCCATCTGCGTCAGCAGCGGTTGGTCCAGACCATGGCGGGCGGTGAAGTCCGCCCGCATCTGGTCCGTCGCGTTCAGCGGCAAATACAGGTTCGCCGGATTACCGGTCAATCGGGCAAGCGCGAACACCCCCACGATCACAGCCACCAACGGCAACGCGCTGGAAAGGATTCGCTTTCTCAGATAGGCCAGCATGGTTTCGTTCCTCGTTTCCCTGCTGTCGTTTTCAGCTGGCCGGAGTCATCTCGGTCAGGCGCAATTCGTCGCCCGAGGATGAGTTAGGCGTGTAGTTGATAGCTGCAGACTTGCCCAAGATGCCCGTCTGGTGTGCGATGGTCGCGAACTGCACGACGTTCTCATTCTGATAGGTGAAGATTTCTTCGTAGGCCTGCTGCCGGTCGGCGCCGGAAGTCTTGCCCGCTTCAAGCAGCCGCTTGTCGAATTCTTCCGTTCCGAATGAGCTTTGGGCACCGTCGCTAAGCATGTACTGCTCAACGGTGAAGGCGGCGTCGCCAGCCTGGTTGCCATGCTGGATCAGGAGCGCGATCGGACCCTGGTCCTCAACGAACGGCCGGATCTGGTACTGCAAGTGTTGCGAGGTTTCGGTCATCTTGAGTTCAACGTTGAGACCTGCCTGGGCCAGCTGTTCCTGCAATACTTGCGACAGCTCCGTGACCTTGGGGAACTGTGCATTGCGGGCTACCAAAGTGATCTTGGTGTCAACCGGCACCCCATCCGCCTTCGCCTCTGCGACAAGGGCCTTAGCCTTCTCAAGATCGAAGGGCCAGGCTTCCAGCGAGGCGTTGTGTCCCACGACCCCTTCGGGGATCAGCTGTCCTGCCACCTTGTCCTTGTTCTGGTACAGGCTGGCGACAATGCCTTCCTTGTCGATGGCGTAGTTGATCGCCTGGCGGACGCGGATATCGTCCAGCGGTGCAGTATCGCCGCTCAGCCGCAGGCCGATCGTCTCGTTGTTCGGGTAATTCACGCCTAGATCTCCGGCACCGTCATCCGGCCCTAGACCCATGGCGATATCGGCTTCGCCGCTCGTCACCATGGCTGCTCGAACCGTGCCCTCGCCACGCCACTGGTACTCAGCCTTGGGGAAGGCGGGAGCATCGCCCCAGTACCCGTCCCAGGTGGCCAGCGTAATCTTCTGGCCGGCATCCCACTGCTCGATCTTGTAGGGTCCGGTGCCGACCGGTTCCCGGACTTTCTCCGTGTCGCTGGTGGAGGTCGGTACCACTTCGAGGAAGGACAACCGCAACGGAAGAATGGGATCCGGTTCCGGCGTCGTAACCTTCAGCGTTGTTGCGTCCACCGCCTCCACCTCCAGATCGGTGTCGCCGAAGACATACCCTTCGACGTTGCAGCCGAGATCGGAGTTAACAGCGCGATCGATAGTGTAGGCGGCCGCTTCCGCGTTGAAGTCGGTCCCGTCCTGGAACTTCACATCATCGCGAAGCTTCAGGGTCCACTCGGTATCGGAGGTTGCCTCCCACTCGGTCGCCAGCAGCGGCTCGAGTTCGCCGGTAGTCGGATTGCGCTCGATAAGGGGCTGGGTGACGTTTGACCGGACAACCACGCCGGTCGAGGTCAGGTTTGCTTCGCAAGCCTCCAAAGTAGGGGGCTCCTGCTGGAGGACCACTCGGAGGGTGTCGGATGCGGCACCGGCGGTAGCACCGGCGGCATTTTCTGAGTTGGCTACGGAGCAACCGCTTAGGAGCAAAGCGGACCCGGCAACGACGACGGGTATTTGCAGCCTGAGCTGTCGTTTGGCGGACGGTGAAGAAGACATCATTGGATTCCTTCGGGTCTGAAGCACTGCATTGGGTTCGTTGTCTACGTATGAAGCTCACGTCTGTGCTGGTGCTCCCCAGCTTGTGGCTCGAAGCGCCAACCGTCAATAAGCAGTTTTTGTGTGAACGGCCGCTAAAACGCCGCCAGACCGGGGCTAATTATGTGACCTCGCCCACCCTTCCGCATGATTCCGCGGATTTTTGCGGCCTTCCGGGCATCAATACACCAAGCGTATTGATCTATCCAATTTCAGAGTTGGACGCGCATCGATCGATATCACTAATGTCCAGACCATGACGACAACCCAAGCAGTGCTGCAGGTAGGTCCCTTGATGCCCGCCGTTCAGGATCCGATCACTACCGAGTACGGTGCCGTGCGTTTGCCGGACGATGCAGATGAACGCGCAGCTTTCCTTGCAGCACGAGGCGCTGAGTTCGGCGTCGCCGTGACGTCCGGGCGTTTCGGTGTCGGCACCGAACTGATGAACCAGCTCCCGCACCTGCGTGCCGTGATTAACTTCGGCGTCGGTTATGACACCACTGATGTAGCGCAAGCAGCCGAGCGGGGCATCGCTGTCAGCAACACTCCCGACGTTCTCAATGACTGTGTCGCCGATACCGCCCTCGCCCTTTATCTGGACGTCCTCCGCCGGATCAGCACCGCGGACCGCTACGTCCGGCGAGGCGACTGGCTAAGCAAGGGCAACTTTCCGCTGGCGACGAAAGCCAGCGGGAAGCGTGTCGGCATTGTCGGACTCGGCCGCATCGGCAAAGTCATCGCACGCCGCTTGGAAGGATTCGATTGCCTCATCTCGTACCACAATCGCCGTCCCGTTGACGGCGTTTCATACGAATACCAGGACTCGCTAATTGATCTCGCCCGGGACTCCGACGTCCTCATCGTGGCCGCCGCAGGCGGGCCCGATTCTGCCGGATTGATCAGCGCGGAAGTTATCGAGGCGCTGGGCCGTGACGGATACCTCATCAATATCGCCCGCGGCAGCGTCGTCGACGAGTCCGCTCTTGCAGCCGCACTCGTCAAGGGAAAACTGGCTGGCGCCGGATTGGATGTCTTCGCCGACGAGCCGAAGGTCCCCGTGGAACTCCTGGGGCTGGACAACGTCGTTGTCCTCCCGCATTTAGGTAGCGGCACCCATGAAACCCGCGCAGACATGGCACAGCTGGCTTTGGCCAACCTCAAGCGCTTCATGGACGACGGCACTTTGGAAACTCCCGTCCTTTAGTCTCCCGCATACACCAGCAAACAGGAGTAAAGATGAGTGTTGCCGTTGGTTTCGTCCCCACGGATGAAGGACGCATTGCCCTGCAAAGTGCCATTAATGAGGCGGCCCTGCGCCGCACCAATCTAAGGATCCTCGGTCCCGCTCTGGCGGAAAACACTCCCGCCGCACAAGCAGAACTGGCGGAAGCTCTCAAGCGTGCCGCGGATCTTGGGGTTCAGGCTGCGGTCCGGGACATGGAGGGCGACGACGACCCTGGCGACCTGATCGTTGATGTCTCCTTCGAGGACGACGTCGAGCTGGTTGTCATTGGTGTCCGCCGCCGTTCCCGGGTGGGCAAACTGATTCTTGGCAGCACCGCCCAACGCGTGATTCTCGAAGCAGGTTGCCCAGTCCATGCGGTCAAACCACCAGTGGGTCCGCGCGGCTGACAGCAGCTCTGCCGACCCCGCCAGCCGCGCTTCGTCTCTCCGGTAGTGTCTGCATATGAAGACGGCTGAGCGACGACCATACGTTTCCGCTACAGTGTCGTCAACGGTTTGTCTTCTCTGGAAGGAGGCCCCATGAGCGCACCTTCTGCGGTGCCCTCCCGGGCGGGCACCGCCGCCCTCAGCGGTATTCGTGAAGTAAAGTCGGCGGCCCGGACCGTGGAAGTTCTTGAGTTTCTCGCTGCACGGCGCAACCGGCCAGTGACGATCCGGGAACTGTGTTCGGAATTGTCCGCCCCGCGCAGCAGCATCTATGCACTGCTGCGCACTCTCACTGACTTGGGGTGGGTCCGCACGGATCCTACCCGCTCCATGTACAGCATCGGAATCAGGGCCCTCCTCGCCGGCACCACGTATCTGGACACGGATCCGCTGTTGCGAATCGTCCAGCCACATCTCGAAGAGCTGGGCAAACGCCTCGGCGAGACCGTGCACTACGGGAGACTGGATGGCTCCGACATTGTCTATCTGGCAACACAGGAATCTCCCGCCTACGAACGGAAATCCAACCGCGTCGGTCGTCGACTCCCCGCTTACGCAACATCACTCGGTAAGGCGGTTCTGGCAAATTTGGGCACCGATTTGGAAGCGCACTTGCCGGAGAAACTGCTGCCCTTGACCCAGCACACGATCACCTCGCGCCGAAGACTCAAGGCTGATCTGGAGGCCAGCAGGAAGAGAGGTTACGCTCTCGATAACGAAGAGAACACCCTGGGTTTGCGTTGCTTTGGAGTAGGCCTCGACTTGGATGACAGTGGCGGCGACGCCTTGAGTTGTTCGGTACCCCTGGATCGTTTGAGCCCGCCCAGGGAGCAGGAGATCGTGAATGAACTCCTCGCGACTGCAACACTAATGCGAAAAATCGTTCGCAGTCTCGACGGCCTGCTGGGCTAACCCGCCGAGAGCCATTCCGCACGCACCGTGACCGGTTTCACAAAACCGGTCTTTCGCGACATGATTGCAGCATAGCCGGAAATAATGTGGTTTCCGGCGTGCCGTTGATCAGATAGGAGCACTGGCCGTGACCGCTACGACCAATACCGCCTCATCCACGAAGACCGCTTACCGGGTACTGAATCCCGCTACCGGCGAGGTGGTTGAAGAATTTCCCACTGCCACAGACGCGGATATCCAGGACGCCCTCGCGGCTGCCCAGGAAGCCTTCCAGTCCTGGAAGGACGTGCCGATCGCCGAGCGCGCCAAGGTGGTTTCCCGTATCGCGGAGCTGTTCACCGAGCGGGCCGATGACCTCGCTGCCATCATTACCGAAGAAATGGGCAAGCCCATCTCCGAGTCCAAGGACGAGGCAGAGTTCTGCACGGACATATTCAACTACTTCGCCACCGAGGGCCCGAGCCTCGCGGCGGACCAGGAGATCAAGGCCATCGGCGGCGGCCGCGCCATGATCCAGAAGCTGCCGGTCGGCCCGCTGCTGGGCATCATGCCGTGGAACTACCCGTACTACCAGGTGGCCCGCTTTGCCGCGCCGAACCTGATGCTCGGCAACACCATCGTCCTCAAGCACGCGGAGAACTGCCCGAAGTCCGCGCTGGCCATCCAGAAGATCATGGACGACGCCGGCTTGCCCAAGGGCGCCTACGTCAACGTCTTCGCCACGCATGACCAGATCGCGGAAATCATTGCCGACCCGCGTATCCAGGGCGTCTCCCTCACAGGTTCGGAGCGGGCCGGTGCTGCCATCGGCGAGATCGCCGGGCGCAACCTCAAGAAGGCCGTCCTCGAACTTGGCGGCTCCGACCCGTATGTGGTCCTGGACGCGGCCGATATCAAGGCGGCCGCGGATCAGGCCTGGGAAACCCGGATGGAAAACACCGGCCAGGCCTGCAACTCGAACAAGCGCATGATCGTCATGGAGGACATCTATGACGACTTCGTCGCCGAACTGACCGAGCGTGCCAAGAACATGCGGCCCGGCAACCCGGCCGAGGGCAACGAAAACACGTTCGGACCACTTTCCTCCCGAGCCGCGGCGGAAGGCTTGGCCGAGCAACTGAAGGACGCGGTGAACAAGGGCGCCACAGTCCACGCCGGCGGCAAGCTGGTCGACGGTCCGGGCTCCTACCTGGAGCCCACGGTCCTGACCGGCGTGACCAAGGAAATGCGCGCCTACAAGGAAGAACTCTTCGGCCCGGTCGCCGTGGTGTACAAGGTCTCCAGCGACGAGGAGGCCATTGCCCTGGCCAACGACACGGACTACGGCCTCGGCGGTGCGGTCTTCTCCACCGACGAGGAACGCGCCCGCAAGATCGCCCAGCGTCTGGAGGTCGGCATGGCCAACGTCAACGGCGTCGGCGAGGGCGCGGACATTCCGTTCGGCGGCGTCAAGCGCTCCGGCTTCGGCCGCGAACTCGGCCCGCTCGGCATGGACGAATTCGTCAACAAGCGGCTCTTCTACATCGCCGGCTGACGCCGTCAGCAGGCAAATAGAGTACGACGTCGGCACATGGGTGAGCCGAAAAACCCGCCCAAGTGCCGGCGTCGTACGTTGCTGCTTCCGGCCTTTTCGGCGTCCGATAAACTGAGTGACCATCATGAGCATCCCGACAAGCAGTCCGAAGTCAGTACGCATCGACGCCTGGCTGTGGGCCATCCGCGCTTACAAAACCCGCTCCGCCGCTACGGCGGCTTGCCGGGCCGGGCGTGTGCGGCTGAACGGGAATCCGGCCAAGGCGTCGCAGGCCGTGGTGCCCGGCGATACCCTGCGGGTGCGCCAGCCGGGCTACGAACGCATTCTCGAAGTCCGGCAACTGATCGCCAAGCGGGTTGGCGCCGAGGCCGCCTCGCACTGCTATACCGACCACACGCCGGAACGGCCGCCCACGCCCTCGCTTGGCATCCCGCAGCGGGACCGCGGCACCGGGCGACCTACCAAGAAGGACCGCCGCGAGCTGGAGCGGCTGCGCGGCCTGCGCGGCTGAGCGCCGCAGGACACCTCAGAGCGTCTTGCGCCGCAGGAAGTCCACACTCCTGGACAGGACGAGCTGCGCGGCCCTGCTATCCAGCTTGAACTGGTATTCGTGGCCGAGTGCGGGCTCGTACCCGGCCGGGAAAAACAAGGTCTCGACGTCGGCCCCTTGGTCGCTGAGCGCTTCGGCAAGTGCGAGGGAATGCGGCAGCAGCGGATCCGCGTTGCCGGCAGTCACGAACGCGGGCGGGAAGTCCGCTCCCACGCGGCCGGTGATGGATGCAAGGTCCACCTGCGGCATGGCCAGGTAGTTCCGGGAACCGGTGTAGGCCCACATCACTGTCCGCAGAAAGCCGTTGCCCATGCCGCCCTTGGCGCTCTTGATGGACAGATCGTATCCGCCGCAATGCAGCAGCACCGCACGAAGTTCCGCCAACCGGATGGGAGCGGGGATGCCCAGCTTGGCAGCGTAGTCGGCATCGGTAATCAGCAGCGCAAGTTGCGCGGCAATCTGGGCTCCGGCGGAATCGCCAGCCAGCACCAGCCGTTCCTCGTCCACCCGCAGCCGTTCTGCATGCTGCTGCAGATAGGTCAGGGCGGCAGCGGCTTGGCGGACGGGTTCGGGGTATTTCTGCGCCTGCGCCAGGGAATAACCGACACCGACCGTGGTAAAGCCGTAGGAAGCGAGAATCCGCAGGTAGTTGGCCACGTCCTCCTTGCTCCCGGAAACCCATGCCCCGCCATGAAGCCAGACGATGGTCGGCAGACCCCGGGCTGTGCCGGCACGATCCGGATAGTAAACGTCCAGGTAGGCATGGTCGCTGCTGTCCAAATACTGCTCATGCAGAACCTCCGAAATGCCCTCCGGCACGTGCTTGGCCATTTCCCGCGAGACCCGGCGCCAGTTCCGGTCGAACACGGTCCGGATCAGCAGCACAGCGGGTTTGGGGCTGACCAGGCTCCAGGAAAACAGCGACACCACCAGTGCACCCAGAACACCGGCGACGACGGCGAGAACCCTTAACCCGGGCGGCATTCGTCGGACCAAGGTCGCCTCGAGGGAGAGTTCGTCGGCGCTCATGCTTCATTATGAACGAGGCCCGGGCCGCCGGATAGCACTTGTAACGAGCGGATAATGCCCCGGCTACTCCACCACAAAAAGATGCAGGCGGACGGCTTCCGGATGACGCTCCCCCGTGCCGATGATGATCTTGGATCCAAGCCACGCCCATTGTTCCCCGGCCGAGCTCAGCTGCGGGCTGCAGCGGAAATAGATCCGCTCCGGCGGCACCGACTCGCCCCGGACCAGCGCGGCAATATCTTCGGCCGAGCCCGAGCGCAAGCCGAAGTTCGAGACATAGATGCGGTCGCCGTCGTCGGTCTCGATGGCGTACTGCGCTTGCAGCTCGGTGAGCGTCTCGGACCTAAGGACCTGGAAGTCCGCGCCGGCCGGAAGCACCTTGCCGTTCAGCGCCGGGCCCTGCACAGTGCCGCCGATGATGGGAATGATCCGCCGGTGCCCCTCCGCAGTTTCGCCGACCTCGATCGGTTGGCCGACGGCGACGTCGATAGTGGCAAGGAAGGTCAGGCCAGGGTTCTGGGGAGTGGTCATGGAAGAGACGATACCAAGGCCGCAAAGAGATACTCAGCCAACGCACAGGTTACTCACGGTCAATGAACAACTTGGGCCCTTAGTGTGAAAGCACCTCATAAAGGTGCGAGTGATGCGGCGTCGGCCGGTCGGAGTTTTCCCCCAACCTCCAGACCGGCCGGCGCCTTTCTCTTTCCCCCTGCAGCGGCGACGCCTCAACAAGGTGAGGCGACGCCGTCATTGTTGGCAGCCGGGGGCTCAGGCCTCCTTCGCGTACTCGGCCGCGCTCAGGAATTCGTAGCCGACGAACGGCTCGTTGCCCTCAACCCAGGCATCGTGGCCCGGAGGTATGGCATAGGAGTCACCGGCCTTCACCGTGGCACGAGTTCCATCGCTCAGCTCAACAGTCAGCGACCCGCCGGTACACAAGCCCACGTGGCTGACCTGGCAGGAATCGGTTTTCACCACGGGTTTGATGCACTCGGACCAGCGCCATCCCGATTCGAACCGGAACCTCGCCATGGTGTAGTCACTGACCGTGACCACGTCGACCTGTGTCTTATCGGGACGGCGTTTCTCATCCGGATCGTCAAAGGACCGTGAGGCAAGTTGGGATACAACATTGGTAGCCATTTTCTGCTCCTGCGGAATAGGCGAGCCGTAGACGTTCCCTCCGGGCAACCCGGCTCAAGCCACTCCGGAAGCGGTCTGCCCCTTACGCCACTGATGGATGTCTCGGCGAAAGGGGATCTTGGCACAAATTTGCACCTCCCACCTTCCTCCGATCGGCTCAGCTTGTCGAGAGCCCGCGCATCCCACCATTTATGGAAGTGCGCGTCCCCGGGCAGCCACCCACAGGGAATACCACTCGTCCCGCGTCATGGCTGCAGCGACCGGTTCGGCTTGAGCGCAGGCCCTGATCCGCTTCGGGTTGCTGGTACCGACCACCGGTCTGATGCGGGCAGGATGCCGCATCAGCCAGCCCAGCACCACGGCCTCGGGTGAACAGTCCTTGTCCTCCGCGAGTTCGGTGACCAAGGCTGCGGTTGCCGCGTCCGGGCCGGTTTCCGCCGTCCCGGCCGCCCCGCTGTAGCGGCCTTGCGCCAGCGCGCCCCAGGCTTGCAGTTCCACGTCGTTCGCTTGGCAATACTCAAGGGTGCCGTGCGGGAATCCGATCTCGGTGGCTTCGGAGTGATTGACAAGTACGCCGGACTCGAGCCACCCGCTGCGGTGAAGGCTCATCTCCAACTGGTTGGCCGCAAGTGGGTGCGGCAGGGCCGACTGGAGCCAGCGCATCTGGCCTGCGGACATATTGGAAACGCCCAACCGCAGCACCTTGCCATCGTCCTTGAGCTGCTGGAAGGCGGAGGCGATTTCCTCCGGATGCGCGAGCGGGTCAGGACGATGGATCAGCAGTACATCGATCCGGTCCGTGCCCAGCCGCTCCAGGCTCTCCTCCACCCGGGCGATGACCGTTTCCCGGGAGGAGTCATACTGCCCGATGCGGCCGGTGGCCGGGAGTCGTATACCGCATTTGGTCTGCAGTTGGATCCCCTCGCGCAGCTCCGGTCTGTCGGTGAGGACACGGCCGAAGGCTTCTTCAGCCTTGCCATGGGCGTAGATGTCGGCATGGTCAAAGACCGTGATGCCAGCTTCCAATGCCGCATCAACGGCCGTGTTGGCCGCCGCTATATCGCCGGCTTCCAACGGTCCGGAACCCCAGCCGCCGCCCAAACCCATGCAGCCGAAAATCAGGCGGGAACCGGCGTCGTTCATTGGAATTCCTTCCCTCGGCGAGGCAATACGGCGTGCGACGGCGGGCTGCCGCGACACTCCTGTGCCGGAACGCCCCTAGCGGGGTGTGCGGTAAACCGGCAATAGTAGAAGCGGGAGCGCTGCTGCGAAGTCTTCCACGAACAGAGGAGCGAACGATGGAAATTGCCAAAGACGACGCCGGCGATATGGTTATCGGCGATGTGAGCAGACTCGGCGGCCGGGCGCTGACTGTCGGGATCACCGGCATCTCCGGCGACGAAGTGCTGAGCATCGGCTGGGTTGAGACCGGTGACAGTCTCAAGCTCAATCTGGAAGACGCTGTCACCCTACGCGATGAGATCGACCGGATCATCAAGGACCGGCACACCGGCGAAGAGATCTAGCCCTGGACTGCGGGCGGCGCCACGATCACCCTGTGCTGCCCTTCACACAGGTAGACGCCCAGAGTCCCCTCGGGGACCGGGCCTTCCGCCGGCCACTGGCTCTCGTCGAGCCCGCGCAGTTCCGCGCCGCAGAAAGGACAGCTCCGCGGCCCGTTCTCTGAAACACTTTCCCGCTGTTCGTCTGCCACAGTCACGTCCCTCCGAGTGCCGCCGAACCGTTTCTTCAACCTACGTCGTTTTCCCTCCCAGCGGAACCTCTCGCACCGGCCCTGAGCTCAGACCTGTGTTTCGGGAAGGCGGACGGTGATGTCCTCCGAAACATGCAGCTGGCAGGAAAGCCGGCTGTTGGCGCAGCGCTCGGAGGCGGTGCAGTCCAGCATCTCGTCCTCCACGTCGCTGACGGCGGGCAGCCCTTCCGCAGCCTCTGTTTCGACGTAGACATGGCAGGTGGCGCACATGGCGTTGCCGCCGCATTCGGCGACGATGCCCGGCACTCCGTGGGAAACCGCGGTGCGCATCACGCTGGTGCCCGGCTCCGCATCCAGTACTGTCTCCAGTCCATCGGGCAAAATGTAGGTAATCTTCGGCACGGTGTCGCTCCTTGTCCTAGGTTTTCAGGCCGCCGTCAGGCGCAGCGGCAGGCTGTCCAGCCCGCGCAGGGTGTTGTTCAACTGCTGGACGGGTTCACCGGCGAGCTCAAGCTTTCCAACGTTGCGGGCAAGGGCCGTCAGGAAGCACTCGCCTTCCAACCGGGCCAGCATCTGGCCCAGGCAGGCGTGAACGCCGAATCCGAAGCCCACGTGCCCGGCTGCCTTGCGCCGGATGTCGAAGCTTGCCGGGTTCTCCCATTGGCGCGGATCGCGGTTTGCCGCCGCGAGGAACATCAGGACCTTGGATCCCTCCGGAATTCTGATGCCGGCGAGCTCGGCATCCTTGTTGGTGGTGCGGAAGAAGGTCTGGACCGGCGACGAGTAGCGGACCGTTTCTTCAAAGGCCGCACGGGCCAGGGACGGGTCCTCGCGCAGGTAGCCGAACTGCTCCGGGTTTTCGGCCAGGCACTGCAGGGCGTTGCCGATCCCGTGGACGGTGGTGTCTACGCCGGCGGAGAGGAAGGAGCGCAGCAACTTGGCTTGGTCCACTTCGTCGTAACCCGCTTCGGCAGCCGCCGCGTGGATTTTCGCTCCGAGCCCGTCCGGTGCGGGCGCACCCGGCTGGCACTGTTCCATAATCCAGGCCTGGGCCTTGGCGCCTCGTTCCATGGCGCGCTCGAAGTGGCTGTTCCGAGGACCGAAGGTATTGAAGACCATCGAGCCGTAGGGCAGCAAGTTCTCGCGACCGTCCTTGGGCAACCCGATGAAGTCCGGAAAAACCTCCAGCGGGAAGGCCTCGGCGAGGTCGGCCACACCGTCAACCGTGCCCTTCCCCGCAGCGACTCGTGCTACCAGTTCGTCGGCGCGTTCCTGGAACCCTTCCTTGAGCCCGCGCAGCACTTTCGGCGTCATGATGTGGGAGACCACGTGACGGGCTTTGGTGTGGTGGGGCGGATCGGCCTCGAGCAACAGGCTGGGCGGACGCCACGGCTTCTCCTTGGCGAAGTCCGAGATACCCACGCCCCGGGAGGACACGTAGGTCTCATGGTCGGCCAGGACCTGGGAAACTTCGTCGTGCCGGGCGACTCCATAGAGCTGATAGCGCTCCAGCCAGAACACCGGTCCAGCCTCACGCATCTGCTCGTGGGCCTCATAAGGATCGTTCAGGAACTCGTCGCTAAATGGGTCCAGCTCCAGGACCGTTACTTCCTGCGCTGTGGATTGGATAGTCAAGGTTCTTCCCTACTCCGCGACGAGGGACGCGATGTCCAGTTCGCTGTCTATGATCTTGTACTCAAACATCAGGTCTGCTGTTTTCTGCAGCTGCTGGGTATCCAATTCGCCCTGGAACCGGGGCATCTCGATGGCTTCGACGACGTCGGCCGTCACCTTGGTGAACGTCGGCACCAGCTCGCCCAGCCGCTCGCGGTTGCCCTGCAGGTCCTCAGCAGAGGCGGAGATAGATTCCTGGAACGCAGCGATTGCCTCGGGATTCTCCTGCGCAAACTTTTCGGTGGTGATCCAGCCACCCACCGGCATGTCCGCGACGGGGCCGGTGAACAGATCGCCAATCTTGACCAAGCCTGCTGCCGTGGCGCTGGCCTGGAACGGTTCCACCTGCCAGATGGCGTCTACGGCGCCACGCTCGAGGGCCGCCTGCATGTCCGGATACGGCATCTCCACGAGCTTCACATCGGAGGTCTGCATACCGGCTTCTTCAAGTAGCGAGTTGATGGCGACAGTGCCGATATTCTGCAGGTTATTAACCGCGAAGGTCTTCCCCTTCAGATCCGCCACCGTTCCGATACCTGAGTCCTTCGCAACGAAGATGCCGTGGTCGGCTTTGCCCACGTCGTTACCGGCGACAAGTCGGATAGGCAGGCCCTGTTCGACGGCCAGCAGCGCCGACGTGTAGTTCGTATAGGTCAGATCCACGCTGCCGGAGACCAGGGCCGGAATGGCAGCCGCCCCACCCTGCGTGGGAACGAGTTCAACATCGAGCCCGTTGTCGGCGAAGATTCCGGATTCATCCGCGTTGACCGCGGTGGACGTGTGCACAAGCGGAAAATAACCTAGCTGAAGTTGCTCGGCAGACTCATCTCCCGAGCCGGCGGAAGCACCGCCGCCGCACGCGCTCAAGGCGAGCGCCGCCGTCGTCAATACGGCGCCGACCGTTGTCATTTTGATGCTTCTTCGTTGAACCATCGCACTCCCTCTCGTCACTGGGCAAAATCAGCCCGCGTTCCCCAAGCCCGGTTCGCTACGTTGCGACCGGCAGTAAAAGGACTATGACCCATGACACAATGGTCCGAACAGCCTGCTTTCATTTGAAAGGAAAAAGTTCTGGCCAGATCATCCGGCGGCCGATCGGCGTTGAGCCGCATCATGCAGGTCTTTACAGCGTTCGACGTCGATGCGGTCTTTCTGAACATCTCGCAGCTGTCGGCGCGCAGCGGCTTGCCGCTGGCCACAACACACCGGATCGTTGCCGAGATGGAGGACTTCGGCCTGCTGGAGCGGCAACCCGACAAGACCTACCGGCTGGGGGTAAGGCTTTGGGAGATCGCTTGCCGAACCCCAGGTGCGCTCGGTCTGCGCGAGATCGCGATGCCGCACCTTCAGTCCGTCCAATCCAGAGTCCGCCAACACACCCAGTTGGGCATATTGGAGGGTCAGGAGGTGCTGTTCCTCGAACGCCTCTCCGCACGCGATGCGGTGGTCAACGTGACATTGGTGGGCGGCCGGCTGCCGCTGCACGCCTCCAGCAGCGGGCTCGTCCTGCTGGCCCATGCCGATGAAGAGTTCCAGGACGAAGTGTTCTCTGGCGAGCTGTTCCGCTACACGGAGCAAACCGTCCGGTCGCCGGTCGCCCTGCGCCAGCTCCTGCAGAAGATCCGCCATGATGGCTTTGCCATTGGCAACGGTTTCATCCATCCTGATGCCCGGGGCATCGCGGTACCGGTGCGCGGGGTTAACGACACGATTGTGGCAGGCCTCAGCGTGGTAGTGCCGAACGACGATGCGCCGACGGTGCCCCTGGTGCGCCTGATCCAAGGGGCTTCAGCCGCCATCACCCAGGATCTGCTGGCGGCCTACACTCCCGCGAATGATCCGCAGTCCGCCCCGGGAGGACGCTTCCGCCAACTCGTGAATTCGTCGGCAGACTCCATGGAGTACCTGCCGACGGCACCGCGGCCAACGCGCGCTGGCAGGTAAGGCCGTTCGGCTCCGTCCGCACTCCGACGGCAGGCCGGAAGCCTGCCCATCTCACAGGACGACGCCGGCACTTTCGTAAGTGCCGGCGTCGAACTTCGTAGGTGGTTGGGTAAGGATGTCGCTGTCAGGCGAGGACCGCCACTTTCGATTCCTTCCGGCCGTCAGCACCTGGGAAAAGCCTCCTTGCTCCACGTACGGCGGCTGAGCGGCCAGCCGATTAGCCGGCAATCCAGCTAGGCTGGAAGGTGTCCCGGAATCCTGTACGCATCCACCGGATCGCACGCGTCATCACCGAGATTTTCGCGCCTGCTGTCCTGGTGACGCTGGTGCTGGCGACGTCGCCGTTCACTCTGCCGGAGGTGACCGCGGCGCAGGCCGCCGTGGCCGCGTTTTTTGTCACGCTCCTGCCCTTCAGCGTTGTGGTCTTGTTGACCCGGCGCGGAAAACTCAGCGACATCCACATTGGAACACGGACCCAGCGCACTCCCATCCTGGCAGGGACCGCCGTCTCGATCGGGGTTGGCCTCTGGCTGCTCACCCTGATGCATGCACCGCCGGCATTGCATTCGCTCATCTACGCCGTGCTGCTGGGTCTGGTTGCTTCCCTACTGATAAATCTGGCCTGGAAGGTATCCGTGCACGCCGCGGTTGCTGCGATACTGGGAGCTATGCTGGCCTCGGCCACCCTGCCCTTGGGACTCCTCTGGGCAGCGATTCCCCTGGCGGTTGGATGGTCCCGAGTTCAATTGCTGGCCCACACTTGGCCGCAGGTGGTTGTGGGCTGGGTGCTCGGTCTATGCATCTTCGCCACGTACATCGCTTTCCTGCGGTGACCGTGCCGGTACCGTACGGTGGAACGGTGATTCGCGATGAGTTTCCGGCCGGCAGCAGGGCAGCCTGATGGTGAAGGCCATGGACAATGACAGCACTGATGAACAGGCGCAGTTTCGCTCCGGCGTCGCTTCGACAGCGCTGGGGCTTTTTGTCAGCCAAGGCTATGAGGCCACCAGCGTCGATGAGATTGCGCAGGCGGCGGGCATCTCGCGCAGCAAGTTCTTCCGGCAATTCCGTTCCAAGGAAGACGTCATCTTCGCTGACCACGAGACCTTGCTGGAGCAGGCGGAGGTGCTGCTGGCGCAGGAGCATACCGACCCGTGGGAAGCGGTCTGCCAGGCCGCTGCGATCGTTTTCGAGCATTTTGCGAAGCAGGTCGAAACGTCCCGGCAGCGCTATCAGGTGGTCAACGCTGTGCCGGCCTTGCGTGATCGCGAACTTGTCACGGTCTTCCGCTATGAACGCCTGTTCGGCCAACACCTTCGCGACTCCGTCCCGGGTCTGCCTCCGCTGGATGCCGTACGTTTTGCGGCAACGGTAATCAGCACGCACAACTATCTGCTCCGTGAACTGATGCGCAACGAAAGAGAACTTGACGTTGGGGAACTGCAAGCTGCGCTCGATGATGTGCGCCGCCTGTACGGCGTGCTCGCGCCTGCCGACGCAAGGCCCCCTGCCGAGGAGGAAGTGGTAGTGGCAGTGTTTCCCAAGTCCCTGCCACCGGCGGAACTCGCGCGTCGGCTGCAGCAGAAACTGCAGGGAAGCAACTCCTGAAACTGAGTTTCTATTGACCTGACACCGAGTTTCATCGCATACTTCTACGGTGACTACCCCCACATCAGGTTCCGACGTCGTTACTTCCCACTTTGAGCACCATGGTTTTCGGTTTGCCCTGCTCACGTTGTCCGGTCCCGGCGGTCGGCCCGCCACGCTCGGCCCGGCCGCCTTGGAGCAGTTGGGCGCAGCCCTGGACGCAGTGGAACTCTCCGATGTCGATGCTGTGACCGTGACAGGGACAGGCGCCGTATTCTGTGCCGGCGCCGACTTGAACAACATATTGGAGGCCGGAACTCCTGAAGAGTCGGAAGGCATCGCCCGGCAGGGCCTGAACGTTTTAGCCAAGCTGGCAGCGATGCCGGTACCGACCTTCGCGTTGCTCAACGGTGCGGCGCTGGGCGGCGGCCTCGAACTGGCCCTCCACGCGGACTACCGCATCGCCGCATCCTCGGTACGCGCATTCGGCTTCCCTGAAGTCCGGCTCGGGTTGATCCCCGGTTGGGCGGGGATTCCGTTGTCTCTGTCGCTGATGGGACCCGAAGCTACGGCCAAGCTGGTAGTCCACGATTCGCTGGCCGGCCGCAATCTCACTGCACGGGATGCGGAGGCCGCCGGACTGGTCGACGCGGTAGTAGCTGAGTCCGAATTCCTGGCCGTCGCATTGGACATGGCCACTGCCATCCTCGCAGGCGAAAAGACCGTCCCCCGGCCGCAGCCGAGCCAGGCCGGTTGGGCGGATGCGCTGAGAGCGGCCCGCCGCGAGCTGGACAGCCGGCTCCACGGCGCCGCGCCTGCACCCTACCGAGCACTGGAACTCATCGACCGTACAGTTCAAGACGCAGCATCCCCCGAGTCAGTGGTCCGCGCCTTCGGCGAGCTCGTCCTCTCCCCCGAGGCCCGCGCCAGCATCTACGCCTTCCGCCTCACCCAGTCACTGGCCCGGAACCCTGCGGGGCGTCCGGCCGTCGATCCCCGCCCGATAACCTCCGTCGGAGTCATCGGCGCCGGCCTGATGGCCAGCCAGCTGGCGCTGGTCTTCGCCCGGCAACTGCGGGTTCCGGTGCTGATGACGGACCTTTCAGTGGAAAAGCTGGACAAAGCACTGGACTGGGTCGATACCCAGCTGGCCAAGCAGGTGCAGCGCGGCACACTGACCGAGGACTCGGCCACCCAGATCCGCGGACTGATCAGCCTCACCACTGACAAGCAGGATTTTGCTCCCTGCGACGCGGTGATCGAGGCCGTCTTTGAAGATCTCGCAGTGAAGCAGAACGTCTTTGCCGAGCTGGAGCCCATCCTGCGGCCGGATGCCCTGCTGCTGACTAACACCTCATCGCTGTCCATCGCAGCCATGGGCACCCGCCTGACGCATCCGGGGCGTCTGCTCGGTTTCCACTTCTTCAACCCGGTGGCCGTCTTGCCGCTGCTGGAGCTGGTGCGGACGCCGCAGACGGACCCGACGAGCCTGGCCACGGCCTTCGAGCTCGCCGCCCGGCTGGGCAAGACTGCCGTCTTGGTCGCCGATGCTCCCGGATTTGTGGTCAACCGCCTGCTGACCAGAATGTTCAGCGAGGTGCTGGCGCTGATTGACAACGGAGGTGACCCTGCCGCCGTCGACCGGGTTCTGGATCAGCTGGGGCTACCGATGCGGCCGCTGGCGCTGCTGCGCTTTATCGGTCCGGTGGTACAGCAGCATATCTGCGAAACCATGCACAGCGCCTTTCCGCACCGGTTCCGGCTCAGCGATACCCTGCACAACATTGTCGATGCCGGCCTGCCCGGCTATCTTGACCACGACGGCGAAGTCCCGCCCGAGGTCCGCGCCCTCCTGCCCGCGGCACGCAGCGTGGACCCAGCCAAAGCGCGCAGCCGGATCATCGCGGCGCTGGCCGACGAGGTGACGCACATGCTCACCGAGGACGTGGTGGCCGGGCCGGAGCAAATCGACCTCTGCATGATCCTCGGCGCCAACTACCCCTTCCACACCGGCGGATTGACTCCGCTGCTTGAGCGGCTTGCCGGCACCACCCACCACCCGAGGCCCGTCAGCGCGGGCAGCCCGAGCACAAAGGACAGCATCAGTGCCTGACTACGACGTTTCCGCTCCCCTGGACACCGACTACTACGGCGTCTTCGACGGCATATCCGCGGCGGACAGAGCTGTCTGGGAACGAGCCCGGGCGTTCACCGATGAAGCGGTGCCGCAGATGAACGATTACTGGGACCGCGCGGAATACCCCCTCCATCTGGTCAAGCGCATGGGCGAACTGGACCTGCTCTCCGACGGCCTGCATGTCCCCGGGCAGGAGCCGATGTCGCCCCTGGCCGCCGGCCTCGTCAACATGGAAGTCTCCCGCGGCGACGGCTCGCTTGGCACGGTAATCGCGGTGCAGGGCGGGCTGGCCATGCGTTCCATCGCCTACTTCGGTTCTCAGGAACAGCAGGATCGGTGGCTCGGCCCGCTCGCCCGCGGTGAGGAGTTCGGTGCGTTTGCCCTGACAGAACCGGACCACGGATCGGACTCCGTCTCTTTGGAGACCACCGCGGTGCTCGACGGCGATGAGTTCGTGCTGAACGGCGAGAAGAAATGGATCGGCAACGGCTCGGTCGGCGGAGTCACGGTCGTCTGGGCGCGGGACGAGCAAGGCAATGTCCGCGGATTCCTGGTTCGGCAGGACACCCCGGGCTACGAGGCCGAGACGATCACCGGCAAAGCCTCGCTGCGGGCCATCTACCAGGCCCGGATCCGGCTGGAAAATGTCCGCATTCCGGTGGACGACGTACTGCCCGGCACCCGCACCTTCAAGGACGCTTCAACCGTGCTCGTCGCTACCCGGCTGGGCGTGGCATGGTCCGCGCTCGGCCACGCCACTGCTGTCTACGAGGCCGCGCTGAACTACGCCAAGCAGCGGACGCAGTTCGGCAAGCCGCTGGCCAAATTCCAGCTGGTCCAGGAACGGCTCAGCCACATGCTCGCCGAGCTGACCAGCATGCAGCTGCACTGCGTCCACATGGCCGGACTGGACGCGGCCGGCGCCTTGCGGCCAACGCAGGCCTCGATGGCGAAATACCACAACACCCGCAAGGCACGCGAGCTGGCGTCCATCGCACGCGACATGCTTGGAGGCAACGGCATCTTGCTGGAGAATCATGTGGTCCGCCATCTGCTCGACATCGAATCCATCCATACCTACGAGGGCACCGAAAGTGTGCAGGCCCTGCTGATCGGCCGCGAGGTCACCGGCCACAGCGCCTTCGCCTAAACCCCGCCAACCCAGGAGCATGACAGTGACGTCAGTAATTCCCGCCGACATCCAGGCTGCCAACGACACTCCCCTGAGCCCGCTGCGTTTCCTGCAGCGTTCGGCCGAGGTGTTCGGCGGCAAGACCGCAATCATCCACGGTGGCCGCAGCTACAGCTACCAGGATT
This sequence comes from Arthrobacter crystallopoietes, assembly GCF_017603825.1. NCBI lineage: Bacteria > Bacillati > Actinomycetota > Actinomycetes > Micrococcales > Micrococcaceae > Crystallibacter > Crystallibacter crystallopoietes. The sequence goes on from NZ_CP072014.1 coordinate 196,228, forward strand.
TCGCCAACGAAGCCCAGCGGCTGGCCAAGGCCATCAGGAACCGGATCGAGCCGGGAGACCGGGTGGCGTTCCTCTGCCCGAATGTCCCTGAACTGCTGATCGCGCACTTCGCTGTGCCGCTGGCCGGCGGCGTGCTGGTGGCGCTCAATACCCGTCTTTCGCCCCGCGAGATCCAGTACATTCTGGAACATTCGGAGTCCAGGCTGGTGTTCGTGGACTCCGAGTTCCTGGGGTCGCTGGCAGGACTGCAGGCGCAGCTGCCCCAACTCGCCGAAGTCGTGGAAGTCGCCGACAGCACGGTCGCGCCGGCTCAACCCGTGGCTGTGTCCAGCGCTACCGGTACCATTGCGACAACCAGCTACGAGCAGTTCCTGGCCGCGGCACCGGCTGCACCGGATCTGCCGTGGGGCGTGGTTGATGAGCGCACGCCGATCACGCTGAACTACACCTCGGGAACCACAGGACGGCCCAAAGGCGTGCTTTACTCGCACCGCGGCGCCTACCTGAATGCCCTCGGTGAGACCTTCCATAACGGTTTCACCGGAGATACCCGCTACCTATGGACGCTGCCGATGTTCCATTGCAACGGCTGGTGCACCCCGTGGGCCGTCACCGCCGCGGCCGGCACGCATGTGTGCCTGCGCGCCGTCCGCGCCGACGCTGTCTGGGACGCCGTCGACAACCAGGGCATCACCAACCTTTGCGGAGCGCCGACAGTCTGCAGCATCATTGCCGAAGCCGGCCAGGCACACCCGTTGGAGTCGCCGCTGCGGCTCACGACGGCGGGAGCACCGCCGTCGCCAACCATCATCGGCAAGCTCGAAGCCCTTGGAATCACGGTTGTCCATGTGTACGGACTGACCGAGGTGTACGGGCCGAACACCATCTGTGAGCACCAGGCGGAGTGGGACTTGCTCCCCGCTGTAGAACGGGCCGAGAAGATCTCCCGTCAGGGCGTGGGCATGCTGCAGGCGGACAGTGCCCGCGTGGTGGATCCGGACATGAACGACGTGCCCGCGGACGGGACCAGCATCGGCGAGATTGTCCTGCGCGGAAACAACGTCATGCTCGGGTATTACAAGGATGCGGAAGCCACCGCGGAGGCGTTCCACGGCGGCTGGTTCCATACCGGCGATCTGGGCGTCATGCACTCCGACGGCTACATTCAGCTCAAGGACCGGGCCAAGGACATCATCATCTCCGGCGGCGAAAACATCTCCACGATCGAAGTTGAACAAGCGATCGTCTCCCACCCCGAGGTGCTCGATGCCGCCGTCGTCGGTGTTCCGCACGAAAAGTGGGGCGAGCGGCCAATGGCTTTCGTGATCCGCAGCAGCAACGCCACCGTCAATGATGCGCGTCTGCGGGAACACCTGCGGGGACGGCTGGCCGGGTTCAAACTGCCGGACCGGATCCTGTTCACCGACGACCTGCCGCGCACTTCCACCGGCAAGGTGATGAAAGCGGACCTGCGCGCCTCCGCCCTTCAGGCAGAAGCCGGCCAAATCTGATCTTTCGGGTGCGCTCGCCCATACCCCGTCTTAAAATGGTGGCGTGACCTGTCGGCGTCCTTGCAGGCAGGCACTGCCAGCCATAGGAGAATCACCATGGGTATAGGTAACAGGATCAAGCGGGCCGCCGAGCGGTTGGGCGGCAAGGGCAGGATGAACACAGGGCATACCCCCGGCAGCACCAGGGGCAGAACACGGGGCACCTATGGAACCGCCGGCACGGAACACGGCGGCATCGGCGGGAAAATCATGGGCGCCTTGAGGAGAAAGCACTGAGCGAACGGATCCACGGGATTCTTGACCGGGCGCAGGAAGAAATGCTCTGGGTCGGCCCCGACCATCCCACGTACCGCCTGCTGGCGGAACTGACCCACGCTGTCCGGGATGCCTGGCAGGAAGGCTACGAGCACGCCCGCCACGGTGCCGCCGACGACAACCCATACCGCTACTGATTACGACGGCGATGCCTCCTTCCCCTCGCCCGGCACCTTGCCGGGGCGAGTACGTAAGGCAGGCACCGCCGTCGTTGGTCTTGCGGTCAGTGCAGCGTGCGCCGCATCAGCGCGAGCGGACCCGCGCCAACACATGCTCTTCCGCCAGCGGCCCGGCCTTGATGCCAGCGGGCACCCGGAAGAAGAACACCAGCCCGATGACCCACCACAGGCCGAAGAGGATCCACGGCTCGATGCCCAGCTGGGCCGGCATTCCCGGCATGTACAGGCTGAACAGGGCCACGCCCAGCACAGCAGCGGCGATGCCGATCGCGATGCCGCCCTTGCCCTTGCCGCCGATCCGCAGGGGCCGGTCCATCTCAGGCTCGCGGCGCCGCAGGATCAGGAAGGAAATCGCCACCATGGTGTAGGCCAGCACAATGCTCGGCGCACCGGAATCCACCAGCCAGACCAGCATTTCCACGCCGAAGAACGGTGCCAGGACGCTCAGCCCGCCGACGAAGAGCAGGGCGTTGTGCGGGGTGCCGTGCCTGGGGTGCAGCTTCCCGAACCAGGCCGGCAGCATCCCGGAGCGCGCCAGCGAGAACATCAGCCGGGACGCGCCCAGCAGCAGCGAGTTCCACGAGGTGAGGATGCCCGCGATACCGCCGGCGATCAGTACCTTGGCCATGATGTCCGAACCGAACATCGCGCCCACGGCGTCCGCCGTTGCAATATCCGTCCCCGCCAGCTCGCTGGCCGGCATGGCCGACGACGTGGTCAGCACCACCATCACGTACCAAATGGTGGCCAGGATGACTGAGACCACCACGAGCCCGCCGATCTGGCGGGCCGGAATGTTCACTTCCTCCGCGGACTGCGGAATCACGTCGAACCCGATGAACAGGAACGGCACCACTACCAGCACCGCGAAGAAGCCGGTCATGCCGCCATTGAAGAACGGCTCCATGTTGGATATCTCGCCGCCGGTGAAGGCACCGGCGATCATGACCAGACCGATGGCCAGCAGGAACAGCACCACGAAGGTCTGCACAACGCCGGCTTCCTTCACACCACGGATGTTAATCCAGGTAATAACGACGGCGGCAACGGCCCCTACCAGCGCCCAGGTCAGGTGGACGTCAAAACCGGCGACGTTCCAGAGCTTGATCTGGCTGAGGTTGGGAAAGATGTACTGGACGGTCCGCGGGAGCGCCACCGCTTCGAAGGCCACGATGGTCACGTAGCCGCCGATGATCGCCCAGGATCCGATAAAGGACGGGCGAGGACCCATCGCCCGCATGATGTAGTTGTGCTCGCCGCCAGCCTTGGGCATCGCCGCGCACAGCTCGGCATAGGTCAGCCCGACCACGCCCATGATGATGCCGCCCGCAAGCATGGCAGTCACCGAGCCCATGGTTCCGGCGGACTCCAGCCAGCCGCCGGTCAGGACCACCCAGCCGAAGCCGATCATGGCCCCGAAGCCCAGGGCGAGGACGTCGAGGCGTCCCAGTACTTTCTTCAATGAGGGTTCGGATTCGTGTTGTGACACAGCCACGCCGATGCCCCTTTCTCGTTCAGATGCCGTTCAGACATGGGAAATTGCCGGCGGCGCGAAGGTGGCACCGATCACGGCAAATGTAACTGCACGACATTACTACGATGTTTCGGACTGAAACCGCCATGTGGCGTTGGCGGCGTTCTCTTGCCCGGTAGCCGGCCGACGTTGGACAGCGCAGGGGCGAGCAGCATGATCATGCTGCTCGCCCTCACATCCGCTCTCGGCTGGTGAACGGGCTGGAACCTGTGGCTAGGGGTTGTGCTCAACCACGAAGTCCCCACCGGGGAAGACCACCGATTCGTGTCCGTCGTCGAACCGCACGAAGTACGGCGGAGCGCCGTCCTCTCCCCTGACCTCGACGATTTCCCCGTGCCGGTCGGATGTTTCGACCGTCCTGCCGCGCACAATGATCCTGTTGCCTGGCGATGCCTTCATCGTGAATTACCTCCTGGCCCTAGGGTACGAGGGACGGCGCGGAAGGGGAATAGGCGCTACTTCTTGAAAACTTCGACGCTCACGGGGGTGGGATTGGCGAAGAGGTCCAGCACCGGGCAGTGGGCGTCCACTGTGCGGCGCAGCTCCTCGTAGCGTTCCTGCGATTCCGGGCCGCTGATGTTCACGCTCAGCCGCACGGCACTGAACCCGGGACGCACGCTCTCATCAGCCCCGAACAGGCCTTGCACGTCCAGATCACCCTCGGCGTCGATGCTGATCTCGTCGAAGCGGATGCCCAGCTGGTGGGCGTACAGCCGGTAGACCACTACCTGGCAGGAGGCCAGGGCGCCGAGCGCGTACTCCACCGGGCTTGCGGCGGTGTCTTCGCCGGCCAGCCCCGCCGGCTCGTCAACGGAGAACTCGTGCTTGCCGGCGGTGACGCGGGTGGCCACGGGGCCGGTTCCCTCGCCTGCGACCTTGAACGTCAGCTTGGCGTTGGCGGTGTCTGCGGCGATCTTGCCGGTCCAGAAGGCGCCGGCCTCATCCAGACGGGCGGCACGGTCTTCGGCCAGATCACGGAGAGCTGTTTCAGTCATGGTGGAATCCTTCCTGTCGGCGCACGCCGGAGCAGGGCGCCATACTTACGCCTCCCGTTTGGGCCGGCGTCGAATCTTCACCTGGGGCACCCCGCTACAGCTACGAGGGTTGCCGTCCAACCGGCCAGGGCCGAAGGTTGGAACTCTTGATTCTGCGTCCGATTCTGCACGCCGCACCCCGGAGCACTCAACCGCGCCGTAACACGAGGACTTCCTAGCGTCCGAGCTCGCCCTCGGGGCGGCCGACCTGGCCTTCCGGCTGATGCTTGTCGCCGGGGATCCGTGCCCGGTCATACTCCGGACTGCCTGGTACGGGCTCCGCCTTGTGTTCGTCCTCGGCGGGCTTCTTGGGCGGTTCACGGAAGTAGTCAGCGTTAGCCAGGTTCCAGTCTTCGCTCCAGCCGCGGGGAGGATCGTTGAGCAGTTCGCCGGGCTCCATCCAGTTATAGATGTTCTCGTAGGAACGCGTGGTCAGATGGTCCACGCGACGCCGAAGCATCCGCGGCGAGACCTCGTCCGGGGATTTACAGCCCATCGACGCCATGATCTGCACACTCTCGTCCACCGTGAGCTTCTGGTAGTTGAAAACGCGCTGGCCCTTGTCCTCGACGTTGAGCGCGCGCACCAGCCGCGGGTTCTGCGTGGCCACGCCCACCGGGCATTCGTTGGTGTGGCATTTCTGCGCCTGGATGCAGCCGGTGGCCATCATCATGGTCCGCGCACTCAGCGTGAAGTCCGCGCCCTGGATCAGGCGCTTGACGATGTCCGAGCCGGAGGCAACTTTCCCCGCGGCGGCAATGCGGACGCGCTCCCGCAGCCCCACGCCGACCAGGGCGTTGTGTACCAGCATCAGGCCTTCTGTCAGTGGCGTTCCCACGTTGTCCTGGTACTCCAGCGGCGCCGCGCCGGTCCCGCCCTCGGACCCATCGACGACAATAAAATCCGGAGTCACTTTCTCCTCCAGCATCGCCTTGCAAATGGCGAGCACGTCCACCCGTGAACCCACGCACAGCTTGAAGCCGATGGGCTTGCCGTCGGAGAGATCGCGCAGCTGCTTGACGAAGCGGATCAGCTCCCGTGGCGTGCCGAAGGCGCTGTGGCTGGCAGGCGACACACAGTCAACGCCCATTTCCACGCCGCGTGCTTCGGCGATCTCCGGGGTGACTTTCGCGCCTGGCAGGACACCGCCCAGACCGGGCTTGGCCCCTTGTGAAAGCTTGATGCTGATGCCTTTGACCTCGGGCCGCGCCGCCTTCAAGATGAAGGCCTCTGGGCTGAAGTGGCCGTCCTTGTCGCGCGCGCCGAAGTAGCCGGAGCCTATTTCCCAGATCAGGTCGGCCCCGTATTCGAGATGGTACTTGGTGAGGCCGCCTTCACCGGTTTCCTGCACGAAGCCGCCCAAAGCCGCGCCCTTGTTCATCGCGAGCACGGCATTCTTCGACAGCGAGCCGAAGCTCATGGAAGAGACGTTAAACAGCGAAATGTCGTAGGGCTGGCGGCAGTCGGGTCCGCCGAGCGGCACGCGCGGATGCTGCTTCGGCGGCGCGACCGGAGCGGTGGAGTGGATCAAGTATTCGTAGCCGATCTGATTCACTTCGCGTTCCGTACCGAAGGCCTTATGGCTGTTCTCGCCCTTGGCCCGTGCATAGACCAGCGACCGCACATCGCGGTTGAACGGCTTCCCGTCGACATTCCGCTCGACAAAGTACTGCTGGATTTCCGGCCGGATGGATTCCAGCACGTACCGCATATGCCCCAGGATGGGGTAGTTCCGCAGGATGGAGTGCCGGGTCTGGACCACATCCCAGACCCCGATCACCACGAGCGCCACAACGATGGCGGCCAGCACCCACCAGCCAACGGAGCCGAACGAGGCGGCCACGATGGTGATGAAGCCCAGCACGGCGAGTACTACAAAGACTAGGAAGCGTGCCATGGCTTGAGTCTACGACCGGCGCCGGATGAACCGGACGAATCAAGGAGATTCGTCCGGTCATGACGAATAGGCACGAGTTTCTGGAATCAGGCGTGAAGCCAGACGCGGCAGTCAGACCCGGGTTGCCAGGACCCGGATTTCAGGCGCAGCAGTCCGCCGGCTGTCGCCCAGCTGGTGCCGGAGCGGGGGCTGACGCTACTCCCCTCCTTAGCTTGGGCATCACGCTGCGGAACCAGGCCAGCACGCGGATGTCGCTCGGGTTGGCTGCAGCCCAGGGAAGGGCTGGAACAGTGTTCTTCGCTGAAGCCACAGACCGGGCCCGTTGAGCGGGTGACCGTAACGCCATTCCACGCCCTTGGTACCGCGAGCGCTGGCGGGTCCGCTCTGCCTGCGCCATCAGCTGCTGCAGTTCAATGTTGTGGATCTTCAGCCAGTATTCCGGAGGTTGGAGGCTCATGACTGGTCCTGCTTTCTTCACGGATTCCGATAGGTCTTAGCGTCAACGCCGTGCACACCGGATTCCATGGCCGGGAAAACTGCCAGTTTCCGTCAATTTCCTGCCATCGCTCCCCTGCCGCCGCTAGATAACGACGTCGAACTCCGCCGCCGCTGATAGCTGGCCGTTCACCTGCACTTGGAGTAGGTGGCGGCCGGCGTAGTGTACCCGGGTGGTCATCGGCCGGAGGGCATGGGCCTTTCTGAACCGGCGGGTCTCGCCCGGTTCCAGTTCCGCGACGGCGAGCTTGAAGACCTTAGGAGCCAGGGATCCGTTGGCCTTGACGTAGTGGACCACGTAGTCGACAGCCAGGCGTGCCGGGTGCAGCGAGTCGTTGGTGACCGCCACCGTGAACGCGATTTCGGCCGGCAGCTGCACCTCGGCCTGGTCCAGCTCCGGCACCGAGATGCTTACCGCATTCGGAGTGAATCCCAGCAATCCGAGCGCCCCGGGGTGTGCCTTCTTGATCAGTGTCCGCAACCCGTGCCGCACCACCCACGGAGTCCCGTCGCCGTGCTCCCCCTGCCATTTCCCTGCGAGGGCGACCACGGTTTCCGGGTCGTGGCGGGCGATATCGTTGAGGTGATTTGCCACGGACCGGCGGACCAGCTGGCTTGGATCGGAGTGCAGGGCATCCAGGAGCGGCAGCGTCGCCTCCGGCCGGGCGATGATTTCCGGCACCCGGACCGCCCAAGGCAGGTACGGCCGCGGCCCTTCGCTGGCGAGCCGGCGGACCTGCTCGTCCGGGTGCTGCGTCCAGTCCTGTATCTGCCCCAGCGCCCGGTCAAGGTCCTGCAGGAGCAGGCGGCGGATCGCGAACTCCCCGGTGAGCCGGGGAGTCAGCTCGAAGAGCAAGGCCAGGGCATCGTCGAAGGCACGCGCGGTACCGTCCTGCAAGGCGAGCGTGACGGCAGCCTCCGAGACTGGCCAGATCATCCATCCGGTGAAGGACTCATCCTCAAGGGCAGTCCGGATGATTTCGGCCGCCTGTTCGTAGCCGACGTCCAGATCGGATAGCAGTGCTGCTGCCAGCAGGTCGCAGCGCGCACGCAGCGACAGCGGCTCCAGCTTCGCCTCGGCCGCGGCGAGCGCCGGCCAGCCCGAGCTGTTTGAGCTTTGGCCAAGCGTTCTCCGCAGTCCATCGACGGCCTCCGTGCCCAACAGGTCGTTCATTGCACCCATGCGGTCCTCCCGGTTTCCGAACAACTCTTGCCAATATCCCCTCTTCGGCATCTTATGGTGCGCAGGACTTGATTGCTGCTAGCTGCTGAGGGCGGTGAAACTGACGGCAGGTTCTGTGCCATTGAGAGTACGTAGAGCCGTGGAGATGCTGGCTCTTCGCCCGGAACAGGCAGTTCTGGAAATCGGCGGCGGCACCGGCGCTGCGGCATCCCTGATCTGCGCCCAGTTGAAAACGGGACGCTACCTGGGGATCGACCGATCCGAGAAGGCGGTTGCCGCGAGCCGGCAACGCCTCGCAGGCTTCGTCGACCGGGGCACGGCGGAGGTGCGGCGTGCAGCGCTCGAACACACCGCGTTGGAGTCCGACGGCCCTTTCGGCACGGCTTTTGCGATCAACGTTAACCTCTTTTGGACCCGGAACGCCGTCGATGAGCTTCGGAGTATCGCCCGCGTCCTGACCGACGACGGTGTCCTCCGGCTCTTTTTCGAACCTCCGCCAGGCTCACCCGCCCAGAGGATCGTTGAACAGGTGTCCGTAAATCTCGCCAAGGCCGGTTTTGAAAGCACTTGCACCATTCAGCCGCTGGGTAGCAGCCTCCTGGTTGCCTTCCACGCCGTGTCCGCAAACCATTGACCCCGGCTGGTCCCGGGGGTACGAATGAGGGACGCGAACTAGTTGGAGGTATGGCCATGTCGTCCGAGTCGACCAACACAGAGATTCCCGGCTACAACTACGGAAGCGCCGAGCATTCGCCCGTCACCCTGACCGAGTTGGAAGAACTCAAGGTCAGCGTGATGCTCGATGAACGCGACGCGGCGCTGCTGCAGCGGGCGGGTGAGCTTCTCGATGACCAGGTCGATGACATTCTCGATGTCTGGTACGGCTTCGTCGCCAGCCAACCGCAACTGGTGGCCCACTTTTCCCAGCCCGGCGGTCCGCCCATCGATGAGTACCTCGCGGCGGTCCGTCCGCGGTTCGGGCAATGGATCCGTGACACGTGTTCCCGCTCCTACGATCAGGAGTGGCTGGATTACCAGAACGAGATCGCGCTCCGGCACACCCCTGCCCACAAAAACGAAACGGACCATGTCGGCTCCACCTCGGTGGTGCCGCTGCGGCATCTGATCGCGTTGACCGGGCCGGTCACGATCACGGTCCGTCCCTTCCTGGCGCGCAAGGAAAACGACGGCGAACAGGTTGATGCAATGATGCAGGCCTGGCTCAAAGCGGTGCTGCTCCAAATTGCCTTGTGGTCGCGGCCGTACACGCGGGAAGGGCAATGGTAGAAATGGTCAACGAAGCCAAAGATGTGAACAGCGACCAGCAGGCCATCGCCGCCGTCGAACACCATCATGGGCAGATGCTGACACGGCTGAACCATTTGACCCGCGCGTTGGTTGAGGCCGTCGAAAGCGGGAAGAAACCGGCGGAGCATGACGCTCACGCGCTGCTGGTGGAGTGGTGCGAAATCGACCTCATTCCGCATGCCCTGGCAGAAGAATCAGCCCTTTACGAACGGGCCCGTTCCCGGCCCGAGGCGAACCTTCTTGTCGAGGGCATGCTCGCCGAACACCGGGTGATCACCGATACACTGGAGGAACTGCGCGGCGCTCAGGGAATCCGGGCTGCTGCCTTGGCCACCGCGATCGAGCGCCTCTTCGCCCAGCACCTGGACAAGGAAAACAAGCTGCTGCTGCCCTTCATCGTTTCCCAACCGGATCTGTCCCTCGTCGAGGCGGTCGAAGGGCTGCATGAAATCGTCGGCGAGGCCCATCCGCACGGCGGCGAGCACTTGCATACGACGACGGAAACCCGGCTGGGCTGAGAGGAGACCGACATGGCTGCACCATTTAAGACCGGCGACCACGTGCGGTGGAACACAGAGGGCGGCGAGGCTTCCGGCAAGATCACCAAGATCCACACCAAGGACTTCGAATTCAAAGGCCGCACCCGGCGGTGCTCGCCGGATGACCCGCAGTACGAGATCAAGAGCGATAAGACGGACCACATCGCGGTCCATAAAGGCTCGGCGCTGCACAAAGCCGGGTGAGCGGGCCGGGCGCGCCCCTGGATTGCTAGTCCCCCGCCGGCTGCATCCATGACATGCAGTAGTTGAGATTGGCGTTGACTGTCCCCACGGCCGCTTCCTCGTCGCCGGCGGCAATGGCTGCAACAAGCGCCTCATGCCCCTCTTCCAGGCAACCGTCAAAGCCGTTGCGCAGTCGCTGAGCCATTTTTGTGCCGTGGAAGACATCTCCGAAACTGCCGTAGAGCTCATGCAGCAACCTGTTGCCCGAGGATTCCGCCACCTTCAGGTGGAAATCCCAGTCGGCCGCAATCCACTGTTCCAGATCCTCCGCCGCCCAAGCCTCGCGGCGCTTGGCGAGCATCCCACGCATAGCCGCGATGTCGCCGTCGTTAGCTAATCGGGCCGCGAGACGCGCGGCCTTCGTGTCCAGAGCGAAGCGGACTTGCAATACATCCTCGTCCTCGTAATCCCGGTAGGCCTTGCGGACGGCTCCATGGATCTCGCTGGCTGCGCGGACGTAGGTGCCGTCCCCGCGCCGAACCTCCAGCATCCCCGCGTGGGCCAGCGCCTTGATCCCCTCGCGCAAGGTCCCCCGCGAGACGCCGAGTTGCGCCATGAGTTCAGGTTCGGGCGGGATCCGTTCCTGCAGCGGCCACTGGCCGGAGACGATCGCCTCGCGCAGCCGCTCGGTGACTTCGTCCGCAAGCTGCGGGCGATGGACTGAACCGAGCGTCATGCCTGGCTCCCCTCGCCGCGACGCCCAAGCAAACGCCCTCGGCCGCCCGAGCGTACCCGGCTCCGTCCACCAGCAGCGCCAGCACCGGCGCTAAGCCAGTATGCCAGGAACAGCTGCAGCACTGCCACGGCCACCATCAGCTCCAGCGACAGCGTCCATCCGCCGGTAACCGCGTGAAGCAACCCCAAGCCGAAAGGCCCCACGGTCGCCACGAGATAGCCCACCGACTGGGCAAGAGTGGACATCGCCGTAGTTTCCGCCGCGTTGCTGCCGCTGCGGCTGATCACCACCATGACGATCGGGAACACCGAAAAGCCGACGCCGATCAGCAGCACCGGAATCAGGACCAGCTGGTTGGGCATGACCAGCAGACACACATAACCCAGGAAGCTGGCACCGGTGGAAACCATGAACGCCGGTCGCAGCAGCGGCGGCCTGCTGGCCATCCACAGCACCAGGACGACGGCGGGAATGCTGATCAATTGCAGGGCCCCGAGCATCAGTCCCGCGGACGCCGGATCCAGGCCGCGGGCGATGAGGATGGAGGGCAGCCAGCTGATGATTGTGTAGACCAGCAGCGCCTGCACAGTGAAGAGCCCGGTGATCAGCAGGCCTTTTCTGGTGAGCAGCAACGGCCACGGCGAGACGCCCGCGCCAGTTTCGGCCACCGGGCGCGGCTTGCCGGCCACAGCCAGCGGTAGGAACGCCAGCAGGGCGACGACGGCCAGGAGCGACCACGACGCAAGGCCTGCAACGGGCGAGTTCAGCTGCATCGCCACCGGCACACTCAGCGCGGCGGCAGTGGTCGCACCGATCGACATGGTGATGGTGTAGACGCCGGTCATCGTCGAAGTCCGGTGCGCAAAGTGTTTGCGGATAAAGGAGGGCATCGCCACGTTGCAGATGGCCAGCCCGGACATGCTGACCACCGTGCCCAGCAGCAGCATGCCGACCGAATCGACCACGCGCAGCGCCAGTCCCGCGGTGAGCAGCGTCAACGCAACAGCGATCGCCCGCTCCAACCCGACGAGTCTGGTCAGCCAGGATGTGGCGGCGCCGGCAACGGCAAAGCAGATGACGGGAATCGACGGCAGCGTGGCCGCCACCAGCGGTCCGTACCCCAGCAGCAGCTGCAAATCGTGGAACAGGGCGGCGGCGCTGGCTACCCCCACGCGCAGGTTCAGACCAATAAGTACGACGGCGACAATCGCCAAGAAGGCAGCAAACCTTTTCGGTGTGGCCGGCTTCGGCGCTATCTGACGTTCGTCCAGCTCCGGAGCAAGCGTTTCGCCCAGCGTTTCGCCAAGGTTCTCGGCCTCCTTGCCGTGCGCCGGCAGGGCTGGGGCAAGAGAACTCCGGAATTTGGCGGCATCACGTGGCATCCCTAAACATTAGACGTCTGATGTCTCCCGGAGCAACTTCCATCCACTCATCCCGTCAACGGGACTCCGATCTCTTCAAACAGTCCGTCCTCATCCACGCCATGTTGCCGGGTCCCGGCAATGACTGTTTCCTGTCCCCTCTCACAGCTTCGATCGGCATTAAGGATTTCCATTAGGCTCAGCGTATGAAGATCGCGGTCCTTGACGACTATCAGCAGGTTGCCCGTTCCCTCGGCGACTGGGACTCCGTTAAGTCCGAGGTGGTCTTTTTCGACGAGCATCTCGGCCACGACGACGATTCGGTCGTTGCCGCCCTGGCTGGTTTCGACGTCGTCGTCGCCATGCGCGAGCGGACGCCGCTGCTCGAGGCGCGGCTCGAACGGCTGCCGGACCTGCGCCTGATTGTGTCCACCGGCCGGCGCAACGCCTCGATCGATCTCGCCGCTGCCCAGAGGTTAGGCATCACGGTCAGCCACACGGGCTACCGTCCGGAACCTGCGGCAGAGCACACCTGGGCGCTGATCCATGCGGCCACCCGGCACCTTGACGTCGAACTCGGCGCCATCGCCGCCGGTGGTTGGCAAAGTACAGTCGGGCAAGGGCTCGCCGGTCGGACACTGGGACTGCTCGGCCTAGGCAATCTGGGCTCTCGCGTGGCCAAGGTAGGTCTGGCTTTCGGCATGGACGTCATCGCGTGGAGCGAAAACCTCACGGCAGAACGTGCGGCGGAACACGGTGTGCAGCGCGTGGAGAAGGAAGACCTCTTCAGCGCCTCCGACATCCTGTCGGTGCATCTGGTCCTCTCGCGCCGGACGCGCGGCCTGGTCGGGGCTGAGGAACTGGCGCTGATGAAACAGGATGCAGTGCTGGTCAATACCTCGCGAGGACCCATCGTCCAGGAGGACGCACTGCTCGATGCGCTGCACTCTGGACGCCTCGGCGCTGCAGCGCTGGATGTCTTCGACGTCGAACCCCTCCCCGCCGACCACCCGCTGCGCAGTGCCCCGCGGGCGGTCCTCACCCCGCACGTGGGCTACGTGACGGAGGAGCAGTACCGGATCTTCTATCAGGATGCGGTGGCAGACATTGCTGCTTTCGCCGCCGGTGCGCCCGTGCGTGTCATGGAACCCTGAGAGGCTGACAGCGACACGGTTAACAACGGTGCTGACACAGACTCCAGCGCGGCGGGCAGTCCCGCAACGCCCGAATAGAGGCCCGACGTGGCAGCCAAAGGTACGACGAGCGCTGATGACGGTCAGAGACCTGCATCCTTTAGCGATTGAATATCGCGGCGGCGTTCGCTCTCGATAATCTTCATCATCTGCCGTTGGATCTTGTCCACCGTGTGTTTATCGAGCTCCTTGCGCAGCGCGGCGAGTTCCTCAGCCGCAATCTGCCGACGGATACTGTCGCGCTCGGCAACAGAAGATGCCTGTTCCAGCGCCTTTAGATAGCGCTCTTCCACAACAAGATTTTAGGTCCCGCGGGCCCGCACAGGCCAGACCGTAGTCGATTAGGACAGCACGTCTTTGGTGGCGAACCTGCTGTAGGCGAGTGCGCAGAAGACGACTATATAGCCTCCCTGGAGCAGGCCGTTGGCGGCGAAGGAGTCCCAAGAGATCGGTTGGCGCAGCAGGTCAGCGAAGCCGAGCCAATGGTGGCTGAACAGCCACGGGTGCAGCCATTCGAGCTGTGGAAGGTTATCGAGGATCTGGGACACGACGGCGAGCACAGCGGTCGCGGCCATGGCTCCGACAGGGACCTCGGTCAGGGTGGAAATGAACAGACCGATGGCCGCGAGTCCAAGCAGGGACAGGCCCACGTAGCAGGCCACCAGGAGCAGCCGAAGCAATGACTCCCCAAGGCTGATGGTGTCGCCGGAGAGCAGGGGGATCGGCCCTACCTCGAAGAGCGCTGAGCCGATCAGAACTCCCGCCGTCGCCACGGAGAGCGCGGCGGCGAGACAGAAGACGACGGCTGCCGCGTACTTCACTGCCAGCAGACGGACCCGTCCCGCCGGCGCTGCGAGCAGATACCGTAGGGTTCCGTGGCCTGCCTCGCCCGCGATCGTGTCCCCCGCGACGACGCTGACGGTCAGTGGGAGGAACAGCGGGATGGAGACAACCATCCCGGTCAGCGCGATGAACAGCCCGTTTTGGGATACACGGTCCAGGAACGGCGGACCCTGGCCCGGGCCCGGATCCCGCGAGGAAAGCCGGACTGCGAGCGCAATGAGCACCGGGACGGCAGCCAGCGCGGCCAGCATCGCCCAGGTTCGCCAGCGCCGGAAGAGCACCTTAAGCTCGGACCCAAGGAGAGCCCAGCCAGCGGTAACCGGGGATGAGGCCGCTCGTGATCGGATGCCGCCAGAGGACGGTCCGGTTGGTGCAGATGCGGGCAATTTATTGGACAACGTCGAACCCCTCCCCCGTCAAAGCGACGAACCGCTCCTCGAGGCTGCTACTTTCCACCGCGAAGCCTCGGACGCGGACGCCGTCGGCTACGAGGGCGGCGACGATCGATTCCGGTGCCACCGCATGGTCGGCGAGCGGAGCGCGGACGGTACTGCCGCCGTCGTTGTCTGGAGGTGACGGTTCAGGTGCGAGACCCAGCCGCTGGAGGACACTGCGGGCATCCTCGGTGTCGGGCGTCTGGATTTTAACGTGGGCGAGGCCGACCCGCCGGAGTTCGTCGACGGTCCCCTGCGCCACCAGTTTGCCGGCGCTCATGACGGCGGCATGCGTGCAGATTTGTTCGACCTCCGCGAGCAGATGGCTGGAAACGAAAACCGTGGTGCCTTCAGCTGCCAACGAGCGCACCAGACTGCGGACCTCGCGCGTTCCCTGCGGGTCGAGGCCATTGGTCGGCTCATCCAGCACCAGCAGTTCGCGCGGCATCAGCAGGGCATTGGCGATGCCCAGGCGCTGTTTCATGCCCAGAGAGTAGGCGCGGACTTTCTTGCCGGCGGCGTGCGACAGCCCCACGAGGTCAAGCGCCTGGCTCACCCGAGCCCGCCGGGTGGCCGAGGAGGCGTGGCGGTCCGCGGTGTCGAAGCGGTGCAGGTTCGCGGCGCCGGAGAGGAACGGGTAAAAGGCCGGCCCTTCGATCAGGGCTCCGACGCGGGGAAGCACCTCGCGAAGGTTCGCCGGCATGTCCTGCCCAAGTACCCGGACGTTCCCGCTCGTGGCGGCTGCTAGGCCGAGCATGACGCGGATTGTGGTGGTCTTTCCCGATCCGTTCGGGCCGAGGAAGCCGAAGACGGAGCCGTGCGGAACTGCCAAGTCGATGCCGTCAACGGCTGTCTGGTGGCCGAAGCGCTTGGTCAGCCCGGTGGTTTCAATCGCGAGTTCGGTAGATGGGAAGGTGCCGCTCACCGGCCCTCCGCTGCCGCCTGCAGCTGCTCCAACGGCACCGGTCCGGCGAACACCCGGCCGTCGTCGGTCACGAAGACGTTCACGAGCGCTGAGGAAAGCAACCGGCCGCCGTCGACCTCTTGGGCGGTTTCGGCGATAAGCGGCGAGTCCATGAATTCCGCAGGCACTTCATCTGCCGGCAAACCGATCACCGTTTCCCAGCCGGATCCGTACTTCACGTAGTCCTTGCTGTGCTCGCCGCGGTCACCCTTGGCGTGCTTAGCATGATGGTCCTTGACAACACGCTCCGTCACGGTGGCGCCCGGCGGCGGCGTGAAGTTGAAAAGATCATCAGACGGCGCCTCAAGGCTCAGTTCCGTGAAGCCAACCTCGAAAGCAGGAGCATCCTGGCCTCGGGCTTGGACGTCCACACTGAGCGGCAGCCCCGTTTCCGAGTCAACAGCGATCGAGACGGACCCGACCAGCGTCTCCGAACTGTCGGGGGTGAGCACCAATTCATAGGCCTCACGACCGGCAACCTCCGAGTCCGAGCCCACAGTCACTTCCGTACTGGGCTCGACCGAGGACAGGAAGTGCTCGGCCAGATCCTCTGGGGTCCACGCTTTATCGCCGTGATACTCCTCGGACGTTGAGGCATTCGGAAGGATCAGATGGGCGGCGGCATTCTGCTTGGAGCTGTACAGCCATACGTCCCGGCCGTTGCGGATGACATCGCGTTCGGCCAGCCGGTCCATCACCTGCACGCGCGCCCGGGAATGGCCATCCAGATAAACGCGTGCAGTGTGGGATCCGCTGAGGAGTTCAAGGGCGGAGGCTACGCCGGAAGGTATACCGGACGAAGCATCGGATTCCCCGGATGGTCCGCCCGTAGGCAGTTGCGGCAAACCCAGTTCGGACGACTGCTCAACAGTTCCGGACAGCGAGCGGACGGAGCTGTTCGCCACCATTTCAAGGACTTCCTGAGGTGTTTTGTCCGGCAAGTCCGTGGCCGCGCCCGCCTGGACTGTGCCCAGCAACGCGCCGCCCGCGATGACCGCAGGGACGACGGCGGCAGGGAGCCAGCGCTTCCATACAGGTGTCATGACAACCTCCGACGTTGCAAGTCTTCTTTTCAGACTACGCTCAATCGATCAGGTGTTCACCGGGCTTTTCTGGCCGAGGTCAGGCCGCAGTTTTCAGAACCCGAGACGCCGTGTCGAGTTCAAGCAGCCGGCGAGCCTCTTCGAGCGCGGTCTTTGAATCCTTCTTGTCCATCTGGGCCAGCGTCAGCAAATTCGCGATCCGCTGCTCGCGCCGCATGCCTGAGACTTCGTCGGCGAATTCGATCATGGCGATGACACGCGCATGAGCCCGACGCCCGCGGGCATCGTTGCTCGCGTCGTCGGCCTCGACGTCACCCAAAATGGCGATAGCTTCCGCCAGTCGCTCGTTCATGTATTTCTCCCCTATATATACGTCTTTGTGCAACAGAAAAGTCGTTTCCCCTCGACGATTCTGTTTGATTGCTTTATCGAACCATAGGCGGTTGAGGCCAAAGTTGGAATAGCAGACTGTAATTTACGTCATAGTGACCTTTATTACAAAGACGGAGTGAACTCGCAGGTCACAAAGCTATGGCCGCTTCCGGCGGCCCTGGTATCAGGGGAAGCCACACCCCCTTGGCAGAAGCATCGAACTGTGCCACGTTGGAAAGTGGATCTACCAACAATTCAAGGAGGGCGATCCGGATGCCCAAGACAGATAAGAGCGGGAAGCCGAAGAAGAGCGAGCTTCCCGGCACTCTCAAGCGTTCCGGCAAGAAGGCCCAGAAAACCTTCGCTGAGGCTCATGATTCGGCCGCCGAGAGCTATGGGGACGAGGAGCGCGCACACCGTGTGGCCTACAGCGCCCTGAAGCACACCCACGAGAAAGTCGGCGACCATTGGGAGCCCAAGGAGAAGGCCGGGCCCTCGGACAAGCAGGCCAAGGGAGGCAAGGACACCTCCCGAAAGACTGCCGGCGGCGTGGATGCCAACGCCTCCAAGGAGCACCTGTACGACCTGGCCAAGAAGCTCGACGTGCCGGGACGCTCCAAGATGAACAAGTCCGATCTGGTCGACGCCATACAGAAGGCAAACGACAGGGAGACCAGGAAGTCCCGGTAGCTACTTGCAGGTAAGCATCACCTGACGCCGTGCGTCCCCTTGTCGGTTGCGACGTGATCATCGATTCCGCTTCCCCAGCGGTAGAGGCGCATCGCCCAGTAACCAGCCGCGCCCATCACCAGGAAGCCACCGACACCCACGACGGTCAGCTGTGTGGCAACGCCGATGATCAACAAGACCAAACCGATGATCCAGGCAAGCACCGCCAGAACAAGCTGTCCATGGTCGGGTCCTAAAAGATCGGACCGCATTATCTGGGCGAGTTCCGGGTCCTCGGCGGCCAACTGCAACTCCAGCGCATGAAGCTGCTCCCGCTCCTCATCCGACAGCGGCATAACGCACCCCCTTGATCAGAAGTCCGGAGAAACAAAAGCGCCGGCCGATGAAGGCCGGGCTTTCGCCGGTATAGCTATCATCCGCTTCTAAATCGGAAATTGCTAGTTTTAGAGCGTGCTTTCCCTACTAGCTGATTCCAAGCAGTCATAGGGACACAAAACAGCTGCTTTCAGGAGGAGGAAGTCCTCACGATCGGCAAGCGGTCAAGCCGCTGCCGTTGGCGCCGTTCCGGTATCCGCCAGTGCTGCCATCCCCTCCATCATCGCCAGGGCCAAGACATCCTCAAGGTCCTTGAATTTAGCCTCTCCGGCAACGTTGTTGAGCTCTTCGCGGTCCAACAGGTGGTCGTAGAGTTCGGTGATGTCGGTGCCGAAGTACCTCGTCAGGCGTCCTGCTTTGGTCAGCACCGAGCGGGTACGAACGGGGCCCGGCAGCCCGGGAAGTCCGAACGGCTGGTCCTCCTCAATGATGAGGGCGTCCCGAACCGAGGCGGCACTCCGCTCCAGCAACGGCAGCAGGGATGTGCCTTGGATTCCCCTATACAGGTGTGTTCCAGTGAGCTCCATCAATGTGGGTGCGAGATCCGCAGTGGAGACCAAGGCATCGGTGCTGCCCGGATTCATGCCGGGGACTTTGATCGTTAGGGGCACGTTGGTGACGGCCCGGTAGTGGCTGAAGTGCTTCAGCATCAAACCATGATCCCCGAAAAGGTCACCGTGGTCGCTGGTAAAGACAACAATCGTGTCCTCAGCCAATCCGTTGTCATCGAGTGCTGCAAGGATCCGGCCGATCTGCTCATCCATCAGCGTGATCAAACCGTACTGGGCAGCGACGGCCTGGCGGTACTGCGCCTCATCGGCGGCGAAAGTCATAGTGGGGTCTTCATTCGGTTCGCCGCGGCGGTCGAACATCCGGCGGATGTGCGATGGGGACTTGGCGTGGTCCTGGTAGAACCCGCTGGGCAGCTCCACCTCATCCGGAGAGTACATCTCCGCGTACCCTTCCGGCGGTGAAAACGGATGGTGTGGATCCGGGAAGGAGACGAACATGAAGAACGGTTCCGCAGATTCGGCGAACCCGGCCAGGTGCTCCTCGGCACGTTCGCCCACATAGGAGCTTGGATGCAGCTCTGCCGGGATGCCGGTTTGGTACACCTGATCCCAGGTATCCAGACGCTTCGGAGCGTTCTCGGCACCGCCGACCGCCACAGGGTCGATGCCACGTTCACGTGCCCAGTGCACATAGTGCCCACCCGGACGGTCGCCATGCCCGATGACCAGGTCCACGTGCTGGTAGCCGTAGTACCCCTCGGGCAGCGGAATGAAGCCCTCCGCATGCGCCGCCGCATTTTCCCACTGGTCCCAGCCTTCCGGGCCGGACCGCGTGCGGGCATCGGAGGACCGCGGATCCAGCAGCAGCGGGTCCGTGGCTTCGATCTCGGCACGCTGGATGGGCTCAAAGTCCCACCCCATGTTCTGGTGGTGAAGTTTTCCTACGGCCCGAGTCAAGTACCCGCCGCAGGACAACTGCTTAACCAAATTATTTGCGTCCGGGTCCATGGTTATCCCGTTGCAACGTGTGCCGTGCGTCGACGGCCATCGGCCGGTCAGCAGGCTGGCGCGGTTGGGCATGCACGTGGGATTGGTGACGGTTGCCTCGGTGAATACCATGCTTTGGGCGGCCAGCCTGTCCAAATGCGGAGTCCGCACCACTTGGTTGCCGGCGAAACCCAGATGGTCGGCACGCAACTGATCGGCGATGATGACCAAAACATTGGGCCGCCGTGTCTCCCCGCCGCTCATGCGGGCTTCCGGATCATCGACAGAACATTGGTGCGCTGGTCCGCGAATTCCTTCAGTGCACGCGAGGAAATCTGGTCCCTCGGCGCCGGCAGGTCGATGCCGACCACGTCCAGCACCCGGGCGGGCTTGGCGCCAAGCACCACCACACGGTCGGAGAGGTACACGGCCTCATCGATGTCGTGCGTGACCACCAGGATCGTCATACCGAAGTCGTCGCGGATCTTCAGGCACAGGTCTTCCAGCTCGAAGCGGGTCTGCGCGTCCACCGAGGCAAACGGCTCGTCCATAATCAGGATTTCGGGCCGGTACGCGAGGGCCCGGGCGATGGCCACTCGCTGCTGCATACCGCCGGAAAGCTGCCACGGATATTGGTTCGCGGCATGTGTCAGCCCCACAGCTTCAAGTGCCGTGTCGATGCGCTGGTTCAGCTCGGCTGCCGGCAGTCGCAGGTGGCGCAGCGGCAGCCGGATGTTCTTGCGGACGGTCAGCCAGGGCATCAGGGACCGGCTGTAATCCTGAAAGACCAGGGCCATCTCGGCGGGCGGACCGTCGATTTTCCGCCCGTCGATAGCGGCGGCTCCGGAGGTGACCGGCTGCAGCCCAGCCAGGCACTTCAGCAGCGTGGTTTTGCCGACGCCGGACGGACCTACGATGCACACTACTTCGCCGGTGTTCACGGTGAAGGTCAGGTCCTCGATCACGCATTTGGCGGACGCGCCGCTGCCGTAGGTCTTGGACAGTGCTGTGACTTCGAGCCGGGGCAGAGCGGCAGCTGCGTTGCGGACGGTCATCGGGTCCTCCTGGACGGTGTGCCGGCCTGCGGTGCGCCGGTAGCGGTTAGGGGCAGTCGCGGTCATGAGTTAGCCAATCGTCGGGAGCCTGCATGCCAGGCCAGAATGCGGTTCTTGAGCAGTTCGAAGACCAGGTTCGCGCCGAACCCGATCACGCCGAGCAGCAGGATGCCGGCCCACATGTCCGGAATCATGAAGCTTTGCTGCGCCAGCAGCGTCATCGCGCCGATGCCCTCGGAAGAGCCCAGCATCTCGGACGCAATCATTACGATGAACGCTACCTGCAGGCTGACCTGCATACCGGAGGCGATCTGAGGTCCGGCCGCCGGCAGATAGACCTGCGCGAGCTTTTCGCCACGGGTCAGCCGATAGACCGAGCTGACGTCTTTCAGTGTGGTGTCCACGCTGCGGATTCCGTCCACGGTGGCGATCAAGGTCGGAAACAGGGCCGCCAGGGCGATACTGGCCACCCGCATCTCGATTCCAAAACCGATCAGTGAGATGAAGATCGGCACCAGTGCCACTGGTGGAATTCCCCGCAGGAAATGGATCACAGGATCCAGCGCCCACCGGGCGACCGGCACCAGCGCGGTGACAAAGCCAATAACGACGCCGGCAACGGTCGCCACAGCGTAGCCAAGCAGCAGGTTGCGCAGACTGAGCAGGATGTCCGAGCCGAAGTGGTCGAACAGCCAGAGCTGGCGGAAACGGATCATGATGGCACTCAGTGGCGGGAAGAAGGTATTCATCGAGTTGGCCGAGGCCGCCCACCACGCGGCCACCAGCAGCACCGGGGTCGCTATGCCTAGGGACCAATTCAAAGCCTTGCGTTTCATCACAGGACCACCTCCCGGTAGGACTCGTGCCAATGGAGAAGCCGGCGTTCGGCCAGCCGCGTGGCGCCCTGGAACACTAGGCCCAATAGACCCAGGACCAATACCAGCGCGTACAGCACCGGGAAATCGCCGGCAGCCTGCGCCTGGTAGATGCTTTGGCCAAGTCCCGGCCCGCCGCCTAGCAGGCCGGCGACGACCGCCACGACCAGTGCAGCCGGGGCCGCCACGCGCATAGCGGTACCGATAAAGGGCATGGCGCCAGGCAGCGTGACGCGCAGCAGGATCTCGGCATGGCCCATGCCGTAGGAACGGGCTGTGTCCCGTGCTACCGGGTCGGTGTCGTGTACCCCGGCGACGGTCTGCATCACGATCGGCAGGGCGCAGCCAATGACAACCAGGACCCAGGACATCTGCGCCGTTGGCCCCAGCACCAGCACTACCAGGGGCAGCACCACAATCGGCGGAATGGGCTTCAGGAACTCCAGCACTGCCATGGTCGCGTAGCGCACCGGCCCGAAACTGCCGATCAGCAGCCCGGCGGCAACACCGGCGACGGCGGAAATTGCCAGCCCGCCGAGGGCAATCAGGATCGTGTCGGCCAGGTCCGCCCAGAAAGTCCCGGTGGCCAGCAGGGCGGCCAGTTCGGCGACGGCATGACCCGGGGCAGGCAGAGCGCTGCCGTTCATCGGCCCGGTGGCCACGAATTGCCACAGGAGCAGCGCCCCGGCAATCCCCAGCGCACCTACCGCGGCAGGTTTGATTTGTGTTTTCACGGTTACTCCAGGATTTCCGCCAGGTTTACTCGGACAGGAACAGGCTTTGGTCCAGCTTCGGCTCCTCGGCAAGGAATCCGAGTGCGGTCATCCGGGCTGCGGTCCGCTGGACGTCCTCCAACCGCACTTCCACGGGCCAGAACGGGGTGGCGCCAGCCTTGACGGCTTCGAGTTCCAACCCGGTGATTTCGGCCGCCTGCTTCTGGGACTCGTCCAGGTTGTCGTTGGCGTACGCGTTGGCCTTATAGATGGCGCGCTGGAAGCCCAGCAACTGGTCCTGCTTGGACTCCGCCTGCGCGGATCCCGCTACCCAAAGGCCAATGGCACCTTTTTCAAAGAACTCGACGCCGGGCGAGGCCAGGAGAGTGTTGCCCGCAGAGGCGGCCTGACCGGTGAACGGCGTGACCAACGAGGCTGCATCGATCCGGTCGTCTTTGAGAGACTGCAGAGCGGAGGCCGGATCCAGCACCATCCAGTTCACCTTGGCGGGGTCGCCGCCGTCGTCCTTCACCAATTGGCTGACTGTTACTTCGAGCTGTGCCCTGCGGGCAGGCACAGATACCCGCTTGCCCTCCAGATCCTTGGGCGAATCAATTCCACTGTCCGCTGCGACGTAGAGCCCGGTGTCGTCCACTTGGCTCAGGTCTTCCTGCTCAAGCGCATCGTCAGGGTAGCCATCGGCGGCGGCCGCCACAGTCAGCGGCACGCCTTGGCTCTTGGCATTGAGCATGGGAATCGACGGGGTATACGTCAGGTCCAGTTGGCCGCTTTGGGCGGCGGCAATGCCTGCCGGAGGATTGGCGACGACGGAAACTTCGACGTCGATGCCTTCCTCGGCGAAGTAGCCCTTGTCAATGGCGGACTGGATGGCCGCATCGGCGGCGATGCCGATGGTGCCGACTTTCAGCGTGGTTTCGTTGGCGCCGTCCGCCGCCGCCGGTGGCGATGACTCGGAGCCGCAGGCAGTGAGGCCCAGTGCCACCGTGGCGGCGAGGGCGAGGGGAAGCTTGAAACGCATGAGTTCTCCTTGGTTGAGGATGGTTCTTCGAAGTTGCAGTTGGAGACGCAGTGTCAATTGGTCCGGCTACAGGGTCAGCCCGGCCGCCGGCGCCATAGAAGGTTCGTGGACAATCTGTCCGCCGCTGATGGTCCAAGCGACGTGGCGTTCGAGCAGGGCATCCGGTTCGGAATCGGCAGGCCAGGGCGCGTCGAGGATGCAGAGGTCCGCCGTCAGCCCGGGGCGCAGGGTTCCCTTGAACTGTTCCGCGTGGTCCTGCCAGGCTGGTTGCGAGGTCATCGCCGCCAGTGCCTGGACCAGACCGAGGCCTTCGCCGTCGTCAACGGGTTCCGGATGGTCGACGGTTGAGCGGGTCACTGCAGCCAAAATGGTCCGCCGCCAGTCCGTTGTGGTCACCGGCGAATCCGAGGCAATGTTGAACCGGACTCCTTGGCGCGCGGCCGAGCGCAGCGGCTGGTGCCGGCGGAAACGTTCCGGACCCAGGATGCCCTCGAGCAAGCTGCCTCCGCCAGACCGGATCATCGGGTTAGTGCTGTAGCCGATGCCGTGTTCCGCCAAGCCGGTTAACGACTGGTTGGAAGGAAAGGAACCGTGGATGACGTAATGCCGGTTATCCCCCGGCTGGATTGCCTGCGCCCGGATGACGGCGTTCATGGCTGCCTCCGTTGCGGCGTCGCCGGTGGCATGGATCCCGGCCTGCAGGCCTTCGGAGTGAATAAGCCGGACAATCTCATCCAGCTCGGCGGAACGCTCGGCGTCGGTGTTACCCGCGATCACCATCGAGCCATGGGTGCAGGCGTGGCCGTAGGGTTCGGTCATCCAGGCCGTTCCGCTGCGTGGGGTACCGTCAGCGAAGACTTTGACGCCGGCGATCCGCAGCTGACTGCTGTCGATGCCGCGCTCGGTGTAGGCCCGGTGCAACCCGGATGCCAGGCCGTCGCGGACCAAGCCTGCGCTGATCCCCCCGGTGCCGGCGAAGAGGAGCAGCGTGTTGATGCGCAGGGTGAGCTCCCCGGAGAGCGCCAGATTCCCCAGCAGGTCGAGTGCTGCCGTAGTGCAGGAGCCGTCCAACAGTCCGCCTGCGCCGGGACCAAGGCCCGGCTCCGTCAGCGAAGTGATGCCTTGGGCATGCAGGACCTGCTGGAACCTCAGGGCAGCATCGCGCATGACCGGAACCGGCAGGGCTGGCAGCGCTCGGGTCATCAGTTCCATGGCGGCGTCGATCAGGCGGCCGGTCGGCGAACCGTCCGCATCCCGTTCGATGACACCTCCTGTGGGAGCTGGAGTGGAGACCGTGATGCCAGCAATTTCCAAGGCCACGCGGTTCGCGAGGAGCTGGTGGCCGGTCTGGTCGAAAACCACCACGGGTGTACCGGGCTTGCAATCGAGGATCAGTTCCGGGCCGCCGGGGCCCAACACCAGTTCATCCCAGCCATGTGCCCTGACCCATCCGTCGGCCTCCGGGCGGGCCTGCTCGATGATGCGGCAGACGTCCTCCCACCGGGCCGCCGCATCGCTGCCGACACGTACATACCCAAAGCGCACCATGGAGGAGGCGATGAAGTGCAGGTGCGCATCGTTGATGCCCGGGAGCAGTGCGCCGCCGTCGGCGTCAATTATCCGCGTACGCGGGCCGATCATCCCCAGCACGTCTTGCCCACCGATCGCATGGATTCGACCACCGGAAACGGCCACGTTGGCAGCATCGGAGGAACCGTTGGGAAGCGCTCTTCCCGGCACAGTTGCATTGATGACCACCATGTCTGCGGCTGCTGCCCGCTGCTCCATTCGGCACTCCTTATGTGATGTGCATTACCGTCTGGAATAGTATGTCGCATGACTTGGTCATTTGACCACCTTTTTTCTAAAGTTGTTGATAGCTTCGTTCAGGTGGGTGCCTGAACGCCCCAAAAACAAGACCTGGGCGGTTCCCGCCTAGGATGGTTCTACCTAACTGGAGGTGAATGCATTGGCCCGAGTACCCACTGCGGAGCGACGGTTGCAGTTTGTCCGGTCAGCGGCGAAAGTCATCGCCCATGACGGACTGGCGGCAGCGACAACCCGCCGGATCGCGGCGGAAGCGGAGGCTCCGCTGGCCTCTCTGCACTACTGCTTCAGGAGCAAGGACGAGCTGCTGCAAGAGGTCTACTACTACCTCAGCCGCGACTACGCCCAGTCACTTCCGCCGGTAGCGGTTTCAGGCGCGGGTCTCACAGCGGTGGTGCGGGCACATGCCCGACGTGTCTGGGAACGCATGCTCGCCGAGCCGCACGAGCAGGTGACAACTTTCGAGCTTTTGCTGCGCCGTTTCCGGGTCGACGCCGAGGAAGAACCCCGGGCGCTTGCCATGAACCGGTCGATGTATGAGGGCTGGATTAAATCCACCTGCGAGCTGTTCGAAAATGCGGCAGTCGACGCGGGCGAGGAGGTTCCGGCCAATCTGGAGCTGTCAGCCCGGTTGTTTATTTCCGGCATTGATGGCATCAGCATGCAACATCTGGCGGACCCGGACACAGAACGCTCTACAGCGCTGGTAGAAATGCTTGCGGAGGGCGTGACCGGATCTTTCACTTACTCCCGGAAAACCGGAAAAGAGTAGGTCCGGCCCAAGGCCACTGGCTATCCTGACGCGGCGACTGGCGGTTATGCCTCCTTGAGGCGCGGGTTAGCCTGCCGTCCGGAAACCGCAGTTGCTACTGGCTGAATCGGGGCTGTTGGAGCTGCGGGCGGCCACCCGGTAGCGGTTGCAGTACGAGTCGTGGCAGAGGAACGACCCGCCGCGCATGACCCGGCCGCGTCCGATGGTCGGGCCCTGCGGATTCGCCGCCGGTGCATTGCGGTAATACTTCGGGAGGAACCAGTCGCTGCACCACTCCCAGACGTTGCCGCTGACCTCGTACAAGCCGAAGCCGTTAGGCGGGAAACTTTGCACCGGAGCCGTGCCAAGGTAACCGTCCTCAAGCGAGTTGACGCGCGGGAACTCGCCCTGCCAGATATTGCAGAAGTGTTCTCCGGCCGGCCCAACCAGCTCATTCCCCCAGGCATAGCGCTTCCCCTCCAGTCCGCCGCGTGCGGCGTACTCCCACTCGGCTTCGGTGGGCAGCCTCCGGCCGGCCCACTTGCAGTAGGCGTCAGCGTCGTTCCACGACACCTGCACCACAGGATGGTCCGGCAAGTCCTCCCAGCTGGAGAGCGGACCGGTGGGATGTGCCCAATCCGCCCCGCGGACGTTCAGCCACCAGTGTGCCCCTTCCACGTCGCCCAGCACGTCCTCCGGTGTGGCTTGAACCTGGAGATGGAACACAGCGGAGGTGCCGAAGCGCTCCGATTCCGTTCGGTAGCCTGTGGCCTGGACAAACCTGGCGAATTCCGCATTGGTCACGGCAGTCGCATCGATCCGGAAAGCGTCCAGCGCCACGTCGTGAAAGGGAGTTTCGCCGTCGGTGGGGTAACCCTCGCCAAAGTGGTCCCCCATCCGGAAGCTGCCCGCAGGCAGCAGCACATCGCCGCGCTCCGGATTCTCTGGCCGTTCGGCACTCTCGATGCCTACCTCCGCTGCGGCGGAACCGGCGTCGTGCACAAAGTCATCCAAGGCTGGCCGCGATGGACTGCCGCAACAAGACACAGGAGCTCCTTCCCGGTTGCCTGATTTGTATTAAAAGGTACCGCGCCGGCTCCTAGCGGGCAGGGTCCGTGGCCGGTACGGGAGTTTCGGCAGGCTTCGCGACATCCTCGATGTACCGCGGGCGGTTGATCATGACGGCTCCCGTCATCATGACCAGCAGGCAGACGCCGAGCATGGCGAAGGAAGCGTTCCAGTTGCCGGTAGCCTCTCGGACAACACCGAACAGCAGCGGGGCGATGCCGGCACCGGCGTAGCCGATGCCCTGGCTGAAGCCTGCAAGAACAGAGGCGCCATGCGTGGTCCGAGAGCGCAGGTTCATCATCAGCAATGCGGTGGCGAAAGTGCCCTGGCCCAGTCCGGCGAGGGTGATCCACCACCAGGTGCCGTCCATCGGCGCGAGGAACAGGCCCAGGTGTCCGCCGGCCCAGCACGCCGCGAAGATGCTGATGGCGATGATCGGGTGGCGCATGCGGGGCACGATCAGCGGCACCAGCAGGCTGACCGGCAGGCCGAGGATCGCGAAGTAGGCCAGGGCCGATCCCGCTACCGCCGCGTCCACGTTCTGCATGGTGAGGTATGGCGGCAACCAGGTGAAGTAGACGTAGGTCTGGGCAGAATTGCCAGCCAGGAAGATAGCCAGGCCCCAAGCCACCGGCGAGCGCCAGGGATTCAGATGCTCCGGGGTGGGCTTGGCCGGCGGCATCTTGACCGAGCTCGAAGCGGACGTTGAGGCAGGCAGCGAATCCGACGTCGACGGCGCCACGGGATTTGTGTGGGCGGCTGCGGCCGCGCCGTCGTTCTTCTCTCGTTTTGCCCGCCGGTCGTGCAGCAGCTGGGCTGCCCACGGCACAAGCACCAGCGCGCTGATCGAAGCCCAGACGCCGATGGATACCCGCCAACCCGCGAGGTCCGCCACGGGCACGGCCAGCTGCGGACTGGCGGCAGTCCCAACCGCGAGCAGCGTGACATAGCCGGCCGTGACCACGCCCATTCTGTCCGGGAAGTACTTCTTCACCAGAGGCGGCAGCACCACGTTGCCGATACCGTAGCCCGCCATGACGACGGCGGAGAGCCCCAGGAACGGCCATACCTCACCCATGAACGCGCGCCCCACCTGCCCGGCAACGGCCAGCAGCACTGCGAGCGTGAGGACCTTCTCCAGTCCCAGCCGCCTGATCAGGATGGGCGTGCCCAGGCCGCCGGCGGCGAAGATCAGCGGCGGCAACATCGCCAGCAGACCAATGGTGGCGGCATCGAAACCAAGCTCAGGGCTGACCGAGCCAAGCAACGGCGGCACCACGGAGACGGCGGCGCGCAGGCTCAGCGCCATGATCAGGATGCCCAGCAAGGCCCCGATCCGGCCGCGCCACGGCTTGCGCAGGAAGTAGTTAGTCACGCCCTAACCCTAGCCAACAGCGGAACCTGGGCGATTCATAAGACTCACCCGGGCGCCGCCGTCGGTAATGGGTCCGAGGGTGTCGCGGCCAATCCGACTTTCCGGCTCCCCTCGGACACCAAGGATCCAGCCAGCAACAATAGGGACAAGGCCTAGCCGCGTACTAATGTGCTGGTCATGCCAAAGTTCACCTGTGCAGATGGCCTTGCCATCACCTATCAAACCAGCGGCCAAGGCGCACCTCTCCTGCTGCTGAGCGGTCAGGGAAACGGGATGGGTTGGTGGGATCCGATCGTCGCCGATTTTGAGTCCGACCACTTGGTCATCCGCTTCGATTATCTGGGTACAGGGGGAAGCGATGCGCCCGTGTCCGGCTATTCCCTTGACAGGTTCGCCGACGATGCCACAGCACTGCTCGACCATCTGGGGATCGAATCGAGCGCTGTCTATGGCACGTCTATGGGAGGGAAGGGGGCGCAGCAACTCGCGCTGCGCCACCCTTCCCGCGTCAACTGCCTCGTCATCGGCTGCTCCTCCACTGGCGGACCGAACATTATCCGAATGTCCAACGAGATCAGCTCCCGAATCGCAGATCCCGCGACCAAGGAAGCAACCCTGACCAACCTGATGTATTCACCGAAATGGACGGCGGAGTACGCAAGTCCCTATGCCACCTTGGGCGAGGCAAGTACTCCCCAGGCACGGTTGGGACACCGGCGGGCGAGCAACGGTCACGACGCGTGGGACAAACTGGGCGCCATCGCGGTTCCCACGCTGATCCTGCACGGCAGCGATGACCTGATGGTTCCGCCAGCCAATGCCGATCTCCTGGCCGGCCGGATCCCCAACGCCCAGGTACGGATCATTCCCGGTGGACGCCACGCGTACTTCGAAGAGTACCGGGAGGTCGCCAGCCCGATCGTCCTGGATTTCCTGGCAGCGGTGTTGGCCATGCCTTCCGGCGACTCGAAATAAGCACTATTGGACTGCCCTCAGGCCAGCGTCTAGCGTAAGTCTTATGTCAGGCGAACCCGCTGAAAAATTACCAGCTAAGTCGACCAACAATCCGCTGCTGGTGCTGGGGAAAATCACCGCGATTCTCGATGCGTTCTCGCTGACCCGCCCGGTGCTGACGCTGGCCGATATCCGTGAGGCCACAGGCATGCCGACGTCCACCGTGCAGCGGCTGGTCACGAACCTGACGTCCCAGGGCTTCCTTGACCGCGAGGACGATGCCTACCGGATCGGCCTCAAAATGGCATACTGGGCGGCGCCGGCGACGCGCGGCAAAGCTGTTCTCGACGTCATCAGCCCGCTGCTGAAGGACCTGCGCGACACCACGGGCGAGACGGCCTGCTTCTTCCGTGCCGAGCAGCACTACCGCGTCTGCGTCGCTCTGGCGGAAACGCGGCACGCACTCCGGCGGGAGATGCACTTGGGAAAGATCCTGCCTCTGCATGCTGGATCGGCCGGGCGCGTGCTGCTGGCGTGGGATCCGGAGTTGCTGGCCGAGCTGGTCAAGAACCCGCTGCCGCCACTCACCGAGTCCACGATCACCAGCTCCGAAGACCTCGAGACGGTCGTAAAGCAGACTCGGACCGACGGTTTTGCCATCACGACCGATGAGCGTGAGACCGGGGCATCCGGTTTGTCTGCCCCGGTATTCGACTCCGCGGCGGGCCTGGTAGGTGCGGTGACCATCAGCGGCCCGACCATGCGCATGCCCCGGCAGGTCTGCGAGGACTGGGTCGAAACACTCCTGCAGACCGCCGAACGCATGACGCGGCTCATCGGCGGTCGCTTCCCCGGCGAGCCGAAGGCCTGACTGCAGAGTTTCCACGGCTGTCAGTCCGGCGCGGGTTACAAGTCCCTTAGAAGCTGTCCGGCGCGATCACAATGCCCATGCCCACGCCTGAGGGTTGACTGCATGCGGCGGGATGTTGCCTTCCGCCATAGCCACTGCATTAAGTGCGCTGAGCCTGGACATTTCGCTGCGCACGGGGACCGTGGCACTGCCGACATGCGGCAGCAGGACCGTGTTGGGCAGCTCGGCCAGACCTGCGGCCAGCCGGGGTTCGTCCTCGAAGACGTCCAGCCCGGCGCCGGCGATCGTGCCGTTCCGCAGCGCTTCCACGAGTGCCGCTTCATTCACAATCGGTCCGCGGGCAGTGTTGATCAGGATGGCGTCCGGCTTCATCCGTTCCAGCACCTCCGCACCCACCAGATGCCGGGTCTGCTCATTCAGCGGAACGTGGACGGAGAGGAAGTCGCTGTGCTCCACCAACTCGGACCACGGTACCTGCCGGGCTTTGCCGGCGAATTCTCCCAGCTCCTCGTCGCTGACAGGCCGGTCCCCCGGCGGCCGGGGCGCGAAGATCACTTCCATGCCGAAGCCCAGCGCGCGCCGGGCTGTGGCACGGGCAATCCGGCCGAAACCTGCCAGCCCCAGCACGCGGCCGGACACATCGTGGCCGAGCATCAGCTCGGGCTCCCAGCCATGGAACTTCCCCTCGCGGACCAGCCGGTCCGCCTCCACTACCCGGCGCGCAGTCCCCAGGATCAGCAGCAGCGCGATGTCCGCCGTCGCGTCCGTGAGCACTCCGGGCGTATTGCCCACCATGATGCCGTTGGCCGTGGCTGCGTCCACATCAATATTGTTGTAGCCCACCGCGTAGTTGGAGACGCCGCGGACCCGGGCGCGGGACATCAGCGGCGCGTCCACGTGATCCCGCAGTTGCGTCAGCACGACGTCGTAATCGCCGGAGGCGCACAGCTCTCCGAGCGTTTCGTAGTCCGGAGGCTCGGGTAAAACGGTGACCTGCCCGGCTGCCCCAAGCAACTCCAGACCGGGCGCGGGAATCGGCATGGTGACGAGGAACCGGGCGCCCATTCAGAGGCCCTTGACGCACGCGGGTTCGCGGTCCGAGGCGATAACCCATTCAAAGGCCTCTGCCTTGGACCGGGCGCCCTGGGCAGATTTGGACCGGTTGGGCTCACCCAATTCCGCCAGCAGTTTTTCGGACAGGTCGACCAGCCCGCCAAAGGTGGCCGGGCTGAGCCACTCGGGCCGGGTGGCGAAAAGAATGTCCTCGCTGGAGGTGTTTCCGCTGGCACCCGGTGCAAAAGGGCAGCCGCCCAGTCCGCCTAAGGCCCCATCCACCAGCGTTGCGCCGGCCGCGATGGCAGCCAGGGTGTTGGCGACGCCGAGTCCCCAGGTGTCGTGGCCGTGGTAAACGATCCGCCGTGCCGGCGACTCCTCGCGGACCCGGGAGATCAGGCTGGCTACCTGCGCCGGGACCGCCTGGCCCAGGGTGTCGCAAATAACGACGTCGCAAGTGCCTTCCGCCCTCGGGTCGTTGGCTATGGCCAGTACGCGTTCCTCGGGGACGATCCCCTCGAACGGGCAGGTGAAGGAGGTGGCGATGCACAGCTGGATCTGCCCGTCTACGGCCAGGGCATGTGCCACCGCTTCGGGCAGCGCGGCCAGGCTGGCGTAAGTGCTGCGGCCGATGTTCGCCTGGTTATGGGAGTCCGAGGCCGAGAGGCAGTACTGGAAGTTCCGTGCTCCCGCCGCGGCGGCCTTGGCTACATGTCCCGGCGTCGCCACCCAGATCCAGCACTTTTGAAGCTCCTCCGCCGTCAGGGCCTGCACCACTTCAAGCGTGTTGGCCATTGTCGGCACCAGATCCGCCCGTGCCATGGAGCCCAGTTCGATGGACGGCACGCCCAGTCGCAGCAGTTCGCGGACGGTCTCGACCTTGCGTTCGGTGGAGAGCATCTTGCCGGTCAGCTGCAACCCGTCGCGCAGTGTGACGTCCCGCAGTTCCGCGTGGGGTTCCAAGGTGAAACTCATGCCTGCACTGCCTCCTCGCGGCTCGAGGCCGCATTGATTTGTTCCGTGTCCATGCCCAGCAGTCCGCCGAGGACTTCGTCCGTATGCTCGCCTAGATCCGGGCCAAGGTTGCGGATAGGCAGCGACTGCCCGCCGATCACCGGCACGATTCCCGGGAAGCCAACATCGGAAAGCAGTTCCTCGCCCGTGGACACGTCGAATTTCTGGATCATGTTCCGTGCCGCGTACTGGTCATCGGCGACGATATCCGCCGCAGTGTAGATGGGGCCGGCCGGAACCCCGGCGGCGTCCAGCGCAGCGAGGGCGTCCGCCGCCGGGAGCGTGGCGGCCCATTCGCCGATCGCCGCATCCAGTTCCTCGCGCCGCGCCCAGCGCAGGGCGTTGGACTGCAGCCCGGGATCCGAGCCCAGGTCCGGGCGGCCGATGGTTTCCATATAGCGCAGGAAGATGCCATCACCGTTGCCGGCCACCACGATGCTGGCTCCGTCGGCGCAGACGTAGGCGTTGGAGGGCGCAATGCCTTCCATCCGGCCGCCGGTGCGTTCGCGCCGCACGCCGTAAGCCTCGTAGTCCGGTACGAGCGATTCCATCATCGAGAACATCGCCTCGTTCAACGCAACGTCGATAATCCGCTCCGGCAACGCAACAGCGGAACCTGAGCTCCGCCGTCGTGCTTCGCGCTGAAAAAGGCCCATTATGGAGCCGAAGGCAGCGTACAGTCCGGCGATCGAATCGCCGATCGAGACACCCACGCGCACGGGGGCACGGTCCGGATCCCCCACCAGGTTGCGGAAGCCGCTGTAGGCCTCGGCCACCGCGGCGAACCCGGGGCGTTCGGACAACGGACCGGTCTGGCCGAAGGCGGAGACACGCGTGATGATCAGTTCGGGGTTGGCCTCGTTGAGCACCTCGGGCCCCAGCCCCCACTTCTCGAGGGTGCCCGGCCGGAAGTTTTCCAGCAGGATGTCAGACTTGGCCGCCAGCTCCAACACCGCCTTGCGGCCCGCGTCCGTGCGCAGATCCAGCACCACCGACTTCTTGTTGCGGTTGATGGTCCGGTACAGCATGGAAGTGTCGCCCTTGTGCAGGCGCCAGTTGCGCAGCTCATCGCCGGTGCCCGGGCGCTCCACCTTGATCACCTCGGCGCCGAAATCGGCCAGCAGCCGTCCGGCGGTGGGGGCAGCAATGTAGTTGCCGAGTTCAAGAACGCGCACGCCGTCCAGCGGGGCGATGGGTGTCTGTGTCATAGCTCTTTCCTCAATAGTGCAGTACGTCTGGTGGCCGGGATCCGGGCTAGAAGAGCAGGCTCATCGGCAGAATCAGCAGAATTGCGACGACGGACGCCACCGACACACCGACCGTCACCGATTTCAGTGCCCCCCGAACGCTTTGGCCGAGCAGCGACTGCAGCAGCCAGAAGGTATTGCTGGTGACGTGCACCATGAACAGCGAGCCGGCGCCCGCGGCCAGCGCGATCAGGACGGGGTCGATGCCGATGGCCGGGGCGATCGGGGCCAGCAGGCCCGCTGCGGTGATCGCCGAGAGGGTCACGGAGCCGACGGCGATGTGGAACAGGGCGGCAATGCCCCAGACCACGAGCAGCGGAGCCACCGTGCTGGCGGAGAAGAAGCCGCCGAGGATGTCGCCCAGTCCGGCGGCGCCGACCGTGGCGGCCAGCGAACCGCCGACACCGGTCAGGATGAGGATCTGCCCGCTTTCCTTGAAGCCCGTGGCGATGGCCGTTTCCACACGCTTCTGGCCCACCGTGTACCGGCCCATGATGCCGGTGCCAATCAGGCCTATCAGCAGGGCAATGACCGGCTCGCCGAGCAACTGCAGCCACGCCATCTCGATCTTCAGGATTTCCAGGATCGCGCCGGCGCCGATAAGCAGCAGCGAGACCAACAGCGGAGCGAAGAGCACCAGCAGCGGGGCTTCACGTTCCCTGTCCGACTCGGCCACGGCGACGGAAGCGCCCGCAGGGACTGGTGCCGCGCTGGAGCCGTTGCCATTGGAGCGGCTCGGGACGCCCGCACCCTTCCGGGTGCTGCCGGTATCTGTGCCAGCCTCAGCCGTTTCAGTTCCGGCGGCGGAGTTATCGTCGTCGTCCTCGAGGTAGATGTGGTCCTCGTCCTTCTCTTCGTTCCAGAAGCCCTTGCGGAACAGGAAGGTCATGATGGCGATCGAGATGATGATGGTGGGGACGATCAGGATCAGGCCGAAGATCATCATCTTGCCCAGCGGCACGCTTAGCAGGCCGGCAAGGGCCAGCGCCGCGACACCCGGGACCATGAAGACGATGCCGCATTCGAGCGCGATCGCCATGGCCGTGGCCATCCGCGCCGTGCCCAGCTTGCCGATCCTCGGCGCCAGCTTGCGGGCCAGCGGCGCGGAAATTACCAGCAGTACGTCCAGAAAGATGGACTGCAGCGCGGTGCCGATGGCAAGTCCCATCGTGTAAGGCAGCCGATTGGGCCCGAAGACGTGCAGCAGGTGCTCTACCAGACGCCGGATTGCCCCGGTCTCGTTCAGGATCGAACCCATCAACACGCCGAAGGCAATGAGCAGGCCGACCTCGACCATAATCTCGCCGAAGCCGCCGGTAATCGTCTCCACCGTCTTGGTTACGCCGAGGCCGGCCGAGAGCCCCAGGTAAACGGAGCCGATGATCAGGGAGATGACGGGGTTGACCTTGAACCTGACAATCAGCACCACGGTGGCAAGCACAGCCACCGCAGTGTTGATCAAGATAGCCATATCTGACATGGGAAAGAATCCATTCAGTCGAGCCTTCTGCACTGAAGGCTGCGTACAAGTCTCGTTGTGATGGGAAGCACAACATCTGAACCCATATTATGGGTTCTGACTCATACTGCAAGACGAATAGGAGATTAAGACTTGCTCCGGTCAGCCCTTGAGCAGCATTGACGGCCAAGGGATTCTTCTGGCCCAAGATCAAGACTGTCGTTAAACAACCGTGCTTCCGGCCTCCTCTGCAAGCGATGCAGAGGACGCACGGAGGCACGGGAAGCAAGGGTGGAATGCGGAGCTGGCTGCTAGTTCAAGCCAGGGGCCGCGGTGGCGTGGAAGGACAGCAGACGATAACTGTTGTCATGACGAATCCATAGGGTGGTGGTCAGTGTCTGCAGCTGCCTGGTTTGCCCACCCTTGACCAAACTGACTCGCATCGTTCCCGTGACCCAAACCGCCTGGCCCAGGTTCTCCACCCGGGAGAAGTTGTGCAGGATACTGTCATAGCTGACTGCCCCGGATCCGAGCATCTCCAGCAGCGATACCAAGGTGTCCCGGCGGCCAGTCGAATGCACGTAGTCCAGCCGTTCATCACAGAGCCCGGCGACGCCTTCGAGATTTCCTGCAACCATATGGCTGAGTCGCTCCGCCTCCACTGATTCAATAACTGCACGAACGACGCCGGTGGTCGCCGGCGTCGTTCCTTCCGACAGGGCGGTAGCTACGGTCTTCACCAAATTCACCGTCGCGGGTTAAGCCCGCGCTCCGGTTCTATAGTTCCTGTGCCGCCTGCCCCGATCCGGTGCAGTTTCGGGTCAGCTGGATCGAAGGCAGCCACTGCTGACCCGTCCGCAGTGCGGGCTGAGCCTTCGCTGACAAAACCCAGCAGCAACGAACGGAGCTCTCCCCCGGCCGACTCGAACACCTCGTCGGCCACGCCGTTAAGCATGGGCGCATCGTGCCATTGGTGTCTGTTGCCGAAGACGAAGGGCACGTCAAAACAATGCGCACTGCGGGCTCCTTCGAGGGGGCTGCCGACGTCGAACCGAGCAACGGTAGTTGCGATGCCGGCCGCGGTAGCGTGCTCAGCGAGCTCGACGGCGGTGAGCCGGAACTGGTGCAGGGTCATGGCCTCCACCAGCTTGGCGTGGTCCGTCTCCCCAGGCAGCGCCTGGTCGAGCCACCCAAGCGTCGCAGCCACGTCCTTGAAGTGGGCCGCCACGAAGCCGGTGAGCTGCTCGCGCCCCACGGCCGCCACCGGAAGTGGCTTGAGGAACGCCGCCGCCTCGTCCTGCGTAGTACTGAGCAACAGTGACGAAACGTGCATGCGCCGGACGGCCGCCGCGAAGTCGAACAGGTCAGCGGGAACCTCGTCGCCGGCGGCGGGCATGAACCCCAGTCCTCGCCCCGCATACGCTTTGGATACCGCACCCTGCGCCTGCAACAGCGCGTCGACCGGAACAGTTTCCAGACCGGTGTCCTGCACCTCGGATCCGGCCTCTCCCAGTGACTGGCCGAATAATGTGCAGCGCTCGGCATACTCGGCAGAGGTGAGCGGCGGCTGCCAGGCTAGGCTGAGCAGCGCTGTCCGGTTGAACAGCCCTTCGGCCTCGTGCAGTTGGCTCAGCAGGTAGGCGTAGAAAGCTCCGGCGGATTGCCCGGCCAGGGTGATGTCTTCGGGATCACCCCCGAAATCCGCAATGTTGCGGCGGACCCACCGGAGCGCCTGCAGGATATCCCCCACCGGAAGATTCCTCGCGCCATCACGGCCAGCGGCAAAGGCCAGAGCGCCCAACCGGTAATTGACCGTGACAACCATGCAACCGCCCTCGCGGGCCAGGCGTTCGCCGTCGTACCAACGGACGGTGCCGGCACCGCTGATGAAGGCGCCGCCGGGTAAGTAGACCAGCACAGGTGCATCTTGTGCCCCCTCCGGAGCCCAGATGTTGATTTGGAAGGCATCTTCACTCTGCGGCATTTCCATCAAGGCGGGCCCCAACAGCCAGTCCAGCGAGCCGGGCGTCTGTGGGAAGACTGTCGGCGCAGACTGTACCCGCAGCGACGACGGAACACCCAGGGCGCTGAAACGGTCCGCCGGATCCAGCCGCGCCCCGTAGTGCACGCCAAGGACACGGACGACGCCGTCGGAGACATCCGCCCCGAACCCCGCCAGCTTCAGGGGTGAAGCAGGGGTGGCTGCCTGCACCGCAATCGGGCTGGTGCCGGGCCCCGTGCCGGGTCCGGCAGCCAGTTCGGTGGCGCCGCTCATGCCAGCTTGTTGTAATGGTCGGTCTGCACTTCGCGGGTGATCTTCCAGAAGTCCACTACCGGGAACGGCCAGATCTGCGAGACGCGGCCGAACTTGTTCTTGTACCAGGTCTGCACGCTGGGGTGGCCCCAGGCCTTGGTGGCATTGGCGGCGTCGATCTCTTCGACGAACTCATCCAACACTTCCTGTTTGAGGTCCAATGCCTTCAGGTTCTCCTGCAGCACCAGGCGCAGCGCCTCGAGGATGTACTCAACGCCGTACTCAATCATGGAGTACAAGCTGCCGTTGACCACGTGGCCGGTGTTCGGTCCTGTCACCATGAACAGGTTCGGGAAGTTCGGCACAGTCACGCCGGCAAAGGCCTTGGCGTCCCCGCCCCAGTATTCGTGCAGATCGGCGCCGTTGAGCCCGGTGAACTTCAGCGGTTCAAGGAACTCAGATGCCTGGAATCCGGTGGCGTAGATGATCATGTCCACTTCGTGGAGCACGCCGTCCTTAGTGATAATGCCTTCCGGCACCATGCGTTCCATGCCCTCAGTGACCAGCGCGGTCTGCGGCTTCTTCAGGGACTGCGCCCATACTCCGTTGTCACGCAGCATGCGCTTGCCACCGACAATGTAGTCCGGCGTGACCTTGGCCAGCAGGTCCGGGCGGTCGTGGTACTGCTCGGCGAGCATCTCGGTCAAGGTCTGGCGGACGCGCTCGTTCACGGCCGAGACGCTGCCGGGCTTGTCCCAGCCGGGCTCTGCCACGGTGGTGTGCTGGCGGCCCTCAACACCGAGCCAATGCTGCCACAAACGCAGCCACTGCCCGTAGTGCGGGAGCTTCCGGACCAGCCACTGGACCGATTCAGGCATGTCGTCGTAATAGCCCTTGGTGGGCAGCATCCAGGGCGAGCTGCGCTGGATAACGGTCAGCGAAGAAACCTGGTCCACAATCGCGGGCACAATCTGGTACGCGCTCGCCCCTGTGCCGATGATGGCCACGCGCTTGCCCGTGACGTCAATACTGTTGTCCCACTCTGCCGAGTGCATCTGTATGCCCGCGAAGTCCTCGCGCCCGGCAACGTCCGGATACTTGGGCCGGTCCAACTGCCCGACGGCGGTAATCACCGCGTTGAATTGGCGTACCTCCGGCACCCCGTCGCGGACGGTAGCAACGCTCCAAAGGCCG
Source organism: Arthrobacter crystallopoietes (assembly GCF_017603825.1). NCBI lineage: Bacteria > Bacillati > Actinomycetota > Actinomycetes > Micrococcales > Micrococcaceae > Crystallibacter > Crystallibacter crystallopoietes. The sequence goes on from NZ_CP072014.1 coordinate 234,665, forward strand.
GTCCCGGCGTCGTACTCTGCCTTGGTGACTTCGGTGTTGAACTGGAGGTGATCCATCAGCCCGCCGCGCTCGGCAACCTCGCAGGTGTACTTGTAGATCTCGTGGCCCTGGGAGAACTGCTGGGGCCAGTCGTCACGCTGGGCGAAGGAGAAGCTGTAGGCATAGTTGGGGGTGTCCAGCCGAACACCTGGGTAGGTGTTCTTCCACCAGGTGCCGCCGACGGTGTGGCCCTTTTCGAAAACAGTGTGCGGGATCCCGGCCTGCTTCAACCGGTAAGAGGCGGCCATGCCCGACACGCCGGAGCCAATGACGGCGACCTCAAATTCACGCCCGCCGGCAACCTCGGCAAAGTTCCAGTCCGGCTTGCCGCTCTTGCCTTCAACCAGCGCCATTTCATGCATCAGCATCGGGTGGTATTCGGGATTGGCCTCATTGGTGATCCAGTTCAGGATGTCCGCTGCCTGCTCCTCCGTCAGCGTCCCAACGCTGGTCAGGTTCTGGTCACGGACCTGCTTGAGCGCTTCGAACGCAAGCTCGCGTGCCTTCGACTGAGTCTCCGGGCTCATGCCTCCGTGCGGAGTGCCGATGATGTCAGCAAGCGGCTGCGGCGGACGCAGGTCTTCACTCAGCAGAGAGAAGTCCCTGGTCACAGCGGCCAAAGCCACCATCAGCGCAGGAAGGTCGCTCGTTTCGACAATCCTGCGCAGGAACGCATCGTCCTCGGTGATGGCTTCGTAGTTCTCTCGCCAATACAGGTCATCGACGGCGAGGCTTTCGCGGACCTCGGTGAGTGAGTTGGTCACGGCGGCTCTCCTTGAGTGTTTCGATCAGGGCTGCACGTCCTGCTTGTGATGCAGATCTCGAGCGGCGGGAATATGTCCAGTCTAGTTTAGGTATTGCATAAGTCAACCGAAAATACATTATTTGAAGTGTTGATAGAATCTTCTTATGGCGAAGCGCACCGATTCGGAAACACTCAGCAAGCACATTAGAGATGCTCTCCGCAGCGACATCTTGGCCGGAAGATGGTCGCCGGGGGCCAAGCTGCAGCTGACTGCTCTTTCGGAGCATTATCAGACCAGCAGCACCGTGGTCCGCGAGGCCCTGACCCGGCTGGTCGGCGAGCGCCTTGTCCAGCTGCGCCCCAACCGCGGTTTCTTTGTTCCGCCGATTTCACTGGCCGAAATCCAGGACATCACTGAGCTGCGCTGCGTCAACGAAGAGTTTGCGGTCAAGCTCGCCACCGAACGAGGCGGGCTGCAGTGGGAGTCGGAACTGATGGCGGCGCACCACACCCTTGAGCGGACACCGCGCCGCTCGACCGAGAATCCGGACCTGCACACGGAGGAATGGAACAACGCACACCAGGCTTTCCACGCCAAGCTGGTGGAAGCCTGCGGAATCCCGGTACTGATCGAACTCTCCAGCACCCTCTCCGACATCTCGCAGCTTTACGGCCGCTGGGCGGGCATCGCCACTCGCGATGTGAGCCGCGATTTGGACCAGGAGCACCGCGACATTCTCGCGGCGGCACTGGATCGCGATGCCGCGAAGACAGCGGCCCTGCTGCGCAGCCACTACGAAACCACGATGGCCGCCATCCGCGAGGCGGGCGAGGTGGGGCTGGAAGCCACTGTCTAGCAGCCAGCGGCCTCCAACCCGCTGCTATACCTCGGCAGGTATCAGAGCCGGAAGCTGTGCAGATTCCCCCGAGCGCAGCCGGGCGGGCCAAATGCCCTGCTTGCCCGGCGAGACAATTCCGTTCGGATCCAGCGCGTCCTTGAGCTTCTCCTGCAGCCGGCGGGCCGCATTGTTGTTGAAGTCGAAGCCATCGGCAATGCGGTCCATGTAGTCGACGTGGCTTCGGTACGGCGCGTAACCGCGGCGGCGGGCGGCGTCCAACAGCTTTTCGTAGAGCTCCCGCGCACGGGCCAGCATCTCGTCGTTGCCAAGCTCGAAGAAGATCATGGTCACGTGGACCATGTGCCTCGGATACAGGTGGTAGCCAATATAGAGGTCGAAACCGTATTCGCGGTAGAGCTGCTTGGCTTCCTGGTAGAAGTCGTAGACCTCCTGGCCGCGGGCGGGGATGATCGGGGCGGCGTCGATGTGTCCGCCGTTTTCTGCAGCCCAGCCAACCGTGCTCAGTGGCTTCAGGGTGGGTACGCCGGCCATTTGTGTCCGGTCAATCTCGGCGATGTCTTCGTAGGCGACGGCTTGCCCCTCGGATCCCTCGTAGAACCGGGCGTTCACTTCGACACCTTCCATGCCGGCGAAGCGTTCCTTGATGATTTCCAAGCGCCGCTCGGCCATGCCTTTGTCGCCGTAGATAGCAAAGCGGGCGTTCCACTGCCCGATGCCGAATTCCTGGCGCATCTCTTCGAGCCGCTCATCGGGAATCGAGCCTTCGCCGTCGTAAAAGTCCCGCTTGGCGCCACGCATGGTGGCCGCGCGGACGACATTTCCACAAAGGGCGTTGTTCTGGGTGATGTCCTGGCGGCGCAGCTCGGTCAGGATGTCAATGAGTTGCGGCAAGTCTTCCTCGCGCTCGACAGTTACATCACCGGAGACATACACGTCGGGCCAAGGCATCAACCACAGACCGATCTTAGTGACAATGCCCAGGTTGGACTGGGTGAAAAGACCTTCCAGGGTGGGGCCGAAACCGCCTTGGAAGATGGGCCCGAGGTCCGTTCCTTCCATGGCCCACATACCGGTCCGGACGAGCTCGCCGTCAGGCAGCACTACTTCCATTCCGCACAGGGCCTTAACATGGTCCCCCATCGGCGTCATGCCGTAGCCCCGGTCCAGCAGGTTGCCCATGACGGAGCCCCAGCCGAGCGCAGGAACGGAGGTCCAGACCTTGAGGTCTCGCTCCTGGATGTAGTCGAAGAGGTCGAAAAAAGTTACGCCGGGTTCGACGACGGCATAGCAGAGCTTGTCATCCACTTCGTGGATAGCATCCATCCGACCCAAGTCCATTGCCACCGTGGACTGGTCGCGAGGCTCGGGTCCGCCGTAGCCCAGGTTCTTGCCCTTGGAGAAGGTCCACAGCGCTACCCTCGTCTGGTTTGCCAGCCGCACCAGGGCCTGGACTTCCTCGACGGATCCCGGCCGGACACCCGGCCATTTATCCCTGCCGGGGTTCAACGGGTACGGATCCTTGTAGCCTGCTTCGCCGGCGACGCGGACCACGTTGTCTACACCAATGATGGCGGCTGCCTTGTCGAGGAATGTCTCTCGGGTATCCATCTTGCACCTTCCACGCACGCGCCGGCCATCTGGCCGGCGGCTCCGTCCTGTAGCGGACCACTCTTTCATCTTCGCAATAAACACCACTCAAGTAAATCGTCGTTTTCAGTGGTTATCCTTCAATAGAATTGATTTATGAGACTCGAAAGCCATCCCGCAATCACTCTCCGCCAGATCTGGCATTTCGTCGTAGCCGCCGAAACAGGAACTATGACGGAAGCGGCCCGCCGTCTGCATATGGCACCCTCAGCCATTTCCATGTCTGTCTCCGAACTCGAGCGGATAGTCGGCGCGGAGTTATGCATCAAGCGCAAGTCCAAAGGGCTGACATTGACCTCAACCGGGCGTGCGGTATTCCAGCAGGCCCGGCAATTGCTTGACCTTGCGGACGAGATCGCGTCCCTCTCCAAGGGTGACCGACCGAACCTCCGCGGTCCGTTGACAGTAGGCTGCTACATGACCCTCGGCCCCACCATCATTCCGCCGATGCTGGCCGGCTTCGCTGAGCAGTGTCCGCATGTAGATGTCGATTTCGTCGAGGGGTACCACGAGGACCTGCAGCAGCGCCTGCTTGACGGGTCCCTGGATGCGGCCTTCCTCTACGACGCGGACGTCTCCCCGGCGTTGAAAACTGCCCCGCTGGCCTCCGCAGACCCGTACGTACTGGTTTCGGCCAAGCACCCATTGCATGGTGCAGGCGAGGTATCACTGAAAGACATCGCCCAGGATCCGCTGATCTTTTTTGATGCCGCCCCGATCTCCAACCGGATCCTGGACATGTTCCGGGCTGCAGGCATTACCCCCGACATCCTCCACCGTTCACGCAGTTACGCCACGGTGCGGTCCTTGGTTGCCAGCGGCCGCGGCGTCGCCGTCCTGTTCCAGCAACCGCGTCTTGAGGCTCCGTATGAAGAACTGCAAGTGATGCTCAAGCCGCTGGCCTCCACCCGCGCGTCCGCGCATGATCCGGTAACGGTATCGCTCGCGTGGCCGAGCAGCACCCGACTCAACGCCCGGGCCCAGGCCTGGATCGACGTCGCCGTGGAGCTGTTCGGCTAAAGAAAACGTGCGACGTCGATGGGAGCTCCCGCCGGCGTCGCACGCATTTGTTGGTTATTCGTCGGCTACTCAGACCAGCGCACTCTGGCGGATGGAGGACGGGCGGGGCAGCCCGAAGTTGTCGCGCAGGGTGGTGCCCTCGTACTCGGAGCGGAAGTAGCCGCGGTTCTGCAGTTCCGGGACCAGTTTGTCGCAGATCAGCTTGAAGCCTCCCGGGTTGAAGGGCGAGTTCAGGTTGAAGCCGTCGCAGGCCTTGGACTCGAACCAGTCCACCATGCGGTCCGCCACCTGGGAGGCAGTGCCGGCCATCCACTGGTGTCCGGTAGAACGGGCCAAGTCCACAATGAGCTCGCGCAGGGTCATGCCCTGGTCCACGCTCTTGCGGCGGTAAATCTGATAGCGGGAACCAAACCGCGGGCCGTCGGAGAACCAGTCGGCCGGAATGGTCCGGTCCAGCGGCAGCTCGGACAGATCCATGCGCAAGTCGGCACCCACTTGCTTCCGGCCATTCTCCATGTGCACATTGCGGCCCAGCTCATCGGCCAGTTCCAGGGCCTCCTTTTCAGTGTCGCCGAGGATGGGCAGGATGCCCGGAATGATCTTGAGCTGCTGCGGGTCGCGCCCCTTGGCCGCGGCCATGTTCTTGAACTTGGCGTAGAACTCGATGGACGGTTTTTTCAGCGGCTGCGCCGTATAGATGCCGTCTGCAACGGAGGAACCGAGCTCCATGCCCGGGCCTGAGGAACCGGCCTGGACCAAGACAGGACGGCCCTGGGGCGAGCGCGGCATGTTGATGGGACCTTCGACCTCGAAGAATTCACCCTTGTGGTTGATCGGGTGGATCTTCGCGGTGTCCACGTACCAGCCTGCCTCGCGGTCATTAGTAACGGCGTCATCCTCCCAGCTGTCCCACAGCCGCTGAACCACGTCGACGAATTCGGTGGCGCGGCGGTAACGTTCGGCTGGCTCCGGCGCCTCCTTGACTCCGTAGTTCTTGAAGCCGTCGGATGAGGTCACGATGTTCCAGCCGGCACGGCCGCCGGACATGTGGTCCAGTCCGCACATCTGGCGTGCCACGTTGTAGGGCTCGCTGAAGGACGTGGAGACCGTCCCGATCAGGCCGATGTTCTTGGTCCGCGCCGCCAGGGAGGCCAGCACAGTCATCGGTTCGTAGAAGCCGTTCATCTTAATGTCGCCGCGCATCACTGTGTTGGCGTGCACGATGTCCCCGAAGAAGACGGCGTCGAGCTTCGCGGCCTCGGCCATCTGCGTCAGTTCGGCCACAAACTCAAGGTTGGCCAGTTCCTCGGAGCGGCTGCCCTCCATACGCCAGCTGTCTTTGTGATAGCCGGCGGGGAGCATGAAGGTAGTCAGAATCATGTGGTTCTCAGGCTTGGGATCCATCAGGTGGAGTCCTTTCGAAAAGTGGTGGCTAGTCGCTGCTTGTATCCATCCTCACAGGTGTAGTTTGTCTGGTAAATAGGCAGTTTCAGCGGTATATTTTCAAATATTTTGAAATAGCCCGCAGGCGCAGTTACTGCAGCGGCACCGTGAGGCATGCCGTGCACTCGCCCTTAGTGGAGGGTCCGGCCGTCCTCATTGCCCGGTCCTCGTGGAGGATGTGAGGCACCGTTTCGTCATGCGCTCCAGCGAAATCGCGTCCTTGAACGGTGCGCACGAGCTTTTCACCCGGACGCAACTCGGTCGCGGCTCCGGGATCGAGGGAGCGGCGGCTGGCCCTCAGCCAGCCGAGCACCACCGGGCCGTTGTCGAACAAAGCGTAAATGCGCGTCGAACGAATCCGTCCGCGGGTCGAAAGTGCGCCGCGAGGTCATGGCCGGGGCTTCCATACAGAGGACTCCTTGCCCCACATCGACGTGCAGGCAGTTGGGTATCCCCTGATCAACGAGCGAGCTAACGTCCGTAGCGTAGGTTGAGATCCCCTGGTGGTCGCGGATTTCCAACCAAACTGCCGACCACCACCCGATTTCGGTATTCCCGCGTTCCGCGGGTGCGCAGGCCAGGGTTGGACCAGCTGGCCACTACGTCAACGGGAACTTCGATCCCTTCCGGATCGACCAGTTTCGAGCGGTAATAGCTGAAACCTCCTGATGGTCGTGGACGAGCGACTGGGCAGCACGAGGACCGCACAGAACCGCCCCGGCTCCTTATGGATAGCCGGGGCGGCGTGTGGAACAGATTCAGGCGTCCTGAAGTTGTTTGGTCTTGCGGGGCTGGATGTCGGCTCCCTCGCGGCTCATGCGCACAGCGACCAGACCGATGAGCAGGATAGCGATCCAGAAGATGCCGACAAGATGGAAGCCCCCGCCGCCAGCGAGAACCAACGCAGTGGCAACCATTGGGGTAAAACCGGCGCCAAGAGTCGAAGCGCCCTGATATGCCAGGGAAGCGCCCGTGTAACGGACTTCCGGCGGGAACTGTTCGGAGATATAGGCTCCGATGGGTCCAGCCAAGATGCCTTGGATAATACCGTTGCCGACGAGAACGGCGATGGCGAACTGCCATGACGAGCCGCTGTGCATCAGCGTCAATGCCGGATATGCAAACAGAATGCCGGCCACTCCACCGATGGTCAGCACTGTACGACGACCAATGCGATCGCTCAAGCGGGCAGTATAGAAACAGGTAATGATTGTGAGGACCGCAGCAACGCCTTTCAGATTCAGGACAGTGGAACGGTCCACACCTTCAGCAACGGCTACGGAAACTCCCCATGAGGTCAGGATCCCCTGGCAGGTATAGAAACCGAGGGAAGCTATCAGAGTCACGACCACAATCCTGGGATGACCGGTCAGAACACGGGCGAGCGGAGAGCGCTTCTTCTGCTGCACCTTCGCGGCTTCCTCCTCAAGACGCTGGAACACGGGAGTCTCAGCAACCTTGAGGCGGATAACCAGGCCAATGAAGATCAGCACGGCGGAGAAGAGGAACGGGATTCTCCAGCCCCATTCGAGAAAGTGCTCACCAGTGGCTGCGGATACACCCGAGACGACAAACGTAGCCAGCAGACCGCCGGCAGGACCGCCCGCATTGGCGAAGGCGGCCGCAAAGCCGCGCTTGGCTGCGGGAGCGTGTTCCAAGGCCATCAGCGTGGCACCGCCCCATTCGCCCCCGACGGAGATGCCCTGAATAAAGCGGAGAATCACGAGGATCAAGGGGGCCGCCATGCCGATCTCGGCGGTAGTCGGCAGTAGGCCGATGGCTACCGTGGCGCCGCCCATCAGGAGCATCGACAGCACCAACATGCGCTTGCGGCCGATAATGTCGCCGAAGTGTCCAAAGACGATGCCGCCGAGCGGACGGGCGATGTAGCCGACGGCGAGGGTTCCGAACGACGCGAACAGCGCCATGCCAGGATCGAGATTGTTGAAGAAAACCTTGTCAAAGATCAAGGCGGCAGCTGTCGCGTACAGGATGAAGTCGTAGTACTCGATGATGCTGCCCATAAGGCTCGAGCCCAGGACACGCCGCAGGTCCTTGGTATTCAGGGAGTCGGCGTCCGGTGCAGCGGGTCCGGAGCGGCCGCTGGCAGGAGTTTCAGCGGTAGGCGACACGTTAGTACCTCTTTGCCGTGGGAATGTGACTCAAACCATGATGACTGACGTCACACGTAAATGCCACCCTTTCGGCATTTTTTACTAAAGAATATTTTTTGGACATGAAACTAGACAATCCCTCCGACGCTGAGCCGCCCCATACAAGGACAGGTCGTCGACGACGCGACATGCAGCCGGGAAAGGCCCGAGGCGAAGGCCCGGCAACTTTTATTCGTCCATCCCATTGCAATCCCGCCTTCCATGTTTATAAAATGAGAGCAAGATTATATTTTCTTCCGATTATGCGGGAACGAACCAAGGAGAATGACGTGACGGCACGCACCGGTACCGAGTACAAGCAGGGCCTCGCCGACGGCCGGGAAGTCTGGCTGGGCAATGAGCGCATCAACATCCTTGAGCACTCTGCTTTCAAGGGCTCAATCGAGGGCATGGCGGCCTATTTTGACTACCAGCACAAATACGCTGAGGACTGCCTGATGGAGGATGCCGCTACCGGAGCTTTGATGAATGTCAGCCTCTCGCTACCGAAGAACGCCGAAGATATTGCGCGCCGCCACCGCGCCTTCGACCGCCTGGCCCGTTACTCCAACGGCATGCTTGGCCGCACGCCTGACTACGTCAATGTGGTCTTGGCCGGCCATGTCTCACGTAAAGACATCTTCGACAAGCACAGCGACCCGGTCTTCCACGAGCGCCTGGCCGCCTACCACCGCAAAGTCATCGAGAACGATCTGGCCCTGACGCACACAATTGTGCATGCCGCCATCGACAAGAGCGTGGGTGAGCTCCAGGGCATCAACGAGGAACTCACTCTGCGTGTAGTCAAGCGAACAGAGGAAGGTCTGGTTGTCAGAGGCGCCAAAATGCTGGCCACCCTCGGCCCCATCGCGGACGAACTCTATGTCTACCCCGCAACTCCCATCCAGAAGGGCTTCGAAGAGTACGCGCTCTCATTCGCTATCCCGGTGGCGACCACCGGCGTCGTTGCTGTCTGCCGCGATCACTACGGTGTGGACCAGGATGTTGCGGACAAGCCCTTCTCCTCGCGCTTCGATGAGCAAGACGCCGTCATTATTTTCGACGACGTGCTGGTTCCCTGGCACCGTGTCTTCATCGACGGCAACCTGGACGTCTATAACTCCCTCAATGCAGGCACGGCGACGGGCAACACGCAGCAGCAGACAGCCATCCGCGCGTCTGTGAAGCTGGAGTTCGCCTACGACCTATGTGTCCAGATGGCCAAGGTCACCGGCACCGAGGGCAAGCCCGAAACCACTTCGATGCTCGGTGAAATCTATTCATACCTGCGGATTGCTCGCTCGGTCATCCACTCGGCCGAATTGAACGCATCGAATTGGGGTGGCGGAGCGTTCTTCTGCCACGACGACATCAGCTCGCTGCGGACGGTTATGCCAATCTGGATGGCCCGCGTCAACGACATCATCAAGTCCATGGGCTCGCACAATCTACTGGCAACGCCCACTGCTGCAGCCTTTGAAGATCCTCGTCTTGGCCCGCTGCTGCATAAGTACCTGCCGGGTGCCAACGGAATCTCTGCCGAAGAGCGCGCGCGCATCTTCCGCACCGCGTGGGACTTCGCCGGCTCCGCCTTAGGCAGCCGCATCGAACTCTACGAACGCTTCTACCTCGGCTCGGTCTCACGCGCCCGTAGCCTCGATCACCGCAAGGCACAGGCGAAAGGCGAGACCGGTGCGTACAAGGCCATGTTCGAAGAAGCCGGTGTGGGTCCGGCCCCCGAGGCACAGAACGACGTCGTTATTCCCGGCGAGTACGCCGGCGTGCGCGCATAGGAGGGAAGCCGTCATGACCACCACAGCCGCTTCCCCGCACGGAGCTGCGGGGACCGAGGGAACATCCACCCTCACCGAAGCCCTGGTCCGCCACATCATCTCCATGCAGTACGAGGAGATCGACGGCGAGACAATCAAGCGGGCGAAAGTCCGGCTAATCGACTCGCTGGGAAACATCGCCGCCGGCCACGGCGCTCAAGGCAACGCTGCAGTCCTTGCATTGGCGGCGCGTTGGGGCGGCGCGCCGGAATCAACGGTCCTAGTAGATGGGATGCGGGTTCCGGCCCAGAACGCAGCCATGGCTAACGCAGTCATGATGCGTTCCTATGACTTCGAGGCCATTGGCGCGGAGGGCCCCGACCGGACGCAGGTCCCAGCGCACATCTCGGGCACCACGGTTCCGGTGGCGCTGGCGGTCGGCGAGCAGCAGGGATCCTCCGGACGCGACCTTCTCACGGCACTGATCCTTGCCGATGATGTCGCATCCAGATTGGCGGTTGCCAGCGGTTTCGATGTTTACAGCGGCCAGGACAACACAGGCACTGTAAATGGCTTGGGCGGCGCTGCTCTTGCCGGCCGACTGATGGGTCTGGATGAGATTCAGCTGCGCAACGCGCTGGGCATCGTTGAGAACCAACTCGCCGGAACCGTGGCCAACATTTTCGACCAGACGCTCGCGTTCAAGCTGCCGATGGCCTTCGCGGCACGAAACTCCGTCGTTTCGGCCGAACTCGCGCAGCTCGGGTTCACCGGCCCAATGGACGCGATCGGTGGCCGTCATGGCTTCCTCGATATGTACTGTAATGACCCGAAGCCGGAACTCATCCTGCAGAAGCTGGGCGAGGAGTTCTATGGGGACTGCGTCATCAAGCCGTGGTCGTCCTGCCGAGCCAGCCATCCTTCGCTGGATGCATGCGTGCGTCTGGCTGCCGAAGGTCCGCTGAATCTGGAGGCAGTGGAGAAGATCCGCATCCATGTCACCCCACGGACTCTGGCTGGCTTTGTCGGCGCTCCGTTCGAAATCGGTGACTGTCCCGAAGTTTCCGGCGCTTTCAGTATTCGGTTCACCGCGGCGACAGCGCTAATGTATGGCACCGTGCGGCCCGAGCACCTCAATGCGAACCATATGCGCGACCCCAAGCTGGTGGCGCTGCTGGACAAGATCGAACTGGTCGATTCGCTCTCCGCCCACGAGTACCTGACCGCAGAAGTCGAGCTCTTCACGAGCGGCGGCATCCGCCGGCACTCGCGGGTAGACGTCCCCCGCGGCGACATCTACACCGCCCCGCTCTCCGAGGCGGAAATCCTGGAAAAGTACTTTGCCAACGTCGACTTCGGTGGCGTTGTAGCACGCTCGGATGCAGAGCGTGCCGTCGAACTGGTACTCGGACTCGAGCACCAGGAAGACCTCTCTACCCTGATCAATCTCTTTACCCCGCATGCCAGCTGAGCGCAGCTCCGATTCTGCTTCTACTGCTTCGCCCGGACCTTCCGAGGAGGAAACCATGACTGCAACACAGACCGCCCCTACCGAAACCGCTGTGGATCCTATCGCGTTCCGCAACGTTGTGGGCCACTTCGCCAGCGGCGTCACGGTCATCACGACTGTTGTCGACGGTCAGCTCTACGGCACGACAGCCTCCGCAGTTTCATCGCTGTCGATGGAGCCGCCGATGATGCTTGCCTGCCTCAACGGCGCCAGCTCCACCCATGACGCCGTTGCCACCGCCGGCGTATTCGGCATCAACATCCTCGCCGAGGACCAAGCCGACCTCGCCATGAAGTTCGGCCGCAAGGGTGCAGATAAGTTCGACGGCGTAGCCCATACCCTTAGTGATGAGGGGGTGCCCCTGCTCGACGGCGCACTGGCGACCATCGTGTGCAAGGTAGCTGAAACCGCTACCGGCGGCACGCATACTGTGTTCCTCGGATTGGTCACGCAGGCCGCGGCCAGCGAACGCCAGCCTCTCGCTTACTACCGCGGGACGATGGGCCGGCTGGAGCCGGTCAAGGAGCTTGCTGCCTACAACGCGGTCCGCGACTGGGTTCTGCTGCGCAAGACCCCACTCGGCCAAAACCTGAACCCGGCCGACATCGCCGTCCAGATCCGGGCAGAGGCCGACCAGGTCCAAAACGCCTTGGTTAAGCTGACCACCGAGGCCCTGGTTTCCCGCACCGAGGACGGCGCTTTCGTCCCGACCCCGATCACCTGCGAGCTCATCGAGAGCGTTTACGATGGTCGTGCCACTATCGAATCCGGCGTCATCGCCAGCCATCTCGAACGGCTGACGGACCAGGACGTCTCTGAGCTGGAACGGCTGACTGCCGAGCTCGGGAACGCTCGTCAGGACGGACAAGCCGGTCTCGACGATTTCCTCAAGCTCAACGTCCAGTACCATGACCGCCTCGTCAACGTTGCTGGCTCCGCCCAACTGTCCGACGCCTTCCGCCGCCTCGGCATTGGCACCGTGTGGCGGCAGGCGCTGGAGGGTGACGAGTGGAGCCGCCAGATGGATCACAGCCACATCGTGGAGCTGACTGCAGCGCTTGCCGCCCGTGACGGTGAAGCAGCTGTGACCGCGCTTTCGGACCATACGGAGTTCGGCAAGTCGCTGGCCCGGGAGGTCATCGAGCGCCATGGCGGCGCGGTCTAGCTGGCAAAATCAGGAAGCAGCAGCCTGATCGAATTGCACTCTGAAAGGCAGACTCGAATCTGAGTCTGCCTTTCAGGGTGCAATTCGTTTGCATCTCGTCCCGCAGAGTTCTGCGGCTGCTGCCTCCAATGCGCAGAAAGCTGAAGGGACCGGTCCAGAGGATACCCGAGCCAGTCCCTTCAGATGCCAAAAGCCACCGTCAGAAACTGATCACGCTCCTGGCAATGGCGCCGGACTCCTGCACGCCGTAGGCATCGTTAATCTGGGCGAGGGATATCTCTTGGCCAATGAGATCGTCAAGATTGAGGCGGCCTTGCAGGTAGAGGTCCGCATAGAAGGGGATGTCCCGACGAATGTTCGAGGAGCCCATATAGACACCCTGAAGCTTCCGCTGGCCAACGAGAAGGTCCATCATCACGTTGAAGTCGAGGGGAGCACCTTGCGGGATACCGATGAAATAGACGCCTCCGCCCACGCGTGTGAGGTTGATAGCAAGCTTCTGGGTCGGGCCCAGACCAATCGCCTCGAAGGAATGCTGAACACCGCGGCCGGTTATTTCCTTGACCCTGGCCGCAGCGTCTTCCTCACCCGAATTAATGACGTGCGTAGCTCCGAACTTACGGGCTAGTTCCAGTTTGGCTGGATGAAGATCGATCCCGATGATGGTTTTTGCACCGGCAATTTGCGCTCCGGAAACGATATTGAGTCCTATTCCTCCGAGCCCGACAACGGCCACGGTGTCTCCTGGCTGCACCTGTGCAGAATTCAGGGCGGCACCGACACCCGTCGTCGTCGCACATCCAGGTACGGCTGCTTGCGGAAACGGAATCTGGTCCGGGACCCTGACAAGTTTGTTCTGATGCACAAGGGAATATTCGGCGAAACCCGCCACCCCAAAGGCGTTCACTGCTTCGCCGTTACGACGAAGTTTCGGCACGTCTTCCGGAGTCCGGTTGATGGATCCCGGATCGGTGCACCTGTAGGTCGCGCCGCCGATACACTCCTCGCAACAACCGCAGAAGTTGATTTCGGAGGCGGTGACATGGTCGCCGATTTGGAAATCTGTCGCCTGTGGTCCAAGTCCAACCACTATTCCCGCCATTTCATGACCTACGACCATGGGCAGAGGGCGTCCGCGGTCAACGGAAGCGACAATCATGTCGGAGTGGCACAGGCCTGCTGCTTTGACCTCCACGAGTACTTCCGCGCCACGAGGTTCGTCAATCTCCAGTTCTTCGACGTAGAAGGTTCCGTCAATCCGGTTGATAACTGCTGCCTTCACCTTTTGCTCCGTTCAGGACACCTTCATGTCCAAAATATTATTCAAATATGAATGCACTATCGTGCCCAGTATATTTTAAAGTGTATCGTTCATCACAAGGGTTTACTAGAAATGAGGATCGATGAAAGCTGCAGTTATCGAAGCGGTCGGAGCGCCCTTCGAGGTTCAAGACGTCACCATTGCAGGTCCGCAGGGTCATGAAGTGCTCGTTGAAGTCAAGGCCAGCGGCCTCTGCCACTCTGACTTGCATGTGGCCTCCGCCAACGTCGGATTCCCGCTTCCCGCTGTTCTGGGTCACGAGGTAGCCGGCGTGGTGACAGCTGTGGGGCCGGATGTGACAGGATTCCGCGTGGGTGAACACGTTGTCACTTCTCCCGTCCATAGCTGTGGACGATGCCGCGGTTGCTTGACAGGAAAGCCGTACCAATGCCGCGTGCCGCAGCACACACAGCGGCCCCGCGAGGCCCAACCACGGCTGAGCAGGGGAACTGACCCATTGACCCAGTTCATTGGCGTGGGGGGATTTGCCGAGCAGGTCCTCGTCCACGAAAACACTGTCGTCAGCGTCCCTCACGATCTTCCTTTCGACCGTGCGGCGCTGCTGGGGTGCGGCGTTGTCACGGGAGCTGGCGCCGCCCTCAATACCGCGCGTCTCCGGCCAGGGGACACCGTTGCAGTCATCGGTTGCGGCGGGGTCGGCCTCAACGTTATCCAAGGCGCTGCTTTGGCCGGAGCCCAGCGGATCATAGCCGTCGACCTCCAGTCGGCCAAGCTTGACCTTGCCAGGGAATTCGGAGCCACCGACACCGTCAACGCCGCGGAAGTGGACTCCGTCCAGGCAGTCTTGGATACAACGCGCGGCGGCGTGACGCATGCCTTCGAGGTCATCGGGTTGAAAGCTACAGCAGAGAATGCGATCGCGATGCTCGACGTCGGCGGAACCGCGTATTTGATTGGTGTCCATCAACCCGGCGCGACATTGAACGTGACACCATTCGGCGACCTGATGGGCCGGCAGAAGGGCATCAGAGGCGTCGCCATGGGTTCCGCCAACATTAAGGTCGACATCCCCATGTTTGCCGACCTTTACTTGCAAGGCCGTTTCAAACTCGACGAGCTCATCTCCCAGCGCATCTCGCTTGCCGAGATCGACCACGGCTACGAGTTGCTGCGAGGCGGAGCCGTGGCCAGATCGGTCATTACAAGTTTCTAAGCGCAAAAGGGTGGCTCCGGGAACGTACGTTTCCCGGAGCCACCCTCTTTGTTGATGTGCTTATTTTATTGTCCTCCCGCGTCACCCACAGGATCTCCCCTCCGGAAACGTACTTTCAACCAGCTAACGCTAAATAAGCGTCTCTGAGTTCCGGCCCCACATCGATGTGGAAACAGAGAACCCAAGGGAGCGGTCCTCCTGGAACAGGATGCCCGATATTCCGCTTCCGGGTCCGTCGCGGTCCCCGTCCACGGTGCGCTTCGTGTTACACGCCCTGAGCGCGAAAAGCACTGGCTGTACAGGCGGTCATCACGCCTCTTGAAGCTGTAATTGTTCCATGCAGCCCAGCTCCTCCGCACACGGCCTCAAGCTGGATCAGTGCCAGTACCACGCATCGGCCGTGCTCAGACAGAAGAGTTCTGGCGCCCACGCCCATAGGACGCGAGCGCGAAAACTAGTCAACTTCTCAAACCAACCGCGGCCAGAACGGAACGGTATCTGGCGCGGGTCAGGCTTACTCCTTAACCGTGCGTTCTTGAGCCTAATCTCAACGTGAGCGAAGACGGTGGAGGATTCGTGCTCGTGCCTCCGCGAACCTCGGATCAGCCTTCGTCTCCACCTGGTCGCGATGATCCCCGAAACCTGTCTCGATTTCGTCCACGACAGTCGCAGGTTTCTCAGCTATTACTACGACCTTGTCAGCGAGGTACAAGGCCTCGTCTATGTCGTGCGTAACCAGGATAATGGTGACGCCCAATTCCTGCTGGAGCGATAGGACTAGGTCTTCCAGATCGAAACGCGTTTGCGCGTCGACGGAAGCGAACGGTTCATCCATGAGCAGAACCTTGGCGTTGTATGCGAGAGCACGTGCGATCGCGACGCGTTGCTGCATACCGCCCGACATCTCCCAAGGGTACTTATCCCCCTGGCCTTCCAGCCCGACGGCCTGCAAATTCCGTTCGGCCACGACATTGCGCTCAATCTTGCCCAGGCCCTTGCCCTGTAGCGGGAAGGCGACATTTTCCCTCGTTGTCATCCACGGCATTAAAGATCGACTGTAGTCCTGGAACACTACTGCGAGATCCGGATGAGGGCCGTGGATTTCCTGCCCACCGACTGAAATCGTCCCTGCTTTCGGTTGCAGCAGTCCCGATAAACAACGCAACAGAGTTGTCTTACCGACACCCGAGGGGCCGACAATTGAGACAAAATCCCCTGTGTTCACATCGAGGTCAAGATTCTCCAGGATCTTGTTTTCGGTGCTGCCCGTTCCATAGCTCATGGACATGCCGCGGACCTTCATCAGCTGAGTTACGGTGCGCGGCACTCCGGCCTCGCGCGTATCGACGCTCATGTGTACTCCTTGCTTTGTAATAGGTGTGGGGGTGCTCATTTCGCCGCCGAGGCAAAGTACCAACGCAGAAGCCTGCGCTCGAAGACAACAAACAGGACCGACAGGATGTATCCGATGACGCCCACCAAGAGCGCTCCAGCCCACGTCTCTGACACCTTGAAAGTGGCCGAGGAATTCAGAATGTAGAAGCCTAGCCCCTCGGTGGCTGCAAACATTTCGCTGACGACCATCACGGTGATGCCGATCGGAAGTGCGACGCGGACACCGGCGACAATCTGCGGTAGGGCAGCGGGGAGCACTACGCGCCGAAAGTGGAGCCACTTCGGTATGCGGTATACCTGCGAGAACTTGCGAATCGTCGGCTCGATGCCAAGGACGCCGTCGATGGTATTGAGCAATACCGGCCACATGCAGGCGAAGGCAATGGTGTAGATCTTTGGCCCCTGGCCGACTCCGAAGGCGCCTATGATGAGTGGAACCAAGGCTGCTTGAGGAATCGATCGGAAGAAGTTAATGATCGGATCAAAGATCAAGCGAAGACGGTCGAGTTCGCCCAGTGCGACTCCCAGAACAATGCCGACGACCACCGCGAGAATCAAGCCGATGGCAAGGTTCGTGAGCGAGTAAGCCGCACCGGAAAGGATTACTCCGTTCCCCAGATCGCGTCCGAGCGAGGTCAGGATCTCCTGAAGGGACGGGATGAAGAAATTGGAACTCCGGGCGGACAGAACCCACCACAGGACGAAGACAACGGCGATCAGCCAAACCGAGTCAAGGACTTGGAGCCATGCGGGACGTGGGCCTCCGGCTGTGCGACGGCGGACCTTGGGCGGCGCCGATGATATTGCCGCATTGCCCAGGTCGAAAGTTGTGTCAGTCATGATCCTGCCTGTTCCACTTCAGAAGTCGTGCTTCAACCGACTGCAACATCCAAGCAATCGCCCAGCCGACGAGTCCGGCAAAGAACAGGTAGGCAAACGCGACGTCCCAGTTCTGCGCCTGCTGCGCCAGAGTGATGTTGCGGCCGATGCCTGGCGCCTGACTAATAACCTCCACACCCACAGCTACCAAAATGGCAATGGCGGCAGAAATGCGGACACCCGTCGCCACAAATGGCAGCGCACCCGGCAGCAGTACCCGACGGAACCAAAGGCTCCGCGGAATCCGGAAAACCTTCACAGTGTCGATGACTGCTGCCTCTTGGCGGCGGGCTCCATAGATCGTTTGCACCAGGACCGGCCAAAGGCAGGACAGCCCGACAACGACAATTTCCATACGTGTGCTGGAGCCGAGCAGCATAATTACCACCGGCATCAGGGCCAGGACCGGGAATGATCGGCCGAAGTCGATCAAGATCGAAGTGGAGCGATCCAAGTATCGAATCGACCCGATAAACAGCCCAAGTACGACTCCGACGACGGAAGCGATTGCCCATCCGGCCAGTGCCGCAAGCAGTGTCTTACCAAGCGCGGCCCAGAAAACGGGCGCTATGAGCGTCGATAGGACAGCAGAACCGACGTCGAGGACTCCCGGCGTCATCGACGGCATGGAACCCGACCAGATTACGACCTGCCACATTGCCAGTAGCAGCAGTACGGCCAGTACGCGCTGCACATTTATGGGAACGGTAGATGAAAGCTTCATCGCCTAGCCCTCCTAAACATCACCCAGCGCTATTTCGCGTCCGCGGAGGCCCGGATGGGAGCTTCGTCCCACAGCAACTCCTCAGCACTGATGGGATCCGTGAGAAGTCCGAAGTGTTCCATCGCATCGATTCCGGACTGAGCTTCCTTAATATTGACCGGCACAGAGACAGGCACAAAGGCAGTGGGAGCTTCCGCCACGTCAATCTGGTTTGTCTGGGCATGAATTTCCTGAACGGCCGCGAGGTTGGCGTCGTCGTTGTAGAACTCCGCGGCGTCCTCCATGGCTGCTACAAACTTCCCTGCCGTCTCGCCGTTGCTGGCTAGCCACTCGTTGGTCGACGTCCAGACCGTCACCGGCATATTGGCCTGGAACTCCCGCACCGGATTCGAGATGCTTCGGTAACCGGATTCAACCATCTGGTGGTAAAAGGAGTCAGCTGGCACCACGGCGTCCACGGTGTTCTGCTCTACAGCGGCCTCCATGCCTGCATAAGGCACAGCAACTTCCTTCACATCCTCGACAGCAACGCCGGAATCTTCCAGCGCCTGGAGGACCGGGATGTCTCCACCAGTCTTTACACCAACGACGCCGATCGTCTTACCTTTGAGGTCCGCCAATGTCTTGATCGGCGAGTCCTCGGCAACCAGGACGCCGGAATTGTCCGTCTCCGGGTCGACTATGCCATTGCCGCCGACCACGGAAACGGGCACCCCCTTGGACGCTGAAGTTGCCACATTGATCCATGAACCAATCGCAATGTCCACCTGTCCGGAAACAGCCATGGCCAGCAACGCCGCGGGATCCTGACCAGGCACAAGTTCGACATCCAAGCCTTGCTCCTCGAAATAGCCTTGGCTTTCCGCCACGTGCGCAGGTTCGAAATGGATCGGGGCCACGGCAACCTTGACCTTGGTCAGGGCTTCCCCTCCGGCAGATGCCTCGCTGCCTCCCCCGCAAGCAGTAAGAGCCACGGTGGAAAGACCGGCCAGAGCGGTAACAGAAGCAAGACGGGAAAAAGTGGAACGGTTCACAGGACGCATGGAGTGCTCCTCATTGAGTGGGTACACGGATTGGTGGTGACAGAACATTTCGAGTTCTCTACATCTTGAAGCCTTGAATGTATTCTTCATAATGAAATATAGTCTGTGCGAGGTTATGTGGCAATAGTCACATAATCTATCTCCGATAAATAAGTGCCGGATCCATCCATGAGGACTCAAACATGACCATCGCTGACGCTGTTAGGATCACTGCTCCCACCCTTCTCAATCGGCCCCTGCGTTTACTCATTGACGGTGAGTGGGTGGAAGGACGTGGCCAGCCGCTCACCCTCCTGAACCCCTCGACAGGCCGGCAACTGATCACTTCGGCTTCGGCGGATGAGTCTGACGTCGACCGCGCCGTCGCCGCTGCCCGTAACGCATTCGATAATGGCCCTTGGTCCAGAATGGCTCCGGCCGAAAGAGCCCTGCTGATTTACCGCCTGGCGGACGCGCTTGAAGACGCCAAGGATGAGCTTGCGCGGCTTGAGACCCTCAATTGCGGCAAGCCGCTTGCCGTGGCCAGGGACTTCGAAGTTACTGCGGCGGTAAGCACTTTGCGTTACAACGCCGGCTGGGCAACGAAACTGAACGGTGAAACCCGCGATATCTCCTTACCGGGCGATTGGCAGGCTTTCACCCTTCGACAGGCCTTAGGCGTGGCAGGCCTCATCGTCCCTTGGAACGTGCCACTAGCCATCGCGGTCTCAAAACTGGCGCCCGCCCTTGCAGCTGGCTGCACGGTCGTCCTCAAGCCCGCGGAACTTACTCCCCTGACTGCAGTGCGTTTAGGCGAGCTGATCCAGGAAGTGGGATTTCCTCCGGGCGTCGTAAACATTATTCAAGGGCTCGGTCACGTCGCTGGGCAGCGCCTGGTGGATCATCCGGACGTAGACAAGGTCTCGTTCACTGGCTCCACCGCCGTCGGTAAACGCCTGCTCTGCTCTTCTGCTGGCAATCTCAAACGGCTGTCCTTGGAACTAGGCGGCAAATCACCCGTCGTGATCTACCCGGATGCTGATCTGGATAAGGCGATACCAGGAGCTGCCATGAGCATCTTCGCCAACACGGGCCAGGTCTGTGCCGCGGGATCACGATTGTACGTGCACAGCGATGTCGCGGATGAAGTCATCGGCGGCATCACCCGAATTGCCGAGTCGATGAGAATCGGGCCCGGGCTAGACCCGGCTACCCAGTTGGGGCCAATCATTTCAGAAGCACAGCGCGACCGTGTCCTCCAATACATCGAATCCGGCATAGAGGACGGCGCGGAAGTCACGACAGGCGGCGCGGCAGTTGAAGGCCCCGGCTTCTTCCTGCAGCCCACGGTGCTGTGCAACACGGCACCAAAGATGCGAGTTGTCCGCGAAGAGATATTCGGTCCCGTGCTCTCCGTGGCGACCTTCGACGACGCCGATTCGATCACGGATACTGTCGCTCGCGCCAACGATACAGATTACGGATTATCCTCTGCTATCTGGACGAGGGATATCTCCCGGGCTATGAAATTTGTCCGCGGAATCAAAGCAGGGAACGTTCGGGTAAACGCCTCCGGCGGCATGGATCCGAACATGCCCTTCGGCGGCTCCAAGCAGTCAGGATGGGGCCACGAGAACGGCAGGGAGGGCGTTGAGGCCTTCACCGAACTCAAATCGGTCGCCATCAAAATCGACTAGGCCCGAGCCGGGAAGCCACGCTCCATGGCTTCCCGGCTTCCTTATTTCAGTCGCAGTGTTCAACGCTCCAGCCGTCAGATCTTAACCGCATCAGCATGTACGAGAAAAACGACGACAAAGGCGAAGACAGCAATGCCGGCACTGGCAGCAAACGTCCGCACCAAGTCCATCCAGCTGCAGCATGCACTCAGACGATTGCGCCGGCCGTTATGACAGGCCGCGACCGGTCAGCTCAGCACGGGACATTTCCTCAGCCGAACGCACATCGATGACTTGAAGATCCTGCGGGATCAAGAGTTCGCCTGTAAACGTTTCCGCGGCACGCAACCAGACCTCTTTCGACGCGTTAGCCGGGACGAGGTGGTGCAAGGCCAGTGTCCGCACCCCTGCGGCAGCAGCAAGGGCGCCCGCTTCCTCAGGCGGTGTATGCGCCTTGCGATGATGCTCCATGGAAGCCTTCCGGTCAGCCTGGCCGGCCCGACCATAGATGCGTTGCATCTCGTCGAGGTCGATGGCTTCATGCAAAAGCAGATCGGCCCCCTTGGCCAGACGCACGAGATTGCCGCTCGCCGCCGTGTCACCGGAGATGACCACCGAACCGTATTCGGAGTCGAACCGAAACGCAAAGGCCGGGGCGACCGGGCGATGCTGAACCAAAATCGCCGAGACCCGGACATGGCCATCATCGAATATCTCGAATGGCTCCATGTCTGGATGGTTGTTGTCGTTCGGATGGAACCCGACGTGACACGGGATGGTTATGTCTCTGCCTAGGAAAAGCTCGGGCATGGCCGGTGCCAGAGTGTCCCTGCGGCGGTCGTTGAGGTCGGTGGCATGGGCCCGCAACAGCAGGTCCACCATCTGCGCCGTCCCTGGAGTCGGCTGGTCGGGGAACACTGCTTCGAGTTCTTCTGCAATGTGCGGGCTGGTGGGTGGCAGAAAGCCGCGCTGACCGGGGCCCAGGATAGGCACCGGCCCGGCTGAAGAACCCCGGAACGTCAGGCCACCCATGACCATCAGTGAATTCAGGTCGATCGTGTGATCGGAATGGAGGTGGGTTATGAAGATGCCGCGAAGATCCGTGAAACGTAACCCTGCGTCAACCATCCGCTGGCCGACGCCGGAGCCGCAGTCCACCAAGTAAACGTTTCCGCCGACGACAACAGCGGTGGCTATGCCGCTCCGATGGTTCTCACTGACTGAAGACGTCCATATGGGCCCTCCAGCTGTTCCCAACGTGACGACGCTCATTCCCTGCTGTGGGGAAGCTGAATCGGTGTGCATGGCACCCCTCCGGTATTAGGTTGCATTGTTGGAACTTCTGGGGACCGAGTTCATCTGGCCGCATCCAGGAACGCCGTCTATAACGGCCATGGGCACCTGGCATCCAACCCTCAGACCGTTGGATGGCAAGTGCCCATGGAGGACAATCTTCTTGCGGAAAAGTCGCGGCGCAGGTTGCCCCGCCGGACTGGGAGGAGCTCTAGATAACGGGTGTGGCCGGGGCAGGTTGCGCGGCAGACGAGACCGGTCTCTGCACGGCCAGCGAAGCCAGCTCGGGCATGTATTCACTCAGCGCCTGCATGGCGCCTTGTTCTCCTGCGGCCGTCGTCGCGGCCGCGACGTAACGGTCCGGCCGGACAATCAGGACAACGTCGGTGCCGACAAGAGGTGCGAACGCGCCGGAAACGTCGCTGATCGCAATCGGTTCCGCCCCGCCGTCGTTATTTCCCGCGCTGTGCTGCTGAATCCGGACGCTTCCACCCGGAAGGAACCGCAGGCTAGCCCACCCGGAACCGAGCACTGTATCCAAGGGAACAGTATCCCCGGTAGCCAGCAGCACGTCAGGCTGCGAGAGCGAGCGTCCGACAAGCGCAGAAGCTTCCTTGGGTACCTCTGCCGCAGGAGCAACCACACATCCGTCCATAAAATGGGGCTGCTTGAGGAATCTCATCCCGGTCAACCAGTTCTTCGCCGCAGGAACAATGCCGAGCGCCGTGATGAGCGTGTCCCGAATCGCCGTCAGGGCGGGGTTGACGTTCATGACAACTTTGCCGATCCGTTCTGACAGGCGCACCATATCAACGGCGTGCGGACGACGCTCAGCCGCGTACGTATCCACAAGCTTGTCGGTCCCGGTGCCATGCACGTTCGCGGCGACCTTCCACGCCAGGTTGGCGACGTCGCGAACGCCGGCGTTCAGCGCTTGTCCGGCGAAGGGCGGCATCATGTGCGCGGCGTCTCCGGCCAGCAGGACATGTCCCACCCGGTAATTCAAGACGACCCGCTGGTGCGCGACGTACACTGCAGCGCGCCGGATGTCCTCGGCAACGATCTCCTGGAACGGCGCTATCAGCTTGATGATCGATTCCGGCTGGGTGACCGCTTGTGCGTCATCCCCCGGCAGCAGCATGAACTCGTAACGGCGTCGCCCTTTGACGCCGGGAACGACGACGGCGGGCCGCCTGCCGTTGCAATGGAACTCGGCAAACCGTTCCGGTTCACCCGGGCTGTTGACAATGTCCGCGACAATCCACTTCTGGACCTGGGTGGATCCTTCCATCGGAAGGCCGAGCTGGGAACGGACCGGACTACGCCCGCCGTCGCATGCGATGATCCACTTAGCTCGGACTTTCCACTTGCCACCGTCGTCGATCAGTACGGTTTCGGTGCCGTCGCGGCTATCATCAATCCGGAAGGCCTCCGTGTTGAAGCGGATGTCGACCAGTTCCCGCTCACGAGCAGCCTCTAGCAGCAGCGATTCCATCACCGGCTGATCAAACTGGGACTTGCCAGGCTGACCCAATCGGGGACTCGCCGGGCGCACTTCCGCCAGCAACTGGCCCTTACGGCCGAAATAGCGGGCCCCCGTATCCATCAACATTTCCGGGGCGAGCCCGTCCATGATGCCGATCTGCTGCATCACGCGCAGCGTTTCATCGGTGACGCTGATGGCCCGGGGCTCATCGCTGGTACCGCTGTTGCGCTCAACAACCATGACGCGTACGCCCTGATCGGCCAGCAGGTTCGCCGCAGTCAAACCAATAGGTCCGGCTCCGATAACCAACACATCAGTTTCCAGAAGATTTTCCATCAAGATGTCCTTTCCGTTCCACAGGTCAGCGAGATGCGCCGAAGCCTAGGAGGCTAGTTCGACGGTGTTGCGCAGTACGCCGAGGCCGGTGACCTCTACCTCCACGACATCACCCGCGGACAGAAGGCCGGGCGGCGTCATGAAGCGGCCGACGCCGCCCGGGGTGCCCGTAACGATGACATCGCCCGGGGAAAGTTTGGTAAAGCCGGTGACGTAGCTGATCAGCTGCGGAATCGAGAAATACAGGTCGGCGACGGAAGCCTTCTGCCGGATCTCGCCGTTGACCCGCGTTTCAAGCGTCAGCTCCTTGACGTCGCCGAGATCCGGAGCGGGTACAAGGTATGGCCCGAATCCGCCGGTCCCGGGGAAGTTTTTGCCGGGAGTCCACTGGGTGGTGGCCAACTGCCAGTCACGAACACTGAAATCGTTGTAGGCGGCATAGCCAGCTACAAGGTCCATGGCGTCCTCTTCGGAAACGTGGAAGCCTTCTTTGCCGACCACCAGTGCCATCTCGCCTTCGTAGTCGAATTCGTTGGTGGTTGCCGGCATCTGGGCGGCCTGCAGGTGCCCCATCTGGGAATCGGCGAAGCGGGTGAAGATGGTCGGAGCTTTCTGCTCCTTCTGGTGCGCGGCCTTGCCTGTCTCGTTTTGGTGGCTGCGGTAATTCACACCGATGCAGATGATTTTTCCGGGGTTGGTGATCGCGGGCAGAAACGTGATATCTTCCTCGTCCCGGGCTGGAGCCGCACGGAACTTATCACCGAGACCGCCGAACAGCCCCTGTTCGATCGCGGCACGCAACGTCGGAGCGAGATTCGATCCGCTGGGCCCCAAGTCGTAGGCCCGGCCATCTTCGATGATGCCCCAGGTCTCGGTGCCGTCTGCCGCAGTAAACGATGCGTAGTTCAAAGGTGTTCCTTTCGCTGTGGCGGATTGCCATCCCGTGCGGCCCTGCCGCGGCTGCCACTGCGTGGCCGCCGTCACTAGCGTAGGAGGAGGAAAGTAGATTTGTCAACGGAAAATATATTTTTGCACCGACAATAGCTTTACGGTTTATCGAACTGCGGCTTCGCCGTGCACCAGTCCCGCCTCCAACACGACATCTACCGTGGTTTCGTAGTGGGCGCGCAACAAAGTCCCCAGCCGACCCGCCTCCCTGCCGAGCGCCGCCTCAAGAATGTCGGCATGTTCGCGCTCAACATCACGGTGCACGGCGGCGTCGGACGTTGCCGCCCAGCGGCGGTAAAGCTCGGTGGAATCTGCAAGGTTGTCTGCCAGCCGCAGCATGTGCACGCTGGCGCAGGGCTCCAGGAGCTTCGCGTGGAAGGCGCGGTGCATGGCAGTCCACTCAGCATTAATGCTCTCCGGTGCGTCCGGAAGACGCCGAGGCGTGCGGGAGAGCTGGTGGTGGGCCGCGATCAACTCGGACTCCCACTGCAGGTCCCCCCGCTCAACAGCCAATCGGGCAGCCAACGCCTCGGAGACGCAGCGCAGCTCGGTTATATCGCGCAGCTCCTGCAGGTCAAGCCTGCGAACGAAGAATCCGCGGTTGCGCTCGAAGGCCACCAGCCCATCGCCGTTCAGCTTGGTCAGCGCCTCCCTGACCACAGTGGAACTTGTCCCGAATTGCGCTGCCATAGCGGCGGGCGGAAGCCGCTCCCCCGGAGGCCACTGTCCGCCAAGAATGGCACTGCGGATCTGGTCGACTACTTGCATCCCGGCTTCCGCCATGCCCTGCCTTCCGCTGTGAAGTTCCTTGTGGCCCGTATTCTATCCGTGCAGCACGGCACTGCCCGGGTAGTGATGCGTAATCAGCTGACTTTCGCCGCACGGTTGGTCACGGTGGGAATACCGAACGTGCGGAACTCCTGGGGGCGGAATGAGCTCCACATGTTGTACCAGTTCTCGTCCGCACCCCAAACCACCGGCGGGCGGGCGTCGTCGTAAATCTGCTCCAGATCCGTATAGAGTTCGACGACTGCACCTGAGGTCTCTACATAGTAGGCAGCGATATTGTGGCCAGCCCCATGACGGACCGGCCCCCAGATGAGCTCGCGCCCAACTTGGTGCAGGCGGTCGCCGAGCTTGCCAAGATCCGCTATCGACTGGGTCTGCCAGGCATGATGGTGGAAAGTGCCCTCGCCCTTGATCAGCGCAATGCCATGGTGGTCCGGATTGCACCGCATGAAGTAGGCGAAGTCGTCACCAATGACATCGGACAGTCGGAAGTCGAGCACCCGGTGCAGGAACTTCATCATTCCTGTCACGTCTTTGGGGTGGAAGTTGATGTGTCCGTAACGGTCCGGCCCGAAAGACAGCTGGGCAGGCACATCCGGCTGCATGTCGGTGTAAATTTCGAAGATCCAGCCTTCAGGACCGACAAAGGTGAAACCATCCTGGACGCCAGCACTGACCGGCTTCTCGCTGATGACCGGAAGGCCTTCGTCCCGGACGCGCTGGCGGATAGTGCGGAGGGCATCGCCATCACGGGCGACCAAGCCGAGGCTATGGATACCATTAACATCGGATTCGACGTACACGAGCTCGTGGTGCACGCTTGCAGCAGCAAGGTAAACCTCGCTGTCGGTCTTTTCGGTTACCCGCAGCCCGAGCAGTTGGGTGGCGTCAAAGATGGAACCTTGCAGGTCCGTGGTCTGGATGGCCACGTGCCCCATCTCGCTGATAAGTCCCCAGGACATAGCCTTCTCCCTTCAGCCGCCCAAAAGTCGGCCTCGCCATTGATTCCTTCCACATTATCGTGTCAAGAATCGATTATCTAGGTTTTGTGCACTTTAGTTTTGGCGGCTGGAGCCGAGTCCCGCCTCCGATGGCTTGTTATCACGGGACGCAGCTGCACCGTCAGCGGCGCTTGCCGCCAGCCCACGGACATAAGGGCAGCGAGTATGGCCAGAAGTCGGCGAACGGCCTGCTCGTTTTTGCGCTGGACCCCGTCGGCAGGCGGGGTGGTACCTATATGGGCGCAAGGTTTGCTCAAGCAGCGTAACGACATCCAGGACGCCACCATGGGTCGCGCTGCCGGCGCCACTGTTGTCAAGAACTTCAACACCATTATCGGCTGATTACGACGGCGGGTGCCCGGCTCGTTGTGAGCCGGGCACCCGCCGTCGTTGTTCGGAAATATTGGTTAGGAGAGCTTTGATGCCACCAGCGAGGTCAGGTCGACGAGGCGGTTGGAGTAGGCCCACTCATTGTCGTACCACGCGACAACCTTGACCTGGTTACCGATGACCTTGGTCAGACCGGAGTCGAAGATGGTCGAGGCGGGATCGGTGACGATGTCCGAGGAGACGATCGGCTCATCCGTGTAGGACAGGATCCCGGCCCACTGCTCTTCGGCCGCGGCGGCCTGGTAGGCGGCGTTGACTTCCTCGGCAGTGACCTCGCGGCTGACGGTGACGGTCAAGTCCGTGGCGGAACCGGTGGGGACCGGGACGCGGATGGCAAAGCCGTCCAGCTTGCCCTTCAGCTCCGGCAGCACCAGGCCGATGGCCTTGGCGGCACCGGTAGAGGTGGGCACCATGTTCAGCGCGGCGGCGCGGGCCCGGCGCAGGTCCTTGTGCGGGCCGTCCTGCAGGTTCTGGTCCGCGGTGTAGGCGTGGATGGTGGTCATCAGGCCGTGCTCGATGCCGAAGTTGTCGTTCAGCACCTTGGCCAGCGGACCCAGGCAGTTGGTGGTGCAGGAAGCGTTGGAGATGATGTTGTGCGCGGCGTCGTCGTACAACCCGTCATTGACGCCCATGACCACGGTGAGGTCCTCGCCGGTGGCCGGGGCGGAGATCAAGACCTTTCGGGCGCCCGCAACCAGGTGCTTCTCGGCATCCGCGGCATTGGTGAAAAAGCCGGTGGATTCAACCACGATGTCCACGCCCAGTTCGCGCCAGGGCAGATTGCCCGGATCACGCTCAGCCAGCACCTTTACGGTTTTGCCGTCCACCACCAGATTGCCGTCCTCCACGCGGACCTCGGCAGCGAGCCGGCCGGTGACCGAGTCGTACTTGAGCAGGTGGGCCAGCGTCTCGGGGCTGGTGAGGTCATTGACCGCTACGATCTCGAGGTCGGCGCCCAGCTTGCCCTGCTGCAAAGCGGCGCGGAAGAAATTGCGGCCGATGCGTCCAAAACCGTTGATTCCAATTCGAGTGGTCATGGGAGGTCTCCTTCAAGCGCGGCGAGCGCCATTTATTTAGTATCTAAATTTAAACTCCATTACTATTGTCTTGAACAACCGGCCCGACGTCAAGAGGAACTTTCGTGGACAAGACAGCCAGCACTCCGCAGGCCTTGCGGCGGACCAATCTGAAGGCCGTTCTGGAGGTTATGCGCGACGCCGGGGCGATGACGGGAACGGATCTGATCGAAGCAACCGGGCTGACCAGGGCCACCGTGATCGCGGTCTGCGACGACCTGATCCGCCGTGGCTGGGTGCGCGAGCTGGAGGGTGACCGCAGCTCAGGCACACAGAAGGGCCGCCCCGCACGCCGGTTCGAGTTCAACGCTTCCGCAGGGTGCGTCCTGGGGCTTGATGTCGGCATGGCCACCGTCACCGTCATGGTCGCCGGGCTCACCGGGCAGATGCTCGGCCGGGCGGCGGAGCGCTTCAGCAAGACGGCCAATGAGTCCGAACGGCGTGCCACCATTGCCCGGACCACCGATCGCGCCCTAACGGAAGCCGGCCTGCCGCACTCGGCCGTGCTCGCCGTCGGGATCGGGCTGTCCACTGCAGTGGACCGTCACGGCAACATCACCAAGGGCCTGCAGCTGAGTGAGCATTTTGACATCGGCCTGCAGACGGAGCTGTGGCAAGAGCACGGCTGGCCGGTCCTGCTGGAGAACGATGCGAACCTGGCCGCCCTGGGCGAGCACTGGCGCGGCGTCGGCGCCGGAGTCGATGATCTTGCCGTTATGTTGGCGGGTGAACGCCTCGGTACCGGACTGATCGAGTCGGGCCGGCTGCTCCACGGCAGCAACGGCGGGGCGGGCGAAGTAGGCACGCTGGAACTGGTCGACGGCGTCGGCAGCCAGGACGGCATCGCCCGCCTCGCCCGGCACTGGGGCACCGCCGCACTGGCCGAGGGCAAGCCCACGCTGATCCGGGACCTGGTGGGCCCGCACACGACGCGTGTCTCCGCAAGGTTTGTATTCGAGGCAGCGGCCAAAGATGACCCCGTCGCACAGGAGATCCTCGAACGCATCGGCCGCCGTATGGCGCGAGTCATCTCCCTGCTCGGCACCTTCCTGAACCCGGAAATGGTGGTCATCGGCGGCGCCGTATCCGCCTCGGCCACCGCCCTGCTGCCGACCATCAGCGCGGAACTTCCGCGGCTGACCGGAACCCCGCCGCGCGTCGCCGTCTCCGAGCTGGGCGACGCGATCGTCGCGACGGGTGCGGTCCGGCTCGCCCTTACCTATGTGGAAGACAACGCGCTGGCGCTCACTCCGGCCGGCGCCTGGCAGCGAGCCCGACTGTGAGACATTTGCCCACGGCAACGGCTTTTTTCGTGCAGAACGTCTGCTGACAGACGTCGGCTCTGGTGGATCTGCGGGCGGTCGATTAGGTTCGGATGTGGCCATTGGTTTTTCCCAACCAATGGCCTCGCGGTGTCCGGCCCCAACCGGCGGCGCGATCATTCGCCTAACCTTTGGAGGACATGCAGTGACGCACTACCCCCAGCCCCAGACGGGCTCCCGGCCCAAGCGGTACCGCGCTCTCGCAGCCGCCGCATCCATCGCCGTCGTACTCCCCTTCGGTTCGCTGGCCCCGGCGGCGGCCGACGCGAACTTCCCCTCACCCGAGGGGCAGACCAACATTTCGAGCATCCTCACCTACTCGGACGTGGTGGCCGAGCTGCAGAAGCTTGAGCAGACCAGCCGCTACGACATGGATGCCTTCACGCTGGAAGAAGCCGGCATGCAGGTCAGCACGTCGGAGCAGGGCCGCGACCTGTATGTGGCCACGGTCGGCAGCGGCGAGAAACATGTGTGGGTGCAGGGTCGGATCCACGGCAACGAGCCCTACGGCACGGACTCCATCCTGACGCTGCTCAAGGACCTGGGCAGCAACGGTTCCGCAGACTACTCCCTGCTGCGCGAGAAGTTCACCTTCCATTTCATCCCGATGTACAACCCGGACGGGTCGGAGGCGAACATCCGCCACACGGTCCTCTGGGATCAGGAGACGGACGCGCCTGAGCTAAGCGCGGACGGCAAGCAGCAGCGGATCGACTTGAACCGGGACTGGACGGCGGATGGTTTTGTGGCCGACGAGTCGCTGGCGTTCTATGAGTACTGGGCCACGGTCAAGCCGGACTTCGGGATCGACATCCACCACCAGGGCCTGAAGAAGGAGTGGGGAACCGGCGACGATGTCACGCTTTCGCTGGGCATCTCGCTGGCTCCCGGCGGGCCCACGCTGCCTGGGATAGAGAACGGCGCCTACGACGTACTGACCCGCCAGATGCACGTCTATGTCTACGACCAGCTGACCAAGTACGGCTCCATCAACATGGACCGCTACCAGGTGGGCGATGGCCTGGAAATCGACATCAAGGGCGGCGTGGTTTCGGCCATGATGCTCGGTCTCAATTACCAGAACCTCAACCCGCAGGGCCACTCCAACCCGGTGGTGTTCTTCGAGACCTCCGGCAACACGTCCGACGGCAGCCTCGGCCAGAAGGCGCGCGGCAAGTCCGTCCGACAGAACGTGCTGGCGATGAAGGAACTGCTGCTGGGCCTGGCCACGGGCGAAGTGCAGCAGGCCGACGCCGAACGCTGGGAAGACATTCCGCACCAGCCGGTCAACGGCTACCAGACGGACTACGCGGGAGTCATGCCGCTCCCGTAAGTCCGCCAAACCCTGAACAAGCACTGCCAACAACGACGGCGGACGGCCGGCTTGGATGCTGGACGTCCGCCGCCGTTCATTGTGCTTTGACGTTCCAGGCTCTACGTTGAATGGACCGCATTCCAAACCGCAGGAGCGGGCATGGGCAACATCCGCGAACGGAGGGGGCGGACGCCATTTCAGTTGCCGGCCGCCTTCACCCTCGCCTGTGCTGTCGTTTGTGTCCTCGCCTTTGGAGTGTGTTTGGCAGCCTTCGGAATCCGCCCTGCAACCAATGTCGCCATCGAGGCGGCCTTCGGGACAGGGGAAACGGAACCGGCAATCCCTGGGCGGGACCGCGGTTCGGCGGACCACGCCTTTGCGGCGGTAGACGCCTATTTGCAGGAACAGATCGACGCCATGGGGATTCCGTCAGTCTCCCTCGCCATCATCAAAGACGGCCAAGCCGTACACCAGGCTGCGTTCGGCAGCGCCGATGATTCCGGGCGACCAATGACCCCACAGACGCCGGTACTCCTGGCCTCGACCAGCAAATCCCTGACCGCCATCGCCGTGATGCAGCAAGTGGAGGCCGGACTGCTGGAGCTGGACGAACCTGCGCGGACGTATCTGCCATGGTTCAGCATGAGTGACAAGCGCGCGGCGGCCATCACCGTCCGGCATTTGCTGCATCAGACCAGCGGGCTGTCAACGGCTGACGGATCGGCTTTCGGAGCCTCGGATGCACAGGATCCGGACGCCCTCGAACAAGGGGTGCGTGACCTGGCAGATGCCAGGCTGGTCAACGAGCCCGGAGCGCGGTTCACCTATTCCAATGCCAACTACAACATTCTCGGCCTGCTGGTGCAGACGGTTTCCGGCCAGCCGTTCGGGGACTATATGCAGGAGCAGGTGTTCGCACCGCTCGACATGGCCGACAGCCACACCACGCGGGAGGCTGCCCGCGCGGACAACCTGGCCGCGGGGTATTCGTTGTGGTTCGGCACCTGGTGGCGGCAGACGGATGTGCCTGCAGCAACCACGGGGATGCCCTCGACCACCCTGTACTCGTCCGCACAGGATCTCGGCCACGAACTGGTCGCCCTGCTCGAGGGCGGACGCTATCTTGACCGCCGCATCCTCCGGCCGGAAAGTGTGCAAACGCTGCTGACACCGCAGGTCCGCGTGGACGGTTCCAAAAGATACGCAATGGCTTGGTTTGCCCGCCCCTTGGAGGAATCCACACACTCCGGCGCACCGACCGCCGCGGACCGGGATCTCCCCTTGCTCTTGGAGCATCAGGGCGAATGGGGAAATACACACACCTATCAGGCAATGGTCCCGTCCTCCGGACTCGGTGTCGCCCTGCTGATCAACGGCAACGATACATCGGCACCGTCACGTCTCCAGGCACTCGACAGCAATGTCCTGCGGATCCTCCATGGCCAACCGTCTGAACCGATCGCCGCACAGGAGGAGTGGCTGCAGCAGTACGGTTGGGCTGCTGCCCTGGTCCTGCTGTTCGCTGAACTGGCGAGTCTTGCGCTGGTACTCCGCTTTGTGGCGCAGAAACACACCGGCTCCACCAGCAACACGACCCGGTGCCGAGGGATTCTTATCCTCTGGACTGTCGGGGCCATGGCCCTCGATACCTTTCTCATCTGGTTGGCTTTCGTTTACGCGCCGGCCCATTTCGAAACCTACTTGGCCGTCATTATTTATCAGTTTCCCGACGTCGGTGCCGCGCTTGTACCGGCACTGACTTTGGCCCTCGTATGTTCCCTCCCCCGGACGGTCTGGCTGCTGTCCCGGCTACGGATGCCCGGCCCCATCTCTTGACCACGCCAAGGGCTCGATTTATAGTTAAGGAACTTATTAATTAAGGAGTTGCTTACGTGGCGGCATCGGACGAGCTGAGTGTTGTATTCGCGGCACTCGCAGACCCCACGAGGAGGGCCATTCTGACCCGTCTGCGGCAGGGGCCAACCACAGTGGGAGAGCTTGCCGAGCCCTTCGCCATGAGCCGGCCTGCGATCTCGCAGCATCTGCGTGTACTGCAGAACGCAGGACTCATCGAACGCACCACAAGCGCCCAGTGGCGCACCTGTTCCCTGCGCACCGAACCCCTCGACGACGCATCGGCCTGGATCGACCATCATCGCGGTCTCTGGAACGAGCGCTTCGATCTGCTCGACGAGCGGCTCCGCGACCTGAAGGAGAGGTCATCCAATGGTTGACCAGACCACGACCGAGGAAAAGCAGTTCACCATCACCCGAGTCTTTGACGCTCCCCGCGACGTTATCTGGCGCGCGTGGACGGACCCGGATGAAGCCGCCCACTGGTGGCACCCGAGGGGCGTCCGCACGCCACGCGATTCCGTGCGCGTAGACCTGCGGGTCGGCGGCAGCTACGAGTACAACATGGTCGCCCCGGACAACAGCGAGTACCCGACCGCCGGGGAGTACCTGGAAGTCATCGAACCCGAGCGACTGGTCTTCACCTGGGGCAGTCCGGGCGACGATCGGACTGAAGTACCCGTCATCACCGTCACCCTCGCGGAGCTTGACGGCAATCGGACCGAGATGACGTTCCATCTGCGCGGCATCGAAGGCAAGCCCGGCGACGGCTTTGTCTACGACGGCTGGGACGAAGCGTTCGACTCACTGGTCGAGCACCTCGGCTGAAGCGGAGCCCGCTGGTTTAGCAAACCCGGCACATTGCTCCGACCACTCCAAGCAACGACGGCGGACCCACCGCCGCCGTCGTCGTCGTCTAAGTCAGCAGGTTGCTCGGCTCGCCCTTGGAGAAAGTGAGGATGTTGTCGAGCATCTGGGTGTAGCCGAGCCGGTGCGCGCGCTGGGTCACGAAGCCGATGTGCGGACTCAGGATCAGGTTCGGCGCCGACCTGAGCCGGCTGTCCGCCGGCAGCGGTTCCACGTCGAACACGTCCAGCGCGGCCGCCGCAATCCGCCCCTCGCCAAGCGCACGGACCAGCGCCGCCTCGTCCACGAGCGGGCCGCGCGAGGTGTTCACCAGCCGGCCCTCGGGGCCAAGCAGCTCCAGCTCGGCGCCGCCGACAATCCCGCGCACGGCGTCCGAGAGCCGCAGATGGATGCTGACAATGTCGCCGCGGAGGAACAGCTCCGACTTGGTCACCAGTTCGACACCGTGTTCGGCTGCCCGTTCCTCGGTCAGGTGCGGGCTCCACGCGATGACCTTCATGCCGAAGACTTCGGCGTAGCGGGCCATCAGCGAGCCGAGTTTGCCCAGTCCCAGCAGGCCCAGGGTGGCCCCGGCCAGGTCGATCCCGAGTCCGGCCTGCCACTTGCCGGTGCGGATGTCGCGATCGTTCTGCGGGATGTCCCGGGCCACGGCCATGATCAGCGCCCAGGCCAGTTCGGCCGTCGCATTGGTGGATTGACGGGTGCCGCAGACGGCAATGCCGAGCCGCTTGGCCGCCTCCAGATCGATCGACGCGTTGGCCATGCCTGTGGTGGTGATCAGGCGCAGCCGCGGCAGCCGCTCCAGCAGTTCCGCCGTCATGGCCGTCCGTTCCCGCATGACAACAACGACGTCGGCATCGCGCAACCTTTCGGCGAGCGCGTCCTGATTGTCGAGGTGGTCGGTGAACCGCTCGACACTCGCATCCGGCGGGAGGTGTTCCCATGGGGCGCTGGTCAGAGCCACATCTTGGTAGTCATCCAGAATCACGATCTTCACGCTGCCCAGCGTAGCGCCTGGCTCTCCCCGGGGCGCGGCTGCGCCACTTAGACTGGGCGGGTCCGGCGTTTCGCCGCCTGCCCCGACAGCTGGGAGTCCACAATGCGCGCCTGCAATACGACCGCTCCTGCTGCCGCGGCCGTCGCGCTGCTGTGCCTCGCATTGCTCACCGGCTGCGCCGTCGAGCAGGAAACCGATGGCACGTCCGGTGCCCCGCCGTCGCCGTCCGTTGTTGCGAGCAGCCCGGCCGGCGCATCCACGGAGGTCTCGCCGTCACCCGGCGCGTCCCCGCCCTCCTCTCCCCCGGCTCCCGAAGGCGAGGAATTGGACCGCCTGAACCAGCAACTGCAGCGGGCCGCCGCCGACAACGACGCCGGGCAGATTGCTAAGCTGCTGGACCGCGGGGCGGAGCTGGAACGCCGCAACGCGGAAGGGCGCACACCGCTGGTTACGGCTACCAAAGCGAACAACATCGACGCCGCCCGCGCGCTCATCGAGGCCGGTGCCGACGTGAACGCGAAGGACAACATCGACGACTCCGCCTATCTGTACGCCGGAGCCGAGGGATTCGACGAGATCCTGCAGCTGACGCTGGAGCACGGCGCGGACCTGTCCAGCACCAACCGCTTCGGTGGAACGGCACTCATCCCGGCCTGCGAGCACGCGCACACTTCGACGGTCCGGATCCTCATCGACGCCGGGGTCGACATCGACCATGTGAACACTCCAGGCTGGACGTGCCTGCTCGAAGCCGTGGTTTTCGGCACCGGCAGCGAGGCGTACCAGGTCACCGTTCGGCAGGTGATCGCCGCCGAAGCCGACCTCAACATTCCGGATGCCAACGGGGTGACGGCACTGCAGCATGCACAGGCATTGGGCCAGACGGAGGTCGCTGCGCTGCTTCGGAGGGCAGGTGCGCGCTGACTGCATCCTGCGCACGCTCTCGACATGTGACCAAAAGGTCACCTATTATTAACGCGTGGACGCGGTATTTAAAGCCCTCGCAGATCCAACCCGCAGAGCCCTGCTGGATGAACTCTTCCGCGAGGACGGGCAGACACTCAGCGCCCTTGAAGCGCAGTTCGACATCACGCGCTTCGGTGTCATGAAGCACCTGAAACAGCTCGAAGAAGCAGGCCTGCTGGTCACGCGGCGCAGAGGCCGCGAAAAGCTCCATTTCCTGAATCCGGTGCCGATCCGCCTCATCCACGACCGGTGGGTGGGCAAGTACGCAGAACCGTGGGCCGCTGGCCTCAGCGAGCTCAAGACACGATTGGAAACTCCGATGGAAAAGATCTTCGAGATCTACATCCGCACCACTCCGGCACGGCTGTGGGAAGCGATCACGGACAGCGAGACCAGAAGCAAGTACATCTTCGGCAACCGGATCGAAACCGACTGGCAGGTTGGCTCGACCTACCGGATGACAAACCCGAAGGCCGACGGACCGCTGAGCGAAGGAGAAATCCTGGAGATTGACCCGCCGCGCCGTCTCGTGCAGAGCATGCGCGCACTCTGGGGCGAAGACGTCGAAGCCGAAGGGACCTCCCGGATCACGTGGGAAATCGAGCAGGTGGCAGACTCCTGCCGGCTGACCGTCACGCACGACCAGCTGCGCGAGGGCGCCAACGATCAGCTGTACGGCGGCTGGCCGATGATCCTCTCCGGGCTGAAGACCTGGCTGGAAACCGGCGAAGTGCTCACCACCCCGGGATCGCTTATGTATACGTGATCCGCGAAAGCGGCTCCCGACCCCTAGGCGCTGGATCCGCCCGTCCGCCATCCATCCCGGCGGCAAGAAGTTCCTGCAGTCCGTCCCGGAACTTTACCTTGCCGCCGTGGGCCGGATGGCGCACTTTGGGAACGGATAGGCCGCTGGCGCTGACGCTGCGGAAGCCCACGTTTCCCACCGCCACCACGGACTCCACCGCGAACAGCTTCGCCAGCTCCTGCCAGAACGGACGCCCTGCCAACGCTTCGGCGGCCGACGGCGCGCGGTTCGACAACGGCCGGCCGGGCTGGTGCGAATGCAGCGGGTAGGCGCTCCAGAGCAGCGGCAGGAAATCCAGGCCGGCGAGCACGTCCCACATCACCGTTGCCGTCGGTTCTGCTGCAACCGATGTTGCCTCGGCGGGCATGACATAGCCCTTGTCCGGCCCGAAAAGCCCGAAGTAGCCATTGCGGCTCTGCAGAATATCGCGGTTGGTGAACGGAACTCCGGTCAACCGCATGCCCCGGTAGCCGGGGGCCTCCCCCACCAGCAGGACCTTGGGCCGGCGTTCCAACATGTCCTGCAGGTACAGCTGTAGGTTGCGCCGGCGGACGGCGTTCTCCGGCTTGGAGTGGTCGAAGAAGTTGCAGCTGCTCGCCCCGACGGGCAACCGGGCAAGCTTTTCGATGAAGACCTGGATTTCCTGTGCGTCTGTGGCCAAATTCCTCAAGTCCTCCCGTCCGTTGCAATGCGCCCAGCCACTCCCGTGAGCACGCCGCGTTCGTTGTTCTGACTCCTCAACCATAGTGTCCGGCGGTTGTCAGGTGGCCTGCCCGGTCCCGATATGGGAGTCTGAAGCATGGTCGACGTCACCACCGAAATAGTCATTGCTGCCCCGCGCAAGACGGTTGCCGAATATGCGGCTGATCCGGACAACGCCCCGGAGTGGTACCAGAACATAGCCTCGGCCCGTTGGGAAACGCCCCGTCCGCTCTCGGTTGGATCCCGCATCGCCTTCAACGCCGCCTTCCTCGGCCGCCACCTCTCCTACACTTACGAGATCGTCGAGTTCCGCCCGCTCGAAAAACTGGTGATGCGCACAGCCCAGGGCCCCTTCCCGATGCAGACCACTTACACCTGGACCGAGGTGGGCAGGGCCAACACGCGGATGACGCTGCGCAACAGCGGCGAACCGACAGGCTTCTCCCGGCTGGCCGCACCCTTCATGGGGATGATGATGAGAAAGGCCAACGGGAAGGATCTGGCCCGGATCAAGTCGATTCTCGAAGCGCGTCCCGCCACAGGCTGAGCGTAAGCGGCACCAGCACCACGTCCAGGTGACCGCTTGAAACGGCAAAGGCACCACCATCTCGGACGGATGCCTTCAAAAGCTGCAACGAGCCATCTCGCGAGCTGCGATTCCGACGCAGAGACGTGGCATTCCCAGGCGTGCCCAGCTACGGGCCGACCAGTTCCTCATCGTTGCGATCGCGATGCATTGCAGCCACAAGCTCTGCAAAGAAGCGGCGCATTCGGTCGACGGCCGCAGCATGCTTTCCGATCGTCAAGAGATCGGCCACATCGGAAAATGCCTCGCTCCACAGCGGCAACAAATGTTGGGAGGGGTAAAGCTGGATCCGCCGCAGGGAGCGCAGCATGACCTGATCCATAACGGCGTGCAGTTCGTCGTTACCGGCAGCGTCAAAAACCAACTTCACAATCCGCCCGAAGGCTGGTCCCGAAGTTTGCATGTCGCCCGAGCCCAGAGCTGCGCCGAAGTCGGCCACCGAACGCTTGAAGTCCTCGAGCCACTCGTCGGAGAGCTTGCCATCGGCACGCTCGAGACCTGCAACAAACACGGCTCCCAAGACATCCATCAGGTCAATTGCCTGCTTCTGCGTCAATGCGGCAACGCGACGCCGCTTGTTCGGCAGAGCCTCAATGAAGCCCTCGCTGATTAGCTGTGTGATGGCTTCCCTCACGGGCGTGACGCTGACCCCCAACCGGGCCGCCAGCTCTGCGTCCTTGATCGCAGCCCGCGGGGCCAAAGCACCAGAGAGTATCTCGTCGCGGAGCTGCTGAACCACGGCATCCTTCCGCGAGAGCGGCAATTCAAAGTCCACCTGCCTGCCTCCGTCCGGTCTCCTGTCCGCTACCTGACGCCAGAGCAGAAGCACGGCGCGCATTCACTGTACCGCGTGCGGCCTTTCAGGAAATATCCGCATGGAACCTCTTCCCATTCAAGAACAATGCATTCTATAGTGTTGTGACCTGCACCACTAAAAATGCAGGACCAGCAATCCACTCAACGAAGAGAGATTGAAAATGGCGCTTGATGAAGCAACCGTAAAGTTCCTCGCCGCAGCAGCAGAAGCTGCTGGACCGGAAGCCAAACCCATGTGGGAAATGGAACCGGCTGAAGCCCGTGCCACGTCCGCGGCCATGAATGCGATGTTCGGGGAAGGTCCGGAAATGCACCGGACCGAGGACCATCAGTTGGTCAGTTACGACGGCGAAGAATTCGCCATCCGAGTCCATGTCCCCAATTCCGCCCCGACTGGAGTATTCGTCTATCTCCATGGTGGCGGCTGGGTTGTCGGCGACATCGACGGCTATGAGACGTTGGGTCGCCAGCTGGCAGAGAAAACCCGAAACACGGTCGTCCTGGTGAATTACCGCAAGGCTCCCGAAAAGCGGTTCCCTGCCGCCGTCGAAGATTCTTGGATTGCCTTGAAGTGGGCCGATGAGCATCGTGAAGAGCTAGCCAACGCCGGCGCGCCGCTGTTTGTCGGCGGCGACAGTGCCGGCGGCAACCTTTCTGCCGTGATGGCGCTGCGTGCGCGGGACGAAAACGGCCCCAGAATCGCTGGCCAGATGCTCATTTATCCAGTCACTGACGCAGACTTCACCCGCCTCTCCTACGACGAGCCGGAAAACCAGACCCTGCTGACCAAGGAATTCATGGTCTGGTTCTGGGACCACTACGCCCCCACTCCGGAGGATCGTGCCCATCCCCACGCCTCCCCCTTGCGGGCCGAAAGCCTGCAGGGCCTGCCCCCGGCACTGGTGGTCACGGCCGCCCACGATGTCCTGTGCGACGAGGGCGAGGCCTACTCCCAGCGTCTTCAGGAAGCCGGCGTCGACGTCCAGTTCCACCGGTGGCCAGGCCAAATGCACGGTTTCTTCTCCATGGTCAATGTGCTGCCGGCCAGCGCTGCCGTCATGGATTTGGTGGCAGACCGCGTGAAGGATATCTCCGTCAGCGCCGCGGAAACAACTGCGTCGGTGGAGGCCTGATGAGCACCCCACGCGGAGTAGACGCCGTCATTGTTGGAGCAGGATTCGCTGGCCTGTACATGCTGCACAAGCTGCGCGGACAAGGCCTTTCCGCCGTCGTCTTCGAAAAAGGGGACGGTGTAGGCGGAACCTGGTATTGGAACCGTTACCCGGGCGCCCGCTGCGATGTGGAAAGCCCCTACTATTCCTTTTCCTTTGACCCGGAGCTGGAACAGGATTGGGAGTGGACGGAGCGTTATCCGGCCCAGCCGGAATTGCTCCGTTACCTCAACCACGTGGCAGACCGCTACGATCTGCGCCGTGACATTGAGCTGGACACCACCGTCACATCAGCAAATTATGACGACGGTGCCGGGCTCTGGCGCGTATCGTCCGCCGGGCCGCGTGGCGCGGAAGAGACGACGGCGCGATTCTGCATTATGGCCACCGGCTGCCTATCGACCAGCCGAATTCCGGACTTCTCCGGGCTAAACACCTACACCGGGAAGGTCTACCACACCGGTGACTGGCCGCACGAAGGTGTCGATTTCTCAGGCAAACGTGTTGGTGTGATTGGTACGGGATCTTCGGGGATCCAGTCCATTCCAGAAATTGCGCGGCAGGCTGAGCACCTGAACGTCTTCCAGCGCACCCCGAACTTCAGCGTGCCTGCCAACAACGGACCGCTGGACCAGAAGCTCTGGCAGGATGTCAAGGCGAACTACCGCAAGATCCGCGAGGACGCCAAGCACACTCCCACTGGTCTGCCCTTCCCTCCCGGGCCTGACTCCGCTTTGGAAGCTCCACCGGAGGACCGTCAGCGGGTGTTCGACGAGCATTGGACGCTCGGCGGTTTCCGGTTAGGACAGTGTTTCTCCGATCTAGCGATCAGCAAGGAAGCCAACGACACGGTGGCCGAGTACATCCGTACCAAAATCGATGAGATCGTTCAAGATCCCGAAACCGCGCGCATCCTCAAGCCGTATGACCATCCGGTGGGGACCAAGCGCATCTGCGTGGACACGGATTACTACGACACCTATAACCGGGACAACGTCTCCTTGATCGATGTGCGCAAGTCTCCCATCCAGGAGTTGACCCCGGACGGGCTGCGTACGGCTGACAAGGAGTACAAGTTGGATGCCATCGTCTTTGCCACCGGTTTCGACGCTATGACGGGCGCCCTGCTCGGCATCGACATCCGGGGCCGTGACGGTGTCTCGCTGCGGGAAAAGTGGGAGGCCGGACCTCGAGCCTACCTCGGCCTGTCCGTCGCCGGGTTCCCGAATCTGTTCACGGTGACCGGTCCGGGCAGCCCGTCGGTCCTGAGCAATATGATCACGTCCATCGAGCAGCATGTGGACTGGATTTCAGACCACATAGCCTACTTGGACAGCAATGGACTGACCTCCTCAGAACCGGTTCCCGAGGCAGAGGACGAGTGGGTGGAGCACGTGAATGCGGTGGCGGAGATGACGCTCTTTCCACAGGCGAACTCTTGGTACCTGGGTGCCAATGTCCCGGGCAAACCCCGCGTTTTTATGCCCTATGTCGGCGGCGTGGGCGCCTACCGCGCTAAATGCGATGAGGTAGCCGCAAGGGCCTACGAAGGCTTCGTTCTCGCCTGATCTACTAATCACCCTATTAATGGGAGGACGACGGCGGCAGCCCACCTGCCGCCGTCGTTTTCCCTTCTGTTCAGGCTCGGACCTGGCTCATGCATTGTTCTCGGGCGCCCACACCTCGTTCATCATTGGTGCAATCCTGGCCACCCTCGGCGTGGTGATCTCGCCGTTCTTCAAGGTGCCCAAGCAGCACTAATTGGGGACCGTTTCCTCAACCGGAGACCGGGTGGGAGCCCGGGCCTTGGATCGCCCGGGCTCTGCCCATCCTTGGCCAGCATCAGGAGGGCTTCTATGGAAGCGGCATGCCGGTTGGCCACCGAGCCGGGGCTAAGGAAAAGGCCCGTCGATCCCGTAGATCCAGCCTGACAACGGACAGAGACCGCTATGCTCCTGCTATGGCGGGGAGCAGCGGGCCGATCGACAACGACGTTTACAACAGGCTGGGTTCTTCCTGGTGGGATGAAGAGAACCCGCTCAACCTGCTGCACGGCAGTCTTACTCCCGCACGGATGGCCTACTGCCGTGAAGTCCTGCAGCGCGAGCTAGGCCATGAGGGCGGCAGCTTGGCCAAAGCCACTTTCCCGCCCGACGGGTCTGCCGTTGCCCAACAGATCGGCGCAGGCGTGAAAGCGCTCGATGTTGGTTGCGGCGCCGGTCTGCTGGCCGAGGAATTCGCCCGGCTGGGGTTCGACGTCGTCGGTGTGGACCCGTCCGCCGTCGCGATTGAAGCGGCCAGGACGCATGCGGAAACCAGCGGGCTTCGGATCCGATACCAGCTTGGCGCCGGCGAACAGCTGCCGCTGGAGGACAGGGCATTCGACGTCGTTTACTGTTGCGATGTGCTCGAGCATGTTGCCGATCTGCCGCAGGTGCTGGCGGAGACCGCTCGGGTGATGAAACCGGGAGGCGTGTACTTGTTCGACACGATCAACCGGACGGCTACGAGCAGGCTCCTGGCCATCAAGCTCATGCAGGAGTGGCAGTTCACCCGGATTATCGACACGGAGCTCCACGTTTGGGACAAGTTCATCAAACCAAATGAACTGGCCTCCCT
Source organism: Arthrobacter crystallopoietes (assembly GCF_017603825.1). NCBI lineage: Bacteria > Bacillati > Actinomycetota > Actinomycetes > Micrococcales > Micrococcaceae > Crystallibacter > Crystallibacter crystallopoietes. The sequence continues at coordinate 276,550 of NZ_CP072014.1, forward strand.
ATTAATTGGTAACGGATTGGAGCCTGCCGGCATGTCCGGTCTGGCGCCGCGCGCGAACCCGCTGGTCATGCTGCGTGGTCTAATCCAAACCCGGCTCGGCCGCATCACATACGGCGAGCTCAGCCGCAGGCTGGACTTCGGACCGGTCAGGAGCACAGCCCTCTCTTATATGGGGTATGCGGTGAAGCGCCGAAACCGGGAACCCAACGGGGCGTCCGAGGCCGGCGAATGAGGCTGCAGGAACTGGCCGACCGGATCGAGCGGCTTGTAGCCGCGGCAAGCGAGGAACGAGCCGCGGCCGAGGACCGGCCACCCCCTCGCGGGCGGACCATTATTGGCATCGTCGGTGAGCCGGGCGCGGGCAAGAGCACCCTCACGGAAAACCTGCTGGCCCTGCTGAACGCGGGGGCTCCCGATCCCGAACAGCAGCGGTTCGCGCACGTCCCGATGGATGGCTTCCACCTCGCCGACGCCGAGCTGCAACGGCTGGGGTTGTTAGCTCGTAAGGGCGCGCCGGAGACCTTTGACGTGTACGGCTATGCCGAACTGCTCCGGCGGCTTCGACGTGATCGGCGCAACACCGTTTACGCTCCTGGTTTCGAGCGGACTCTCGAGCAACCCTTGGCAGGCCGCGTTCCCGTCTTTCCCTCGGCACACACAGTACTCACCGAGGGCAACTACCTTCTGCTGGAGGAGCCCGGCTGGCGGCAAGTCCGCGAGCAGTGCACAGAGGTCTGGTACGTCGAGCAGGAAGACCAAGTCCGTATCCGGCAACTGGTTGAACGGCACATCGCTTTTGGTAAATCGCCGGAAACCGCCGAAGCCTGGGTACGCGACGTGGACGAGCCGAATGCCGAGTTGGTTCGTGCCACTCAGGACCAAGCAGACCTCCTCATCATCCTGGCCTGATCCCCTGTCCCCACGGCCTCTTTCTGCGGCATTTTTCGCCAGCTCCGTCATGCGAAGTCATGTGACGTCATGCTGCTGACGCGCAAAGTCACTGCGGTTCAGAAATATTTCCTGCCCTCGGACGCGCCGGTAGATTCCTCGGTACGTCCCCAAAGGACGGTAACTGCCACGAGGCGACGCAAGCTTCGTTGAACACTAGCCGGTGAGTGCAGTCCCCGAATTCTCGGGTGCTTCCGGCGAGCCGTTTAACGGGCCGGACGGAAGAACCCGAGAACATGACATTACGCCAAACCCCCTGGGCACCCACGGCCCTTGCCGCCGTCGTTGTCCTGGCCCTTGCCGGTTGCGGCGGCGCCGCGAGCGCCCAGCCCGATGAGGCCAATACCTTTGTTTTCGCCACCGGCAAGGACATCTCCTGCCTGGATCCCCACGTCAACGGGGACATGCCGCAGGCATCACTCGCCGCCAACTACCTCGATTCACTGGTCTCGCAAGACAAGGACGGCAAGATCCATCCGTGGCTTGCCGAGTCCTGGGAGGTCTCCGCGGACGGGCTGACCTACACGTTCACGGTCCGTGACGACGTCTACTTCACTGACGGCACCAAGTTCACGGCCGAGGCGGTCAAGGCGAACCTGGACCACATGGTGGATCCGGACACGCAGTCCGGCACGGCTGGCGGATACCTCAAGCCCTATGAGAGCACCGAGGTCATTAACGAAACCACGGCGCGCGTCAGCCTGAACCGTCCGTACGCGGCCTTCCTGGAAGTGCTGGCCCAGCCGTTCCTCGGCATCGAGTCCCCTACCGCGCTCAAGCGGCCGCAGGCGGAGAACTGCATTTCGCCGGTGGGCACCGGCCCGTACAAGATTGTGGACTACATTCCGCAGTCCAAGGTCTCACTGGTGCGCAACGAGGATTACAACTCGGCTCCGCCGTTCGCCCAGCATGAGGGCCCGGCGCACATCAAGAACCTGGAGTGGCTGATCGTGCCGGAGGATTCCACCCGGTACGGACTGCTGCGTGCAGGCCAGGTGGACGCGCTGGATCTGATGCCGTCGGTGTACTTCGCCGAGGCGGAGGCGGACAAGAAGGTGCAGCTGGTGCTGCAGGACCGGCCGGGCAATCCGACCAACCTGATGCTCAACACCACGCGCGCCCCATTCGACGACATCAAGGTGCGCAAGGCTTTCCTGCACAGCGTGTACGTGGAGGCCGGTATCAACAGTGTCTACTTCGGAACGGTGACCAAGGCCGGCGGCCCGCTGGCCAGCACCACCGGTTTCTACTCGCCCGACTTCGAGGACGCGTACCTCCCGGACCCCGCAGAAGCGGACCGGCTGCTGGACGAGGCCGGCTGGACCGGCCGGGACGAGCGGGGTTACCGGACCAAGGACGGCAAGCGGCTGACCGTGGTCCTGCCCTACACCCCGGCTGCGTGGCCCACGGCGCACGCGGCGCTGGTCACGCAGATCCAGGCCAGCGCCAAGCAGCGCGGGTTCGATGTGCGGATCGAGAACCAGGACTTCGCGTCGTCGTCGGAAAAGTACAACAACTTCGAATACGACCTGCGCGCCGGCTACTGGAACACCAACACGGCGGACGTGCTGCGGATTGTCTTCTCCACCGAGTACATGAAGTCAGCCGGCTTCGTCCCCAACGGCTCGGGCTTCAGCAACAAGGAGTTCGACCGGATCGTGAACGAGGCCCTGGCCACCGATGATCCGGACATCCGCGCCGAGCTGTACTACCGGGCCCAGCAGATTGTCAGCGAGAACGCCCTCCAGCTTCCGCTCTACAACCAGACCAGCCAGCTGGCCCTGCGCCAGGACCGGTTCGCCAACCTGACGTTGGAACCGAGCCTGTCCCTCCCCTACATCTACGACGTCACGGCGGTGAACGCATCATGAGTACGGCAACGCAAGCCCGCACTTCGCATACCGAAATTCCACGAACGACGGCGACCGCCGGCTCCACGGGGCAGGTGATCCTCAAGCGCGCGGCCGGGAGCCTGTTTGTCCTCTGGGCCGCGGTGACGCTGACGTTCTTTGTCCTGAGGCTGGTGCCCGGCGATCCGGTCACCACCATTCTGGGCGGACACAGCGCCGCCCCGTCCGCCGAAACCGTGGCCGCGGTCGAGGCGCAGTACGGGCTGGACCAGCCGGTCCTCATCCAGTACGTCAACTACCTGGCGGGACTTGCCACCGGCAACTTCGGCACCTCGTACGTGTTCAAGGTTCCGGTGCTGGACATCCTCGGACCGCAGATCCAGCCGACCTTCCAGCTGGCCGGCCTTGCGCTGGTCTTCGCCTGGGCCATCGCACTGGCGTTCACCCTGCTGACCGTGGGACGCGGACGGGTGCTGGACGGCGTCGGCCGCGGCATCGAAGTCTTCTTCGCCGCGCTGCCGCCGTTCTGGGTGGGCATCATGCTGGCCGTGGTCTTCGCCGTCATCCTGGGCTGGTTCCCCGTGGCCGGTGACGACGGCTTCAAGTCCCTGGTGCTCCCGGCCATGGCGCTGGGCATTCCGCTGGCCGGCTTCATCGCCCAGGTCACCCGTTCTTCCTTCGAGGAAGCGCTGGCCCAGCCGTTCGTACTCTCCGCACGGGCCCGCGGCCTGTCCGATCTGGCCGTCCGTGTGGGCCATGCCCTGCGGCATGCCATCCTGCCGGGTCTGACGCTCTCCGCCTGGGCGGTCGGCTCGCTGGTCAGTTCGGCCGTGGTCGCGGAGATCATCTTCGCCCGCCCCGGCCTGGGCCGCTCCCTGGTGGACGCCATCATCAACCGGGACCTGCCCATCACCCTGGCCGTGGTGTTCATCATCGCCACGGTCTACATCCTCGTGAACCTGGTGGTCGACGTGCTGTACCGCGTGATCGATCCCCGCACCAATGACAAGGGGGCCGGCGCATGAGCGTGGCACTTGAACCCACTACCACCCGGACGCCGCTGCCCGGCGGCGACCAGCCCGGCAACAAGCCCGACGGCAGACGCGGCCGGACCCGCACCACCGCCGTGCTGCGGGGCCTCCGCGGCACCCCGATTGGCGTGTGGATCGCCGCGGCGGTCCTGTCCTTCCTGGTGCTGGCCGCCGTCGTTCCTTCACTGCTGACGGTCAAGGATCCCTACATCATCGACCCGGCCGGCGCGTTCACCGCCCCCAATGCGGAGCATCTCTTCGGCACCGACCAAAACGGGCGCGACGTCTTCTCCCGCGTGATCACCGGCACCGGACAGTCGCTGCTGCTGGGGCTGGCCGCCACCGCCATCGGGCTGGTGTTCGGCGGGCTGCTCGGCATCACTGCCGGGGTCTCCGGCAAGTGGCTGGACTCGGCGATCTGCCGCTTCGTAGAGATCCTCTTCGCCTTCCCCGGCCTGCTGCTGGCGCTGATTGTCATCGCGGTTTCGGGAACCGGCGTGGTCACCGCGGCGATCGCCGTCGGCGTGGGCACGGCCCCGGGCTACGCCCGCATGCTCCGCACGCAAACGCTGCAGGTCATCGCCGCGCCCTACGTAGAGACCGCGCGATCGCTCGGCCGCTCCCGCCGGCACATCCTGTGGCACACCATCGTTCCCAACGTGATCCGGCCGCTGTTTGTGCTCGCCACCCTGGGCGTGGGCCAGGCGATTGTCTGGGCTTCCTCGCTGAGCTTCCTCGGTCTGGGCGCGCAGCCGCCGGCGGCCGAGTGGGGCGCGATGCTGGCGGATGGGCGCAACTACATCCAGATTGCCTGGTGGATCGCCGCCTTCCCCGGCATCTTCATCACCCTCGCCGCGCTGACCACTACCGTGGTGGGGCGTCACCTGCAGCAGCGGCTCGAAGCAGAGGTTTAGGACATGACTGATTACCAAACAAACAACGACGGCGGGAGCGCGGCTTCCGTAGCTGAAGCCAACTCGCTGCTCAACATCGGAGGGCTGAACGTCTCCTTCGCTACGCCACGCGGCACCGTGGACGTAGTCAAGGACGTCTCGCTGGCGCTGGCGCCGGGCAAAGCGCTGGCGCTGGTAGGCGAATCCGGCTCCGGCAAGACCGTCACCGCCCGGACGTTGGTGGGCCTGAACGCGGCGAATGCCAAGGTCGCTGCCGGGCGGCTGGACGTGCTGGGCAGGAACGCACTCAAGCTGTCCGAGCGGCAGTGGCGCGGGTTGCGAGGCAAGGACATCGGCTACGTGCTGCAGGATGCGCTGGTCTCACTCGATCCGCTGCGCACTGTAGGCCAGGAAATCGATGAAGCACTGCGGGCCCACGGCGTCCGGGGCAGGGCCACACGGCTGGAGCGGGTACACCAGGCGCTGCGCGATGCCGGCATCCCGGATCCGGAAGTGCGCGCCAAGCAGCGTTCCGGGGAGCTCTCCGGCGGTTTGCGCCAGCGCGCGCTGATCGCCCAGGCGACCGTGCTGAATCCGCAGCTGGTGATCGCCGACGAGCCGACCACCGCGCTGGATGCCACGGTGCAGGCGCAGATCCTGGAGCTGCTGGCGGGGCTGAAGGAGCAGGGCCGCGGGCTGGTTTTCATCTCGCATGACCTGGCCGTGGTCTCCCATCTGGCGGACGAGATTGCGGTGATGCAGGGCGGACGGATCGTCGAGTCCGGCCGCGCTGCCGAGGTGCTGTCCAATCCGCGGCACGAATACACGCAGGCACTGATCGACGCCATCCCTTCCGGCGCGGCCAAGGGCCGCAGGCTCTCCGTCGGCGCTCCCGTCTCCGTTGCAGCCGGTTCCGGCGGTCCCGGCCGGACCACGGAATTTTCCGAAACGGCGCCGGCCATCGTCGCCCGCGACCTGGTCAAGTCCTACCCCGGCCCCGGCGGCACCCGCCGTACCGTCGTGGACGGGGTGTCCTTCACGCTGGAGCACGGCAAAACCTTGGGCATCGTGGGCGAGTCCGGCTCCGGCAAGTCCACCACCGCGCGCATCGCCCTGGGGCTGACCCAGCCGGATGCGGGCAGTGTGAACCTCGGCGGGTTCGCCTGGTCCGGCACCGGTGCGGACCAGGTCTCCGAAGACCAACGACGCCGGCACCGCCCGGACATCCAGCTGGTCAACCAGGACCCGCTGAGCTCCTTCGACCCCCGCTTCAGCGTCGGCCGGGTCATCACCGACGCGCTGGAGGCCGGCTCCATCGGCACGTCCGCCGACCGCACAGAGCGGGCGGTGACGCTGCTCGACCAGGTGGGGCTACCGCCGTCGTTATTCAACCGACGCCCGCTCACGCTTTCCGGCGGGCAGCGCCAGCGCGTGGCCATCGCCCGGGCGCTCGCGCTCCAGCCGCGCGTGCTGCTGCTGGACGAGCCGGTCTCCGCCCTGGACGTTTCCATCCAGGCGCAGGTGCTGGATCTGCTGGCGGACCTGCAGTCACAGCTCGGGCTCAGCTACCTGTTCATCAGCCATGACCTCGGCGTAATCCACCATGTCAGCGACGATGTCCTGGTCATGAAGGACGGCAAGGTGGTCGAAGCCGGCACCGCCGCGGACGTTTTCACCATCCCGCAGACCGACTACACCCGGCAGCTGCTGGCCGCTGTGCCGGAACTACCCGCCCGCGAACTCGCCGCCAAGGAAGCACCATGAGCAAAGAGATCCACTTCAACGGGTTCGAGATGAACACCGTCAGCCATATCAACCACGGGCTGTGGGTGCATCCGGACAACCGCCGGCATGAGTACACGGACATCGAGTACTGGACCGGAACCGCGCAGCTGCTGGAACGCGGCCTGTTCGACGCCATCTTCCTGGCCGATGTGGTCGGCACGTACGACGTGTACCGCGGCAGCCGCGGCCCCGCGGTCGAGCGTGGACTGCAGGTGCCGAACAACGATCCGTACCTGCTGGTCCCGGCGATGGCGGCCGTGACCCGGAACCTCGGTTTCGCAGTCACGTTTTCCACCACCTATGAGCCGCCGTTCGGCAACGCGCGGCGGCTGAGCACGCTGGACCATCTGACGAAGGGACGGGTGGCGTGGAACGTGGTCACGGGTTACCTGCCGGATGCCGCACGCAACTTCGGCCTGCCGGCGCACATCAAGCACGATGACCGGTACGACATTGCGGAGGAATACCTCGACGTCTCTTACAAACTGTGGGAAGGTTCCTGGGACGAGGGCGCAGTGGTCCGCGACCGGGAGCGGCGGGTTTACACCGAGACCGACGGCGTGCACGAGATCGGCCATGCCGGCCGGTTCTTCACGGTGGACGGGCCGCACCTGTCCGAACCCTCGCTCCAGCGCACGCCGGTAATCTACCAGGCCGGATCCTCTGAACGCGGCAAGGACTTCGCCGCCCGGCACGCCGAAGCCGTCTTCGTCAGCTCGCGGACCGTGCAGCGGGTGGCCGCGGATGTGCGGGACCTGCGCGAGCGGGCCGAGGCCGCCGGACGCGGACGCGACGCGGTCAAGGCGCTGGCCTCGCTGAACATCGTGCTCGGCGAGACCGAGGCCGAGGTGGCGCGCAAGGTCGAAGAGGTCGTGCGGCTGCGCGACGTCGAGGGCCATCTGGTGCACTTCGGCGGTTCCTCCGGGATCGACGTTGCCTCGCTGGAGACGGACGAGTACTTGCAGTATGTGGGCCGCGACCATGCCCAGTCCATGGAGGCCGAGTTCGCCTCCGGCGCTGGCCGCAAGCGCGCGCACGAACTGATCGACACGCTCTCCGACCCGCGCAACGACGAATTCTTCATTGCCGGCACGCCGGAGCAAGTCGCGGATCGGATCGAGGAGATCGTGGACGCCACGGACGTGGACGGCTTCAACATTGTCCAGTTCCTCTCCCCCGGGACGTTCACCGACGTCGTCGAACTGCTGGTCCCGGAACTGCAGAAGCGCGGCCGCTACCGCACGGCGTACTCGGAGTCCGAGCGCACGCTGCGCGAACGGCTGTTCCCGGGCAACGGCCCGCTGCTGCCCGCCACCCACCCCGGCGCCGCCTACCGCGGCGCGTTCCGCCATGAGGAGATCACTGTATGAGCAGTACCATCGAGACAACCGCACCATCTTCCGCGGCTCGGGTCGCCCCCGGACCGGACAATGGGTCTCCGACCTACGCCGAGTTGGCGGCCAAGTACCGGCCGGCCTTCGAATCCATCGCGGCAGGGGCCGCCGGGCGGGAAACGGACCGGGTGCTGCTGCACGAGCAGATCGGCGAACTGGCGGCGGCCGGTTTCGGCGCGGCCCGGGTACCGCGGGAGTTCGGCGGCGACGGGGCCACTGCGGTGCAGCTCTTCCGGCTGCTGATCGAGCTGGCCGCCGCAGAGTCCAACCTCGCCCAGGCCCTGCGCTCGCACATCGCCTTTGTGGAGGGCCGGCTCTACGCGAACGACGCCGAGTGGTTGCGTCGGGTGGGCGAAGGCCAGATCCTGGGCAACGCTTGGACCGAAACCGGTGCGGTCACTGTGGGCGGCGTGGGCACCACCATTGAGCCCGACGGCGGGAATTTCCGTGTTAATGGCACGAAGTACTACACCACGGGGAGCCTCTATGCGGACTGGATTCAGACCGGTGCCCGGACCGCGGACGGCCGCGACATCATCGCCCTGGTCCGCGCGGATGCGCCGGGCGTCACGATCCACGATGATTGGGACGGCTTCGGGCAGCGTCTGACCGCCTCCGGAACCGCGGTTTTCGAGAATGTAGCAGTCCCGGCCTCCGACATCCTGGTGGAAACAGAGCAGGCGCCGTACGCCACCGGCGTCTACCAGCTCATCCACGTCGCTACCTTGGCCGGTATCACCCAGCGCGTGGTCCGCGACGTTTCCGAAGCGGTCCGCGAGCGCACTCGCGTGTTCAGCCACGGTAATGGCGTCCGCCCCAGCGAGGACATCCAGATCCAGCAGATCGTCGGCGAGATTGCGGCGCAGGCCTTCGCCGCGGAGGCAGCCACCCTGCGTGTCGCCGAACTGCTGCAGGAAGCCTTCGACCTGCGCCCCGGGATTCGAACGGATGGCACTGCAGCGACCGCGAGCGATGCCGCGCCGCCGGCAGCTGGCGCCTCGGCATTCGAGGAAGCCGTTCTGCAGGTGGAGTTCGGTTCCTCCCAGGCCCAGATCGTGGTAACTGACCTTGCGCAGCGCGCGTCGTCGTCGTTGTTTGATGCCTTGGGCGCGTCCGCCACGCAGTCCGAACTGCAGCTGGACCGCCACTGGCGCAACGCCCGGGTCATCTCCTCCCACAACCCGGTGGTCTACAAGTCGCGCGTGGTCGGTGACTGGAAGATCAACGGCTCCGTCCCGGAGTTCGTCTGGCGTTCGGGAACCGCCTGACGAGTAGGAGGATCACAATGAATTGGCGGGGGTGTCCGCCGGGCCAAAGAGCCCGGCCGGCGCCCCCGCCGCCGTCGTTCCCAGCGGTTCCCGAATGACCGGCGCAAGCACGCTCCGGGCTGATCCTGCGCCGCTGCTCGGCAAAAAACCTGAGAACCAATTTGGCAACCGCCATTGCAGGCGCTTAGTAAGCATGCTTAGCATGGATTTACACCGTAAGGCAGGTGGGCGGAGGAAGCTCCGCAACGTCCAGCAAGGACCCATCCACATTGCCATGCTTACGTCAGTGCACACGACCGGAGGTACCAATGTCCAGAAATGATGTGCCTTCCAGCGGCCTGACCACAGAAAACCAAAACAGCGCAGGCAAGAGCCACGAGGCTCCGGCTCCGGATCATTCCCGGAAGCCGGACAAGCCCAGTGACGTCCGGAAGCCCAACTGGAAGTACATTCTCAAGCGGACGGTCCGGGAGTTCTCGAAGGACAAGTGCACCGACCTTGCCGCGGCGCTGACGTACTTCGGGGTGCTGTCGTTGTTCCCTGCACTGCTGGCCATGGTGTCCCTGCTGGGCGTGATCGGGCAGGCCGAACAGACCACGCAGACGCTGCTGCAGGTCGTGGAAGGCGTCGCCAGCCCGGAAGTTGTTCAGACTCTGCGGCAGCCGATCCAGCAGCTGGCCAGTGCGCCCGCTGCAGGTTTTGCCCTGATCGCAGGCCTGGCCGGCGCACTCTGGTCCGCATCCGGTTATGTCGGCGCTTTCAGCCGGGCGATGAACCGGATCTATGAAGTCGAAGAGGGCCGGCCGTTCTACAAACTGCGCCCGGTCATGCTGGTCATCACGCTCATCATGCTGCTGCTGGCCGTTGTGATGGCTGTGCTGCTGGTCGTCTCCGGCCCCGTGGCCCAAGCGATCGGCGACGCCGTCGGACTTGGCGAGACAGCAGTAACGGTATGGAACATCGCCAAGTGGCCGGTGCTGGTAATCTTTGCGATCCTCATCATCGCCGTCCTGTACTACGCGACGCCGAACGTGAAGCAGCCGAAGTTCCGCTGGATGAGTGTGGGTGCTTTCATTGCGCTGCTCGTCCTGGCGCTCGCTTCCCTGGGCTTCTTCTTCTACGTGTCCAACTTCGGCAACTACAACAAGACCTACGGTGCCATCGGCGGCATGATCGTGCTGCTGCTGTGGATCTGGATTGCCAATATTTCCTTGCTCTTCGGCGCGGAGTTCGACGCCGAGATGGAACGCGGCCGCCAGCTCCAGGGCGGCATCGAAGCCGAGGACACCATCCAGCTGCCGCCTCGGGATACCAAGGCGAGCGATAAGAAACTCGAGAAGGAAAAGGAGGACATCAACGACGGACGTGAGCTCAGAGAACGGCACGGTAGGAGTCCTGATCGGGACTGACGGCAACTAGTTCGCATCAAGCATTGGAGTACAAACTATGACAACGCAGAACTGGCAGGATCCGGCGGCGCCCGGCACAGAGAATCTAGCGATTCAGAACAGCCAAACGGCCACCGGCTACGCATCAACCGGCAGCTCTTCCACAACGACGGCGGCCAAAGACGAAGCGAAAAACGTCGCCAAAGAGGGGGCCAGCGCCGGTAAACAGGTTGCAGGCACCGCGGTTGAAGAGACCAAGGCCGTGGCCCAGGAGGCCGGCACGCGCGCCAAGAACCTCGTGAACGAACTGGGTTCCACCCTGAAAGACCAGGCCGGAACTCAGCAGCAAAGGGTCGCCGAGGGACTGCGCTCGCTGAGCGACGAACTGCGCTCCATGTCCCAGGCCTCGGAAAATTCGGGCACCGCGGCGAACCTGGTTGGCCAAGCAGCCCAAAGGACAGGCGATGCGGCGGGCTGGTTCGAAGCACGCGATCCGGGGTCGCTGCTTCAGGAAGTCAAGGTTTTCGCTCGGAACCGTCCGGGTGCCTTTCTGGCAATCGCCGCCGGAGCAGGCCTTTTGGCAGGCCGGCTGACGCGTGGCATCACCGGGGCACAATCGGATTCGCAGTCCAGCCCGCGAACAGGGACTCCCGCACAGAGTCCGATGACCACCCCCGCCCCGCCGGCAGCCGAACCCACAGTCGGCACCACCGGCGCTTCGGCACCGGTGACCGGAGATCCCTTCAGCGATCCTTGGGACAACGAGCCCACCCTTCGTCCCGGGACCCCGCCGGTCAGTACCGACCCCGAACGGAGGCATGCGCTCTAATGACACAATCTAACTCCGCCGGCTCGCACGCCTACGAGATTCCGCCAACGGAAGCTGAGACCAGGGCACAGAACTCGTCCTTGGGCGACATTCTGAGCGAAGTCAGCCGTGACGTTTCAACCCTCATGCGCCAGGAAGTCGAACTGGCCAAAGCGGAACTCAAGGAGTCAGGCACCAAGGCAGGCAAAGGCGCAGGCATGTTTGCCGGCGCGGGCGTGGCAGGACACTTTGTCCTGGTTTTCCTCTCCCTCGCACTGATGTACGCCCTTAGCGCCCTGATCGGCCTTGGATGGTCGGCGGTGATCGTCGCCGTGATCTGGGCGATTGTTGCCGCCGTTCTCGCTGCCAAGGGCAAGAAGGAAATGAAGACGGTTCGCGGCATGCCGCAGACCGCGGAAACCATCAAGGAAATTCCCCCGACGTTTAAACCAGGTGAGGAGACCCCATGAGCCAGTCACCGGAAGAAATCCGCGAAGAAATTGAACGGACCCGTGCAGAACTCGGTTCCGATGTCGACGCGCTGGCGGAAAAGGTCAGCCCCTCCGGGATAGCGCACCGGCAAGGACAGAAAGTCCGGGACAAGATGAACCACGTCAAGACCAGCATCATGGGTGCGGCCGACAACACCACAGGGTCGGCCAAATCCGGGATGCACCAAGCTGGAGAATCCGTTTCCCATACTGCCCAGCACGCCGGCGAAACGGTCCAGAACGCTCCGCATCAGGTCGCGGAGAAGACCCGCGGCAACCCCATGGCTGCCGGGCTCATAGCCTTTGGTGCCGGCATGCTGATTTCCTCCCTGATCCCCGCGAGCCAGAAGGAACAGCAAGCGGCAACTGCCCTAAAGGAGAAGGCAGAACCACTGAAAACCGAGCTCACCGATGCCGCCAAGCAGGTAGCGCAGGACATAAAGGGTCCGGCCCAGGAAGCAATGGAGTCCGTCAAGAGCTCCGCGCAGGATGCTGCCGCCAGGGTGAAGGACGAGAGCGCGGGCGCCGCTGCCGACATTAAGGAGCGAGCCCAGGACGCTAAGTCCAATGTCCAGGACACGCAGTCAGCCTCCCCCGCGGGTGCAGGTTCTACGCTCCCTACCGGATTCTAAAACGACATCTCCCAAGAACCGCCCATAGATCCGGGCGCAGGACAACTGTGCCCGGCGGAAACAAAGGAAATGGCATGATCACCAAAGCAAACATTGACCGACTGGCCAACAACGGTTCCAACATTCTTGATTCCGAGGGGAACAAGATCGGTTCGATCGGGCAGCTGTACCTGGATGACCGGACCGAAAATCCGAGCTGGGCGACCGTGAAAACGGGACTGTTCGGCACATCGGAGTCCTTCGTCCCGCTGGCCGAAGCCACAGTGGACGGCGACGACATCCGGGTACCCTACACCAAAGACCAGGTCAAGGACGCCCCCCGCCTGGATCCGGACGGGCACCTGAGTGAAACGGATGAGGACCGCCTCTTCGAGCACTACGGCCTCGGCGCAAACGGCGCTTACACCGGAACCACCGGAACTGCAGACGTGGGCACGGACAGCTACACCGGAACCACCGGAACCGACAGGGGCTCCGCCACCTTCGGAACGGCCGACTACGATGACGCAGCGGGTTCCCGCGGCGCAGTCGGACATGACACGTCCGGCCCCACCACCGACGACGCCATGACTCGCTCCGAAGAGCAGCTCCATGTCGGCACCGAAAGCCGTGAGACCGGCCGCGCCCGGTTGCGGAAGTACATTGTCACGGAGAACGTAACGCAGACCGTGCCCGTCAGCCGGGAGGAAGTCCGCATAGAGCGTGAACCCATCACGGACGCGAACGCCGGCGCTGCACTGTCCGGGCCGGACCTCAGCGAGGAAGAGCACGAGGTTGTCCTGCGCGAGGAACGTCCTGTTGTCGAAAAGGAAACAGTGCCGGTGGAGCGGGTCCGTCTCGAGAAGGAGACCGTCACGGATCAGGAAACGGTCAGCGAGGAAGTCCGCAAGGAGCAGATCGAGACCGACGGCGATGACGGCGGCCGGCTCCGCTGAGGCCTGCTGACAGAGAGGTCCACTCGGTAAGCAGTGCGGGCGGCAGGGACTTCCCCGGCCGCCCGCACTGGCCTGCCGGCGTCAGGGGTTCGAACTGACGTAGCCGCGCTCCTTGTCCACCAGGTTGGCCAGCGGTTCTCCGGCGGTCCAGCGGGTCAGGTTCTGCAGGAACTGATCCGCCAAGGCATCGCGCCACCCGATCACGTCCCCGCACATGTGGGCCGAAATGTGGACGTTGTCCATCTCCCAGAACGGGTGCTCGGCCGGCAGCGGCTCTTCCTCGAAGACATCCAGTGAAGCGGCCGCGACCTTCCCCTTGCGCAACGCCTCAACCAGCGCCGCCTCGTCCACCAGCGCACCGCGGCCGACGTTGACCAGGTGCGCGGTAGGCTTCATGGCCGCCAGCACCTCGGCGTTCATCATGTGGCGGGTCTGCTGGGTCAGCGGCGCAATCAGCACGACGTGGTCCGCCCAGCCGGCATGCTCGGCCAGGTCCGCGCTCGGCACGACGGTGCCGAAGTCGCCGTCGTTATCCCGTGCCGTGCGGCCAACGCCGCGAACCTCAAGCCCAACGGCGCGCAGCAACCGGGCAGTGGCCCGGCCGATCCCGCCGGTCCCGGCCACCAGCACCCGCGAGCCACCCGTCCGGGTCAACTCGCGATGTTTCCAGACGGACTGCTGCTGCAGCTCTTTGCTCCGGTGCAGCTGCTTGTCGTGGGCAAGGATGGAGGCCAGTACGAACTCGGCGATCGGCGTATCGAAGGTGCCGTGGGCATTGGTCACGGCCACCTCGGAGGCGCGCAGCTCGTCGAACATCATTGCGTCCACCCCGGCAGCCGCCACATGCACCCACTTCAGCTTGTCCGCATTCGGCCAGGCCTCGCCCAGCGCCGAGGAGAAGAAGTCCCAGAGGAACAGGACGTCGGCTCCGCGGGCGGCTTCGGGAAGGCCTGCTGCATCGGTTACTACGACGTCGGCACGAGCCTTGATTGCGTCCAAATTGTAGGGACGGGGCTGGCCCTCGGCGGTGAGGATCACGACCCGGGGACGACGATTGGAATCGGTGTAAGTCACGCCACAACGGTACGTGATTTTAGGATTGTTGACAATAAACAGGTGTGACCCGCACCATAGGTGGCATGACCTCTCTTAGCCCCGCGCTCAAGCAAGCAACGCCCCTCGTCGTCGACCACGCCCTCGGCAGCTGGATCCATGCCACCGATGGAAAGGATTACCTTGATTTCACCACCGGCATCGGCGTCACCAGCACCGGCCACTGCCACCCGAAGGTAGTCGCCGCCGCCCGCGAGCAGGTGGGCAAGATCATCCACGCCCAGTACACCACCGTGATGCATCAGCCGCTGCTGGCCCTGACCGAGAAGCTCGGAGAGGTACTGCCCGCCGGCCTTGACTCCGTCTTCTACGCCAATTCCGGGTCCGAGGCCGTCGAGGCCGCCATCCGCCTGGCCCGCATGGCCACCGGCCGGCCGAACATCGTCGTCTTCCAGGGCGGCTTCCACGGCCGCACCGTTGCCGCCGCGTCCCTGACCACCGCCGGCACCAAGTTCTCCGCCGGCTTCGCCCCGCTGATGGCCGGCGTCCACATGTCCGCTTTCCCGTACGCCTACCGCTACGGCTGGGACGAGGCCACCGCCGTCGAATTCGCACTGCAGGAACTGGACTACCTGCTGCAGACCCGCACCGCTCCCAATGACACGGCAGCGTTCCTGATCGAGCCCGCGCTCGGCGACGGCGGCTATTTGCCCACCCCGCCGGCCTTCCTCGAGGGGCTGCGGGAACGCGCTGACCGGCACGGCATCCAGCTGATCTTCGACGAGGTGCAGGCCGGCGTGGGCCGGATGGGCAAGTTCTGGGGCCACCAGTACTCCACGGCCACTCCGGACATCCTCATCACCGCCAAGGGCATCGCCTCCGGCTTCCCCATCTCCGCTATCGCCGCTTCCACGGAGACCATGTCCAAGGCATGGCCCGGTTCGCAGGGCGGCACTTACGGCGGCAACGCCGTCTCCGCCGCGGCCGGCGTGGCCACTTTGGAAGTGGTCCACGAAGAAGGCCTCGTGGAGAACAGCCGCATCCGCGGCGAGCAGCTGCAGGCCGGCCTGAAGGAAATCCAGGCCCGCTTCCCGGTGATCGGCAACGTTCGCGGCCTGGGCCTGATGCAGGGCATCGAGTTCACTGGCGAGGACGGCAAGCCGGACGCCGCGACGGCCGCCGCGGTCCAGCAGGCCACCACCGAACAGGGCCTGCTGACCCTGACCTGCGGCCCCGCCGGCAACGTGGTCCGCCTGATCCCCGCCCTGGTGGTCACCGCTGAGGAAATCACCACCGGACTCGAGCGCTTCGAGGCCGCCGTGGGCGCCGTCGTCGGCGTTGTCCCCGCCACTGCAGGAGCCTGAGCCAACGCATGAGCGAAACTGTTCTCCCCGCTACCGGGCTGCCGGCGGACCACCGTCCCGCCGGCAGCCCTGCGGCAGCCGATACCCCGCCGGCGGTGCTGGCGCGCCTGGCCGCTGCCGGCATTGACGCCGACAGCTCGCCCCGTCGGCTGGCCGAGTATTCCTACGACGCGTCCAACTACCGGGTGCCGCCGCTGGCCGTGGTGTTCCCGCGTTCCGCGCAGGACGTCGCCGCCACAATGGCAGCCTGCCGCGATACCGGCACCCCGCTGATCGGGCGCGGCGGCGGTACGTCCATGGCCGGCAACGCGATCGGCCCCGGCGTGGTGCTGGACTTTTCCCGGCACATGAACCGCATCCACTCCGTCGACGAGGCCGCCGGCACGGTCTCCGTGGATCCCGGCGTGGTGCTCTCCGTGCTCTCCCGCGAGGTGGAGAAAGCCACCGGGAACCGGTCCACCTTTGCCCCGGACCCGTCCTCGAAGAACCGGGCCACGGTCGGCGGCGCCCTTGGCAACGACGCGTGCGGCAACCATTCGGTGCGCTACGGCCGAACCTCGGACCACGTGGCGGAGCTCGACGTGATCACCTCCGACGGCGCCCGGCTCACCGCCACTGCCACCGGACTGCGGGCCACCGATCCGCAGGACCGGGCCTCCGCGGCTCGGGCGGTTGAGCTGGCGGAGTCCCTGACGAAGCTGGCCCACGCCAGCCTGGCCGATTTCCGCACCGAGCTTGGCCGCATCCAGCGCCAGGTCTCCGGCTACCACCTGGCCAACCTGCTGCCGGAGAACGGTTTCAACGTGGCCCGGGCCCTGGTGGGCTCCGAGGGCACCTGCGCCATCATCACCGGCGCCCGGATGAAGCTGGTGCACAAGCCCGCCAGCGCGCTGCTGGTCTCGCTCGGCTATGCGGATGTGGTGGAGGCTGCCCGCGACATTGAGACGATCCTCGAGTTCTCCCCCGCCGCGGTGGAGGGGATTGACGAGAAGATCGTGGACACCATGCGGTTCCGCCGCGGCAACGATTCCGTCCGCGGGCTGCCCGAGGGCAAGGCCTGGCTGTACGTGGACCTGGACGGGGAGGATCCGGACGAGGTCCGTATCCAGGCCGAGCGGCTGCTGGCCCGGCTCAAGGAGAACGGCCGCCTCATCGCAGGCCGTCTGGTCCCCGACACGGCCGAGCGGACATCGCTGTGGCGGGTGCGCGAAGACGGCGCCGGCCTCTCGTCCCGACTGTCCACCGGCGGCGAGTCCTGGCCCGGCTGGGAGGACTCCGCCGTCGCGCCCGAAAAACTCGCCGGCTACCTGGCGGATTTCCGCGGCCTGCTGGCCAAGCACGGTCTGGAAGGCGTCATGTACGGGCACTTCGGTGCCGGCTGCATGCACATCCGCATCACCTATGACCTGCGTACCGAAGCCGGCCGCGAAGTCTTCCGGGTCTTCTCCCGCGAGGCGGCCGAGCTGGTGGTTGGCCACGGCGGTTCGCTCTCCGGGGAGCACGGCGACGGCCGCGCCCGCTCGGAGCTGCTGCCGGTAATGTACTCGGCACGCATGCTGACCGCGTTCGCGAATTTCCGGCGGCTGTGGGATCCGGCCGGGATCCTCAATCCCGGTTCGATGACCGCCCCGGACCCGATGGACGCCAATCTGGCGCTCGAGGGCGTGCCGCAGCGGCAATGGCGCACAAGCTTCGACCTGCGTCCGCTCGGCAGCGGCGGCGGTTCCCTCACCGAGACCGATAACCCGCACAATGCCGGCGGCGCCGGAACGGATCCCTGGGTACACGCAGTCCAAGGCTGCATCGGCGTAGGCAAGTGCCGCACCGATTCGGCCGGCGTGATGTGCCCCAGCTACAAGGCCACGCGCGACGAGAAGGACTCCACCCGCGGCCGCGCCCGCGTGCTGCAGGAGATGGTCCGCGGCGCCCGCACTGTGGACGAGGGCTGGAAATCCGAGGAGGTCCGCGAAGTCCTGGACCTGTGCCTGTCCTGCAAGGCCTGCTCCAGCGACTGCCCCGCGGGCGTGGACATGGCCACCTACAAGTCCGAGTTCTTCAGCCACTACTACAAGGGCCGGCTGCGTCCGCTCTCGCACTTCTCGCTTGGCTGGCTGCCGCGCTGGCTCAAGCTCACCGGACGGATCGCGCCGCTGGTCAACGCCGTGCTGGCCACGCCGCTGGGCAAAGTGGCCGCCGCGCTCGGCGGGCTGACCACCAAACGGGCCCTGCCGCGCTTTGCCGGCGCGGGCGAGTGGCACCGCGAGGTAGCGGCCGCGGGCGTGCGTCCGGCGTCGAACAACGACGGCGGCACGCGTCCGGGTGCCGATGCCGGGGTGGTGCTGTTCGTGGATACCTTCACACGCGGTTTCCGCCCGGAGGTGGCCGGCGCCGCAGCCCGGGTGCTGGCAGGAGCGGGCGAGACGACGGAATGCTCCGCCGACGCCTGCTGCGGTCTGACCTGGATCTCCACCGGCCAGCTCGATACCGCGAAGTCGCTCCTGGGCAAGGCTGCCGAGGCACTCGACGACGGCACGGACCGCCCGATCGTCGTCGTCGAACCCAGCTGTGCAGCCGCACTGCGCAAGGACCTGCCCGAGCTGGTCCACACCGACCAGGCACGCCGCGTAGCCGCCCGCGTCCGCAGCTTCGCCGCCCACGTGGGCGGACTGGCCGCGGCGGGATGGCAGCCGGAACCAGCCGAACCGCTGCCCGAAAGAGTGGTGCTGCAAACGCACTGCCACGAGTACTCCGTGTTCGGCGCCGGCACCCAGAAAACGGCCCTGGCCGCCATCGGGGTCCCCGAAGTGGTGGACGCCTCCGGCTGCTGCGGCGTGGCAGGCAACTTCGGCTTCGAGAAGGAACACTACGAGGTCAGCATGCAGGTCGCCGAGAGCGCCCTGGCACCGGCCCTGCGGGGCACCGGACCTGAGGCAGTGGTCCTCACGGACGGCTTCTCCTGCGCCATGCAGGTGAACCAGCTCGAACCCTCAAGACCCGGGCGGCATCTGGCCCAGCTGCTCGACCCCGGCACGACAGACACCCCCGCAACAACCACAGACAAGGACTAGGCATGACCACCCAGACTACTTCCCCTGACCGTTCCGCCGGCGCAGCCCGCACCTCGCAGCAGGCTCTTGACGCGATCGCGAAGGTCAGCACCGGCCTGTTCATCGACGGCGAATGGACCGAAGCCGCATCCGGCGCACGCTTCGACGTCGTCAATCCCGCCACCGAAGAAGTCATCGCCACCGTTGCCGACGGCGGTCCCGAGGACGCCCGCCGCGCCATCGAAACCGCCGGCCGGGTCCAGAAGGAATGGTCCAAGACGGCGCCCCGTGAACGCAGCGAGATCCTGCGCCGCGCCTATGACCTGATCATGACCCGCCAGGACGAGCTCGCCCTGGTCATGACTACCGAAATGGGCAAGCCCTTCGCCGAGGCCAAGGGCGAGGTTGCCTACGCTGCCGAGTTCTTCCGCTGGTTCTCCGAGGAAGCCGTGCGGATCGGCGGCGACGTCACCACCACCGGCGACGGCAAAAACCGCATCCTGGTCTCCAAGGAGCCCGTGGGCCCCTGCGTCCTCGTCACCCCGTGGAACTTCCCGCTGGCCATGGGCACCCGCAAGATCGGCCCCGCCATCGCGGCCGGCTGCACGATGGTGTTCAAGCCTGCCAACCTGACCCCGCTGTCCTCGCTGGCGCTGGTGGACATCCTGGTGGAAGCCGGGCTGCCCAAGGGCGTGGTCAACGTTGTCTGCACCACCAAGGCTTCCTCGGTGGTCTCGCCCTGGATGGCCAGCGGCATCGCCCGCAAGGTCAGCTTCACCGGCTCCACCGAAGTGGGCGTGAAGCTGCTGCAGCAGGCCTCGGAACACGTCATGCGCTCCTCCATGGAGCTGGGTGGAAACGCCCCGTTCATCGTCTTCGAGGACGCGGACCTGGACCGTGCGGTCGAGGGCGCCTTGGCCGCCAAGATGCGCAATATGGGCGAGGCCTGCACCGCTGCCAACCGCCTCTTCGTACAGCGCCCGGTGGCGGCCGAGTTCGCCCGCCGCCTGGCCGAGCGCCTCAGCGCCCTGTCCGTGGGCGACGGCGCCGAGGACGGCACGCAGGTGGGCCCGCTCGTGGAGGAAAAGGCACTCGTCAAGGTGCAGGAACTCGTGGACGATGCCGTGGCCAAGGGCGCCACGGTGGTCTGCGGCGGCTCCCGCCCCGAGCGGCCCGGCTACTTCTACACGCCGACGGTGCTCTCCGACGTCAGCCCCACCGCGGACCTGATGAGCCAGGAAATCTTTGGCCCGGTGGCCCCCGTGGTTCCGTTCGACACGGAAGAGGAAGTGACCACAATGGCCAACGACACCCCGTGGGGCCTGGTGGGCTACGTCTTCACGCAGGACGTAGACCGCGGCTTCCGGATGGGCGACGCCCTCGAGGTCGGCATGGTTGGCCTTAACACCGGCATCGTCTCCAACCCGGCCGCACCCTTCGGCGGCGTGAAGGCCTCAGGGCTGGGCCGCGAAGGCGGCCGGGTGGGCATCGAGGAGTTCCTCGAATACAAGTACATGGCCGTCCCCCGCGGCTAGTCAAAGATCGCCTGAGGCATGTCCGCCAGGACATGCCACCTCGGGCAAAACGGCCGGGGACGGGGGACGGAGAAACCCTTGTTCCCGGCCACCCTTCCCTGTATATTGTTGACAATCTACTAATTACTGTGACGTGGACCACCCACGCTTGCAAGGAGCTTCAGTGAACGTAAACGGCACGGCCCGCATGCTCTTCACCGCCGAAGAGTACGCGGCACGCCTCGCAGCAGTCCGGCTGCGCATGGCTGAGCAGGGCCTGAGCGCCCTCCTCGTGACTGACCCGGCGAACATCTACTACCTGACCGGTTACAACGCCTGGTCCTTCTACACCCCGCAGATGGTCTTCGTGCCGGCTGAGGGCGACATGATCCTCTTCAGCCGGCAGATGGACGCCAGCGGCGCCTTCCGGACCAGCTGGCTGCCAGAAGAGAGCATCGTGGGCTACCCGGAGAGCTACGTGCACCGCCCGCACCTCCACCCCTTCGACTGGGTGGCCTTCGCCCTGCGCGAGCGCCACCTGATTGCCCCAGCCGCCAAGGGTTGCGTGGGGCTCGAAATGGACTCGCATTTCTTCGCGCCGAAGGCCTACCGCGCACTGGTCAACGCCATTCCCGAGTGGACGCTGGTGGATTCCTTTGAACTGGTCAACTGGGTGCGCTCCATCAAGTCCCCCGCGGAAATCCAGCTGATGCACAAGGCCGCCGTGATCACCAACAACGCCATGGCCGCCGCCGAAGGGGCCATTAGGCCCGGCGCCCGCAAATGCGATATCGCTGCAGCCATCACTGAGGCGCAGATCCGCGGCACCGAGGAATTCGGCGGCGACTACACGGCGATCGTGCCGCTGCTGCCCACCGGCGAATCTGCCGATACCCCGCACCTGACCTGGAGCGAGGATCGGCTGAAGGACAACGAGCCCGTCGTCGTCGAACTGGCCGGGGCCTACCAGCGCTATCACGTGCCGCTGAACCGGACCTTCTCGCTGGGCAAGCCCTCGGCCGCGCTGAGCCGACTCGCCGAGGCGACGGGCGAAGGCCTGAATGCCATGCTCGACGTCATCAAGGACGGCGTTCCGGTCCGCGAGGTGGCCGCCGTCTGGAACCGCACCATCTTCGAATACGGCTACGAGAAGGATTCCCGCCTGGGCTACTCCATCGGCGTGGGCTTCCCGCCGGACTGGGGCGAGCGGACCATCAGCATCCGCAGCGAGGAAGAGTCCGTCCTGGCCGAAAACATGACCTTCCACCTGATCTGCGGTATGTGGATGGACAACTACGGCTACGGCCTCTCCGAATCCATCCGCGTGACTGCTACCGGGGTGGAGACGTTCACCACCTACAAGCGCGGCCTACTTCCCATCGACAGCTAGGAACCCTTCCCATGACTCTTCGCGACCTTCCTCTCGCCCAGCGGGCAGACCACCTGGTCGGCTCGATCATCGACTCCAGCACCTCGCTCCTGGCCAAGCAGACGCACGACATCGTGCGGTTCGCCATGGGCGCGCCCGCGGAAGAAGCCGTACCGGTAGAGCTGTTCAACAGTGTTCCCGCGGCCGTCTACGACGCGTCGTCCTACACCTACGGCGCAACCGAGGGCGAACCGCACCTGCTCAACGCGCTGACCGATTATCTGGCAACGACGGCGGACCCCACCGCCCGCGAACGCATCACCATTACCTCGGGCGGGATGCAGGGCCTGGACCTGGCCTGCAAGATCTTCGTGGACCCGGGCGACCTGGTGGTGGTGGAAAGCCCTACGTACACCAACGGTTCCGCCACCGCGCTGAGCTACGGAGCGGATTTGCTGGAAGTTCCGGTGGACGACGACGGCATGGATGTTGCCGAGCTTGAGGCTCTTGTGGAGGCATCGGGCCGCACGCCCAAGGCGATCTACACGATCCCCAACTTCCAGAACCCCTCCGGCACCACCATGTCCACCGAGCGCCGCATCCGCCTGCTGGAGCTGGCGCACCGCTGGAACGCCATCATCATCGACGACGATCCGTACGGCCTGCTGCGCTTCGAGGGCGAGGACCTGCCCAGCTTCAACCAGCTGAGCCCCAATGATCCGCTGATCTTCTCGGTCCGCACGTTTTCCAAGATCCTGGCCCCGGGCCTGCGGGTCGGCTGGGTGGAGACGGATCCGGAGCTGCAGCAGCTGGTCATCAACGCCAAGCAGGCCATGGATACCTGCACCAACGTGCCGGCCCAGCACCTGGTCGCCGAGTTCATCCTCCGGGGCGGGCTGGACGACCACCTGAACTGGCTCCGCCGCGAATACCATAGCCGCAAGGAGGCCATGCTGGCCAGCATCGACCGCCACCTCGGCGGGCGCGTGCGCACCACCAATCCCGAGGGCGGCTTCTTCCTGTGGGTCACGCTGCTCGGCGAAGATGCCGAGGTCAACTCCCAGCGGCTGTTCGACATCGCCCTGGCGGAAGGCGTGGCCTTCATCCCGGGCCCGGCACTCTCCCCCACCGGCCGGTTCACGGATGCCTTCCGGCTCTGCTTCGCCTCCACCAGCCCGGAGCGGACCGAGGTCGGCATCCAGCGCCTCGCCGCGGCTCTGGACAAGGCCCGCGCAGAGCTTCCCTTCGGTACGGCCACAGCATCGGGAGTCCGTTAGTGGGCCGCGCCCCTGGTATCGGCGGTGCCGTCAACACCACTGGCCACGGCCCGGCCGCCAGCCTCACCGAGGCGGAACGGACAGCGCTGGACGCGATCCGGCTCGAGGACATCGTCGCCCTGACGGCCCGCCTCGTCGAGGCCGGCGGGGAGAACCCGGGCGGCACCGAGGCGGCAACCGTCGCCGTCCTCGAGGCGGAAGCCAGGCGGCTGGGTTTCGACGTCGAGATCCAGCCGGTGGAGCCGGAACGGCCGAACATCCTCGTCACGCTGCTGCCGATCTCTCCGGCACCTGCTGCCGGAATGGCACCTGGCCTGATGTTCCTGGGCCACTCCGATGTGGTTCCGGCCGGTCCCGGCTGGAACCGGGAGCCCTTCCGGGCAGCGGTGGAGGAGGGGCGGCTCTACGGCCGCGGCTCAACGGACATGAAGGGCGGACTCGCTGCGGTGCTCGGCGCGATGGCGGCACTGAAGGACTCCGGCGCCGAGCTGACAGGCCCGGTAACCCTGGTCTGCACCGTCGACGAAGAGGATCTCGGCCTCGGCATCCGCGCCCTGGCCGCCGCCGGACTGCCCTACAGCTACGCGGGCTGCGTCGTCGCCGAACCCACGGACATGGAGACCGTCATCGCCTGCCGCGGCGACAGCTACATCGAGCTGGAGATCACGGGCAAGCCCGCGCACTCCGGCCGGCCCGCCGACGGCCGCAACGCCATCAGCGCCGCCGCCCGCATCTGCGAACTGCTCCGCGCGGACCACGAGGCCATGCAGCAGAAGCTGGACCCGCTGCTGGGCAGCGGAACCTGGAATGTCGGCCTCATCCAGGGCGGGCAGGGCACGTCGGTGGTCGCGCCGTCCTGCCACCTGTCCATCGACCGCCGCCTCATGCCCGACGACGATCCGGACGCGATCCTCGCCGTCCTCCTCGCCGACATCCGCAAAGCCGGAATCGACACCGACGGCATCAGCGTGGATGCCGAACTGACCATGCAGATGCCCGGCTTCCGCACCCCGGAGGACCATCCGCTCGTCACGAATGCCGTGGCCAGCGTGGCGGCCGCCGGCGGCACCACCCAGGTGGGCGGCTGGACCGCTGCCTGCGACGGCGGCTTCATCGCCAGGGACCACGGCATCCCGGCGATCGTCCTCGGCCCCGGCGGCCTGAACGACCAGGCACACCAGGTGGACGAGTCCGTCGGCGTCGATGAGCTGCTCACCGCAGCGCGTACCTACGCACTGCTCTGCCTTCGAACCCTCGACGGCGGACACCATGTTCCGCCGTCAATAAATTCCCTCGGACCCACACTCCTCAAGGAGGAACCCCGTGACTAGTTCTCCGTCACTGCGCAACGAACGTCCCGGCCCCCCGGTCGCCCCCGGCTCCGAACCCGTCACGCGAGACCAGAAGCGGACGCTGCACCAGTCCATCCTCGGCTCCGCACTCGGCAACGCGGTGGAGTGGTTCGACTACGGCGTCTACGGCTACCTGACCATCTACATGGCCGTAAACTTCTTCGGCTCAGAAGAGGGCGACGGCGGACTCGGCGTGACCTTGACGCTGGCCACCCTGGCACTGTCCTTCCTGGTCCGCCCCCTCGGCGGCATCATCCTTGGCCCGCTCGGGGACAAAGTCGGCCGGCAGAAGGTCATGGTGCTGACCGTGACCCTGATGACGCTGGCCACCGGCTGCATCGGGCTGCTCCCCACGCTGGAAACCGTGGGCATGCTCGCCCCGATCCTGCTGCTCATCTGCCGCCTGGTCCAGGGCTTCTCCGCCGGTGGCGAGTACGGCGGCGCCGCCGTCTACATGGCCGAGTCCGCTCCCGACCGCCGCCGCGGCTTCTTCGGCTCCTTTCTGGAATTCGGCACCACCGTAGGCTTCATGCTCGCCGCGATCGTCTGCACCGTGCTGATCTCCCTCGTCGGCGATGCGGGCATGGAAGCCGGCTGGTGGCGCCTGCCCTTCCTGCTGACCATCCCGCTGGGCCTCACCGCCCTGTGGATCCGGACCCGCCTCACGGAGGCACCGGTCTTCTCCGAGGCCTCGCAGCACTCCGAAACCACCCGCTCCCCGCTGCGTCATGTGCTGAAGAACAACTGGCGCCAGATCCTGGTCCTCATGGGCTTCGTGGTCCTGCTCAATGTGGCCTTCTACCTGATCCTTGGCTACATGCCGACCTACCTCAGCAGCCAGCTGGGACACAGCACCGCGCAGGGCAATTGGATGCTGGTCGCCATCATGGGTCTGATGCTGTTCGCCATTCCGCCTATGGGCGCCCTGTCCGACCGGATCGGCCGCAAACCGCTGCTGCTCACGGCCGCAGCAGGATATGCCCTGCTTTCCGTGCCGGCGATCATGCTGCTGGCCGTGCCCAACCTGCTGCTGCAGTTCCTGGGCCTGGCCGTGCTCGGCCTGCTGCTGGTCATCCTGGTCTCGTCAGTTTCGTCCACACTGCCTGCGCTCTTCCCCACCTATGTGCGGTACACCGGCTTCGCGATCGGCTACAACATTTCGACGGCGTTCTTCGCCGGCCCCTCGCAGACCATCGCCAACCAGCTGATCGAAACCACCGGCAACCAGCTCGTCCCGGGCTGGTACATGGCCATCGCCGGCGTCATCGGCTTCATCAGCATCCTCTGCATGCGGGAAACGTCGCAGGCCACCCTGCGCGGCGAGGAGCTGCCCGGCGTCGAACAGTCGGTCGGCCTGCCCACCGCAGGCGCGGTCGACTTGAACCGGCAGGACGCTGAGGTCCGCCGCGCGGCCTTCCAGAAGTAACCCGCCGGGAGGCACCCGAGCCTCTGGCACCATCTCGCCAGGCACATAGCGAAAGGGAGTGGCCGTTCCCCCAGGGGAGCGGCCACTCTGTTCGTTAATGGCCGCATCGAAGCAAAAAGAGTGAGGTATTACCCTCATGGAGTCCACCTTAGGAACACGAGTTGCTTCTTGACGCCACGGAAAACCAGGAACCGCAGCGGCAGCTCAGCCGGCGGCCTGCTCCAGGGCAGGAACTGCCGCACCGACGGGCTCGGCAGCGCGGACCGCGGGCGGTGCGGTGTCGTCGTCGTACGTTTCAAGGGTTTCCCCGGCATCAGCGGCGGCCGCCACGATCATGCTGCGCGAGATCTTCTCCACCGCATCATCCATATGGTCGGCCAGCAACTTGTGGAACCGCGGCACGTCCGCGTTGCCGATGGCATCGGCGATGGCCTCGTGCTCGGCGAGCCGCGCCTCCGGGGTATAACCGGTGTCCTCCAGCGCGGCCATGCACATGCGCGTCTCTGTGATCAGCGTGTTGTGCATGCGCGAGAGCCTGCTGCTCTGCGCCATGGCGACCAGCAGTTCATGAAACTCGATGTCCAGGTCGCTGAGCCTTGCGCCGTGCTCGCCGGCCGCCACGGCCCGGGCCATCCGGTCCGTCACTTCGCGCAGGGCGGCGCTGACTTCCCTGTGGCTGCCTTCCAGTTCGATGATCTTCAGGCCAGCCGCGCGCTCCACCGCGGTGCGGGCCAGATACATGTCCTCGATGTCGGAGGGGCCCAACTCGGTCACGAAGATTCCGCGGTTGCGGATGCTGACCAGCAGGCCCTCCTGGGTCAGCCGCTGCATGGCTTCCCGGAGCGGGCCGCGGCTGACCCCGAGTTCGCGGGCCAGATCCGCCTCGCCGAGCTGCTGCCCCGGCTCAAGCTCGCCGTGGCCGATGGCGTAGCGGAGCTTGCGGGCGATGATGGCAGGCGTGGATTCCTGGACCAGGGGCTCGATAAATCTGTTCTTTGCCATGGGCTTCCTTGCTTTCGGCATTAACCAATCGGCAGGCAACCCCGGACGGGGCGCCTGTCCCATTGCAGACAATCTTACAACCGCTCCTGCCGAACGACCATAGGTATGACAAAGAGGCGGCAGGTCCAAGACCCACCGCCCCTATGGCAGTTGTTATGCAGTTTTGAAGCGTCGCGCTAGACGGCAGCGAACTCGCGCGTGGCGTCGGCCAGCGGCAGCCCGTGCGCCTCGGAAACCGAGCGGTGCGTAACGTGCCCTGCGGCGACGTTCAGGCCTGCGGCGAGAGCCGGATCCTTCGCCAGCGCGGCGTCAACCCCCAGATCCGCCAAGGCGACGGCGTAGCGGAGCGTGACGTTGGTCAGCGCGTAGGTGGAGGTGTTGGGCACGGCGCCGGGCATATTGGCCACGCAGTAGAACAGGGACCCGTGGACGCGGAACGTTGGCTCGGCATGGGTGGTCGGCCGGCTGTCCTCGAAGCAGCCGCCCTGGTCGACGGCGATGTCGACGAGGACGCTGCCCGGCTTCATCTTGGCCACGAGTTCGTTGCTAACCAGCTTCGGCGCCTTGGCTCCGGGAATGAGCACGGAACCGATCACCAGGTCCGATTCAACGACGGCGCGCTCGATCTCCAGGCTGTTGGAGGCGAGGGTCTTGAGCTTGCCCGCGTACTGGGCGTCGAGCTCGCGCAGGCGGTTGATGTTGATGTCGAGAATGGTCACATCGGCTCCCATGCCTACGGCCATGGCGGCGGCGTTGGTGCCTGCCACACCGGCACCGAGCACGGTGACCTTGGCCGGACGGACACCGGGGACGCCGCCGAGCAGGATACCGGGGCCACCGGCGGGAACGGTCAGGGACTGCGCGCCCACCTGCACCGAGAGGCGTCCGGCAACTTCGCTCATCGGGGCCAGCAGCGGCAGGGCGCCGTTGGCCGTCTGGACGGTCTCGTAGGCGATGGCGGTAACGCCGGAATCCAGCAGTGCCCGGGTCAGCTCCGGCTCGGCCGCCAGATGCAAATAGGTAAAGAGAACCAGGCTCTCGCGGAAGTGGCGGTATTCCGAGGCAATGGGCTCCTTGACCTTCATGACCATGTCGGCGCGGGACCAGACCTCGTCGGCCGTCGCGACCATCTCGGCGCCGGCTGCTGCGTACTCGGCGTCATCGATCCGCGAGCCGGCACCTGCGCCGGCTTCGATCAGGACAACGTGTCCGCGGCTGCGCAGTTCGTGGACGCCGGAAGCCGTGATAGCCACGCGGAATTCGTTGTTTTTGATTTCCTTGGGAACGCCGACGATCATCGGGAGCCTCCGTATCTAGGTATGCGAAATAGCCAGACAGGCTATCGAAAGGGTTTGAAACTGTGCCTGAACCGGCGATGAGACAACTGTACGACCCGCTTTACGACGCCGTTCCTCGCCTTCCGCAACGACGTCGCCGCACGCGTCGCCAGCTTTTCCCGGCGACGCGGACACAGCCAGCGGTCATGAACCCTCTGATCCGCGCCACGACAGGGAACAGCAGGCAAACGGATATTCCCCGACCCCAGCCACTAGTGTGACCGCTACCACACCTTTCGCACCCGCAGCAATCGACAAATGTCGCATTGGCGCGCGCCAAGTGTCGCCCCGTGTCTGTCCGGCTTCCCTAGACTGGAAGCAGCAGACCAACCGCTACCAGGAGGCCCGATGCAAAGTCCCGATGCCGAACGCGCAGTGGAGGAGATTGCGACGGCGCTGGGCCACGGGGTTTCCGTTGAGGATCTCGACGGCGACCTCATCGCCTATAGCAGCCATCAGGCCTCGGCGGACCAGGTGCGGGTGAACTTCCTGCTGAGCAAGAAAGTGCCGGCCGACGTCAGTGCCTGGCAGCTGAGCCATGGGATTGCGACGGCGGTGCGGCCGGTGGTGGTTCCGGCCAACGCGTCGCTGGGCATGCACGGCCGGGTCTGCGTTCCGCTGCTGGTGCGCGGCTTCCGCGTGGGCTACCTGTGGGTGCTGCACGAGCAGGACGAGGAGGCGCCGGACGCCATCCTCGCGGCGCTGCCCGGGGTCCGCCCGCTGCTGGACAGGCTGGCGGAGCAATTGCTGGATACGAATACGCCGGAATCGGATGCCCGACGCCGGCGCGAAGCCGAGTTCCTTGCCGCCTGCGAAGGTGACGCTGCCGCCGTCGAAAGTGTGGCGGGCTGGCCCGAGGTCCAGGGCCGTTCGCCGTGGACGGTGGGCAGCATGATGGAGCGGATCGAGGATCCGGACACGGCGCTGGCGGAGCAGGCCGATCCGGAGGCCGCGGTGCTGCTGCAGCGGATTTCGGCGCTGCAGGCCACTGTCGGGATCAGGCCGGCGCTGTTCAGCGCGGGTTCGCAGCAGCATGCGGTCATCCTCTTCCGCGATTTGCCGGGCCGGGCCGAGCACGCAGAGGTGCTCAAGCGGTACGGGGCGGAGATTTCGCTGCGCGGCGGGCATCCGGAACGGCCGGACATGCTGGGCTTGAGCGAGCCGTTCACGGACCTGCGCCGGCTGCCGGAAGCCTACGAACAGTCGAAGACCGCGGTGCAGGCCGCTGCCGTGGATCCGCAGATCGGTCCGCTGTCCGAGTACCGGGATACCGGGGTGTACCAGTTCCTCGCCACTGGCAAGGGCGGACTGCCGGGGCGCTCGGTGAACTTCGCCGATCTGCAGGAGCAGGACCGCAATGCCGAACTGCTGCCGGTGCTGGAACTGCTCTATGACACGGACGGCTCGGTCGCGGACGTGGCCGCCCAGCTGCACCTGCACCGCAGCAGCGTTTACAACAGGCTGGCGCGCGTGCGCTCGATCATCGGCGCGGACCCGCTTAAGGGAAGGGTGCGGCTCGAGCTCCACCTGGCGATGAAGGCTGCGCGCTGGGCCGGCAGGCCTCGGCTGTAAGACCCCCTGAGGCGGGTTTGTTGCCCCGCGTAACCTGCAGCCCAAGACCGCGCGCCCCCTGCAAGAATGCGGCGCCACTGCAATAATCAGACCAGGCTGCCCCCGTGGCAGCGCACCTGATCCTGACGTAGCCGGGCGAACGAGGCGGACTAGATGACAGTGACCCAAAAGACGGCAGACCCGACGAGCAACGCGAAGCTGCACCAGCTCGCCCAGGCCCACGGTGTGGGCACGAAGTTCACTGGGTGGGACGGGCTGCCCTATGACGTGGACCCCGAAACCCTGGTTAAGGTGCTGGGCGCGCTCGGCGTTCCGGCCGGGACCGGCGAGCAGGTGGAGGGCTCCCTAGCAGACGCGGAGCTGGGGCCGTGGCGGCGGATGCTGCCGCCCGCCGTCGTGGTTAAGGACGGAAGCACCAACAACGACGGCGGGGCCAGCGACGGCGGGGAGACGCTTGTTCCGGTCCATGTGCCGCACGGTGCAGAGGTACGGGTGCGGATCGTGACCGAGGACGGGGTTGTGCTGCTGCCCGAACAACGGACCGTTCCGACGGAGCCGCGGATGGTGGACGGCGCGCTCACCGACCGGATCATGTTCGCCGTTCCGTCCGAGCTGCCGGTGGGCTGGCACACCCTGGTCGCCGAGACCGGCGGCGGGATCGGCAGTGGGACAGACCCGGTCGGCGGCGGCACGAAAGGCGTTCGCGCGGAGGCGTCGCTAGTGGTGACGCCCGCGCGGCTGACTACTGCGGATCCGCTGGAGCAGCGCCCCGGCTGGGGGCTGGCCACCCAGCTGTACTCGTCGCGGTCCACGCGCTCCTGGGGCATCGGCGACTTCGAGGATCTGGCGGATCTGGCCGCGATCAGCGGTGACCGCGGCGCGGACTACGTCCTCGTGAACCCGCTGCACGCCGCCGAGCCCGCGCCGCCGGTGCAGCCGTCACCGTACTCGCCGTCCACCCGCCGGTTCTTCAACCCGCTGTACCTGCGGATCGAGGCCGTGCCGGAGCTGGCCTACCTGGCCGCGGACCAGCGCGCGCGGATCGATGCGCTGGCGGCAGAGTGCCGCCGGCTGAACGAGCAGGCGGACCGGCTGGACCGGGACGCCGCCTACGCGGCGAAGCTGGAGGCGCTGGAGCTGCTGTACCGGGCGAAGCGGTCGCCGGCTCGGCAGCGTGCCTTCGAGAATTTCTGCGCCGAGGCCGGCCAGGGGCTGGAGGACTTTGCCCTCTGGTGCGCGCTGCGCGAGGACCTGCCCGCGGACCACCCGCTCTGGCATGATCCCGCGGCGGCCCCGGGCACCGCGGTGATGGACGCCAGGCGGCGCGAGCTCGCCGGCCGGATCGATTTCCACCGCTGGCTGCAGTGGCTATGCGACGAGCAGCTCGAATCCGCACAGCGCGCCGCCAAACTGGCCGGGATGCGCCTCGGCGTGGTGCACGATCTGGCCGTGGGGGCGGATCTCTCCAGCGCGGACGCATGGATGCTGCGCGATGCGCTGGCGCCGGGCGTCAGCGTCGGGGCCCCGCCGGACATGTACAACCAGTTGGGCCAGGACTGGTCGCAGCCGCCGTGGCACCCGCGCCGGCTGGCCGAGGCCGGCTACGCGCCGTTCCGCGACATGCTTCGCACCGTGCTCCGGCATGCCGGGGGCGTCCGGGTGGACCACATCCTGGGACTCTTCCGGCTCTGGTGGGTACCGGCCGGCAACGGTCCGGCCCGCGGCGCGTACGTGCAGTATGACCACGAGGCGCTGATCGGCATTCTGGCGCTCGAGGCCCAGCGAGCCGGCGCCGCCGTAATCGGTGAAGATCTTGGCACTTTCGAGCCGTGGGTGCGGGATTATCTGGCGGAACGGGGCATTCTCGGCACCTCCATTCTTTGGTTTGAGAACGACGGCGGCGCTCCCCTGCCACCGGAAAAGTACCGGGTGCACTGCCTCGCCAGCGTCAACACGCACGACTTGCCGCCAACAGCGGGATTCCTCGCCGGGGACCACGTGGTCCTGCGCGA
The DNA here is from genome assembly GCF_017603825.1 of Arthrobacter crystallopoietes. Classification (NCBI taxonomy): domain Bacteria; kingdom Bacillati; phylum Actinomycetota; class Actinomycetes; order Micrococcales; family Micrococcaceae; genus Crystallibacter; species Crystallibacter crystallopoietes. The sequence continues at coordinate 308,298 of NZ_CP072014.1, forward strand.
ATCGCTTGGGCTGCTGGAGCGGCCGGTCGCCGAGGAGCGTGCCGAACATGACGCCTCGCTGGCGTCCTTCCTTGAGTTGGCGCGCAGCCGCGGGCTGCTGCCGGCGGACAGGCCGGCCGACGAGGAAGAGCAGATCGAGGCGCTGCACCGGCTTTTGGCACAGTCGCCGTCGGTGCTGCTCGGCGTGGCGCTGGTGGACGCGGTCGGCGAGCGCCGGGTGCAGAACCAGCCCGGCACCACTGCGCAGGTCTACCCCAACTGGCAGGTGCCGCTGGCGGATTCCGCCGGCAAGGCGGTCCTGTTGGACGAGCTGGAAGGCAACGCCCGGTTCAACCGCCTGCTGGCCGCGGTGGAAGAGTCTATGTAAGTTCTGCAAATAATTTTCATGCAACTGCATCCAAGCGGAAGCTTCAGGCGGTATTAGGGGTGTAAGCAAAATCTGCCCATCCCGGGCCGTTCAAGGAGAACCGCAATGCGCAAGTCAATTTTTGCAGCAGCCGGAGCAGCCGGACTGGTCGCCGCAGCAGGATTCGCAGCCCCCGCCTCCGCCGCCGAAGGCGAGGCGCACCTGTCCGTACTGCACGGCGTGCCCGGCTTAACCGTGGACGTGTGGGTGGACGGAGCCCTCACGCTCGACGATTTCGCTCCAGGAACGCTGGCCGGCCCTCTGCCGCTCCCCGCAGGAGGCTACTCGCTGGCCATCACGGCCGCGGACGCTACCAGCGCGGATGACGCGGTCATTGGCCCCGTAGACGTGGAGTTGGAAGCCAACGGAAACTACACCGCGGTTGCCAATCTGGACGTCGAGGGCAACCCCACCGCCAATTTCTACACCAACGACGTATCCACCATTGAGGCGGGCAAGGGCAGGTTGACGGTCCGCCATGCCGCCGCCGCCCCGGAGGTGGACGTGCTCGCCGGTGACGCCCCGGTGATCGAAGGGCTGGCGAATCCGGACGAGCAAACCTTGACGCTGGATCCGGGAACAATTTCCGCCGCGGTCGCAGCCGCCGGAACCACGGATCCTGTGATCGGTCCGGCAGACCTGACCGTAGCGGAGGGAACCCACACCGTTGTTTATGCCTGGGGCAGCCTTGATGACGGAACTCTGCAACTCGCCGTTCAAAACATCGAAGGGCTGCACTCGAACCCCGGTTCCGTACCCGGTGGACGGTCCGGCGCCGCGGACAACGACAGTTCAGCCATCGCCCTCGGCGGGATGGCGGCCGCTGGGTTCCTCGTACTCGGTGCCACCGCAATGACGCTGCGCCAGCGAACCGCGGCAACCCGCAATAAATAACCGATCTGGCGGCGCCCTGCTTTCCTCGCCAGGGCGCCGCCCTGCTCCTCCGGCTCGAAAAGTCCGGAGGAGCACATCCCTCTCACGGACTATCCGCATCCCTCGCATCTTTCTTAGGCGAACATCATGACCACTGAGATGAGAATGGTTCACTGGCGGAGGGGAGCCAGCGCTCTGCTCTTGGCGGGCCTCTTGCTGAGCCAGGTCGGATGCTCGGCTGCCACATCGCCCAGCCAGTCTGCACCCTCGCCCGAGACCTCCCCTGCCTCCCCTACCTCCCAGGTTCGCGATACAACGGACGCTCCGCTCGATTTATCAGCTTTACCCGAGATTCCTGTCCGGCAGGCCACTCCTCCCCCGTCCACTCCAAGCCAAGCGCCGCCCCGGTTCCTGAGCATCGAAGGAACCACTATCGCCGTCGACGTGGTGGATGTCGGGCTCGGCGATGGGAATGCGATGGAGATTCCCGACTCCTTCGACGAGGCTGGCTGGTACCGCTACGGTCCGGCACCGGGTGACGCCGAAGGAAACGCCGTGATCGCCGCGCACGTAGATACGGTGAGCGATCTGGCGCCCTTCTCGCAACTGCAGTCCCTGCAGTCCGGAACCCGGATTCTGGTGGAACAATCCGACGGGACTGTGCTCTCCTACCGAGTCAGCGAGGTGGCAAATATGGACAAAGACGATTTCGACGGCGCAGGGCTCTTCCGCCGTAGTGGCCGGCACCAACTCAAGCTTGTGACCTGTGGCGGCGAATGGCTGGACGATCGGCAGGACTACAGCGACAATGTCGTTGTTACTGCATTGCCGGAATGATTCCGCAGGCAGCCCAACCGCAGTCCGTGGTCCCCACCCGGTCTGCTGACCGGAAGGAGCGCCGAATGCCCGCTGCTTCCCGCATCTGGGACACGGACCTCGACGCTGCCTTTTCCCACGGGCACGAAGCCGCGCTCGCCGAGGTGTACCGTCAGCTGGCGCCACTGGTCCACGCGCTGGCCGCACGGGCCCTCGGTAACCGGACCGTCGCGGACGACGTAACCCAGGAGGTCTTTATCCGCGCCTGGCGTTCCCGCGACACGTTCGACCCTGATCGGGCGCGGCTTCCTGCCTGGATTATCGGTATCACCCGCAACGCCATCTCTGACGCACAGACAGCGTCCCAGCGGGAGTTCCGCAAGCTGCGGGCCGTGTCCCTGACCGTGCCGGACCCGGAACAGCCTCAGGGCGCGGCCGAAGCCGACCTTCTCGCCGACCGGCTGGTTCTGGACGGAGAACTGGAACGGCTTGGCGAACCACAGGGTTCCATCATGCGGCTGGCGTTCTACGAAGACCTGACGCATGACCAGATCTCCCGGCAGCTCGACCTGCCGCTTGGTACCGTCAAGAGCCACATCCGCCGAAGCCTTACCCACCTGCGGAACAGATTGGAGGTACACCATGCATCATCTTGATCCGGAGTTACTTAGCCTGCTTGCCCTCGATGAGCGCGCCGGCGACGCAACCGACATGGAACACCTCCGCACCTGCGGCACTTGCGCCGCGGAATACGCGGCCCTCCGACGGACGGCCGATGCCGTCCGGGCCGACCCCGCCCGTTCCGCCCTGGTACCTCCCGGACTCCACGTGTGGGCGGCTATTCATGGCGAACTGGGACTGGACGAATCCTTGGCCCAGGATCCGCTTGCAGCCGGGCAGCCTGGGAACGTAGACCAACCAGGCACCGAGCAGCAGAAACCCGGCATGCTCCGTGCCAAACGCCCTGGACGGACTCCGGGAGCGGGTTTGTGGCTGGCGGCTGCGGCCGCAGTCATCATCGCAGCGGCAGGCATCACCTGGGCCGTGACACGGCAGGCACCGGAACCCGCCCCGTTGGCAGCAACGGAACTGGAACCGTTGGAGGAGTTCTCGGTGACCGGCACCGCGCAGGTGGTCCGGACCGATGAGGGTGCGCGCCAGCTGACTGTCGAGCTCAGTGAGGACGTGGCACAGGGCTACCAGGAAGTCTGGCTGATCAAACCTGACCTTTCGGGCTTGATCAGCCTCGGAACCATGGAACAGCAGACCCAGACCTTCACGATCCCGGCGGAGGTCAGCCTGGACCAGTACCCCATCGTTGACGTCTCCGATGAACCAGTGGACGGTGATCCCGCACATTCCGGAATCAGCATCGTCAGAGGCAACCTGTCTTCCTGATCAAAACCTCAGAGCAGCAGCGGCGACACGGCGAAGACTGCGGTAATCACGTGCCGTTCGCGCCGCGCCACTTGGTGCATGAGGCCGGGGCCGTCGTCGAACGGGACAACGTCCGTCACGAAGTGCTTGCGGATCAGGTCACCATGCGAGCGCAGCAGCTTGATCGTCTCGGCGGACAGCCGGCCGCGGTCCCACTGCGCGGACAGGCCGCGCGGCGTCCGGCCGATCTGGGCGCAGCGCAAGCTCAGTCCGTTGTGGTGGAACTCCTCCCCGAGCCGCACCGCGTCCGCACCCTGCGTGTAGAAGGCCAGATCCACGACTGTGCCCTGCGGCCTGACCGCGCGGAGGGCGGCGTGGAGGGCTTCGGCGCGGCCGCGGCATTGGAAGACGATGTCGGCGCCGCGGTCTCCGGGGCCGTGCCGCCAGCGGGTTTTGAGCAGCTTGCCCGGGTCGTCGTCGAGGTCCACGGCGAGGAAGCCGAGGTCCTCGGCCAGCTGCCGGCGTCGGGGATCGGAGTCCGCCACCGCCACTTCGCGCGCGCCCAGGGACGAAGCGAACAGCGCGGTCATCAGGCCGATGGGACCGGCTCCGGTCACCAGGACGAGCCGCCCTTCGACGCCGTCCTGCAGCCCGCGCACCATGCCGCCGGTGGCATCAGCGGCCGCGTGGAGGAGCCCGTTGGCGCAGATCGGCCCGAAGTGCGCGACGAAAACGCCCAGCAGCGGATCCAGTTGCGCGGGCAGCGGCACCAGGTGCTCGGTCATCGGGTCGGCTACATGTGCGGTGGCGTGCCCGTAGGCCGAGGCCAGCACGTCCCCCTCGGCGAACGCGTCGGTGCGGGACCGCACCACTTTCGCCACTTCCATGTACCCGAGCCGGCGCACCGGGTAACCCGTGCCGGGAGATCCGGTTAGGAAGAGGCTGAGCTCGGGATCCAGCCGGGAGCTCAGCCCGGGGTGGTTGCCCTTGACGAAGGCCAGTTCGGTGCCGGCCGACAGCCCAGTGGCCAAAGTCTCCAGCAGGATACCGCCGTCGGGCACTTCGGGCAGCTCCTCGTCGACAATCTCGACGTTTCCGGCAGCGGCAACAATCAAATTACGACGCCGGTTCATCACCGTTAGGGAACGCGGACCCGCTGCTTGGCCGGCCGCCGGCAGGCCCGTAAGCAGTATTGCGGAAGGCCGGACAGGTTCCGGTTCCGGCCTCAGATCCGCCCTCAGTTCCGGCGCTGCCTCCGGCTGGAGCTTTACCGAGCGTCCGGTCCGTGCAGATTCGGCAATGGCACACGCCAGCCGATGGCTCCGGAGGGCTTCGGCGTAAGGCACCCGGGTGGATTCGCGTTCACCGCGCACGGCTTCAATGAATTCCCGGTCGACGGCGATCCGCGGGTCTTCCCCGCACTTCATGTCCGTCCGGGCCGAGCCGTCGAAGCTGCTCAAGCCGTCCTCCGACAGCTCTAAATACAAGCCTCGGCTGACCGTGTGCAGGGCTGCCCGGTGTTTGGCGGCCAGCACAGAGGTGGCCGCCAGCGTTGCCACGGTCCCGGAGGCAAAACGCACGGTCGCCGCAGTGGCGTCATCGACCTCTTCGTAGTCCTCCGGCGTTGGCACTCGGCCGGAGGGATCCGGGTCTTCCAGACCACGGCGGAGCCCGGCGGCGTAGACTTCCACGGCTTCACCGAGCAGGAAGCGTGCGGTGTCCAGCACGTGCGTGAGCTGCTCGACCACCTGTCCGCCGGAGCGGTCCATCCGTCCCCACCATGGCACAGGTGGACGCTTGTCCAGCCAGTAGCCGTTGGCCAGCAGAGGCGGGGCGTCCGCCAGCAGTCGCCTGGCATGTTCAACGGAGTCCATGCAGCGCCAGTGGTAGCCCGTTCCGGTCACCACCCCGCTCTCTTCCACCAGGGCACCGATCTCCTCGGCCACGTCCCGACCAAGCCCCACAGGCTTTTCCACAAACAGCGGCAGGCCTCTGGATAGCGCCGCGCGTTCCCCGGGACCATGGGCAAAGGGAGGTACGCAGACGTACACCGCGTCCACGTCGACGGCGTCGAGCGCTTCGTCCGGGCTGGTGAAGGCGGGCAGGTCGAGCTCGTCTGCCAGCGCTTGGGCGGCGGGCTCGTGGGCGTCGGTAATGCTGGCGAGCCTGACACCGGGCAGCGAGTTCAGGACGCCGGCATGGCGCCGGCCCACCGATCCTGCTCCGATCAGGGCGATGCTGATGGTCATGCGGCCTCCCGGATGAGCTTCTCGTACAGATCGATGTAGTGCGCAGCCATGGCGTGCGGAGTCCAGGCCGCTGCGGCGGCGCGGCAGTCCTGCGGATCAATGCCGTCCAGCTTCTGCAGGTACTGCGCCAGATCCGGCTCGCTGGCGGCCAGGTATCCGGTGCGGCCGTGGTCCACCAACGAGGGCAGCACGCCCAGCGGCGTGCCGACCACAGGTACGCCCCGGGAGAGCGCCTCAACCACTCCAGTTGCCCCGGGTTCGGCCCAACGGTTCGGAGCCAGCAGCACCCGGGCCGAGCGCAGCACCCGCTCCTTCGCCTCTCCCGCCACGCCGCCGATCCAGCGTGCGCGGCGCCCGTCCAGCAGCGGACTGACCTCGGCCAGGAAGTACTTCACATCGGGGTGGGCGGCAAGGGCGTTGTCCCCCTCGGCGAGCCGGCGGTCCAGTTCCTGCGGGTCGTTGATTCCGGCCACCGGACCGGCCAGGACCAGCGGGATGTTCGCCGCCGCGCAGATCCGCACCGCGGTGTCCTGGCCCTTGTCCCTGGTGATCCGGGCGAGCAGCAGTGCGTGGTCGCCCGGATCCACCTGCACCTCGAGTGCCGGGGCCGGGGCCAGCGGGACCACGCCGATGGCTTGGCGCCGCAACTGCTCCGGAGCGCGGTCCAACTGGGACTGCGAGACGGCCGCGAACCGCACCCGGCCGCGGCCGTTGAACGTCGAATAGAACGCCGCATGTTTGGCCAGGTCCCAGTGCAGCGTCTGCAGGACCGGCGGCGCCGAGATGCCCATCGCGGCGAAGACGGCCGGCCCCACCACCTCAAGGTGATCGTGCACGAGATCCCAGCTGCCGCCGTCGTACATTGCATTCACCAAGGCATGCATATGCGCGTGGGCAATCCCGGAAACTTGGTTGTAGGGCATGGCGATGGAGCGGAACTGCGGCTCGGCCAGCGGCCGCAGGTAGGCATCCGCCTCGAGGGAACTCGGTCCCACGGTGGCAAGGGTGACATGGACGCCGGCGCGGCGCAGTTCCGGAACGAGCGTGGCCAGGACGGTTTCGATTCCGCCGTAGCCTTCGGGCGGAACCGGGAGCCAAGGGCCGGCATTGACCAGAATCCGCATGGCCTAACTGGCCTTGGCCGCGGTCAGCCGGTAGTCGGGGATCTCAATCATGGGCGGACGTTCGGAAATTTCGACATCGCAGGTTTCCTCGATGAACCGGTCGCCCTCGCGCAGGAACTGGGTCAGCGGCGCCGACGCCGGCGCGGCCGCGACCAGCCCGCGGCGGAAAAGCCGGGACTGGACGGTCAGCTGCACCTGCATCGCCATCCGGGACAGGTCCGCATCCGTGGCGTTGCGGTGGCAGCGCACGCCCAGGTCCACCTGCGCCATTCCCTCCAGCCCCACCGCTTCCAGCACGTCGACCAGCATGCCGATCTCCACCCCGTAGCCCGAAACGAACGGGATGCGCTCGAGCAGTGAGCGGCGGGCCGCGTATTCACCGGCGAGCGGCTGCACTATCCCGGCGAGCTCGGGCCAGAAGAGGTTGAGCAGCGGCCGGGCCACGAGCTCTGTCACGCGGCCCCCACCGGCGGGCATCACCGTGACCCCGTCGTTGAGCGGCCGGTCGTAGCAGCTCTTAACGAAGTGGACGCGCGGTTCGGTCAGCAACGGGCCCAGCATTCCGACGGCGAACTGGGGATCGAAATCGTGCAGGTCCGCGTCGATGAACACCACGATGTCCCCGGTGGCCACCGTGAGGGATTTCCACAACGCCTCGCCCTTGCCCGGGACGTTGCCCAACTCCGGCAGGATGTGCTCCTGGCGGGCGACTTTCGCGCCGGCGGCGGCCGCGACGGCGGACGTGGCGTCCGTCGAGTTGGAGTCGATAACGATGATTTCGTCCAGCAGCGGCACGGCTTCAACCAGCCGGGTGCGCAGCGCCGAAACGATCTGCCCCACCGTGGCCGCTTCGTTCTTTGCAGGAAGGACGACGCTCACTTTCTGGCCGTCTTTTTGTGCCGCCAATCGCTCCGGCTCATACCGGGAGCCCTGGTAGCTTCCGCTGGCAAACCACCGCCGCAGGTCTTCGCGCATGCCGATCTCTTTTCGTGCTGAGGCCGGATTCCCCGTCCCGGCTGTCGATAGGATCTAGACGAAGCCTACGTTTCTGTCCTGCCCGTGTGAATACCCTGAAAGGAGATGGCAGCTCCGTCGATCGATGTCCCGGAGGAGATCCGGACGGAGCTCGCTCAAGTCAGGACGGCGGTTCGGCGCCTCCGACGAAACGGCACCAGAACGGAGAAAATTGATGCAGAACGGACATCCGTCCCCGGGGCGGCAGCGGCCCCGGCTGGTGCTGTGGCGCCACGGCCAGACCGAGTGGAATGTGCTGGAGAAAGCCCAGGGGCAGGCGGATGTGCCTTTGGATGACACGGGCCGCACCCAGGCGAAGCAGGCCGCGGCGATGCTGGCCACCTTCGACCCGGCCTTCATCTGGTCCAGCGACCTGCAGCGTGCCCGCGATACCGCGCAGGAACTGGCTGTGCTTACCGGCCGGGACCTTGAGCTGGACGCCCGGCTCCGGGAGTACCACGTGGGCATCCGGCAGGGAACGACGTTCGCCGAGTTCCGGGCGCAACACCCGGACATCTACGAAAAGTTCTTCTCCGAGGACAACTACCGCGTTCCGGGCGCCGAACTCCCCTCGGAAGTCAATGAGCGGATGAAGGCTGTCATCGATGAAGCTGCCGCCGCAGTGAACGACGGCGAGACGGGTGTTCTGGTCGGCCATGGAGCCGCCCTGCGAAGCGGCCTGCTTGCGTTCTTCGAAGCCCCGTCCCACCTGCGGGAAATGTTCGCGGGCATGGCTAACTGTGCCTGGACAGTGCTGGAAAGGCATGCCGAACGCGGCTGGCAGATCATCGATTACAACGCGCAGACCCTGCCGGATGCATCCTCGGTGCTGGCCGATGAAATGCCGGTGGAGCATTGAGCCGACCGGGCCCGTCATTACAGCCTCGGCACGGGCATGACCGGGACCCGGGCAGGAGGTCTTGATCACACCTGTCCCCCGTTCGCCCCGGGGATTGGTAACGGCTAGAAAAATGCCGGATGAACACTTGGTACGCTGGAGTAGCAGCCGGGCTCTCCGGCGAGGCATCCAAGCCACTCGACGAGACCCCGTCGTCGTTATCTTCCGTTCGCATCCCGTAGGAGACACCGCACTCAATGCAAAGTCTGGCAGTAGAAACTCAGCAGGAACAGCTCTGGAACCGCCGCTACGATGAGAACGTCGCCGACGTCAACCAGCTGTGCGACTCCCTGAAGGAACTCAAGCCGGGCAGTGAAGTTCCCTACATCGATCCGATGCACGACACGGACCAGTGCCGGATCATCAGCCTCTTCTCCAGCCCCACGCCCGACACGGGCTCCGGCTTCATCACGGCCGGAGACCATGACGCGGTGACACGGCTTCTCGGCGTCCAGTGGCAGGTCGGCCTGCGACCCGAATACGTCATGCCTTGGAACGCCTACCCGTGGCTGGTGCCCGGTGCCGAAGGCAAGCTCACGCCGGCCCAGATCGCCGAAGGCGTCAAGCCGCTGCTGCGCTTCCTGGCGCTCGTGCCCCGCGCTTCGGCGCTGGTGGCCCACGGCACCGAAGCACAGAAGCTGGCCAATCTGTTCCTCAAGACCGAGAACCGGATGATCTACCGCCGCGGCTTCAAGACTTACAAGGTCCGCGCCCTCAGCGGCCGCCCGTTCGCCGGCTCGCCCGAGAAGCAGCAGCAGTGGCTCGAGGACATGCAGGCTGCCTACGGCGACGCCATGGCGCGCACCGGGCTGCCGCGCCGCGGCCAGTAACCTCGGCCGCTCCGCAGAGGGGCGCTGACCGGGACCGCCGGACGGTAGTAGGCTGAGGAGCAGGAGATGGACGGTCGTCCCCTGCTGGACGGCCGCCGTCGGAGAGCAACAGCTGCTCATCGTAGATCCGGCACAAAGGAATTCTGATGCGACGCATGACAGACCCGGCATACCGAGAACAACAATGGAGCAGGCGGTTCGACCCGAACATCGCCGAAGTGAACCAACTGTGCGAGTCCCTCGTGGAGCGCAAGCCCGGCAGCGAGGTACCCTTCGTTGACCCGGTGCACGATGTGGACGAGTGCCGGATCGTGAGCCTGTTCGCCAGTCCCGGACCAGGCACCGGCTCCCGCTTCATTTCCATCGAGAACGACGACGAAACGGCCATCCGGACGCTGGAAGTCTACGAGGCAGTCGGGCTTCGTCCCGAGCACGTCATGCCGTGGAACGCGTACCCCTGGTACGTCTTCGATGAACAGGACGGCAAGCTCACCGCCGCGCAGATTTCCGAAGGGCTTAAGCCGCTGCTGAAGTTCCTGCGATTGGTCCCGCGGGCTTCTGCACTGGTGGCCCACGGAGGTGAGGCCCAAAAACTGGCCGACCTGCTGCTGAAATCGAAGATTCCGGACATCCAGAAGCGCGGTTTCAAGACCTACAAGGTCCGCGCGCTCGGCGGCCGGGCCTTTGCGGGCAAACCGGCCGACCAGCAGAAGTGGCTCGACGAAGTCCATGCGGCCTATGCAGACGCGATGGCCAGAGCAGGGCTGCTGCGGACCAGCCGTTAGGTCAGGCTGCGTACCCCACCCCTACCCAGGGAGTATGCCTAGGGCAGCCGGCGGTCCTCAGCGTGCAGCACCCGCAGCCAGCGGTAGCCGTAACCGCCGAGCGGCAGTTCGCACCTGCCGCCGTCGGCCAGTTCCACGTTCTCGTCGCCGAGCAGATCCAGGAGCACCGAACCTACAAACTTGTCCTCGGGTTCATCTTCGGTAGCTAGATCGATTGTCACGGTGGCCGGTTCCGGGCTCAGGTTGTGGACCAGTACAAGGCTGGCCGTTTCCCACGTGCAGCGATGGGCCAGTACCGATGAGGCGGGTTGCCGCAGCAACTCGAACCGGCCCCATCCGAGTTCCGGACATTCGCGGTAGCGCCGGATCAACGTAGCCATGAAGCTCCACAACGAGTCCGGGTCACGTTTGGCCTGGGCAGCGTTGACGAACTGCGGCCCGCATCCGCCGTCCACCAAGGGCGACACAAGTTTCCCGGGCGGTGCGGTGGAGAACCCGGCATTCGCGTCGTCGGTCCACTGCATCGGGGTCCGGACAGCCATTCGGCCCTCCGCCTCCAGATCCTCGCCCATCCCGATCTCCTCGCCGTAATAGAGCACCGGCGTGCCGGGCAGCGAGAACAGCAGCGAGTAGACCATCTTGACGTGGCGCGGATCCCCGCCCAGCATCGGCGGCAACCGGCGTTTGAGCCCCCGCCCGTACAGCTGCATCCGTTCTTCGGGCCCGAACGCCGCAAAGACCTCCTGGCGTTCCTCCTCGGAGAGTTTGTCCAGCGTCAGCTCATCGTGGTTCCGGACGAAGGTGGCCCACTGGTTGTCCGGATTGATGGCCGGGCGCTTGGCCAGCGTCTCTGCCAGAGGCCGGGCGTCCTGCCGCGCCAGCGCAAGGTACATATTCTGCATGGCCATGAAATCGAACATGACATTGAGTTCGTCCCCTTCATTGCCACCGAAGAAGTCGGTCTGCTCCTTGTAGGGCAGGTTGACTTCGCCGAGCAGGATCCCCTCGCCCGAGCGCCGGTTCAGGAAGCGGCGCAGGTCCCGGAGGAATTCATGCGGATCCGGCAGCTCCTCCGGTTCCTCTCCCGTGGTCTCGAGGAAGAACGGCACGGCGTCCACGCGGAAGCCGTTAACCCCGAGTTCCAGCCAGAATCCCATGGCCTTGGCAATATGGTCCCGGACGGCCGGATTGGTGACGTTCAAGTCCGGCTGGTGCTTGTAGAAGCGGTGCAGGTACCACTCGCCCGTGGTTTCCTCCTTGGTCCAGATGGAGTCTTCCTGATCCGGAAACACCACCTGCTTCGAGGTAGGCGGGGGCGGATCTGAACGCCACACGTAGTAGTCCCGGTACGGGCTGTCCTTGGATTGCTTGGCGGATTGGAACCACGGATGCTGGTCCGACGTGTGGTTGACGATCAAGTCGGCGATGACCCGCATCCCCCGGTCCCTGGCGGTGCGCAGGAACTCCACCAGGTCCCCGTGGTCGCCCAGCCGTTGGTCCACGCCGTAGAAGTCGGTGACGTCGTACCCGTCGTCGCGGTCCGGTGTGGGGTAGAACGGCATCAGCCAGATGCAGGTGACGCCGAGGTCCGCCAGATAGTCCACGCGCTGGGCGAGTCCGGCGATGTCTCCGATGCCGTCGCCGTCACTGTCAAAGTACGTTTCAATATCCAGGCAATAGACGACGGCGGTCTTCCACCACAGGTCCGATGTGTCCGTGATCCTCACGCGAACTTCCTCTCTTCGTCCTGCTGAGGTGGCGTTTTCCCGATGCAAGTCCGCTCAGCGCAGCTGCGGTAGCACTTTTTCCGCGAAGGCGTTGATGAAAGGCTCCTGCTCCTGGCCGACAAAGTGCAGGTACAACTCGTCGAAGCCCAGGTCCAGGTATTCCTGCAGCCACTCAACGTGCCGGCCGGTGTCGGCCGAAACGTTGACCGCCTGCCGCAGCTGGTCTTCGCCCACGTGCTCGCTGACGGCGTCGAAATGCTTCGCCGTCGCCAGGTCCGCGGCCACATGCGGCGGGAAGACGTTGGTCCGCCACTGGTCCAGGCCTATTTCCACGGCGGCCTCCTCCGAGGGGGCCCAGGACAGGTGCACTTGAAGCGCGGCCTTGCCGCGCCCGCCGTTGTTCCGGTAGGCGGCCAGGACCTTCTTCAGCTGGGCCGGCTGCTGGTTGACCGTGATCAAGCCGTCTGCCCAGGCAGCCGCGCGGCGGGCTGTGTCGACGCTGATGGCCGGGGCGATCAGTTCGGGTTTGGGCTCGGGCATCTCCCAGACCCGGGCGTGCTCCACAGTGACCAGGCCGCGGTGGGTGACTTCCTCGCCGTCGTGCAGCCGGCGGATCACCTCCACCGATTCCTCGAGCCGCTGCTGGCGCACGTCCTTGGACGGCCAGGCGTCACCGGTGATGTGCTCGTTGCTGTTCTCGCCGCTGCCCGGCGCCAGCCAGAACCGTCCGGGAAACATGACTGCCAGGGTAGCGGATGCATGCGCGATGATGGCGGGATGGTAGCGCTGGCCGGGCGCAGTCACCACGCCGAAGCGCAGCGCGGTGGACGCCAGCGCCGCGCCAAGCCAGGACCAGGCGAAGCCGGAGTGCCCCTGCCGGGCAGACCAGGGTTCAATATGGTCCGAGCACATGGCCGCGTCAAACCCCGCGGCCTCGGCGAGTTGGACATCGGTCAACAGCCGCGCGGGACTGATCTGTTCGTGGGACGCATGGAATCCGATCACAGGCACCCTCCATGCTTACCCGGCGGTAACGGCATTGTCGAGGGCTACAGTGGCATTGTGGAGGACAACACCGGCATCGGACACGCCTGCCCATGAACCAGGAAACCGCGGACACGGATCTGGCGGGCATCGCCGTCGAACTTTATGCCCTCCTGCCCAAGGACTTCACGGCCGCCCGGAACGAGCGGGCCAAGGAGTTGAGCAAGACCGACAGGGGTCTGTCCAAGCAGGTCCGCGGCCTGCCGAAACCGTCCACCGCGGCCTGGCTCGTCAACATGCTGGCCGCGCACCGGCGAGAAGGGATCGACGGCGTCATCGGGCTCGGGGCGGCCATGCGTGAGGCGCAGGACGAGCTGGATCCACAGCAGCTGCGCGAGCTGAGCGACCAGCGGCACCGGTTGTTGGCGGCGATCGCGAAACAAGGCCGGAAGCTGGCGAAAGAGCTCGGGCATCCGGTCAGCGAAACCATCGCCACGGACGTGGAGCAGACACTGCGGGCTGCCATGGCTGATCCGGCGGCGGCGGCCGCGGTGGCCAGCGGCCTGCTGACCGATTCGCTGTCGTCCAACGGGCTGGAACCGGTGGAACTGGACGGCAAGGTGGCCGTCCCGGAGGCCGTCGGCGAGGCCTCCGGGACGGCGCCGAAGGCCAGGCAGAAACCGGTGGATGAGCTGGCCAAGCGCCGTACCGAACGGGCCGCCCGGACGGACCGGGAGAAGCAGCGCCGTGCCGAGGAAGCGGAACGACGCCGCCAAAAGGCCCAGGCGGATGTGGACAAGGCTGCCCGCCGGCTGGCCGAGACGGAAGCCGGCGAACAGGCGGCCGATGCCGAGGTGGAACAGATCTCCGCTAAGCGGGAGGACCTCGCAGCGGAACTGGCGGAGTTGAAAAGCCGGATCCGCACCTTGGAGCGGAGCATCACGGCGGTGGACACGGAAGCCGCGGCCGCCGAAGACCGGCTCGAGGAAGCCACACGCTCCGCCGCGGAGGCGCGGCGCGGACTGCAACGCGCCCGGAAGTCACTGGAGGATCAGGACTAGGGGTCGACCTGAACGCAGACAGTAAGTATGCTTATAACCTTCCCTGCAAGCCGTCTTTCCAGGAGTTCACAATGTCAGGAAATCTTATCGCCCGGTCCGTCCATGATCTGACCGCCGGCGCCTGGTTCGGCGGCTCCCTGATGGGAGCCATCGGACTGAACGGCGCCGCCGCACAGGCGAAGGACCCCAGAGAACGGGCCAGGCTGTCCAGCCTGGGTTGGAAAAAATGGGCTCCCGTCCAGGCCGGAGCCTTCGGCGCACACCTGCTCTCCGGCATTCCGCTCGTCCTGAAGAACGCGGACCGGCTGGGCAGCCAGCACGGCGTGGTCCGGCTCTCCGTCTACAAAGCCATCGTGACGCTGACCGGCGCCGGCGTGACCGCGTACGCGGGGCTGCTGGGCCGGAAGGTCGAAAAACTCTCGAACGAAGGCGCTGCCGGAGCCACCGAGCCGAGTCCGACGTCGTCGGAAGAGCTGGCACAGGCGCAGCGGCAGCTGAAGATCCTGCAGTGGACCATTCCGGTTTTCGCCGGCTGGGTCATGGTGCTCAATGCCAAGGAGGGCGAGATGCAGCGGCCGCAAAACGTCGCCTTGGGTCTGCGTAAGAACATGTCCCGCCCCGAGCTGGCCAGGCTGCTGCAGGAGTGGAAGGAGCGCTCCCGGCTCACGTAGCCGGCGCCCCTAGCGGCGGAATGCCGGCAGCCGCTCGTGCCGCCGGCATTCGGCCGGGACCTGCCCGTCGGGCATTTGGGCCGCCGTGGTCCGGGCCCGACGGCAGCCCGAGGCTACTTCAGCTTGCGGCCTGCGCCAGCTCGGGCACCTCGGCCAGGACAGACTTGTCCTTGATCCGTGAGGTGGCAGCGTACTCGCGCGTCGCGTTGATCGCCGCAACCACGGCAGATTTCTCCGCGTACGCCTCCGAGACTGCTATGACCTTGTTCTTGGCCCCGAGGAGCCGGAAACGGTACTGCTTGTTGCGGTCCTTGAAAATTTCAAACAATCGCATTCTCCCGAAATCATGGGGCGCCCTGCTCTCCGTTGAGCGGTCGAAGCTGTTCCCCAATCCAGAAGCATAAGCGCCGAAATCCGTACTGCCGAGTAGGAATGTAGCCTGCGTCACAGATAATCAGGAAATCCCAAGAACGACGCCGGCACTAACCTTCCTCGGTTTCGGCCCGGTAGCGGGCGGCCAGTTCGCTGCGGGAACTGATGCCCAGCTTCGAATAGATGCGCGTCAGGTGGTACTGGACCGTTTTGGCCGCGATGAACAGCTCCAGACCGGTCTCCTTATTGGTCCGGCCCTCTGCCACCAGCCGGGCCACAGCGATTTCCTGCGCCGTCAGGACAGAGAAGTCCAGGGCGCCACGGCGGCCAGTGCTCTGCAGTCCGCTGGCCTGGATCTCGCGGTCGCAGCGCTCCACGTAGACGCTGGCGCCGAGGGCCAGATAAAGGTCCCGC
Source organism: Arthrobacter crystallopoietes (assembly GCF_017603825.1). NCBI lineage: Bacteria > Bacillati > Actinomycetota > Actinomycetes > Micrococcales > Micrococcaceae > Crystallibacter > Crystallibacter crystallopoietes. Next base: position 323,899 of record NZ_CP072014.1, read on the forward strand.
GCCCGGGCCAGGATGTCAGCGGCCTCCCGGCGCTGGCCGGCCCGGCGCAGCATCTGGCCATAGGCGAAGTTTCCGCGCGCCCTGACGTACGGCGTCGGCAGGTCCTTGATTCCGGCAAGGCTCGTTTCGAAGACCGCGCGGGCTTCATCCAGCCTGCCCTCGGCCCCGAGGATCCTGCCGCGGGGTACCGCCAGCCGGGCCAACACGGTACGGTGGCCACGCTTGGCTGCCAGCTCTTCATGCGGCACGAGGAAATCTGCAGCTTCCGCCATCCGATCGGTCATCACCAACGCGTTGGCATAGACATCGTGCCACGGCCAGAACCCGGGCTCGTCCATCCCGTTGGCGCGGTCCAACTGCAGCAGCGGTCCCAGGGCGCGCAGCACGCCCTCGTAATCCGCAGCGGCTTCCGCCACGAAGGCGGCGGCCATCGCGGCGGGCAACTGCATGATGGCGTAGCTGTCCGCCGGCGCCCTGGCCGCATCCCGGTGGAGTGCGCCCTTGTCCGCATCTCCCCGCAGGGCATGGATCTGGGCGGCGGTCAGATGAAGCAGCGGGCGGGCCAACTGGATCTGCAGGCGTTCCTGCTGGAGCAGCCCCCGCTCCACCGTGCGCAGGGCTTCGTCCCAGTCCCCGAGCTCGAACTCCGCGCGGGCCAGCCAGCCTTGGGCCCATTGCGCGATCCGGCCTGAACCCAGATGGTATTCGGTGGGGACGGCGGCAGCGAGCTGGTCCCGGGCCAGATAGTGCTCGTCCTGGGCCAGCAGCAGCCAGCCGCGGCCCAGCTGTACCCGCTGGCGCTGGGCGCCGAGGGCTTTCAGCGACGGGAACTTCCCGTACTGGGCGTGCGCTTCCTCGATGCGGCCGAGCCCGGCCAGACCCAGGCCCATGATGGAGCGCGATTCGATAAAGGCGGGGGAATCCTCAGGGGCCAGTTCGATGGCGCGCTCGGCCCAGAGCACCAGATCGGCTCCGTTCTGCGCGGCCAAGGCATGCAGAACGCGCCGCTGGCAGATCATCGCCGCGATGTCCGGCGACGATGCCGGATTGCACTGCTGCCAGGCCTTGTCCAGCTGCATGTCCGCCTCGGTCTCCCTGCCGCGGAGGACGGCAAGGTAGCCCAGTACGGCTTCCTTCAACGGGCCGGGCCGGAAACCTGCGACCTGCTGCGCGTAGGCGCTGGCCCGGGGCAGGTCACCGGCGGCGACAAGGGCGTCGAGTGCCTGGAGCAAACGCTGTTGCCGGCCCGTGGCATCGGGCCAGACATGACCGGCGCGCAGCAGGGCAGCCGCCGCTGACAACCACGCGCCACGCTCCGCCTGGTGCGCAGCGTACGCGTCGAGTTGCCTGGCCAGACCGATGTCCGGCAGAGCGGCGGCGGCGGCCAGGTGGAACAACTGTTCGCCTTCATCGTCCCCCATCGTCGAAGCGGAGCGGTGCAATGCAGCCCGCTCGGTGGCGGTCAGGGAGGCGTAGACGGCAGCCCGGAGCAAGGGATAGGGGAAGTTCAGCACCTGGAGGTCGGCACCGATCTTCAACAGTCCCAGTGCACGGGCCTCGTCCAGGGCTGCCAGCGGATCCTGGATGCTGTCCGTTCCGGCAGCGTCGGCCAAGGCGACGGCATCGGCGAGCAGGCAGCCGGATTCCAGCACCGCAGCGGCCTGCACCAGAGCACGGGTTGCCGCCCCGGCACCGGCCAGCGCGGTTTCAACTTCGTCTCGCAGGCGCAGCGGCGCCGGCAGATGCTCGTGCCACTGGTTCCAGTAGTCGTCCGGCTGTTCCTGCAGCAACTGAAGGAGATAGCCCGGATTACCGCCGGCATGGGCGCAAAGCCGCAAAGCCATCGGCGCCGGAAGTTCCAGCGCCCGCACCGACCAGGCGAGCGAAACGACGTGTTCGGGGACCATCGGACGGAGCCGGAGCTTTTGCACGGCTGCTGAGCCAGCGAATTCGCGGAAACCCGCCGGCAGCTGCCCCCACTGCTCATCCCGCACTGCCAGCAGGACCAGCACGCGTTCGGCATCGAGGCGCCGCAGGGCGAAGACCAGCGCGCGTAGCGAAAATTCATCGGCCCACTGCACATCGTCGATCCAGACCACGAGCGGCGGGTGGTCGGTGTCCGCACCGTGCGCGGCAGCGTAAGCACAGGCAGACCGGAGCCGGGCCAGCAGCAGCTGTCCGGCCTCCGCCGGATCAGCGGGAACGGAGGAAGGTGCCGTTGAGCCGCCGTCGTAACCTCGCTGCAACTGGGCCAGGACGCTTCCGTCCACGCTCGTTTCCCAGCGGGTCCCTGCTGCCCGCAGTACCGTGCCGGTAGCAGGCCGGGACACAAAGTGCTCCACCAGGCTGGACTTCCCCATGCCCGCAGCACCGTGGATGATGGCGATCTGCGGGTCGGCGGAACTGGCGGCGCCGGCCATTGCTGCCAGCGCCGCCAGTTCCGCGGAACGCCCCGCCAGGGGCTCGGTTTTGGTCTCAGTCATTCCCGACAATGTTAGCTGCCGTGGCCATCGCGGGTGCCTGACGGTCTTCGGCCAGGCCGGAGCTCTCCTCGGTGACCGGACGCTTGGGCAGGAACAGTGTCACCAGCGCTCCGGCCAGTGCCACCCCGGCGAAGACGTAGAACGCCGTCGCGGTCTGCACTCCGGCGGCGATGAGGAAACCGCCGAGCAACGGGCCGAAAATGCCGCCGAGGCGGCCGAAACCGGCGCACCAGGCCACGCCTGCGGCGCGCACCGAGGTGGCGTAGTAGTTCGAGACGAGGCCGTAGATCAACACCTGGGTGCCCAATGTACCGACGCCGGCAATGGCGATGGCCGTCAGCAGTACCGGCAGCGGGAAGCCGAAGGTCAGCAGGACCAGGGACAGGGCGGCCAGCGCGAAGGTTGTCGACACAATCCGTTTGGCCCCGAATTTATCCGCGGACCGGGATGCGATCAACCCGCCGACCACGGCACCGGCATTGAGCGTCACGAGGAACATCAGCGAGTAGTTCTTGTCGTACCCGTACTGGCTCATGATTTCCGGCAGCCAGGTGTTCAGTCCGTAGGTCAGCAGCAGCCCGGAGAAGCTCATGATGCCCAGGAACGCGGTGGGAATTGCGTAGCGCCGGCTGGCGAGACCGGCGAATCCGGCCTTCTGCTGCACCGCCGATGCTGCGGTCGCCGTCGAGGCGGGAGCCGCGAGCAGCGGAATACCGGTCTTTACCGACAGCAGTTCCGCTTCGTGCTGGCGTCCGCGGGCCTGCAGCCAGCGGGGGGACTCGGGCAGCTTGAACAGGGCCACCGGTAGCAGGAACACAATGGGCAGGGCGCCGATCATGAACAATCCGCGCCAGTCGAGAATGCCGTTGAAAACGATGGCAAGCACCGAGGCCAGTGTGGCGCCGGCCGGGACGCCCGAGTAGACGATCGCGTTGTAGAAATTCTTCTTGCCCGCCGGAGCGAACTCGGCCACGACCGCTCCCGCCGTCGCCACCAGGGCGCCGACGCCGATGCCGGTGAGGAAGCGCAGGACGCCGAAGGCGAAGACACTGGTGGCCATGGACGTCAGCGCCATGCCGATGGAGAACCAGGCGATGTTGATCAGCATGACTTTGCGGCGGCCGAGGAAGTCGCCGACGGCGCCGACCACGAGGGCACCGACCATGACGCCGACCAGGGCATAACTGCCCAAGGCACCGGCTTGGGCCGCATCGAGCGGACCGAGCTGGCTGGGATCGTCCAGCAGGCTGGAGACCACGGTGCCGTACACCACCAGGTCGTAGCCATCGAAGACCAGTGCGAGGGCGGCGATCAGCACCACCCAGCGGACTGTTTTGCGGCCGCGTGCTGCTGTCGCGGCGGATTCGGAAAGAACACTCATGTACAGACTCCTTTGTCCGGCGGCCTGTTTTGAGACAGGGCGCGATAGGGATTCGTGTCGGGATGGGGATTGCGCGGCCGTCCATGGCCGGCAGGATTTAGCCGCGAAGAGCGGCTGGCAAGAATCGGCCCCTGATGCGGCCTGCAGGAAACTAGCTCTTGAAGCGGCCGGGGGGAATCGTGGCGCTCATCGGTTGTCACCGGAGACTTCGGTGTGGCCGGGCTGACCTTCGTGCTCCTCCCCAGTCTCCTTGACGGAACTCGTGGAGCCGACGGCGAAGCGCTCGTAGTAGAAGTTCTCCGGCACTATGCCTTGACCGTCCCAGTACTTGCGCACGGCGTCGACCATGGCCGGCGGACCGCAGAGGTAGACGTCCACGTCGCCGCCGTTGAGCTGCTCCTCGGCGATGTGCTGGGTGACATAGCCCTTGTTCTCCGCGGAGCTGTCGGGGTCGGCGACGCAGTAATCGAAGGTGAACTCCTTGATCCGCTCCGCGTAGTACTCCAGTTTGTCCAGCTCCACCAGGTCCTTGTCGAAGGTCACGCCGTAAACCAGATGGATCGGGTGCAGTGGATGGCCCAGTTCGGTGGTGTCGAGCTTTTCCAGCATGGCCAGCAGCGGTGCGATGCCGGTACCGCCGGCGAGCATCAAAGTTGGGCGTTTGATGTCGCGCAGGAAAAAGCTGCCCATCGGGCCGGTCAGTTCCAGCACGTCACCCGTCTGGGCGCGGTCCTTCAAGTAGCCGGTCATCGCTCCGTCCGGGGCGGTGCGGACCAGGAACTTCAGCTGTTCGGAGCCGGGCCCGCTGCTGAAGGAGTAGGACCGGACCGCGTCCGTACCCGGCACGGCCACGTTCATATACTGGCCCGGCAGGAAGGACAGCTCGTCGCGGTTCTCGATGTCCAGCGTGAAGCCGGCGGTGTTGTCCGCGAACCAGTGCAGGTCCGCGATCCTCGCCTGGAAGGTCTGGGCTCCGGTTTTCGCCATTTCTGCCGTGCCGGAAATCTGCAGCACCAGGTCCGACTCCGGGACCATCTGGCATGGCAGGCAGAAGCCCTTTTCCGCTTCGTCCTCGGTAAGCGCTTCGTCGATGTACTCGCCGGCATCGTAATTACCTGATTCACAGAAAGCCTTGCAGGTGCCGCAGGCGCCGTCGCGGCAGTCGAAGGGGATGTTGATACGGGCCTTGTAGGCGGCGTCTGCCACCGTTTCATAGGTGTTGCACTTGATGAACCGGGTGAGGCCGTCTTCGAAAGTGAGGGCAACTTGATAGGACATGGGGAACTCGTTTCCATCGGGACCGGGGCTGTCGTGGGGGCGGTGCCTTCGGCTGCCGGACGGGATTCCCGGTCCGGCAGCCGCTCGATCAGATGTGGTAGACGTCCACCACGTGGTGGATGTAGTCGTTCTTCAGGATGACCTTCTTCTTCATAATGACCGGCTGCGTACCGGAGAAATCAAGCGTGTAGAAGGACGTGCCGAAGTAGGTGTCCACGTTGTTGTAGCGGTAGTACAGGGTGAACCAGTTGAAGCGCACATCCACGGTGTCATCCCGCTGTTCGATGATTTCGACGTTGGTGATGTTGTGGCCGGTGCGCGGTTCGGGCAGGCTGGTGGCACTGGAGCGGTCGGTACGGATCCGGAAGACCCGGTCCTCGATGCCGCCGCGGTTGGAGTAGTAGATCAGCGAGATCTCGCGCTGCGGATCTTCGGTGAGTTCGTCGTTGTCATCCCAGGCCGGCATCCAGAACTCGGCCGAGGGGTGGTAGCAGTCGATCCACTTCTCGAACTCACGGTCGTCCAGAAACCGTGCCTCGCGGTAGAGGAACTGCTGGATGTCCTCAAGGGCGACGGCGGTGGTGGGCTGTTCAGCGGTTGCAGTCATCGTCGATGCTCCTTAGGCGTTGTTCTTCTCGGCGGCTTCGGCCTCGACCGCGGCCTTCATGCTCTGCAGCCAGTAGCCGTGCTGGACGGGGTAGAGGCCCTCATCTTCGGTCTTGGCGCCGCTGGAGATCGGGTTCAGGCCGATCTTCTTGGCCTGCTCGTCCGGGCCGTTGAGCTGGTGGGTCACGCCGCGGCTGAGGTCGTTCCACTTCGCCGTGCCGGCCAGGTACGTCTTCTGGCAGGAGCGGAACTCTTCCAAGTCATCCGGGGTGGCCATGCCGGAAGCGTTGAAGAAGTCCTCGTACTGGCGGATCCGGTTCGCCCGCGCGGCGTCGGACTCGCCCTTCGGGGCGATGCAGTAGATGGTGACCTCGGTCTGGTCCACGGAGATGGGCCGGAAGTGGCGGATCTGCGAGGAGAACTGGTCCATGATGTAGACGTTCGGGTAGAGGCACAGGTTGCGCGAGGCGCCGACCATGAACTCTGCCTTGTCCGCGCCGTGCTCGTCGGCCAGTTCCTGCCGGCGCTCGTACAGCGGGCGGTCTTCGGGGTTGCCCCACCACATCCACAGCAGCAGGTGGCCGTGCTCGAAGGAGTAGTAGCCGCCGCCCTGCTTGCCCCAGGTACCGGCGTCCATGGCCTTCGTCTCGTTGCTGGACTCGCCCGCGGTCCGGCGAGCCGTCGTCGCCGCATAGTTCCAGTGCGTGGCGGAGACGTGGTAGCCGTCGGCACCGTTCTCGGCCTGGACCTTCCAGTTCCCGTCATAGGTGTACGTGGAGGCGCCGCGCAGCACCTCGAGGCCCTCCGGCGACTGGTCCACGATCATGTCCATGATCTTGGTGCTGTCGCCGAGGTGTTCCTCGAGGGGCTTGACGTCTTCCTTCAGCGAGCCGAAGAGGAAGCCGCGGTAGGACTCGAAACGGGCGACCTTGGTCAGGTCGTGCGAGCCGTCCTTGTTGAACTGCTCGGGGTAGCCGGCGTCGCGGGAGTCCTTGACCTTGAGCAGCTTGCCCTTGTTGTTGAACGTCCAGCCGTGGAACGGGCAGGTGAAGTTGTTGCGGTTATCGGTCTTGCGCCGGCACAGCATCGCGCCGCGGTGGCTGCACGCGTTGACCAGGCAGTTCAGCTCGCCGTCCTTGGACCGGGAAATGACCACCGGGGTCCGGCCGATGTAGGTGGTGAAGTAATCGCCCACATTCGGGATCTGGCTCTCATGCGCCAGGTACACCCAGTTGCCCTCGAAAATGTGCTTCATCTCGAGCTCGAAGATCTCCTCATCGGTAAAGATGCTCCGTTTCGCCCGGTGGATCCCGTTCTCATGATCCTCGATCAGGGCGTCCTCAAGGTGGGTGCGGATGCTGTCCAAGGTTTCGGTCATGGTCACTCCATTCAACGTTGGGCGTCGTTGCCCGGCAGGCCACTTGGCAGCCGGTCCAAATCAGATATTCCACCCTCGCAGTACTGTGACCTGCGTCGCACCAGACATTTGCCTAGTCACGGCTAGGGGGTGCAGCAAGACTCCCGGCGTCCTAAAACCACCCTCGATTGTCTGAATCCTTTTGCCCCGGATTTCCGCGGAAACCGGGCCCATCCGCGGCCGAAAGAACCAACGGACCCCGGCTGCCGAAGCTTCCGGGGCCCGCCACGGTGAGTCCAGGCTTCAGACCTTGGCGCCTCTGCGCAGGACCAGGTAAGACACTGTTCCGGCCAGGCATCCCCAGAACGGCGACACGATGCCCCACGGCGCAACGCCCGACGCCGTCACCACCAGGGTGATCAGCGCAGCTTCCAGGACAGCAGGCGAGGTGTGGTCCGCCGTCACGGTGTCCTTGAAGGATCCCTGCAGCGCCCCGATCAGGGCCACCCCGGCCAGGGCGGTGAGCATCTCCCCCGGGATCACCGCAAACAACGCCACGATCGCCGTGCTGAAGGTGCCGAACGCCAGATAGAACAAACCGCAGAAAACTCCGGCAACGTAACGGCGCCGCGGATCCGGGTGGGCCTCCGGACCGGCGCAGATACCGGCCGTGATGGCGGCGAGGTTGATGGCGTGGGAGCCGAACGGGGCGAACAGCACCGACGCCACGCCGGACGCGCCCAGCAGTAGCTTGTCGTTCGGCTCATAACCGCTGGCGTGCATCATCGCCAGCCCCGGCCCGTTCTGGCCTGCCATAGTGACAATCAGCAGCGGTATCGAAATGCCCATGATCGCCGTCGCGTTGAAAGTGGGCATGGTCCACAGCGGCCCAGCCAGCGAGAGGGACAGCTGCGGCGCGGCAAGCTCCCCGGTGAAGATGGCCAGAACGACGCCGGCAAACAGCGCCACGAATACCGCATACCGCGGCAGGAAGCGCTTGCCTGCCAAATAGGCCAGGACCAGGCCGCCGGCCACCAAGGGGGAGGCGATCACGGCCGGGGCCGCATTGACCACGAAGGGCAGCAGCACGCCGGCCAGGACGCCGGCGAGAATAGGCTTCGGCACCGCGGACAGCAGCTTGCCGAAGAGCCCGGTGACCCCGAGGACGGTCCCCAGGATGCCCGCAACGATGTAGGCGCCAACCGCGTCGGAGTAGGAGTAGTCGCCCAAGGCAGTCAGCAGCAGCGCGGCGCCTGGAACGGACCAGGCCACCATCACCGGCTGGCGGGTGAACAGGCTCAGCACCGTGCACACCAGCCCGCTGGCAATGGAAACCGCCCAGACCCAGGAGATGGTCTGCTCGGGTGTCAGTCCCGCGCTTTTCGCCGCTTCGAGCACCACCAGCAGGGGCCCGGCGTAGGAGACGGCCACAGCGATCAGCCCGGCCAGGACAGCAGAGAGGGACATCGCGGAGCGGTGGGTCAGGCGGGAAGAATCAGTCTTAGTGTTTGCCAGCGCCATAATGTTGCAGACACTATCCGACGGCTGTGGCGCGGCCAACAACTGCCCGGCCGATCCCGCGGATCCGCGTAACATCCTAGGCAATTGCCCTAGCCAACCCGGACATTTACGACGGCGGCGGCTCACCCGCCGTCGTTGGTTTCAGCAGGCGCCGTTCCTTAGAACGGGACGCCGCAGCGCAGCATCACGTTGGCGTAGGGTGTGGCTTCCCCCGTGCGAATGATCAGGGCCGCCTGCGGGAGCAGCGCCTTCAGTTCCTCGTGGCTTATCAGCCCGGGCTGCAGGCCGCGTTGCTCCAGCCAGCCCAGCACCTTGGGACCGGTTTCCGCCGCTGCGGTGCTCGCCTCCACTTCGAGCTCGACCAGCACCGCGTCCAGGACCTCGGTGAACCGGGGAACGCCCTGCACCAGTGCGAGGTCGACCACGGGACCGGCTGCCGGCAGGGGCAACCCGCAGTCCGCGATAACGACCAAGTGCCCGTGGCCCAGCCGGGACAACCCGGCGTTGAGCGCCGGATTCAGGATGCCTGTCTTCTTCACCGCTGCTCCGCTTCTTCGGGGTCAATGCCTTGCCTGACGGCCGGCAGCTCATCGACCAACGTCGGATAGGAAGGCTGCGCACCGGCTGCCTGCACCGCGAAGGCTCCGACGCGCGCGGCGAAGCGGGCGGCCGTGGCAAGGTCCTCGCCGCGGGACAGGGCGGCGGCAAGGGCTCCGGTGAACGCGTCGCCGGCCCCCGTCGTATCCACAGCCCTAACCGTTGGCGCCGGTATAACGGTGACGGAAGCGCCGCCGTCGTCCGTGGTTTCTCCGACCAAGGCACCCGCGGCACCGACGGTCATGACGACGGACCGCACGCCCGCGTCGAGCAGCCCGCGGACCAGGTCCTCGTGGCCGGTGCCTGCGGGCTGTCCGCACAAACCGGACAGCGCGAGTTCGGCTTCGTGCTCGTTGACCACCAGCGGATCCGCGGCGCGGACCACCGCCGGATCCAGCTCAACCACGGGGGCCAGGTTCAGCAAAACCCGTCCGGTGGCGAGCGCGGCCGCAGCCTCGATGCCGTCCCGGGGGATCTCACCCTGCAACAGCACGATGTCCGCCGAGGCGATCAGCTCGCGCTGGCTTTTGACGGCTGCCCTGTCCATAGTTCCGTTGGCACCGGGGATCACCACAATGGTGTTTTCGCCGTGCCGGTCCACCTCCACCAGGGCCACCCCCGTGGAGCCGTCCGGGTGAACCAGGCCTGTGAGGTTCACGCCGGCGGCACGGAGTCCGGAGAGGGCAATGTCCGCATAGGCGTCATTGCCCACGGCGCCTACCAGCGCCGTTGCCGCTCCCAGCTGGGCCGCGGCAACGGCCTGGTTGGCGCCCTTACCGCCGGGCAGAACTGCCATCGATTCGCCCAGCAGCGTTTCGCCGGGGCTCGGATGGCGGTCAAGGCGGATCAGCAGATCCGCATTGATGGATCCTACGACGACGGTCAGGCCGCTCACTTGATGAATTCCTCCGCATTTTCTTCGGTCACGGTGGTCACCGGGACGGGCACGTTGGACTCGACGGTCTCGCCGGCCAGCAGCTGCGCCATCAGTTCCACCGAGCGCTTGCCCAGTTCGGAGGGCTGCTGCGCGATGGTCGCGGTCATGGTGCCGGCCTGGATGGCGGCGAGGGCGTCTTCGGTGCCGTCGAAGCCGACCACCTTGACGTCCGTGCCGGCCCTGTCGCCCAGCGCCTGGATGGCGCCGAGGGCCATCTCGTCATTTTCGGCGAAGATGCCGGTCACGTCGGAGTTCGCCTGGAGCAGGTTGGTGGCGACGTCCAGTGCCTGCGCACGGTCGAAGTTGGCGGTCTGCTTGGCCACTACCTCGATGTCCGGGTAGGCCTTGATGCCCTCTTCGAAACCGGCGCCGCGGTCGCGGCTGGCGGAGGTGCCGGCCACACCCTGGAGCACGATCACTTTGCCCTTTTCGCCCATGGCCTTGGCCAGCTCGTCAGCGGCCTGCTTGCCGCCGGCGACATTGTCGCTGGAAACCAGCGAGGCGATTTCGGCGTCGTTGACCGCGCGGTCGACCGCGATGACGGGGATGTTATTTTCCAGCAGCGGGCTGACCGCGGCGGCTGCCGAGTCGGAGTCCACCGGGTTGATGATGACGCCCTGCACACCGCTGGTGGCGGCGGTAGCCAGCTGGTTGGTCTGGGTGGCCGAATCGTTCTGCGCGTCGACCACTTCCAGCGTCATGCCCGCGGCCTCCGCGGCCTCGGTGGCGCCGTCACGCAGGTCCACAAAGAACGGGTTGTTGAGGGTGGAGACGGCCAGGGTGACCTGGCCACCGGACGCGCCTTCTTCGCCGCGGTTGCAGCCGGTCGCTCCCAGCGCCACGGTCAGGCCCAAGGCCAGCACGGCTGTGCTGCGCTTGAAAGATGTGAACTTCATTGTTTTGGATCCTTCTCTAGTAATTTGTTCGGTTTGTTCGGATGTCAGTGGATGGTGTTTTTACGGCGCAGGACGTCAATGCCCACGGCCAGCGCGATGACCAGGCCGATCACTACCTGCTGCCAGAAGGAGGACACGTTGAGCAGATTCAGACCATTGCGGATGACCACCAGGACCAGGGCGCCCACGAGCGTACCGGAGATCCGGCCGACGCCGCCGGCCAGGGAAGCACCGCCAATAACGACGGCGGCAATCGCGTCCAGTTCATAGCCCACCGCTGCCTGCGGCTGGGCCGAGTCCAGCCGTCCGGAGAGCAGCATTCCGGCCAGACCGGCAAACAGGCCGGACAAGGCAAAGACAATGACCAGCACCTTCTGAACCGGGATACCGGAGAGCCTCGCCGCCTCCTTGTTGCCGCCCACCGCATACATGTACCGGCCGATGACCGTGCGGTTGAGCAGGAAGGCAGCAACCAAACCGGCGACCACCAGCACCACAATGGGCATCGGGATCGGCCCGATGTTGCCGCCCAGAAACGAGACCTGGTCGGCCGTCCGCACTGGCCTGCCTTCGGAGATCACCAGCGTCAGCCCGCGGGCCACGCTGAGCATCGCCAGGGTGGCGATGAAGGAAGGCAGCCGGCCGTAGGCAGTGGCCAGCCCGCTGGCGACACCGCATGCAGCACCGGTCAGAAACCCGCCCAGCAGGGCGACCCAGCCGTTCAAGCCCGCAGTGGTAAACATCGAGGCGGAGACCATCGCGGACAGCGCCGCCACCGATCCCACCGAGAGGTCGATCCCGGCAGCCACGATGACGAAGGTCATGCCGAAAGCCAGCACGGCAATAGTGGAAGCCTGAATGCCGATGTTGAGCATGTTCCCGGCGGTGAGGAAGTCCGGCGTCGCAATAAACAGCGCCAGGCAGAGCACCAGCAGCCCGACCAGCGCACCGTTGTTCGCCAGGAACTTCTTGATGTCCAGGCCTTGGCGCTTCTCGGCCTTCACAGCAGTAGTCATGTTCATAGTCCCTTAACCCTTGTCTTCCAAGTCCCGCACCACGTCCCGGACGGCCAGTGTCATGACCTTGTCCTGCGTGGCGTCTTCTGCTGCCAGTTCGCCGGAGAGATGCCCTCCGCTCATCACCAGGATCCTGTCGCTCATTCCGAGCACTTCCGGCAGTTCGCTGGAGACCATAAGCACGGCGCCGCCGGCAGCGGTCACCGAGTTAATCAGTTCGTAGATTTCCACCTTGGCGCCGACGTCGACGCCCCGGGTGGGCTCGTCGAGCAGGAGCACTTTGGCGCCGGCCGCGATCCAGCGCCCGAATACTGCCTTCTGCTGGTTGCCGCCGGAGAGCGAGCGCACCGTCTGGTCCAGCCCGCTCATCCGGATGCGCAATTTTCCTGCTACATCCTGCGCCTTGTCCCGCTGGCCCTTGAAGTCCACCAGACCGGCCTTGGCTGTGCTGGCCAGCGTGGCGTAGCCAATGTTCTCGTTCACGGAGGCGTCCAGCACCAGGCCCTGGACTTTGCGGTCTTCGGGCACATGCCCCAGTCCGGCCTTGATTCCGGCGCTGATGTTGTGCCGCGGGATTTTCCGGCCCTTGATAGTGACGGCGCCTGAGTCGTACGGATCTACGCCCGCGACGGCGCGGACTACTTCCGTCCGGCCTGCACCCACCAGTCCGGCAAGACCCACCACCTCACCGGCGTGCACGGTGAAGCTCATGTTGTTGACCAGGCCCTTGATGGACAGCCCCTCCACCTCCAGCAACGGTTCGGACGGACCGGTGTACTCGCGGCGGCGTGGAAACTGCTGGCTGATATCGCGGCCCACCATGAGGCGGACTAATTCCGGCTCGGCCGTGTCCGCGGGCACCTCGGCCACGAATTTGCCGTCGCGCAGGACCGAGACGGAATCGCCCACTTCGGCGATCTCATCAAGGTGGTGGCTAATAAACACCATGCCCACGCCGCGCTCGCGCAGATCGTGCACCACGCTGAACAGCGCGGCGATCTCGCGCCGCGTGAGGGCCGCCGTCGGTTCGTCCAGAATCAGCATGCGGGCATCGAGGCTCAGGGCCTTGGCGATCTCCACCAACTGCTGCCGGGCGATGCCCAACTCCCCCACCGGCTGGTCCAGGTCGATGTCCAGGCCGATCAGGCCCAGGGCTGCGCGTGCCTGCTTGCGCAGTGCCGGGCGGTCCACCATGCCGAATCTCTTCGGGAACCGCCCCATCATGATGTTCTCCGCAACCGACATGGTGGGCACGAGGTTCAGTTCCTGGTGGATGGTGGCGATGCCGGCAGCTTCCGATGCGTTGGTGTCCCGGAACTTGACCGGTTCACCGTCGAGCAGGATCCGGCCGCCGTCGGGCTGGTAAACCCCGGCCATCATTTTGATCAGCGTGGATTTGCCGGCACCGTTTTCGCCGAGCAGCACTTGGACCTTGCCCGGGTGGACGCTGACGGTCACCTCGTCGATGACTTGCACAGGCCCGAAGGATTTGCTGATTTTTTCCAGCGTCAGAATCGGCTGTCCATTCATCGGTTCTCTCCAGTCGTTGCAGGTCCGGTTGATTCGCGCACCATCAGGCGGGTGGGTAGGACAACCGGCTCCGGTTTCTCTCCGGCAATCACTTGATGCAGCAACCGGACGGCCGTGCGGCCCATCTCGTCGGCATCCTGCGCGATCAGGGTCAGCGCCGGACGCATGATGGCGAAGGCGTCGATGTCGTCGTAGCCGACCAGGGACAAGTCCTCGCCGATGCGGATGCCCAGTTCCTGACAGACCCTGACGGCCCCCATGGTCATCAGGCCGTCCGCGGCGATCAAGGCGGTGGGCGCGTTGGCGAGGTCGAGGAGCTGCCGGGCACCCGCGGCCCCGCTGCCCGCCTTGAAGTCACCGAACACCACCAGTTCCGGATCCTGCTCCAGTCCGCACGCCAAGGTCGCAGCCTGGAACGCGGCGAAGCGTTCCCTGCCGGTGGAAGCGGACCGCGGCCCGGATATGTAACCGATCCTGCGGTGGCCCAGCTCCGCCAGATGCTGCACCGCCTCGCCCATGCCGCTGGAATTATCCGCGGTCACGCTGGGCAGATCGATATCGTCGATCACCCGGTCCACGAATACCGCCGGCAGTCCGCTCGAAGCCAGCATCTCGACATTGGCGTTGTCCCCGCCCTGCGGCACCAGGATCAACCCGTCGACCCGCTGCGCCAACAGTACGTCCAGGTAGCGGTTCTGCTGCTCGACGCTTTCATTGGCGTTGGCCAGCAGGGTGATCAGTCCAAGTTCAAGCGCCTGCTGCTCAGCGGCATGGGCGAGGTCGGCGAAGAAGGGGTTCCGGACGTCGGAAATCAGCAGTCCAATGGTGCTGGTGCGGGTGGAGCGCAGCGAGCGTGCCTGCGCGTTCGGGCGAAAACCGAGCTCGGCGACAGCCTGCTCCACGCGTTCCCGCGATAGTACGGAAGTTGCCGGATGGCCGGACAGTACGCGGGAAGCCGTGGCCGGGGAAACACCCGCACGGGCCGCGACATCGCGGATCGTCACACCCGGCACACCCAGCTCCCTTGTTTGTCTGTCCACTGAAACACGGCAAATTTGCCCTGCACCCGTCGGTGGAATCGATTCCATGAAATCGTTTCCATGAGTATGAAACAGGTCACCATCCGGTGTCAACCCTGAGGTGTGCGGCCCCGCCTCTCCATGTTTTCGACGACCGGGAGGCGCCGGAGCATCCTCGGCAGCAGAGAGGCGTGGAACACTGGTAGCTGGAGTCACGCGAGGAAGCACTTTCAGCTATCGGAGGCGCCATGCTATTCGAGACACTCTTCATCAACGGGGTCATCCACACCCAGGATCCGTCCCGTCCCCGCGCCCATGCGCTTGGCGTCCATGCCGGCCGGATCATCAGCCTGGACGATGAACTGCAGGCCACGCACTTCCGCAAGGTTTACGACCTCGGAGGTGCCGCCGTCGTTCCGGGTTTTAATGATGCCCACTGCCACCTGTCCATGGTGGGGCTGGCCGAATTGCAGGTGGACCTGCGGCCGTCCGCTTGCCCGACGATGGAAGACCTGCTCGCCGCCGTTGGTTCTGCCTGTGCCGACGCGCCCGCGGGCGCCTGGGTTCAGGGCGCCGGCTACAACCAGAACTATCTGAACGGCCAGCATCCCACGGCGGAGCAGCTTGACGCCGTTAGCAACGGCCATCCGGTCTGGCTGATCCACAACTCCCGCCATATGGGCGTGGCCAACACTGCCGCTTTCGAAGCCGCCGGCTTCAGCGGACGCCGTGGGGCAAAAGCGCCCGACGGCGGTGCCGTGCCGATCGATGCGGACGGCCGTGCCGTCGGGCTGCTGCAGGAAACGGCACGGGCACTGGTCACGGACCACATCCCTATCCCGACCGTCGACGACGTCGCCGCGATGGTCGAAGCCGGCAGCCGCAAGGTGCTGCCGCTCGGCGTCACCAGCATCACCGAGCCCGGCCTCGGCGCTCCCGCACACATCGGCCAGAGCCCCACCGACATCGCCGGTTACCAAACCGCGCACGACGCCGGGAAGCTGGGCGTGCGCTCCACAGTGATGCCCTATCTGACCACGCTGCATCCCTTGGACGGCTCAGGTGGGACAGGAGCACCGTGGGGTCTCGACCTGGGCATCCGCAGCGGCCTGGGCGACGAATGGCTGCGGATCGGGCCCACCAAGATCCTCTCCGACGGGTCGCTGATCGGCCGCAGTGCCTTCATGAGCCGCGACTACGCACTGGACTCCCCCGACGGGGACGGCAACCGCGGGCTGCTGCAGTTCCCGCAGGAGATGCTGCGGCAACGCATCATCGGCGCCCACCGCGCGGGCTGGCAAGTGGCTACCCACGCTATCGGCGACGCCGCCCTGGACGTCGTGATGGACATCTTCGAGGAAGCCCAGCGGCTCTTTCCCCGTGACGACGCCAGACACCGAATCGAGCATGTGTCAGTAGCAAGCGACGCGCAGATACGCCGGATCAAGGAGTTGGGCCTGATCCCGGTGCCACAGGGCCGGTTCGTCTTCGAACTGGGCGACGGTGCGGCCAAGGCGATGGGACCGGAGCGGGTGAAGATGACCTACCGGATGAAGGGTCTGCTTGACGCCGGGCTGGAGGTACCGGCAAGCACGGACGCCCCTGTGGTGGAGGTGAACCCGATCCTGAACATCCACGACATGGTCAATCGTAAGACGGCTTCGGGCGCCGACTTCGTTCCCGCCGAACGGATCACGGTGGCACAGGCGGTTTACGCCTACACGGTGGGCAGTGCCTATGCCGTCCACGAAGACCATTACAAGGGCACCCTGACACACGGCAAGCTCGCCGATTTCGTCACCCTCTCCGAAGACTTGTACGAGGTCGCCCCGGAACACATCAGAGACGTAGTCGTCACCGCCACCGTGGTCGGCGGCGCTGTGATCCATGGTGAACTGTGAAAATCTTTGTGTCGCCCGCCACGCCCGGGCTTTCGATGCCGACGCTAAATCCGTAAACTCGAATGTTCGGGCGGCTGTTGCCGTCCCCGGCGCCACCTTCCACGTCCTCACCAACCAGCAGGAGAACATATGACTCTTTATGCCGTCACGAACCCGGCCACCGGTGAAACCGTCAAGGAGTACCCCACGGCTACCGACGTCGAAATCCAGACAGCCTTGGAGCGCACGGACAGCGCGTTCCGGCAGTGGACCCGGAGCCCGCTGGAAGAGCGCGTGAAGCTGCTCAACCGCGTTGCCGAACTCTATGCGGAGCGCCGCGACGAGCTGGCCGCCATCATCACCCGCGAAATGGGCAAGCCCATCCGCCAGGCCGGCTTCGAGGTCGACATCGTCGTCTCGATCTACCGCTACTACGCCGAGAACGGCCCGAAGTTCCTCGAGGACGAAGAGCTCGACGTCGTTGCTGGCGGAAAGGCTGTGGTCCGCAAGGAAGGCCTCGGCGTACTGCTGGGGATCATGCCCTGGAACTACCCGTACTACCAGGTGGCCCGGTTCGCCGCACCGAACCTGATGAACGGCAACACTATCCTGCTCAAGCACGCACCCCAGTGCCCGGAGTCCGCCCTGGCCATGGAGCAGATTTTCAAGGACGCTGGCGCTCCCGAGGGTTCCTACGTCAACGTCTTCGCCACCAACGAGCAGGTCGCGGACATCATCGCCGACCCGCGCGTCCAGGGCGTCTCGCTCACGGGTTCCGAGCGCGCCGGCGCTGCCGTGGCCGAAATCGCCGGCCGCAACCTCAAGAAGGTCGTGCTGGAACTCGGCGGCTCGGACCCGTTCCTGCTGCTGGACACCAAGGACCTGGACAAGTCCGTCAAGACCGCTGTTTTTGGCCGTATGACGAACGGCGGCCAGGCCTGCAACGCGTCCAAGCGCTTCGTCGTGATGGAGGACATCTACGACGAGTTCGTGGAGAAGTTCAGCAGCGCCTTCGCCGCGATTACCCCCGGCGATCCGACCAATCCCAAGACCTACCTGGGCCCGCTGTCCTCACAGGCTGCAGCCGACAACCTCGCCAAGCAGGTTGACTCCGCGGTCGCCGAAGGTGCCGTGGTCCGCACCGGCGGCGGCAAGGTCAGCGACGATTCCGCCTTCTTCCAGCCGACTGTGCTGACCGGCGTCACCCCCGACATGGCAGCCTTCCGCGAGGAGCTCTTCGGCCCCGTCGCCATGGTCTTCAAGGCGACCTCCGAGGACGAAGCCATCCGGCTGGCCAACGATACCCCGTTCGGTCTCGGCGCCTCGATTCACACCAACGACGACGAGAAGGCCCAGCGAATCGCGGAGCAGATCGAGGCCGGAATGGTCTACATCAATGAACCGGGCGGCACTGCGGCTGAACTGCCCTTCGGCGGAGTCAAGCGCTCCGGCGTCGGCCGTGAACTGGGCAAGTACGGCATGGACGAGTTCGTCAACAAGAAGCTGGTCCGCACCTCGGCCCGCTAGATCGCCCGCGGCTCAGGCTGCGTAACGGCGAAGTGGCGGGAAGACCTGTAAGGGCTTCCCGCCACTTCGCTGCATGCCCGAGGGCTGCGGCCGCTCTGAGTATCCGAAGTTCAGTGTCGACGGGAGGCGGTTCCGTAGACGTGCTTTCCTTAATCTATGGCTACGCCGACCGGTGATCATCGTCCGTACGTACTCGTACATATGGCCGTTTCGCTCGATGGCTCCGTTTCCGGGTTCCAACCGGACGTCGCTCGGTTCTATTCATTGGCGGCCGAGTGGCAAGAGGATGCCACGCTCGTAGGCGCCGACACGATATTGGCTCAGGAGAACGAGTTGGCGGATGCCGGCCTGCCAGGACCGAAGGAGGGCGGCCCCATACTTGCTGTTGTGGATAGCGGGTATCGGGTGAGCGCTTGGAATGCGCTCCGCAACGTGGGCCATTGGTCGCGCGTGATTGCTTTGAGGGGCAATCCCAGGCCGACACACGGCGTGGAAGAAATCGTCACCGGCGGCCAACGAGTCGATCTTCCGGCCGCACTGGCTGAACTGCGGAGCCTGCACGCTGTGCAGAGACTCCGCGTTGATAGCGGCGGCAACTTGGTTGGCGCCCTGATGGCCGGAGGCCTCGTCGACGAAATCAGTTTGCTCGTGCATCCCGCCCTCGTCGCCGATATGCATCGTCGTCCTTGGTGGGGCGGAGGGCATGCGGTTCCTGTTTTCCGACTAACCGACCTCAAGGCGCGCGCGATCGGTGACGATATCGCTCATTTGCGGTATCGGCTCGTCTGGTGAAGTGACCATTATCCAGGCTTCAGCAGGCGAAACTGCGGGCGGACCGCCCCTGTGCAGAGAACCTAGGCCCTAGGCGCTCGCGCGGTCGACCGTAGAGCCGAGCGCCCGGGAGATCGCGTCCGCGGCGGCGACTGCCTGCGGGGCAAACTGCTCGATTGTGGAGCCCGGATACTCAAGCTCAAGCGATGAGATCGACAGGCCATACATCACTCGTCCGAGGTGATCCCGGATTGGAGCTGAGACGCACACCGTGCCGCGCTCATTCTCGCCGAGATCGAGCGCGTAACCGCGTTGACGCACGTTCGCAAGCTCTGTACGCAACTGCTCCGGATCGGTGATGGTCTTGTCCGTGCGGGGCGGCAGCCCGACCTCGGCTACCAACTGGGCCACCTGTTCGGGCGTCCAGCTAGCGAGCACAACCTTTCCCATGCCCGAGCAGTGCATCGGCATCGGCAACCCCACGCGCGAAGCCATCCGATAGGGCTTCGACGAGTCCTTGCGGATGACATACACCATCTCGAAACCGTTCACGACGCCGACGTGAACCGTGCAGTCGACTTCGCGTACGAGCTTCTCGACGATCGGCTCCGCGATGAAGGAGATGTCGAGCCGGGAGATGGCCCGGCCTGCAATGCCGAGGAGACGGGAGCCGGGGTGATAACCGCGATCGCTATCGCCGGTGATGAACTTCAACTCAGCCAGCGTCGCGAGAATACGGTGCACAGTCGCCTTGGGCAGACCGGTCTCCTCGACGATGTCAGTGAAGCGGTCGTAGAGAATCGCGGCCTCAAGCACCCGCAATGTCTTCTCACTCGCGCCCATAGATGGCGCCGGGCTTGTGTCAAGGTCCTTGGGTTCCCCGGTCATGGTCCGCATCATCTCATGTCGACAATCGCGACGCCATCCATGTCGTCGAAGGCCTGGTTCTCGCCGGCCATCGCCCACACGAACGAGTAGTTCGACGTTCCGACACCGGAGTGGATTGACCACGACGGCGAAAGCACCAGTCCCCCATCGCCGACAAGCATGTGACGGGTCTCGGACGGTTCGCCCATGAGGTGAACGACGCGGGCTTCCTCGGGTACATCGAAGTAGACGTAAAACTCGGTGCGGCGGTCATGAGTGTGCGCCGGCATCGTATTCCACATGCTGCCGGCGTGCAGTTGCGTGACGCCCATGACCACCTGGCAGCTGCGCACGCCGTCTTCGTGAATGTACTGGTTGATCGTCCGGCGGTTCGAGGTCAGCGGATCGCCAAGCTCCCGGACGGTGCCCTGGCCGGGTTCGACGAGCGCCGTCGGGCAGGTGGCATGCGCGGGTGCCGAGAAGCCGTAGAAACGGGCAGGTGTCGCGGCATCGTCGGACTCGAAGGAAACGTCCTTCACGCCGCGGCCCAGGTACAGGCAAGCGCCGGTAGTCATCACATGGCGCTCGCCATCGGCATGGACGGCACCCGCGCCTCCAATATTGACGATGCCGATCTCGCGGTGATCGAGGAATTGCTCGCTACGAATCTCCGGCACTGCCTCGAGCGCGAGCGGTGCGTCAGTCGGCATGGCCCCGACCGCGACCACGCGATCGTAGTGGGTAACGATCGTGCGCACAGTACCGGGAATGAAGAGATCCTCGACGAGATAGCGGTCACGCAACTGCTGCTGCGTGACCCCGGGGATCTGCTCGGGAGAAGTGGGGCCGTAAACGGCGGTCATGGTATTTCCTTCCATTGGAGAGTCAGAGCAGGCCCATGAGGCCAGGGAGCCACAGGGAAAGCTGGGGGACAAAGACGATCACGAACAGCAGCGCGATGAGCACGACAAGGAACGGCATCAATTTCGCGATAACCGGTTCAAGCTTGACCTTCGCCACCTGGGTTCCGACGAACAGCACGGGTGCCGACGGCGGCGAGATCACCGCGATCGAGAGATTAAAGACCATCACGATTCCGAAGTGCACCGGGTCGATGCCGTAGGAGACAGCGATCGGCAGGAAGATCGGAGTGAAAATCAGGATCGCCGGCGTCGGATCAAGCGGGATGCCGATCAACAGTAGAACAAGCATCATGATCAGCAGCACGACAACCTTCGAGTCAGTCCACCCGAACAGTGACTCGGCGATCAACTGCGGCAGCCGGGCGTAAGTCATAACATAAGACATGATCGTCGACACCGCGATCAGGAAGATGACGATCGCGCTGGTGCGGCAGGCGTCGAACAAGACTCGCGGCAGGTCCTTGACCGAGATGGTGCGGTAGAAAAACGAGAGCAGCAGCGAGTAGATCACGGCCACGGCCGAGCCCTCGGTCGGGGTGAAGAAGCCAGCGACAATGCCTCCGATCGCTACTACGATCAAGCCGAGCGACGGTACAGCGCGCCCGAACGTAGCCAGGAAGACCGGGAACTTGGGCCATGGCTCTCCCCGCAGCTCGGGGTGCCGACGAGCGTAGACCAACCCGACCACTGCGCATACGAGAGCCCACAGGATGCCGGGAATGTAGCCCGCGACGAACAGCGCGCCAAGCGACGTGCCGCCAGCAGCAAGTGAGTAGACAATAAGCGTGTTGCTCGGCGGGATCAGCATTCCAGCCGGTGCAGAAGCGATATTCGCCGCCGCACTGAAGGCGCGGTCATAGCCCGCCTTCCGCTGCATCGGAGACATCGTGGAGCCGATGGCGGCGGCACTGGCGACGGCGGAACCGGAAACCGAGCCGAAGATTGCGTTGGCGATGACGTTCGTCTGCACGAGCGGCGCCGGCGTACGGCCTACGAGCACCCGTGCGAGATTGATGAGCCGCTCGGCAATACCGCCGTTGTTCATGATCACGCCAGCCAGAATGAAGAACGGGATGGCGAGCAACGCGAACGAGTCAGCACCGCCGATCATCTGTTGGGCGGAGGTTATGGCGCCTCGCTCGAAGTCTACGATCAGCAGCAGGCACAGGGCCGACGGCAGCGCGATCGCTATGGAGACAGGGGCGCCAATCGCGAGCAGCAAAGCGAGGCCGCCGATAAGGATGACGCTGATGGTACCGGGCTCAATCACAGCGATGCCGCCTCGAGGTCCTCGTCGTGATCCACGTGTCCGGCATAACGGCCGGAGAAGGTTCCGACGATGTGGATGGTCAGGTAAATGGTCAACAGCACGCCGGAGATCGGCAGAGCCAGGTAGAGCTGGCCCTGTGTGAGAGGCAGCAGCGGATTCTGCTGCCCCCACGCGAGGGCGGACTGCTGGAGGCCACCAAATACCATCACGTACAGCACGAACGCGAGCGTAGTGAGGTAGGCGATGATGTCGGCGACTCGTTGGAGCGACACGGGCAGTCGTGCCACCAGGAAGTCCATGATGACATCAGCCTTCTCGCCGACCGCGATGGCGATTCCGATCAGGCTGACCCACACGAATGTGTGCCGCGCCGCTTCCTCCGACCATGCGCTTGGCTGTCCGAGCACCAAGCGGGTGAAGACCTGCCAGGCCACGAGCAGCACCAGCAGCGCAAAGAGGGTGACGCAGGTTGCTCGGAGCGTGCCATCGAGCCATGCCCGCGCAGTCTTCATGAGCTTCGCTGTTGCCATTAGCTGCGCGCCGCCTCGATGGCGTCGTAAACCGTCTGTGCGACCTCGGATGTGACGAGCTCCTCATGCAGCGGGCGCGTCGCCTCACGGAATACCTCGGTGTCGACCTCGCTGAACTTCGCACCGGCTTCCTCGGCTGCGGCGGTTGCCTCCTCGACGGCGGCACCGAACAGCTCGAGTTCGGTGTCGACCGACGCCGTCAACAGCTCATCGAAGATCGCACGGTCCTCCTCGGAGATGCCATCCCATACGGTCGGGCTCGTGACCAGGTAGTCGGGCATCATCAGATGCTCAGTGCGCGAGTAGTAGGGCGCAATCTCGTCATGCGAAAGCGTCGAGTAGATAAGCTCGTTGTTCTCTGCGCCGTCAAGCACGCCTGACTGTATTGCAGTGTAGACCTCGCCCTGTGCCATTGGGGAACCGACGCCACCCATAAGTTCCATCATGCGTACGTTCGTATCCGAACCGATAACGCGGATCTTCTGGCCCGAGAGGTCGGCAGGCGTCTCAACCGGGCCATCGCTTGAGTACACGTTGCGGACACCACCGTGATACGCGGAAAGCACCTGGATGTTGTCGTCCTGCAGGGTGTCATACAGCCCGCCCGCAACCTCAGGGTGGTTGAGCACGCTCATCTGGTGCTCGGGCGACTCGTATAGGTAGGGCAGGTTCACGACCGAGAAGTCCGGCTCGAAGTTCTCGAGCAAACTGCCGGCGACGACGGCCAAGTCGATGGTGCCGGACTGTACCTGTTCTATGGTGGCCGCTTGGTCGCCGAGCGTCTCATCGGTGTAAAGCTCGAGCGCATACCGGCCGTCGGTTTGAGTCTTGAGCTCTTCCGAGAGCTGCAACAGCGCCTGAGCCTGCGGGTGGTTGATGTCCTGGTTGAAGGCAACGCGGAGGACGGTCTCACCGCCGCCGTCTTCCGCGGAGGCGGAGCACGAGGCAAGTGCCATTGTGGTGATTGCGGCGGCGCTCAGTACGCCCAGAATCCTTTTTCCCTGCATGAAATTCTCCTCGTCGAGTCATTTTGATCGATGTGATTTGCACCACCGGCGCGATGGAAGACTACTATAACCAGATAGAACTTAGTTGCGCCAGATGGAACTTATGACGGAACATGGTTCCATCAGGCCTACACGGACCGAAGAAGGAGAGATGACATTGCGAGCAGCTAGATACATCGGCGATCAGCGGATCGAGGTGGGCAACGTTGAAGCCAGCCCGCCTGCAGCCGGGGAGGTCACCATCCGCGTGGCATACAACGGAATCTGCGGCACCGACCTGCACATCGTGCAGGGCCACATGGATACACGCGTGGCCCTGCCGGCAGTGATCGGCCACGAGATGAGCGGCATCATCAGCGCAATCGGCCCGGAGGTGGAATCGCTGACACCGGGGCAGCCTGTCACTGTGATGCCACTGCGTTGGTGCGGGGAATGCGCCTCCTGCCGCGCCGGCCACCAGCACATCTGCCAGCACCTTGACTTCGTAGGTATCGACTCGCCCGGCGCACTGCAGGAGCAGTGGACGGTGCCAGCCTCCCTCGTGGTTCCACTTCCCGAAGGCGTCTCCCTTGAGCACGCCGCGCTCGTCGAGCCGCTCGCAGTTGCTGTGCACGACGTGCGGCGCTCGCGGCTCGCGGCGGGCGAGACCGTCGTCGTAATCGGTGGCGGACCCATCGGCCAGCTCATCGCCATCGTGGCCCGCGCAGCAGGCGCAGAGGTAATCCTGGCTGAGCCGGACGCCGACCGCCGCGCGTTCGCCGAACAGCGCGCAATCGTCGTCGATCCCATCGAAGGCGACCTCGCCGCGGTCGTCGAGGAACACACCGGCGGCGCCGGGGCCGATGTCGTGTTCGAGGTCGCGGGGACCCGCGGCACCGCGCTTGATGCCACCCGGCACGCTCGCACTCGTGGGCGCGTGGTATTCGTCGCCATTCATCCGGAGCCGGTGCCCGTGGATCTCCACCGCATCTTCTGGCGCGAACTCGAGGTGCTTGGCGCTCGTGTCTACGAGCGCGAGGATTTCGAGCGCGCTATCGAACTGCTCGCCTCCGGCGTGGTACCGGCAGATGCGCTCATTACGCGCGTCGTGGCACTTGACGACACCTCGGAAGCGTTCGACGCGTTGCTCGCGGCATCCGCAATGAAGATTCTTGTCGACGTGCAGGGGGTGCGCGCGTGAGTATCTCATTTGACCTGACCGGTACGACGGCCGTTGTCACCGGCGCCCGCCGAGGCATCGGCTTCGCAATGGCTGAGGGGCTCGCAATGGCCGGCGCCGACATCATCGCGGCATCCGCGAGCCAGGAGGCCGACGGCGGTGCAATCGGTGCGCGAGTGCGCGAACTAGGACGCACTTTTGAGGGATACACCGTCGACTTCCGTGACCGCGATGCCGTCGCCGCCTTCGGGTCGGCTGTGCAGGATCGCGCTGACATCCTGGTGAACAATGCCGGTACCATCCGCCGATCGCCCGCGGCCGAGCATCCGCTCGAATGGTGGGACGAGGTGCTCGACGTGAACCTGCGCAACCAATTCGTCCTCACACAGGCAGTTGCGGCCGGGATGCTTGAGCGCGGCTACGGTCGTATTGTCTTCACTGCGAGCCTGTTGAGCTTCCAAGGCGGCATCACCGTGCCGGGGTACACCGCGGCGAAGTCGGGCGTTGCAGGTCTTGTGAAGGCGCTCAGCAATGAATGGTCCGCGCGGGGCGTCACGGTGAATGCGATCGCACCGGGCTACATCGCCACCGACAACACCGCTGCACTCCGCGCCGATGAGGACCGTTCGCAAGCTATCCTCGATCGCATCCCCGCCGGACGCTGGGGCAGTGCCGAGGATCTGCAGGGCGCGACGGTCTTCCTCGCCAGCCCGTCGGCCGCCTACGTCACCGGCGTCACGCTGCCGGTCGACGGCGGATGGATGGCACGATGATGCTCGAGCTAAGCGGCGTTGTCCCGCTCGCAACCGTCGACGACGACGCGGCCGCCGATGTGATCGCCGACGGCCTCGTCGCCGGCGGCCTGCCGGTGCTCGAGGTCGCGCTGCGCAACCCTCACGGGATGGCAGCGATTGAGCGCATTGCCGCGCGGGGTGACGTGCTTGTCGGCGCCGGTACCGTCCTCGATCGTGAGCAATTGCGCCAGGCACTCGACGTCGGCGCAGCATTTGTCGTCGCGCCGGGTCTTGACGAGGAAATCGTCGAAGCCGCGCTCACCGCAGGTGTGCCGGTGCTGCCGGGGGTGATAACGCCAAGCGACATCCAACGCGGCATCCGCCTCGGACTTGAACGGCTCAAGCTCTTCCCCGCCGGCGCCGCGGGCGGGCTCGCCCTCGTCAACGCGCTGGCCCCGGTCTTTCCAGGAGTCCGCTTCATGCCCAGCGGAGGAGTGAGCACCGCGAATCTGGGCGAGTACCTGGCGCATCCGGCCGTCTTCGCGGCAAGTGGCTCGTGGATCGCGGCGCCCGCGCGTATCGCGGCAGGCGCCGAAGCAGTCGCCGAGGCAGCGCGGGAGGCGGTCGCGGTTCGAGCCGAGGCAGGCCTGAGGGCCGGGCGATGAGCGTCGTCACGCTCGGTGAGTCGCTGGGGCTGCTTGTCGCCTCCCGCATCGGCAGGCTTGAGCTCGTGCCTGCGATGGACCTGGGCTTCGGCGGTGCCGAGAGCAACGTCGCGATTGGTCTGGCGCGCCTGGGCGTGCCCGTGACTTGGATGAGTCGCCTCGGTGACGACGCGCTCGGCCGCCTCATCGAGCGACAGCTTCGGGCCGAGGGCGTCAGCGCCGCGACAACCCTCGATCCGACGGCACCCACCGCCCTCATGCTGAAGGAACGTCCGGCGGCCGGCTCCAGCGCCGTCTCGTACTACCGTGCAGGCAGTGCAGGCTCCCGGCTCACGCCGGAGCACCTCGACATCGCCCGCATCCGGGAGGCTCGTATCCTGCACATCACCGGCATCACGGCCGCGCTTGGTGCCGGTCCGCGCGCTGCGTTGGACGCCGCGGTCGACGCCGCGAACGATAGCGGCACTATCGTCTCGTTCGACGTAAATCACCGCACGCGGCTGTGGAGCCACGCAACGGCAGCCTTCGCGTACCGCGAGATCGCGGCCCGTGCCGATGTCGTCTTCGCTGGCGATGATGAGGCGGAACTACTCACCGGCGAGCGCGACCCGGCCGCGCAGGCCGCGGCGATTATCGAACTGGGCCCAACGCACGCGATCGTGAAGCGCGGAGCTGAAGGCGCGTACGCGCTTGCCGATGGCCAGGCCGTGGAACAGTCAGCCTTCCCCGTGCAAGCTGTCGACACAGTCGGCGCCGGGGACGCGTTCGTCGCTGGCTACCTGGCCGAGCTCCTCGCCGGCGCCTCGCTAACCGAGCGTCTGCGCACGGCCGCTGCCTGCGGCGCGATCGCCTGCACGGCGCCTGGCGACTGGGAAGCGGCCGCCGACCGTGCCGCGATCGCGCGGCTACTGGGAGCTGGAGACCCCGTGCAACGCTGACGCCCGGATGCCCCGGGCAGAGCTACGGCCCGCCAGACCGAAGGTGACGCAGTAATCCGGATGAACCGCCGCGCCACCGCCACGCGGGAAGTCTCGGCCGGATGGATAACTGAAGGAGCCCTTCGGGCCTAAGCACTGAGGGGCAGAGCGCACTGCGCTCGGCCCCTCTGTGGTCTGGACTAGAGCGCTTCCTCCACTGGGACATTGGCCTGATATTCTCGTCCCTCGGCCTCACTAAACGCCGTCATTAGGTGCCCTTTTTCCAGTCCCAGTACCGTGCTTAAGGGGAAGTGGCCGGTAATAGTATTCCCTGAATGCTCCACGCCGCTGAGGTCGAAGTTCTCCTCGGTGCCGTCATGACTGAAGCAGTAGAACGAGACAGCTTCGCCATTAATAAACTCGATTCCCATTCTGCGCTGGTGGGAATGATCCGGGGTGGCAGCCACGAGACCGACCACGTAGGGCCCCGAGCCGGGAATGTTGCCGTCTATATCGAATTTCGCTACCAACGTGGATTCCTTGGCTGCGATGGATACGTGCTTAAGAAGTGCGTTGTGGGAGCTCATGGCTCCATCCTGCTTTCTGCGCTCTTATTCGTCCACCCTTAAAAGAAGACAAGCGTCCCCCAGCAGCGCAACATCAGCTTTGGAGGGAAATCGATCTCGTAGGAACTACCGGTGGCACGCCC
Organism: Arthrobacter crystallopoietes; assembly: GCF_017603825.1. Lineage (NCBI taxonomy): Bacteria > Bacillati > Actinomycetota > Actinomycetes > Micrococcales > Micrococcaceae > Crystallibacter > Crystallibacter crystallopoietes. The sequence goes on from NZ_CP072014.1 coordinate 351,479, forward strand.
TTCTTTGGTGCGCTATTCCGAGGTAGACCCACCGAACCAGGTGCTGAGTGCGTCGGGGAGCCCTGAGTCAGTCGGCTCTCCCACCCAGGCCACGTATCCATCAGGCCGAATCAACACCGCGGTGGGTGCAGTGACCGCCCCGATTGCGGGAAGCTCCCACGCACCGACATATTCCGCGTCGACCAGCCGGACCCGATCTGCCCATGACGTGATGTCGAAGCGCCCGGGCTCGCCGAGGTTGAGGAGCACGGGCTTGGCCCGGTGCAGCAGGGTGCACACGCGGAGCGGACCGTCGGCGGTCGCCAGGTCATGATCCGGCATCCGCCGTCCGAGCAGGGGGTGCCCCTCGCCGAGGTCATAGTGGACGTCCAGGCCCGACATCATGGCTCCAAATCGCTTCCGCGGTTCGTCCATACTCAGGAGCTCGGAGACGGTGTCGCGCAGGGCCGCAGTGCGCTCGTCGGCGCGGCGGAGCGCGACTTGCGCCATCGAGTTGCGCAGCACACGAGCAGCAACCGGATGCCGTTCGGCGTGATAGGTGTCCAGGAGGCTCACCGGTGATGTTCCCTTGACGACCTGGGCCAACTTCCATCCCAGATTCACCGCATCCTGTATGCCCGTGTTGAGACCTTGTCCGCCGTCCGGGGAGTGCACGTGCGCGGCGTCGCCAGCCAACAGGACGCGCCTGTCCCGGTAGGTTGCGGCCTGCCGGGCCATGTCGGTGAATCTGGAAATCCACGTTGGATTGTGGGCCCCGTAGTCCGTACCGTAAACAGCGATGAGGGCCTCGCTGAGATCACTCAATGTGGGTTCTGTCGTGTTTCCGAGATGTGCTTCAGTCACCATGACCTGCACGGGCCCGCCGTCCAGGAAGACCACCTCGCCGTCGTGAATTTCGTACTTTAACTTCCCTAAGGCGTGGAGGCCGAAAGCGTCGCGGCGAATGCCAAGCTCCGGCTCCTCGGCCATCTCGACTTCGGCGATCAGGTTGCTGACGGTCGGATCACTTCCGGGGAACTCGATGCCGGCCGCCTTACGAACCAGACTGCGCCCGCCATCGCAGCCAACGAGGTACTCCGCCCGCAGCTGCCCGCCGTCGGCCAACTTGATGTCGACGCCGGTGCCGCCCTGAGCGAAACCGGTCACCTCGCGTCCTCGGTAGGTCGTCACCTCCAGCTCGTTGACCCAGCCAGCCAGGATCCGCTCAATATGGATCTGCCACAGCCCGAGCCCGTAGTTGTGCCGGGTGGGGAAGTCGCTGATGTCCAGATGGGTGCCGCCAAACCCGGCGACCTGCGCCACCTGCCCCTCCGACAGGAACCGATCGGCTATCCCCCGCTGGTCCAGGACCTCAATGGTGCGCGAGTGCAAGCCACCAGCACGAGCGCCGGCAAGCTCTTGGCGGGGACGCCGCTCGACGATGGCCACATCAACCCCCGCCAACGCTAACTCACCCGCCAGCATCAGCCCTGTCGGGCCGCCTCCGGCGATCACCACCGCATGCTCGGTCATCGACATTTGCGTCCCCATTCCCTCAGTTCCCGCGTCTGCCGATTATGCGGCCGGGCCGGGGGCTTGCCGCAAGCCCCCGACCGCGTTGTAGATTGGAAATAGGAACGGGACACCCTGTTTGAACCGTCCGCGAAGGTCGGATGGCCTTCTGCCCGAAGCCGACGAGCGGCGTAAGCTGTACCCGGTCAGGGCGCGTCGGGTAGCCGGACTTTCTTCTCGCCCTTGAGTGCGCCCTCCATGGTGTCTTGCCAGACCGGGCCAGCCACTTCCGAACCGGTCAGGTCCCGATAGGTGTTGCCGTAGGCCTCCAGCCGGGTCAGCGGATACTGTGCCCCACCCCTCGGGTCGCCCAGCCATACTGCTGCCACGAGTTGAGGCGTGCCGCCCACAATCCAGTTGGCGGCGAAATCGTTGGTGGTGCCCGTCTTGGCTCCCGCTTCTCGGCCCTCGGGGCGGAGCCGCGGGCCAAGGGTACCGGTTCGTTTGAACGGTTCCTTGAGCACATCGGCCACGGTGTTGGCTACGTCCTCATCGATCGCCTGGTGGCAGTCAGGGTCCGGGACCGGCAGTTCTTCCTTGGTGCCGGTGCGCACCGCCTTGATGACCGTCACCGGTTGGCAAAGCACTCCCCCGCCCATGAAGGCGGAGTAGGCGTTGGCCATCTCCAGCGGGGAGACCTCATAGGCGCCCAGGGCAAGCGAGGCTTCCCGCCCTACCAGCTGATCGACGGGGATGGACGTGATTCCCAGCCTTTCGGCCATCTTTGCCGCGTTGATGACCCCGACGCGTTCAATGAGACGGACGAAGTACACATTCACCGAACTGCGGATCGCCTGGTAGGCGTTGATGACTCCGTAGTCGCGGTTGCCGTAGTTGACATAGCCGCCACGCGGGTTATCGAGCTTCGCCGATCGGTAGGGTCCGTCAGCGCGTAGCCGGGTGGAGGTCGGAATACCTTGGGCCAGCGCCTCGGCCAGGATAATGGGTTTCATGGCAGACCCGACCTGAAAGGCGTTTCTGGCGTAGATTACTTCCGTCTTGCCCTTGCCCTCGCCCCAGTCCCGGTTCTGCGCGATGGTCGCGATATGGCCCTTGCCCGGAACGATGATCGCGGTACCGAGGGCCGCTCGATTGGTATTGCCCAGGGCTTTCTCAACCGCAGCCTGCGCAGCGTCTGCCGCTTTCCGGTCCAACGTCGTCGTTAGCGTTAAACCGCCTAGGTGGAAGCGTTCCTGACGGACCTCGGGTGTCTTCCCGAACGCCTTGTTCGTCAGGACTTCCTCGCGGACAACCTCGCAGTAGAAGGGGTACTTGGATTCGCCGCAGCTGGACGGGGCCGCGCCGCGCTTCACGGCCAGCTCCGAGTCCTTGGCCGCCTGCGCCTCTTCGGCAGTCAGGACACCTCGTTGCTCGAGCACCGTCAACACGGTGTTGCGCCGTTCTATGGCACCTTCGGGGTTGGTAAAGGGGTCTAGATCAACGGGTGCCTTGAGCATGCCGACCAGCACGGCCGACTGGACATGGTTCAGCTTCGCCGCCGTCGTGCTGAAGTAGATACGGGCGGCTGCCTCCACCCCGTAAGCGCCGTTGCCGAAGTAGACAGCGTTCATGTACTGGGTGAGGATCTCGTCCTTGGTCAGCTGCTTCTCCAGCGCAAGCGCGTATTTGGCCTCGCGGATCTTGGCGTTGTAGGTGACGCCGACTGCCACCTGCTCCTCGACTTCGTCGCGTGCATGGTTGACCAGCATGTTCTGGACCAACTGCTGCGTGATCGTGGATGCGCCTTGGACGTTCTCGCTGGTCACATTGTTGATCAGCGCGCGGGTGACGCCGAGGGGGTCCACGCCCCGATGCTCGTAGAACCGCGCGTCCTCGGTTGCAATCAGTGTTTCCTTGAACGCCTCGGACACCTGGTCCAGCTTCACATCTGTCCGGTTTTCGCTGTAGATGCGGGCAAATTCCTTGCCGTCCTTGTCCAGCAGCACCGTATGCTGCGGCAGCGGGCGGTCCACCGGCAGATCAGTCGGCAGCTCCTCCCACATGTCCAGCACGGTGTTGCCGGCGACAGACAAGCCCACCGCAGCGGGTGCCACGATCAGGCCGACGCCCAAGGCTGCGACAGCCACGCTTGCCAGCCACAGGTCGATGCGCCGCTGTCCGGCGCGTCTCTTCGGGGTTCGGCCGGGGTTCGCCTCAGCCAACAGCTCATCGAGATTAACAGGTTCCGGTTTGTTGCGTCCCCATAGCCGCATGATTTTTTGTGGGGGAATTCCGGTGCCGGTTACACCTGTTGCGCAACCGGCCGCTACCGCGCATTGTCAGGGGCCGTTGGGAAGGCACCCCGCGGGCGCCGCTGGTTTTCCCACACCCCTCCTTTGCCAAGATGGAGCAGATAAGAAAACAGTAGAACCTCCGCCGGGCGTTGACTAGAGCGTCAGGCATAATCGTGGACAGGACCCAATAACGGGAGCGCTGGAGCCGTGGCGGTTCGGCGCAAACAGGCGGTTTCAGTCATGGCTTTCACCGTCATGAACGGAAAGATCGTGGCGATAGACGTACTCGCCGACCCAGCACGGCTGGACCAACTGCCGCTTGCCTCCTAACCGGGGTTCGGCGCTTCAGGAGCAAAGGAAATGGCCATGACATCTCATGCAGAACAGCCGGATAAGGAACCTTTCAAGACTGGGCAGGCTCAGGGGGAAAGCACCATGCGGGCGATCACGCAGGACGTGTACGGCTCCGCGGAGGTTCTGCACCTTGCGCAGATTCCACGCCCCGTTCCCGCGGAGCACGAAGTGCTCGTCCAGGTGAGGGCGGCCGGGCTGGACCGGGGCGTCTGGCACGTGACAAGGGGACTGCCCTATCTGGCCCGGCTGGCCTTCGGGCTCCGCAAACCGAAAAACCCCGTCCCCGGGATGGACCTCGCGGGCATCGTCGTTGCGGCCGGCCCGGCAGTGACCAGGTTCGCTGTCGGTGACGCAGTGTTCGGCAGCGGCCGCGGCTCCTTTGCCGAATACGCGGTGGCACGCGAGGACCAGCTGGCCATCAAGCCGGCAAACCTCACGTTCGAGCAGGCCGCGGCCGTTCCGGTCTCGGCGGTCACCGCTCTGCAGGGCTGGCGCGACGCCGGCAGGATCGAGCCGGGGCAAAAGGTGCTGGTCATCGGTGCGTCCGGTGGCGTCGGATCCTTCGCGGTTCAGCTGGCCAAAGCCTTCGGTGCGCAAGTCACGGGCGTGGCCAGCACGGCAAAGCTCGACGCCGTTCGCTCCCTGGGTGCCGACGACGTCATCGATTACACCCGGGAAGACTTTGCCGACGTCGCCAACCGCTACGATCTGATCCTCGACATTGCAGGGAACCCCTCGCTCGCGCGGCTGCGCCGCGCGCTGAACCGGACCGGAACCGCCGTCATCACCGGCGGGGAAGAAGGCGGGAACCTGACCGGCGGCATGAACCGGCAGCTGCGGGCCCTGCTCCTGTCGCCCTTCGTAGGCCAGCGGCTGACCATGTTTATCGGCAAGGTGAGTTCCGCCGACCTCGAAGAGCTGACCGGGCTTATCGAGGCGGGGAAGGTCAAGCCAAGCATCGACAGGACCTTTCCGTTGGCCGAGGTCCCCGACGCGTTGCGTTACCTTGAGGCAGGCAAGGTCTGCGGGAAGGTTGTCATCACCATTTGAGTGGTTCGCGGCCCAAGTGCCGGCGAGAGATTTCGCCTTGGAGCGGCACAGCGATGCGGGTTGGTGGAAGATGGAGCCATGGATGCTGTCGACGCACTCAATGAGATTGCTTTCTGGCTCGAACGTGAACTTGCGCCCAGTTTCAAGGTTCAGGCATTCCGCAAGGCAGCCAGCGCCATTCGCAGCCTGGAGCCCGAGGAGCTCGCGGCCAGAGCCAGGGACGGCCGGCTCAAGAACATGAAAGGGATCGGCAGCAGAACCTTCGAGGTCATCAGCCAGGCGGTCGACGGCGGGGTGCCCGACTACCTCGCGAAGCTGCGGGAACGTTCGGCCAAGCCGCTGGCGGAAGGCGGGGCGGAATTGAACTCGGCCCTCCGCGGCGATCTGCACAGCCACAGCAACTGGTCCGACGGCGGATCCCCCATCGAAACCATGGCGGATACAGCAAGGATGCTGGGACGGGACTATCTGGCGTTGACCGACCACTCCCCCAATTTGACGATAGCCAATGGTCTGAGCGTCAAGCGGCTTACCGAGCAGCTGGATGTAGTCGCCGAGATCAACCAGGGGGCCGACGGCTTCCGCCTGCTGGCCGGGATCGAGGTCGACATCCTCGAAAACGGCACCCTGGACCAAACGCCCGCAATGCTGCAGCAGCTGGACGTTGTGGTGGCCAGCGTGCATTCAAAACTCCGCTCCGATAAGCGCACCATGACTAAGAGAATGCTCGGCGGCATCACCGATCCCCACACCAATGTGCTGGGCCACTGCACGGGCCGCCTCGTCAAGGGGTCGAGGGGCACCCGCCCGGAATCGGAGTTCGACGCCGACCGGGTGTTCGCCGCCTGTGCAGAGAACGATGTCGCCGTCGAGATCAATTCGCGTCCCGAGCGGCAGGACCCGCCGGACAACCTGATCCAGCTTGCCCTGGACGCCGGCTGCCTGTTCAGCATCGACAGCGACGCCCACGCGCCCGGCCAGCTCGACTTCCTCCAGTACGGGGCGGAGCGCGCCGCGCGGAACGGTGTCCCGGCTGAACGGATCATTAATACATGGCCTTTGGACCGGCTGCTGGAGTGGACGGCCGCGGGGAAATAACCGGGCTGCCAAAGCCGCTGGAACGAACCGCGATTTTTGTTGACCTTGGAGCGGGCTCCAAGGTTTAAGCTGAAGCCATGACTGGCTTACAGGCGCCTCAGGCGCTGAAAGTTGGCGAGTTGGCGAAGGCTGTCGGTGTCTCCACCGATGCGCTCCGCTACTACGAGCGCGCGGGCTTGCTCCCACCTCCGGACCGGTCCCCCGCGGGCTACCGGCTGTATCCGCCCAGCACCACAGACCGTGTGCACTTTATCCAGGGTTGCCAGCGGCTGGGCCTCCGGTTGGCCGAGATAGCCGATCTGCTGGATGTCCGGGATACGGGCCGGTGCCCGTGTGAACCGGCCGAGTCTTTGCTCCGCCGGCGGATCGGCGAGCTGGACAGGGAGCTGGACCGCCTCTCCCGGTTGCGCTCCGATCTGCAGGCCATGGCCGATCAACTGCATGGCACGGACTGTCCGGATCCGGATCCCGGCACGTGGTGTCCGCCCGACCCGAAAAGCATGAAGGAGGTGACCGATGATGGACATCAAAAGGGCCTGCCCCTGCTGCGATGACCCTGCCTGTGACGGCAGTTGCTGCGGCGGCGGTTGTTGCTGAACACGATCCAGAACAACGACGGCGGCACTCCAGGTGGGATTTTCCTCCCACCGGAAGTGCCGACGTCGTACGTGGTCAGGTTCTTCAGTTGGCGAAGACGTCCTGCAGCTGGCCCTGCGGGGTCCACAGCGCCACGGAGTCGCCGCCGTTGTTCAGCACGGAGGCGGTGCCATCGTTGTAGAAGCTCTCCGCGGTGTTGGTTCCGGGGCCGGTGTAGACGCGCAGTTCGCCGCCCGGTGCCAGGACGTATCCGTCCCCGATGGCGAGGATGTTGTTGGCCGCGTCGCGGATGATGCTGCCGCTGACCTCAATGCTGCGGCCGGTGGTGTTGCGCAGAAGCACATGTTCGCCGGTTTCCGCCTGGACATCGCTGCCGGCCGGGTTGTTGACCGAGTCCACGATTTCGACGCCGTTCGCCGAGGGGAAGGGCTTCCCGCCGGCGAGGTAGCGGGCGGTCTGGATCGGGAAGTCGCCGGTGACGGCGTCGACGCCAAGGTCGATGGAGTGCTGGACTGCCTCGGGCGAATTGGCGGTGTAGACGCCGATGACCAGACCGGCCGCCTTCACGTCCGCAACGTTCTGCGCGGTCAGCGTGCGGTAGTTGGTGCCCACGGAGTCGGCGTACTCGGCCCACTGGGCCAGGGTTTCCGATCCGGGAACGGTGCTGGAGAGCTGCTGCAGTTCGATCTCCGGGGCGATGGAGGCGAAGGTCCGGTTGGAGGCCTCGTCGAAGCTGAGCACCTGGATCTTGTCCGCGGCTACCAGTTTCTGCCACTTCTTATCGGTGCGCAGTTCCTCGGCGACCAGCTGCTCGATGCCCGGGGAGTTCTTCGGGGACTTGATCTCGATGTAGACGCCGGTCTCGATGGTGGCGACCCTGGCGGCATCGTCCAGGTGCGGGATGCGTTCGCCGGCGAATTCCTCGCCGAAGTACGCGCCGGCGTCGAGCTGCTGCAGCTCCGCCCAGGTGAAGGACGTGATCGGATCGTGGGCGCGGTCCGGGAAGACGCCCTCGACATTAGTGGTGCGGGCAGGGGTGTCATCGTGGAAGAGGAACGGTACTCCGTCGGCGCTGAGCTGGACGTCGATCTCGAAGAAGTCCGCACCGGAGGCCCGGCCGTCCTTGAACGCGGCAACGGTGTTCTCCGGTGCCGTGCCGGCGGCACCGCGGTGCCCGATGAGCAGCGGAGCTTCGGCCTGGCTGCTGGCCGCGGTGTCCTGCACGGCCACATCGGCGGTGTTGGCTGTGCCGGGCTGTGGCGCGGTCTGCGGCGCTGCCTGCTGGGCGACGGCGGCAGGCGCCGCGAGCAGGGACAGCCCGACGGCGGTGGCCGCTGCGGATCCGGTCAGAAGCGTGGTGATGCGTGATGCCATACGAATTGAACTTCCTTCATCCTGGTGGTTGATATCCCCCTTGGTCGATGCTGGCGTGTGGTTGCATCCGGCACGCCAACGCAGGGTGAACCCGGAATGAAGGGTGGGAAGGGGTGGACGCGGGGTGGCGGCCGCCACTAGATTACGAGCATGGCTCAAGACGGGGGAACCAACGATCCTGCCGCTGCCGGTGGCCGGACGGATGCCGGCGCTCCGGCGTCAGCCGGCGCATCGCTGCCGGGACGGCCGCCGAGACCGCAGTTGTCCGACCGGACCCCACCGCCGATAGGGCAGTCCCTGCCACCTACCGGCATGGTGAAGGCGGCGAGATCGCTGTGGCTGCTTAGCTTCCTGCTCGGCGCGGTTGCCATCGCCTTTGCCTACCTGTCCCGCGACGACCGGCTGGAACGGCTCCGCGAGATCGTGACCGAGGTTGACCCAGGCCAGGACGAAGCGACGGTCGATGCGGTGGCTGCCCTGGTGCACTGGGGCAGCCTGGGTGCCTTGGCACTCATCATTGTCGTCGAGGCACTACTGCTGCGCGGGCTGATGCGCCGGCGCGGCGGGATCCGGTGGGTGCAGCTGGTGGTGCTGCTGCTCCATGGCGGAGCGGCGGTCATGGCGGACGCCTTCCTCGTGGCTCCGGGCGAGGGCGAAATGTACCTCCGCTGGGGGCTGGTAGCGCAGGTGGTGCTAGCCTGTGCAGCGTTGCTGATCAGCTTGCTGCCCGGCGCCGACGCCTGGTTCCGCGCCAAGCACGAGACGCACGGTAGGCCGCGGGGCTGAGGCGTCCGGCAGCCCCGCGAGGACCGCCTCGCAGCTGCGGACCACAATCTGGCAGGTTTCCGCGGCAGTGCGGTCGGTCATCGGGTTCTCGGCCAGTGTGCGCCAGCGGCGCAGGCAGGCCAGGGCTTCGGCCCGCAGCGTCTCGGATGGCGTGTCCTCGGGCAGGGCAAGCCGGAGCGCAGGCAGCATCCCCCGGCCGCCGATCAGGCGTTCGGCCTCTGCCGCCAGCTCCTTGGGCAGGTCGAGGCCTGTGGTCCGCGCGGTAGCCAGCAGCCGCAGCTCCCGGAATTCATGGGCACCGGCCTGGATCCGTTCGAGCAATGCTGCCACCCGTTCCGTTCCGGCCCGGGGCCGCTCGCGGAGAAGGGCCTCCACGCCGGCCAAGGCGGTACGCGCCTTGAGTTGCGCGGCGCGGGCTTGAAACTGGCCGGACATCAGGCCCAGCAGGTCGTCCAGTCCGCTGCGGCGGGCGAGTTCGTGGGCCAGCGCCGTCGGCTCACTGATGCCGCCCCGGATGAGAGCTGCGGACAGCCGGATCCCAAACATGCCGAAACGTTCCAACAGGGCCGCCCGGACCTCGGGGCCGGCTTTCAGCCCTGCGGTCGGACGGGCAAACCTATCGGCGGAGAGCAGCATGCGTTCGCGTTCCGACCGGTCCAGCTTGGCCAGTTCCTGCAATGCAATGAACTCCGATTGACGGAGGGTGCGCGCGCTCTGGGCCAGCAGGCCCGCGATCGGAACGACGCCCAGGGCCAACGACCGCAGCGTGCCGTCGCGCCGGTAGCGCTCGGCGATCTCGCCCGCAGATAGCAGCGAGTCGATCCGTCCGGCGCCGATTTCATCTGCACGGGACAGCACAGCGAGCGCGTTGACAGTCCCCGATTTGCCTGCTGCGGTGTCCTTGAAAGCCTCCAGGAACTTCAGGTCAGTGGCGTGCAGATGCCGCATCAGGTAAACGACGGCGTCCGCTTCGGAGGGAGCATCCTGAGGCGTGAGGAAGTTCGTGGAGCGGGCGGAGACGTCGCCGGAGAGGGACGCGATGCCGGGAGTGTCGATCAGGGTGAGATCCCGCAAGCCCTTGGCCGGCCAGTCCACCACCAGCCGCTCAACCTGCTCGGCGCGGGTGGCGCCTAGGTCGAAGACCAGTCTGCCTCCGGCACGTTTGACAGGCAGCCCGCGGGGTTCCCCATCGACGGGGTGCAGGGTGATCCGCGGTGTGTCCCGGTAGCGGTACCACGTCACCACCTTGGTGCATTCGCCGGCGTCGGTGGGGGCGATCTCCTCTCCGATGACGGCGTTGAGCAGGGTGGATTTGCCGGCCTTGACCATGCCGGCCACGGCCACGCGCAGCGGTTCGTCCAGCCGGCGGGCATAGCCCTCCAGCGCAGCGCGGGCTGCCGCGTCGTCGCTGTAGGCCCCGAGGGCTTCCCGGACCAAGTCCGTCACGTCGGTGTTGCCGGTGCTGCTCATGCGCGTCCGGCCGGGACGGGCTTTGCCTCCAGGGTCTGTGCCTGTTGGCGCAGTGCCTCCACGCGCTTGAGCGCGGCCTTGATGTCCCGGATACGCTGTTCGCGTTCGAGCGTGTAGCTGGCCGCGGCTTTTTGCGCGGCGAGCACGGAGTCCGACAGGGAGCGGTGGTGTTCCTCGGCGATCTCGGTGAAGTGGTCCCGGGTGGCGCGCTGGACCAGCCGGAGCCGGTCTTTGAGCTGTTTGCCGACTTGGAAGACGACTTCGTCAATTTGCCTTCGCACCAGCGTCTTCGCCTCGTTTTGGCGGCGTTTGAGCCGGGCTTCCTTGTCTTCGCGATAGGCTTTGCCGCCGAGCAGCAGGCCCGCGCCGACGGAGAGCGGGTTGATCAGCGACATGCCGACGATGCCGGTGAGCAGGCCGAACATGAGCACGCCGCCGTAGGAGCCGCGCATTCCAATGAGGATTTTCTGCATCGGGCCAAGCCTGCCGGGGTCCAGTGTCGGGACGGGAACGACCGGGTCGAGCACGTCGTCGGTGTCATCGACCTGGAGGACCGGCAGGGGCACTTCGTCCTGAGCGAAGTGCTCGGCGACCTGCCCGGAGAGCCATTGTGCGCGTTCGTTGGTCCAGACGAATGTGTCCGAGACGGCGGAGGCGACGCGTTGTTCCAGCCACTCGGTGAACTGTTCCCAGACCGGTCCCGGGTCTGCTGCATCGATGGCCTGTTCGGCATCGCGCTGAATGCTGCGCAGGCGGTCGCGCAGGTCGTGTTCCATATCGGCGATGAGGTCGCTGACGCCGTCGTTGAGCGTTGTCTGCCAGCGCGCCGAACGCTGGCGCTGCACGTCGGCGCGTTCCTTGGCCGCTTCCAGCTCGGCGATCATCTGCGGGGTGCCTTCCGGGTTTTGAAGCGCGCTGAGTTCGGATTGCAGCGACAGGCGCAGGTGTTCGGTGCTGGAGAGCAAGTCGTGTGCGACGGAACGGCGCTGGAGCCGTTCGGCCTGGCCAAGGACTTCCTGGCGCAGGTAGGTCACGAGCGCGGGAAAGCCGGACTCGGCGTTGAGTTCATTGTCGTTATGCCGGGCAGCGTGCAGGCGCAGTTCGGAGGAGACAGGCAGCAGCGGGATGTCCGGACCGACATTATCCAGGTGGCCCCGGTCCAGTTCCGCGACCTGCCGCCAGTGCGGGTACAGGTCTGTTTTGGAGAGTACGCAGGCCACGTTGGGACAGATTCGCATGGCTTGTCGCAGGAACCGGATCTCCGGCTCGGTGTACTCCTGCGAGGCGTCGGAGACCAGCAGCATGGCGTCCGCCGTCGGCAGTGCTGTCAGGGTGGTGAACGAATGGGTCGAATTCAGGCCGCCTACCCCGGGGGAGTCCACCAGAGTCAGACCGCCGGAGAGAAGCTTCCGCGGCAGGGAGACCTCAGCGGCGGCAAGGCGCCGGCGGTTGCCGGGGTTGCCGTTCTCGGACACGTAGCCGGCCAGCTCCTCGATGGGCACCTGGCGGCGCTCGAGTTCCGGTTCGCCGTCGCCGTCCGGACTGCCCTCCCGAGGGACCATGATGGTGGCGGAGGCCGGGTCCCCGTGCCGGACCACAGTCGGCACGGAGGTGGCGATATCGTCGTCGACCGGGCAGACGGGGGCGTTGACGAGCGCGTTGATCAGTTTGCTCTTGCCCTGCTTGAACTCACCGACGACGATGACGCGGACATTCGGATCGAGCACCCTCCGGCGGGTTTGCTCCAGCCTGCGGCGCAGATCCGCCCGATCGGCATCCGCTGCCAAGGCGATGCTCTGTTCCACGAGCTTAACCAGCTCTGCCATGCCTGCCTCCTCCTGCGTGTCAATGGCCTAACGCACATACCTGCCCGGCAGGTCCCCCTCCTGCCGGGCCGGCTGTGTGCCGTGAAGCCTGAGTCGATGATCAGTCTTCGACGAGCGAACTGCCTTCCTCGACCTCGTTGTCATCGTTGTCCGTAACGATCACGTTGTCTTCGATGTTGGTGAATTCGGCTTCAAGGTCGAATTCGTTGCCGACATTGTTGAGGTTGGTTTCTTCGTTACCGACGTCGTTGAGGTGAGTTTCCTCGTTGCCGACTTCGTTGTTGTTGCCATCGATGCCGTCGTTGTCCTCGAACGTGATCTCGGTGTTGGTTTCGTTACCGACGTTGTCGAGGTGGGTCTCTTCGTTGCCGACTTCGTTGTTGTTGCCATCGATGCCGTCGTTGTCCTGGAAGGAATCCTCATTGCCAACGATGTTGTTGTTGCCGTCAATGCCGTCGTTGTCCTGGTAGGAGTCCTCGATCTCGACATTCACATCGGTCTTGTCGACATCAACATGGTTGTTGTTGCCGTCGATACCGTCGTTGTCCTCGTTGCCGACATCGTTGTGGTCACCGTCGATGCCGTCGTTGTCCTCGTTGCCGATTTCGTTGTGGTCGCCGTCGATGCCGTCGTTGTCCTCGTTGAACGAGCCGATGACGGTGGTGTCCTCGCTGCCGATTTCGACGTCGGCGTTGCCGTCCGCCTTGACGTCGACGTTGGTGGAGTTGTCCTCGGAGTTGTCCTGGTCAACATCGCCGCCGGCAGCGATGGAATCATCGCCGTTGGCCACGTTCGCGTCATCGCCGGCAGCCACGGAGTCGTCACCGGAGGCGATGACGGCGTCGTTGTCGAACCACTGGTTGACGTCGCCGTCAGCCCAGATGTTCTGGTTCACGGACTGGTCGTTGATGGTGTCCCGGTCGTCCACCGTGGAGGTGTAGGAATACTCGTTGACGATGTGGGTCAACTGCTGGACGGCGTGGCCGTGGTCGTCATCGTCGTCCCGATGATGGCCGTGGTCGTCGTCGTTATCCCGGTCCGGACGGTGGTTGTCGTTGTCGTTGTCGTTGTCGTTGTTCCAGTCACGGCCGCCGCCACCACCGCCGCCGCCGTTGTTGTTTCCCCCGTCACTGTCCGGATTGTTGTGGTCGATCCGCGAGGAGTTATCCCCGGTGTTGTACTCGCGGTCGAAGGAGGCGCCGACGCCAACCGGAGCAAAGTCCAGGACTACCGGCATAACGGCGTCGACATCTTCCGAGCAAACGTCGCTGAGGCCCGCATGCTCCAGCTCCCGCTCGGGATCCTCGCGGAAGGCGTGCGCCGCATCAGGATCCCGGAGCAGGTTCATGATGAATTCAAGAAGGGTGTTCGCAAGTGTAGGCATGGTATTCCCTCAATCTGAAAGGTGTGTGAGCTTGGATCCGCCGAGCTGGTTGCCTGGCTTGCTTCAAACGTAGGTCCGGGGTGGCGGTGCCTGCATCGGGGTTATCTCCCCCTGTGGGGCCACCCCCTATAGGGGTTCGGCCGTCCCCCAGCATTAGGGAGGACCGGACGCTTCCTCGCCGAGGAGCAACCGCAGTTGCGCCAGCAACTCCGAGCGGGTGGCGGCGCCCAACCGGCGACGGATCCTGGCGATATGGTGTTCGGCAGTGCGGGGTGAAATGAAGATGGCGGCGCCGATTTCCCGGTACGTTTTGCCTTCCAGCACCAGCCGGGCCACCTCACGCTCCCGGGCACTCAGGACCGTACCCTCCGAGGCGGCGGCGGCCGGCTGCCCTGCCGAAGGCCGAACTGCTGGCCGGATCGCCGGCAACGTGGGAACGGGCTCGGTTTCCGCGCTGACCGAGACCACGGATCCGGGATGAAGGTCCCGGGCGCAGGCGAGCAGCCTGGCCATGTCCTTGCGCTCGTCGGCACGCGGGGCGGCATGGCCGGCCAACCGGGCGCCGTCCCAGGTCAGCCCGACCGAGGCCAGAGCGCGTGCCGCAGCTTCGACCGCGTCTACGTCGATATGGCCGGAGAGGACTGCTACCCAGGACCGTCCGGCGGCCGCGAGTACAGAAGCCAGATGGTTATTCCCGGAGGCACGGACCAGCGCCGAGGCATGGGGCGCAAGATCCGACGGCCGCTCCGCCAGGATGGCGGCCTGGACAGCATGCCAGCGCAGCGGAATTGACCACAGCGGAGGATCGCCGAGACGCTCCAGCAACGCCCGGGCCTCGGCGAGCTGCGGCTCCAGCCGGGCCGAATCACGCAGCCGCGCGGCCGCGACGGCCAGTTCACCGAAGGGCAGCAGGCTGTAAAGGTCCACCGAGACATGCAGGATCCGCTCGCGGGCGCGCTGCCAGGCGTGGACGAGGGCAGCGGTGTCATCGGTCCGGCGGGCCAGACCAACCTCCAATGCGTCGAACAACAGTTCATCCCGGGGTGCGAGTCCGCCCTCGCAGGCAGCGGCCTCGGCGATGGCGGCACGGGCCCGGTCCGGACGGTCAAGTTGCATGGCGGTCCACGCGCGCAGTAGCAACAGCCTGGGACGAGCCGCCGGGCCGGCCTGCTCTCCGGCCAAGGCATCGTCCAAAACGGAGTCGGCCACGGCCGGTTCGCCGCTGTGCAGTGCTACCAGCGCAGCCAGCGCCGCTGGGACGTCCGGGAGCGGAATGCTGTTGCCGGACGCCGTCATCATGTCCGAAGCCCGGATCAGCGCGGGCAGGGCGCGGTCCGGCTGCGCCGCAATGGACGCGCTGATCCCCTCCCCCATGAGCCCGACGGCGACAGCGCCGAGCGTGGGCGAACCGCTTGGTCCGCACGACTTGAGCATGGTTTCGGCGCCGTCGCGGTCGCCGGTGCCGATCATCGCCACCGCGGCGAGCGCAGCCGATGGCCCGGCCCTGTCCGCTCCAAGCCACCGGTAAACTTCCGCGCTGCGTGCCAGCATGCCGCGCTGTGCCCAGGTGGCGGCGGCTACGTCCACCCCGCGGACGAGGTCTGGTGCGTCTTGGCTGGAGAGCAGGTTGTCCAGTATCCGGCCGGCGCCGTCAAGGTCGCCGACGGCAGAGGCGGCCTGGGCCCGGCGAGCCGCGGTGGCAAGTTCGTCGGAGCCGGCGGCTCCCGCTTCGTCATAGAGGGCAGAGGCGAGCGCGGGCTGCCCGGCCAGCACGTTATCGCCCTCGCGCTCCAAGGCACGGGCGATTCGTGGGTCCCTCAATCCGCCGCGCGCCAGTCCGCGGGCGACCTCGCCGAGTGAACGTCCCTCCGCGGTAAGGGCATCCACCAGAGCCCGCTGCGCTTCGTGGACCCGGTACGGCGGCATCGCCGCCAGCACGGCCTGGCGCACCAGTGGGACCAGCTTCCCGTCTCCGCGCAGCAGACCCGCGGCCCGCGCCCTGATGACCAGATGGTCGAGGCTTTCCCCGGCCTGGTCCAGGGCTGGCGGAATTTGCCCTGCGAGATCGAAACCGACACTCAGGGCAAGCAGCAGGTCGGACAGCCCGCCGTCGATCTTGCCGAGTTCGTAGCCAAGCTGCTCCATCAGACCGCGTGCATGGAGCGGTTCAGACAAGACGCTGCTGCCATGCTGGCCGATCGCTTCCATAACCAGATGCACCAGCCAGGGCATGCCGGCGGTAGCCTCCGCCAGCTTGTCCACGAGCGACGTCGCGGGGGCAGCCTCCAGCACTTCCGCAGCCCGCGCGCGGATCTCCTCGCTGGACAGCGGACCGAGGACCACCGGTGCGTGGTGCTGCTCCAAAGTGGCGGACAGACGCCGTAATCCGGCCGGCTGCGGCCAGGGCCGGTACGCCACCACCAGGTTCACGTCCCGCTCCTCGATCAGCGAGCCAAGCTGGGCCAAAGCGGTATCACTGAACTCATGGGCATCATCGACCAGTACCGCACTGCGCGCATCGACCCTGCAGAGCTCGAGATCCGTCGGGCTGAGGTCCACGCAATTGCGCAGAACATGGAGGCCCATGACGCGGTACTGTGCCTCAAGGTCGTCCAGCAGGACGGTTTTCCCGGTTCCGCCGGCACCGACGATACCGGCCAGCAACCGCGATTCCGGGGCAGCAGCTACCTCGGCCAGAAAAGAGGCAGCAACAGTAGGGCGAAGCGGGCACGATCCGATGCCCGCAAGACTTGTCTCCACAGTGTCACCCTTCCGGCGCAGGAGCAGGTGCGGTCGAGGGTGCTTCCGGAGCGGGCGCGGGCGGCACCGGGTCGGCTGCTGGTTCGGTCGCGGTGGGCGCAGGCGGCGCAGGTTCAGGAGGTGCGGGGGCAGGCGGGTCAGCGGCGGGAGCCGTCTGTTCAGGGGCGGGTGGCTCGGGCACCGGGGTCTGCGGGATGTCAGGAGCAGGCGTGACGGGCGGCTCGGCTGTGGTCGGCGGCTGTGTGGCTGGGGGTTGGGCCGGCGGTGTCGGCGCGGGACCGGTTGCCGGCGGCTCCGGCTGCGGCGCCGGGGAGGTCGGCTCTTGTGCCGTCTGGCTGGTTTCGGCGGCTGGTCCGGGAGCTGATGAGCCCGTTCCCTCTGTCCTAGGCTTCGTTGTACTCGACGACGAGTCCGGTCGGGCTGCGTTTGCGCCTGGGTTGGAGCCCTTCGGCGGTGTGGCCCTGCCGCCGTCGTTATTTACCGCTCCCGAGGTCCCGTCCGCGGGCACCGTCCCGGCGACGGTATCACCGTCGACGTCTGTCGCCTGCCAGTTATCAGTGATCGGAGTCCCGCCGCTGCCGTCCAAGACCGGTATTTCTGCCGGTCCACCCGCGCCTGATCCCTGTGGTCCGGCAGCGCCGCCGGGCGGTGATGCCGTCCCTGCTTCGCCTTCCTCTTCCGGAGCCTGCGCCCCCGTTGCCCCGGCCGCCAACGAATTCATCTCCGCCGGGCTCTGGGCCGCTGTGGCAGTCAGGATGGTCAGCGTAGCGACAGCTGCCGCTACCGCCGTCATCCGGGCGCCGGTCCTCGGGTGCGCCGGTTTGACGGACGCCACTGGCGCACCTGTCCCCGTGTCAGCCCCGAAGCCTTGGCCGTGGCCAGCTGTTTCCCTTGCGGCCGCTCGGCCTGCGGATACCTCCCCGGGCGCGGCCGGACTGTCCGGACCGCCCTCCGCTTCGGCAGCGGCCGGAGCCAGCATGGCCGCAGCCGAGAACGCCGCGCCCAGCGAGATGGAGGCCTTGGGATCGGCGTCGATAGCGATCGGTCGGTTGAATTCAGCCGAGAGCAACTGGGCCACGAGCGGGATGCGCGAAGAGCCGCCGATCAGGAGGATGGCGCTTAAGTCTTCGGCATCAGTGCCCGCCGCCTGCATCGCCCGCTTGAGCGCCTCAATGGTCGTTTGCACGCCGTCGTCGATCATCGCTTCAAACTCCGAGCGCACCAAACGTATCTGGCTTTGGCCGCCCGGCAGAAGTACCGGGATGGAGGCCTCCGAATCCGTGGAAAGGGCCTCCTTCGCCTCCGTGCATTCCCGGCGGAGCCGCGCGAGCGCCATCAGCACCCCTGGATCGCTGGTATCGAGGCCGGCTAGAGCGTCTGCTGCGCAGGAAGCAACGTGGCGGAAGACAGCGTCATCGAAATCGGCGCCGCCCAGGCGTTCAATGCCCTCGGGACGCCCCAACGTACGGAAAGTCTCCGCACTGCTTTTCTGAAGCACGGCGGCATCGAACGTCCCGCCGCCGAGGTCGTAGACCGCAATGGTGCTGCCTTCATCGACCCGTTCCTGCGAGGCGTAGTGGACCGCCGCCGCCTCCGGTTCGCTGACCAGCGTGACGTCTGAAAGTCCCACGCCTGCCAGGGCTTGCCGGATCAGGTCCCTCTTATAGCCGCCCCAGCTGGCCGGATGCGCAATAGCGACGGCGGCAGGCGGTTCCCCCTCGCGCTCCTGGGCACGGTCGACCACCCAACGTGCCATGGTGGCGACGATATCCTCGGGTGCCACACACAGCTCGCCGACAACGATGGGGACGGCATCGCCCACACGCCGCTTGAATTCACGTACCAATCGGTCCGGATGGGTTGTTCCGCGGCGTTCGGCCGCCTCGCCAACCAGGACCTGGCCGTCTTCGCCGAGGAAGATCACCGATGGCACCGCGCCGCCGCGTACGCCCAGGTTCAGCACCTGCGGCGCGGGCTGGCCTGCACCGTCCAGGCGCGCGACCGCCGCGGCGGAAAAGCTCGTGCCTATATCAATGCCAAGTACAAAGGTCATGGACTCCCCCAGCAATGCGCGATCGAACTCGATCGTCCCAACCCGTAAATGGGCCCTCAGTCAGAGCAGTGCGATGCTCCCCAATAAGCCAAGCAGAAATCCATGCCATGGATGCGGCATGTCAGCGGACCTCATTACCTCCGCTGCGGTGACCCTCAAAGGTGCTTGCGGTGATGATCGCGCCGGTTCCCAGCCGGCCCGCTCGCGGTCTCTGCTTGACCCCAACTCCTTCAGGTTAGGAGCCCCTCCGTTGGAATAGCAAGGGGTATGGACCCCGTAATCCCGCCGGGAAATGCCAATGTTCATGGTTAATGGATTAGGTGGACCTAAACGTCTCGCGGGGTGCAATCCCTGGGGCTGACGCGTCGGTTATCGATCTCATCCTTCGGACTGATGCCGGCCGTCATCCTGGAAATCTAGACTCTCAAACGGGGGTTGGGAAAATCGTGGCCGACCGGCGTAGGGCAATACCGCGCCCCCATACGGATCGAGGGAACGGGGGATGCGGGATGGAATATGACCAGCTGATCTGGCTTGTGTGTGCCGGCCCTTTTGCCCTCTGCCTCAGCGCAGGTGCGCTGGTCAGCGTGCTCCGCAGCGACTTCCCGCCCGGCGCCAAAACCGCCTGGGCCTGTGTGGTCCTCCTTGTCCCGGTCCTTGGTGCTTTCCTCTGGCTTGGGGCGCACCGCACTCCAAAGTAAGAACCAGCGGGGACTAGGATCGGACGAGAAGATGGAGGGGCAACAACCAAGGAGGAGTGCGTCATGGCAACGTCACCAGCGGCCGCCGGCCTCCCTGGCCCAAAATCCGCTGGTCTCGCCCTCGCCCGGGTTAGCCTTGAACCGGGCGGCGTTGCCCTCGTCCCGCACCGGCCCCGCGCTCCGCGGCCCGACGAGGTGGAAGTCAAGGTAACGCTGTGCGGACTCTCCGGCGCCGACGTCGTTGTTTATCATGCCGATCCGGCCTTTGACTGGGTCCGTTCCGGCACGGTGCTCGGCCACGAAGCTGTGGGCGTGGTATCTGCCGTCGGCCTGCTGGTCCCGGATTGGCCGGCGCCGGGGACGCGCGTTGTTCCCGTATCCATGCTCAGCTGCGGCGACTGCGAAGAATGTCTGGCCGGCCGGCCGCAGCAGTGCGCCCGGCCCAGCACCCTGGGGCTCAACCGTGACGGAACGGCAGCGCGGACGGCCTTGGTTCCGTGGCAGAACCTGCTGGCGGTGCCGGAGGGCCTCCCGGATACGACGGCTGTACTCACCGAGCCCACGTCCGTCGCCTGGCATGCCGTCGCCACCGTGGGACAGATCCGTCCAGGTGACCGGGTGGCGGTCTCGACCACGCGGGCCGTTGGGCTGCTTGCTGCCCTGATTGCCCGGAGCCTGGGCGCCGACGTCGTGATGGTGGGGCGGTCCGGCCCCCACCATCAGCAACGGCAGGAACTGGCCGCGAGCCTCGGCCTGCGCAGCACCACCGACCCCGGGCCGGAGAGCGTTGATGTCTGGATCGAGGCGTCCGGTTCGGGCAAGCAGCTGGCTTCCGCCGTGGAGGTGCTCCGGCCGGGCGGCAAACTGATACTCGTGGCCATGTACGCCACGGGAGCCCGGCAGACGGTGAACACGCTCGTCGGCAAGGAGCTCGCCGTAGTGACCAGTTATGCCTCTACCCGCCCGGACTTTGACGATGCGCTCGCGTTCCTGACCACCATGCCGGACCTCGGCGAACGCCTGATCACCGTCTATCCGATAGGGCAGGCCGTGGAGGCGCTGCGCCTGACGGCAGAAGGGGCGCCTGACGATCATGGCCGCCCGCTGGTCAAAGCGGTGCTCCGGATGTGACCGACCGCCGGAAAACGAGGCAGGACCGAAGCTGCTCTCGGGTAGCAACGCGCGAATTCAAGGGTGAGGGGACCGGCCCAGTGCAGGACTACATCGCTGCCATGCCCGGATGGAACCGGACCGTGAGACAACGCCTCGATGACCTCATCGTGCATACGGTTCCCGAATTGACATACGTGTGTGACCCGTGACATATTTCTCTGCGTGAACCTGTCAGACAGCTGGACAGCAGGACAGCCCATTGTCCGCGTCGGTGCCGCCGAGGCCGTACTGCGCTCCCTCCGCGCCGCCATTGAAGAAGGCAAGCTCCCGGTCGGCACCAAGCTCAGCTCCGAGGCCGCGCTGGCCCAGCAGTACGCCGTCAGCCGTTCCGTGATCCGCGAGGCGCTGCGGTCCTGCGCGTCCCTCGGGCTGACCGTGACGCGGACAGGCAAAGGCACCTTCGTGATCTCGGACCGTGTGGCCTCGGACCTCACTCTTGGCCAGTACTCCGCCCGGGAACTGACCGAGGCCCGCCCGCACATCGAAGTTCCGGCCGCCGGGCTGGCCGCCGAACGCCGGAGCGATGAGGAGCTCGCGTTCCTGCGGGACGTGGTCCAGTCGATGTGCACCGAGGATGATCCGGAAGCCTGGGTCAGCCTCGATGCCAGCTTCCATTCCGCCATCGCCCGCGCCAGCGGCAACCGCGTGTTCGAGTCGGTGGTGGCCGACATCCGCGACGCACTCGCCCACCAGTCCGAGACGCTGAACATGGTGGCCGGCCGCCAACAGAAATCCGATGTGGAGCACCGCCGCATCCTCGACGCCATCGAGGCGGGTTCCGCCGAGGAGGCCAGCGCCGCCATGCGCGAACATCTGGCCGCGGTGGGCGTCGCACTGGACCGGCTGCTGAACGCCAACTGATTCACCCAGGCGGTTTCCGCCTCGCTCTTTTTGACCGCATTCCCAACAGAAAGCTGCCATGCTGCCCTCGATGTCCCAGGCTGAACCCGGCCAGCCCTGCGCCGTGCCCCGGCCAAACCATGTCCCGCTCGCCGAGCAGACCCGCGACGGACTGGTGGAAAGCGTCCACTATGGTTCCCTCATCGCCCTGGATTACGACGGCGGCACCCGGCTTTCTGCCGGCGACCCCCTTGCGCTGTTCTATCCGCGCTCCTCGCTCAAGCCCCTGCAGGCAGTGGCGATGGTCCGTGCCGGCCTGGATCTGCCGCCGGACCTGCTGGCCCTGGCCGCGGCGAGCCACTCGGGCTCCGGTGAGCATCAGGAAGGGGCGATGCGCATCCTCCAATTGCACGGCCTCACCGAAGCGGCGCTCGAGAATACGGTCGACCTGCCCTACGGGGATGCGGAGCGGCAGAGCTGGCTCCGCGCCGGCGGCGAAGCGTCGCAGCTGGCCCAGAACTGCTCGGGCAAACACGCCGCCATGGCGGCTACCTGCGTGATCAATGGCTGGCCGGTAGCCGGGTATCTCGATCCGGAACATCCGCTGCAGGTGGCGATTGCCGCCGTCGTTCTTGAGCTGACCGGCGAGGAATCCCCGCTGACCAGCACGGACGGTTGCGGCACGCCGCTCTTTGCCCTGACCCTGCGCGGCATGGCCCGCGCGTTTGGACGGCTTGCCTCCGCTAGGCCGGACACGGCCGAGGCCGCCGTGGCCAACGCGATGATGGCGCACCCGGAACAGGTCGCGGGTGCCGGGCGGGATGTCACCGCGCTGATGCGGCTGGTTCCCGGTTTGCTGGCCAAGGACGGTTTTGAGGGCCTGCAGCTGGTGGGGCTCCGCGACGGCCGTGCCGTCGCCGTCAAAATTTCGGACGGCGCCGACCGCGCCCGCATGCCGGTCACCCTCCAGGCGCTGGCAGCCCTGGGCCTCGACGGCGGCCTGCTGCAAACTCTTGCCCCCGCGCCCGTCCTGGGCGGCGGACGCCCGGTGGGAGAGCTCCGCGCCATCGATTTCAGCACCTCGAACTAAGGAAAAAGGAAAACAGTGACAGCTTCGTCATTCCGTACCGACCACGATCTGCTGGGTTACCGGGACGTTCCCGCGGACGCCTACTGGGGCGTCCACTCCCTGCGGGCGCTGGAGAACTTCCCCATTACCGGCCAGCCGCTCTCGAGCAACGCCCACCTGGTCAAGGGCCTAGCGGCCGTCAAACTCGCAGCAGCGCGCACCAACGAAGAACTGGGCCTGCTGGACAGCGTCCGTGCCAATGCCATTGCCCAGGCCTGCCAGGAAATCATCGACGGCAAGCTGCACGAGCAGTTCGTCGTCGACGTGGTGCAGGGCGGTGCCGGTACTTCCTCGAACATGAACGCCAACGAGGTCATCGCCAACCGCGCGCTGGAAATCCTCGGCCACGCAAAGGGCGATTACTCGCAGCTGCACCCGAACGACCATGTGAACCTGAGCCAGTCCACCAACGACGTGTATCCCACTGCGGTCCGGGTGGCCACCATCAACAGCGTGCGCAGCCTGCTGGACGCCCTGGCCACGATGGAAGAATCCTTCGCTGACAAGGCCGCGGAGTTCCGCACCGTGGTCAAGATGGGCCGCACCCAGCTGCAGGACGCCGTGCCCATGACCCTGGGCCAGGAATTCGGCACCTATGCGGTCACCGTTGGCGAAGACCGGGAACGCCTCGCCGAAGCCACGTTGCTGATCCACGAGATCAACCTCGGCGCCACCGCCATCGGCACCGGGCTGAACGCCCCGGCCGGGTACAGCGAAACGGCCTGCCGCCACCTGGCAGAAGTGACCGGCCTGCCCCTGGTTACCTCGGTGGACCTGATCGAAGCGACCCAGGACGTGGGCGCCTTCGTCCACCTCTCCGGCGTGCTCAAGCGGGTGGCCGTGAAGCTCTCCAAGATCTGCAACGATCTGCGGCTGCTCTCCTCCGGCCCGCGCGCCGGGTTCGGCGAGATCAACCTGCCGGCCGTGCAGTCCGGCTCCTCCATCATGCCCGGCAAGATCAACCCGGTGATCCCCGAGGTAGTTAGCCAGGTAGCGTACGAGGTGGTCGGCAACGACGTCACCATCACGATGGCGGCCGAATCCGGCCAGCTGCAGCTCAACGCGTTCGAGCCGATCATCGTGCACAGCCTGGACAAGAGCATCTCCCACCTCGAGGCCGCCTGCCGGACCCTGACCGAGCGCTGCATCCGCGGCATCACGGCCAACACCGAACGGCTCCGGCTCACCGTGCAGCAGTCCATCGGCCTGGTCACCGCCCTGAACCCGCGGCTCGGTTATGCCGCCGCAACGGCCATTGCCCAGGAAGCGCAGGCCACCGGCCGCGGCGTTGCCGAACTCGTCCTTGAGCACCAGCTGCTCACCGGCGCCGAACTCGACGAGCTGCTCTCACCCGAGCGGCTCGCCAACCTCAGCAACTAAGTCCCCTCCCCGCAATCCGTAACAGCAATCCAAGTCCCCCATCCAGAAGGACAACTATGACTCCCCCACCCCAGGGACTCCAGAACGCCAAACCCGTTCACACCGACCACCCCTCGGACACCGCGCTGCACGCCGAAGACCAGGGCTACCATAAGGGTCTCAAACCCCGGCAGATCCAGATGATCGCCATCGGCGGCGCCATCGGCACCGGCCTGTTCATGGGCGCCGGCGGCCGCTTGGCCAATGCCGGGCCGGCGCTGGTCCTGACCTACGCCGTCTGCGGCTTCTTCGCCTTCCTGATCCTCCGGGCCCTCGGCGAACTGATTATGCACCGGCCGTCGTCGGGCTCCTTTGTCTCCTATGCCCGCGAGTTCTTCGGCGAGAAAGCGGCCTTCGCCACCGGCTGGCTGTACTGGCTCAACTGGGTCATGACGGCCATTGTGGACGTCACGGCCGTGGCGTTGTACATGAACTTCTTCGCCAAATACTGGGCGCCCATCGGCGACGTGCCGCAGTGGGTCTTCGCCCTCGGCGCCCTGGTGCTGGTGCTGGGCCTGAACCTGGTCTCCGTCAAGGTCTTCGGCGAGCTGGAATTCTGGTTCGCGCTGATCAAGGTCGTCTCCCTGGTCGCGTTCCTGCTGGTGGGCATCTACTTCGTCATCTTCGGTACTCCGCTGGAAGGCCAAGAAGTCGGCTTCAGCCTGATCTCGGGCAACGGCGGGATCTTCCCCAACGGCCTGATGCCGGCCATTGTGGTTATCCAGGGCGTGGTCTTCGCCTATGCCTCAATCGAACTCATCGGCACCGCCGCCGGCGAGACCAAGAACCCGGACAAGGTCATCCCGCGGGCCATCAACACCGTGATCCTGCGCATCGCGGTCTTCTATGTCGGTTCGCTCGTGCTGCTCTCCCTGCTGCTGCCGTACACCGCCTACAAAGCCGGCGAAAGCCCGTTCGTGACGTTCTTCGGCACCATCGGGGTGGCCGGGGTCGACGCCATCATGAACCTGGTAGTCCTCACCGCCGCACTCTCCTCGCTGAACGCCGGCCTTTACTCCACCGGCCGCATCATGCGCTCCATGTCCGTGTCCGGATCCGCCCCCAAATTCGCCGGCCGGATGAACAAGTCCGGCGTACCCTACGGCGGCATCGCCCTGACCGCCGTCGTGGCCCTGCTGGGCGTGGCGCTGAACGCGATCGTGCCGGCGAAGGCCTTCGAGATTGTTCTCAACGCCGCCGCGATCGGCATCATCAGCGCGTGGGGCATGATCATCCTGTGCCAGCTGAAGCTGGGCCACTGGGCGAAGAAGGGCCTACTCTCCCGGCCGGCATTCCGGCTCCCCGGCGCGCCGTTCACCGGCTACCTGACACTGGCCTTCCTCGCCGCAGTGCTGGTGCTGATGGCCTTCGACTCCCCGGTAGGAACCTGGACGGTGGCCTCACTGGTCATCATCATCCCGGCGCTCATCCTGGGCTGGTACCGCTGCCGCGACAACATCTACGCGATCGCGGCTCGTCGCGAGGAGGAAGAGGCGCGGTCCCAGGCTGTGTCAGCCTCTTCCGACATCTGACGCCGGCCCCACCGCGGATCCAAGGTCCGGCAGCGGCGCCCAACCGGGCCCGCTGCCGGACCTTTGCCTTACCCGTCCTGATCGGGGGCGCCAAGGGACACGGCTGCATTTCCATATGTGCGCGCCGCCAGCTCAGGGGCGTTCCCGTCCCGCCGGGACAGGAGTGAGGGAAATGTACTCGACGCCCGGCAGCCCTTGCTGCAGTTTGGCTACCAGCCGGCTTTCGAGTTGGGAGTAGCCGTCGATTGTCATCGCTGCATCCAGTTGGACGGCTGCGCTGACGTTGAGCCGGTGCCCGCTCCAGCGCAGGCGCAAGTCGGGCAGCTCCTGCACGGCCTCGTCCGCCAACAGGATCCTCTCGGCGCGGTCCACGAGATCAGGATCGATGCCGTCGAGCAGCCGGCGGCCGATGTCGCGGGCCGTGCCCCAGAGCAGGATGACAATCGCGATCGTGATGATCAGCCCAACGATCGGATCCGCCAGCGGGAAACCGAGCCAGACTCCGATCACGCCCAGGACCACGGCCAGCGACGTGAAGCCGTCCGTTCTGGCGTGGATTCCGTCCGCCACAAGGGCAGCGGACCCAATGTTGCGGCCCACTTTGATGCGGTACATCGCCACCAGTTCATTGCCTGCGAAACCAACCAGTCCGGCGGCAAGGACCCAGCCTAGGTTCTGCAGCGGCTGCGGATTAAGGAGCCGGTCGACGGACTGCCACCCTGCGCCGAGGGCGGACAGCGCAATCATGGCCACGATGAACAGTCCCGCCAGATCCTCAGCCCGGCCGTAGCCGAAGGTATAGCGGCGGGTGGCCTTCCGGCGCCCCAGGATGAAAGCGATCCACAAAGGAATGGCGGTCAGCGCGTCTGAGAAATTATGGATGGTGTCGGCCAGCAGTGCCACGGAACCGCTGATGACGACGACGACCAGTTGCAGCAGGGCCGTGATGCCCAGTCCCACCAGGCTGATCTTGACCGCCCGGATGCCACGGATGCTGGACTCCAGTGCATCGTCGATGGAATCGGCGGCGTCATGGCTGTGCGGCACGAAGAGATCATGGAAAAAGCCACGGATGCCGGTTGGGTGGTGATGGCCCGGGTTTTCATGGCCATGCTGATGGCTGGCGACATCGCCAGGTGTCACGCGTGTCATGAGGCCTCCGCAGGCCTGATCCGATGATGGCGGGGCGTGTCGCCCAATGCATGCTCGGCCTGGAAGATTGCATCCGCGACGAGTTGCCGGGCGTGTTCGTTCTCGAGGCGGTAGAACACACGGGTCCCGTCCTGGCGGGTGGCGACGATGCGGGCCATCCGCAGTTTTGCCAAGTGCTGGGAGACGGCGGCCGGTGACTTGCTGACCGTTTCCGCCAGTTCGTTGACCGACAGTTCCTTATCCCGGAGGGCGAGGATGATCCGGACCCGTGTGGCATCGGCCAGCATGGAAAACACTTCGACGGCCAGCTCGACATACTGGCTGTCCACATCAAGCCCGCATATCTGCTTATCTTCATTCATGCGCAGATAATTGCATAGAACTTGGCTGCCCGCAATGCCCCTTCACGCCGGCAGTCGTTCCTCAGGGGGCATAATCGAAGGGTGCGGCCGCAGACCGGCCGGTGTGTCGCTGGAATCTGCGGGAGGGCCTTTGCGCGAGAAACTGTGGACCAGGAATTTCACGCTGGCCATCGGTACCAACCTGTTCCTCTACATGGTTTTCTACCTGCTGATGACCTCGATGGCGCTGTACGCACTGGAACGGTTCCAGGCGGCGGACAGTGCCGCCGGCTTCGCCTCCAGCGCATTCATCGTCGGGGCCCTCGTGTCACGGTTCTTCGCCGGCATGCTGATGGATAGGGTTGGCCGGCGCCGGATCCTGGTACTGGCCCTGCTCGTATTCGTCGCCGTGTCCGTCCTGTACATCCCCGCAGGATCGCTCCAACTGCTGATCGTGCTGCGTCTCGTCCACGGTGCCACCTTCGGACTGGCCCACACTGCCGTAACCACCGGCGCGCAGGCCCTGATCCCACAGGCCCGGCGCAGTGAGGGCACCGGCTATTTCGCTTCTTCGACGACCATCGCCACCGCCCTGGGTCCGTTCCTGGCCGTGCTGCTCGCCGACGGAGCGGATTTCGAGGCCGTGTTCTGGTTCAGCGCCGGCTGCTCGGCGGCAGCCTTCGCCGTCGCCCTTGCCCTGCGTCTGCCCGAGAACGACGACGATGGCGCCATTGATGCAGAACCGGAACCGGAGGGGCGGGCAGTCCGCATGCTGGCCGCCGTCATCGAACCACGGGCTCTGCCGCTGGCCAGCATCGTGCTGGTGGCGGGGCTGGCATACTCGGGCGTGCTGTCCTTCCTGACCTCGTATGCCGCATCAAGCGGTGAGCCCTCGTCTGCCGCCCTGTATTTTCTGGTTTTCGCCGCCGCGGTACTGGTTTCGCGGCTGTGCGTGGGGCGGCTGCATGACCGCAGGGGCGACAACGTTGTCATGTATCCGGCACTGCTGATCTTCGCGATCGGGCTCGCCATGCTGGCCGCCGGTTCCTCGCCGGCCACGGTGACCGCGGCCGGGATCCTGACGGGGCTCGGCTTCGGCACCTTGGTCCCCTGCAGCCAGGCGATCGTGGTCAACGCTGTGCCGGCGCGGCGGCTGGGCACGGCCATCGCCACCTACTACCTGATGTTCGACGTCGGCACAGGTTTCGGCCCGGTACTGCTGGGCCTCCTGGTACCGTTCGCCGGCTATCAGGGCATGTATGTGGCCACGGGTGTCATCATGGTCGCCTGCATCGGGCTGTACTTCGCAGTGCACGGCCGCAGGGCTCTGAGTGAAACGACGCGCGTGTAGCAGCCTCTCCGTTCGCTGATTGCATGAGTCGTTCTCCCTGACAGTGGCGCGGCGTAAAGTCTGAAGACATGAGCGAACATGCTGGCCATAACCATGGCGATACGGAAGTACCGGACGATTTTTGGGAATCCTTCTACGCCGAACGGGACCAGATCTGGAGCGGCAACCCGAACGCGATGCTGGTCCGCGAGGCCTCGGACCTGCAGCCAGGCAAGGCCTTGGAGCTGGGCTGCGGAGAAGGCGCGGATGCCATTTGGCTGGCCGCCCGGGGCTGGCAGGTTACCGGCGTCGACGTCTCCGCACTGGCACTCGAGCGGGCGGCGAAACATGCCGAGGACGCCGGAGTGGCGGAGCAGATCCTGTGGCTGAAGCGGGATCTGTCCAGTTGGGAGCCGGAGGCCCAGTACGACCTGGTTTCGGCGCAGTTCCTGCATTCACCGATCGAATTGCCGCGTAACAGCATTCTCGCTGCGGCGGCCCGTGCGGTGGCGCCCGGCGGCGCCTTGCTGGTGGTCGGCCACGAATCCTTCCCGTCCTGGTCCAAGCACCCCGAACCCCACGAACCGCTGCCCACTGCCGCGGAGCTTGCAGTGGAACTCGGGCTCAAGGCCCCGGACTGGTCGCTGGAAACGGTTGACTCGGTGGTCCGCGACATCACCGGGCCGGAGGGACAGATCGGCACGCTGACCGACAGCGTCCTGCTGGCCCGCCGCACCGGATAAAACACCTGATTAACGACGGCGGCACCCGGCCAGGTTCTTAGCCTTGGCCGGGTGCCGCTCATCAGTTACTGAGGCTTAGCTCCACGGGATGGCGCCGAGCAGGATGCCCACGGCGAGCATCACCAGCGAGACTACTGCGGCACGCCAGAGAACCTTCTTGTGGTGGTCGCCCAGCTCAACGCTGGCCAGTGAAACCAGCAGCAGGATCGCCGGAACCAGCGGGCTCTGCATGTGCACCGGCTGCCCGGTGATGGACGCGCGGGCCATCTCGGCCGGGGAGATGCCGAAGTGGCTGGCAGTTTCGCTCAGCACCGGCAGCACGCCGAAGTAGAACGCGTCATTGCTCATGAAGAAGGTCATCGGGATGCTGAGCAGTCCGGTGATCACGGCCATGAACGGGCCCATCGAGTCGGGGATGATGTCGACCAGCCAGGCAGCCATCGCGTCCACCATGCCGGTACCGTTCAGCACGCCGGTCAGCACACCGGCGGCCATGACCATGGACACCACGGCCAGCACACTCTGGGCATGGGCCACCAGCTGCGTCGCCTGGTCCTTGACCTTGGGGAAGTTCACCAGCAGGGCGATCGCGGCGCCAACCATGAAGACGAAGGCCAGCGGCACGATGTCCAGCACAAGCACCACCATGACAGCGGTGGTCAGGGCCAGGTTGAACCAGAACAGCTTGGGGCGCAGGGTGGCTCGGTTGGGATCCAGTGCGGAATCAACCAGTGCCAAGTCGGCGTCGATGGCCGGCTCCGGCGCGTCGAGCACGGCAACGGAACCGCCGCCGCCCTGACCGCTCGAAGAACCAACGACGGCAGTGCCTCCGTTGTTTGCGCTGCCTTTGGCGCTGCCTTTGGCGTTGCCGCCGGCGTTCCAGAACTCCGGCTTGACGTTGGCCAGGCGCTTGCGCTCGTGCAGGCCGAGGGTCCAGGCGAAGACCATGACTACCAGAATGCCGGCGATCAGGGACGGGATCATGGGGACAAAAACGTCGGTGGGCGAGACGTCCAAGGCGGCGGCGGCACGTGCGGTGGGGCCGCCCCAGGGGACGATGTTCATGGTGCCGTTGGCCAGGCCGGCCACACAGGTGAGCACTACCGGGCTCAGGCCAAGGCGCAGGTAGATCGGCAGCATCGCAGCGGTGGTGAGGATGAAGGTGGTGGAACCGTCGCCGTCCAGCGACACGACGGCGGCCAGCACGGCCGTGCCCAGGACTACCTTGGCCGGGTCGTTGCCCAGCGTGCGCAGAATGAAGCGCACCAGCGGGTCGAACAGGCCGACGTCGATCATCAATCCGAAGAAGATGATGGCGAACATCAGCAGGGCGGCCGTGGAAGTCAGGGACTTCATCGACTCCAGGACCATTTCGCCGATGCCGAGGCCGGCGCCGGCGAAGAGACCAAAGATGGTGGGGACCAGGATAAGCGCCAACACCGGCGTCAGCTTCTTGGTCATGATCAGTGCCATAAAGACCGCGATCATCGCGAATCCGAGGAATACCAGCACAACAACTCCTTAAAACAGCAGGCCGGGGTAGGTGTGACCGGCCTTACAAACTGTAGGGTGGGCCGGATCACGGATGGCGCTTTAGTTCACTTGAGGTGCATACTGCTTATTGCGCACGTTTTGCTCATTTAGCTCACAGGCCTGCCGATCTGCCCGATCCGCAGGCGCTGCATCCACCGGATCCACAGGAGGAATGATGAAATCCTCCCCCACACGCACCCTGCGGCCGGGCTTTTCGGCCCGCATGCTGCTGATGCAGCTGGGCGTGGTGGCGCTGGTGGTGCTGCTCTCGGCGGTTGTCTACGGCTGGCTGACGTATGAGCGGCTCGGCGACGAAGCGGAAGACCAGGCGCTGGCTGTCGCGCGCACCGTGGCCGCATCCGGAGACGTCCGCGCGGGTGTTTCGGCGTTGGCCGACGCCGGTCCGGAAGAACTCACCGCCGAGGTGCTGGCCGACGGGGAGCTACAGCCGCTTGCCGAGGACGTACGGCTGCGGACCGGCGCGCTGTTCGTAGTGATTACCGACGACGCCGGGCTGCGGCTCTCGCACCCGGATCCGGACCTGTTGGGCCAGCGGGTCAGCACCGACCCGAGCGAAGCGCTGGGCGGGCGCGAAGTGACGGAGCAGGAGCAGGGCACACTGGGCCATTCCGCCCGGGCCAAGGTGCCGGTCTACGCGCCCGGCTCCGACAGGGTGGTCGGGGAGGTCAGCGTGGGCTTCTCCAGCAAGGACATTCTCGAAGGTCTCGGCGGCAGCATCCTGCCCATCGCCCTCACCGCAGCCGGGGCACTGGGCCTGGGTACGCTGGCTTCGCTGTTGCTGGGGCGCCGGCTGAAGCGGTTGACCCTCGGTCTGGAGCCGGAGGAGATCGCCGCCCTGACGCAGGACCAGGAAGCGGTGCTGCGCGGCGTCGACGAAGGCGTCATCGGCGTCTCCGCGGACCGCCGCATCACGGTATTCAACCGCGAGGCCAAGCGGCTGCTCGGGATGGATATCGCCGCGGAAATCGTCGGCTTGCCGCTGGACAAAGCCAGCCTCCCGCCGTCGTTCTCCGCGCTGCTGGAGGCTGCCACGCCGCAGTCCCCCACGGTGGAACAGGTGGTCGGGTCCCGGGTGCTGATCCTGACCGCCCGGGCCGTACAGCCCAGCCGCAAACCGGGCCGCCGCGGCTACCGCCCGTGGGCCGCTGCAGAAGGGGCCGCTGCGCAGGGGGCCGCCGCGCCGGAGCTCGGCTGGGTGATCATGCTGCGCGACCGGACCGAGCTGCAGTCCCTCACCCGCCAGCTCGACGCGGTCGGTGCGCTCACCACGGCCCTGCGCGCGCAGCGGCATGAATTCGCCAACCGCCTGCACACCGTCTCGGGTCTGCTGGGCATCGGCGACTATGCCGCGGCGCAGAACTACATGGGCTCGATCATGAAAACCGGGCCGCTGAACTATCCGGCCGAGCAGTCCGAGCTGCTGCGCGACCCGTACCTGCAGGCATTCATCGGCGCCAAGAGCGTGGAGGCGGCCGAACGCGGCGTCACGCTGCGGATCGGCCCGGAGACCCTGATCCGCGGCCGCATCACTGACCCGCAGGACGTGACCACGGTGATTGGCAACCTGATCGACAATGCCGTGCGGGCGGCGGTGCACGGCAGCAACCCCGAGCGCTGGGCCGAGGTCGAACTGCTGGACGAACTGACCGAGGACGGCGGCGTGCTGCACCTGGTGGTCGCGGACTCGGGCGACGGCCTGGCGGAGGCAACCGCGTCAAACAACGACGGCGGCGGCTCGGCCTTCGAGCGCATCTTCACCGAGGGATTCTCCACCACCGAAACCGGCGGAGACAGCCTGCAGGATGTGCACGGCCAGGGCTTCGGCCTGCCGCTGAGCAGGCAGCTGGCCCGCCGCCGCGGCGGCGATGTCTGGGTGGCCGAACCCGGCCAGCCCGGCGGCCCCGGCGCAGTCTTCTGCGCCAGACTGCCCGGAACAGTTGCCCCGAAGGAACCAGGAGAGATGCATGACGAATGACCTGCAGGTGCTCATTGTCGACGACGACTTCCACGTTGGCCGCCTGCACGCCAGCTACGTGGAGGCCGTCCCCGGCTTCACCGCCCTGCCGCCGGCCGGCACTGCGGAGCAGGCGCTGCGCGTGGTGCACGCCAGGGAACCGGATCTCATCCTGCTGGATGTCTACCTTCCCGATGCCCTCGGCCTGGACCTACTGCGGACCCTGGACGTTGACGTCATCATGCTGACCGCCGCTGCCGATGCCGCCTCGGTCCGCAAGGCGCTGCGCCGCGGCGCGCTCGGCTACCTGATCAAGCCCTTTACCGCCGAGCAGCTGACCCGGAAACTGCGCGCCTATGCCCGCTACCGCCGGCTGCTCGCCAACCAAAGCGCCGTGGACCAGGACACGGTGGAACGCGCCCTGCATGCCCTCCACCCCGGCGAGGCCCCGGGGTCGGGCCGGGCCCGTTCCGCCACGGAGACGTCGGTACTGGAAGCACTGGAGCCCGGAACGCAGAAATCCGCCGCGGACGTGGCCCGGCAGGTGGGCATCTCGCGGGCTACCGCCCAACGCTACCTTTCCGCGCTGGCCGACGACGGCGCCGTCGAAATCCATCTTCGCTACGGCAGCACCGGACGCCCCGAACACCGCTATGGCCCGGTGGGACCCTAACCACGGACCACCGGCTGGCGTTGCCTTGGTGCGCTGGCCCCTGCTGCTCCCCGGCACGCAGCGAGGCCCCCTGCCGGTAGTGGCAGGAGGCCTCGCTGTGGTGTTCCGGTCGGATCAGGTTCAGAGGATGTTGTTCATCATGTTCCAGCCCCAGCCGATCTTCTTCTTCGGCTCGTAGCTGCCCTTGCCGTCACCGACGTAGAGGAACAGATCTCCCCTGCGGTCCCGGGTTACCAGGTCGGCCTTGCCGTCACCGCTGAAGTCCCCCGGCCCGACGATCATGGTCATGCTGTTCCAACCCCAGCCAATCTTCTTCTTCGGCTCGTAGCTGCCCTTGCCGTCGCCGACGTAAAGGAACAGATCTCCCCTGCGGTCCCGGGTTACCAGGTCAGCCTTGCCGTCACCGCTGAAGTCCCCCGGCCCGACGATCATGGTCATGCTGTTCCAACCCCAGCCAATCTTGTGCTTCGGGGCGTACCAGCCGTTACCGTGGCCGGCGTAGAGCCACAGAACGCCTGCCTTGTCGCGGGCAACCAGGTCGTTCTTGTCGTCCCCGTTGAAGTCACCGGGTCCAACGATGCTGGTCATGATGTTCCAGCCCCACCCGATCTGCTTCCGCGGTGCGAACCAGCCGGTTCCTTTGCCGGCGTAATGCCAGAGCTTTCCGGCCTTGTCACGGGCAACCAGGTCGGCTTTGCCGTCACCGTCGGTATCGCCGGTGCTGATCAGGCTGGTCATGCTGTTCCAACCCCTTCCGACCTGCTTCCGCGGTTCGTAGCCGCCGTTGTTCTTGCCCACGTAGAGCCAGAGCTTGCCGGAGCGGTCCGTGGTGATCAGATCGGCCTTGCCGTCAGAGGTGAAATCATTGCTCGACTGCGTCTGAGCGGGCTCCTCCTCAACCGGCGTCTCCGAGTCGGCCGGCGGCTCCTCCGTATCAACCGGCGGCTCCTCCGTATCGACCGGCGGTTCCTCGCCCGGCGTCTCTTCACCCGGCGTCTCCACGTTCGCCGCAGTGGTCCAGGTGCCGATCGCGCTGGTGTTGCCGGCTTCATCGATCGCTACGGCCCGCAGCGTCTGTCCTGCGGAGAGCTGCACCGGTGCCGCGTAGAGGGTGCTGGCCTTGCTCGGCTCAGTTCCATCGAGCGTGTAGAAGATGGCCGCATTCCCATCCGCGGTCAAGGTAATCGCGGTGCCCGCAGCCATCTCGCCCTCCGGGGTACCGGTGAGCGCCGGTGCGGTCTTGTCCAGCGTGAAGGTCTCCGTGACCACCTCGGACGGAATGCCGAAGTTGAACGCGATGAACTTCAGTGTGGTGACCCCCTCATTAGTGATGGCGATCGGCTCCTCGTACAAGGTGCTGTCCTCGGTCGGCTCCGTACCGTCAGTGGTGAAGAAGATCTGCGCGGTGTCCGGAGTCGCCGTCAGCGTTACCAACTGGTCGGCGGCGAAGAGTCCTCCGGCGGTCGCGGCGGTTGCCGTCGGCGCCTCCGGCGGAGTTGCGTTCGTCATCTTGCCCTGCACCACGAACTCATCGGTCTCGCCCAGTACCTCCGGGGTCAATATCTCACCGCCGTCGGCCTCGGTCACCTGCTCGACCTTGAAGAAGTTCGTATCGTAGGGGCTGCCGACGACGGCGTGCGGCGTGTTGCCGTCGCCGAGGTAGCCTGCCGGAGCGCCCTCGTCCCACCGCAGGAACGGCCCGATCTTGGCCTCCAGCAGATGGGAGAAGTCGCCCGTGCCGTTCAGCGCGCCGAGGTCCTCGGTGTAGTTGATGTTGCCATCGACGTCCGCCGTCAGCTCCAGCACGCCGTAGGGATGTGTGAACTTGTAGGTTGCACCCGGCTCGAAGACGCCATCACCGCGGACCCGTATCCGGCCGAAGGCCACCTGGTCCCCGTCACGTACCATGTCGGCGCCGAAGGCAGCTTCCGAGGCCAGGGTCAGCTGGACCTCTTCGCCATCGACATCGAGCACTGACTCGGAAGCGAACCAGAACGCCTCTCCGGGGAAGTTATCCGGGAAAGAGGTTGGTGCCAGCGGGTTCGGCCGTTCTTCGACGACGGGGCACAGCGGGTCCTCCAGGCACAGGTCCAGCTGGACCGGTTCCTGGCCTTCCCAGCCGTTGTCCCGCAGCCACTCCGGGAAGCCATGCTCTTCGCTCGTCGGACCAACTTCCTGCAGGTTGTGGATCTTGAACGGGAAGGACCGGATTTCACCGGCTGTTCCGGTAGCTGGATCTACGGCGACGGCCCGAATAGTGGTGGAAGTTCCGACCTGCATCGGTTCGGTGTACTCCCAGGTGTTGCCCTGCGGCTCCCCCGCCTCAGAGAACGACGGCATGGAGCCGTCCGTGGTGTAGTAAATCTCCGGAGCAACAGCGGGATCGTTGGTATTCCCGCTCAGTGTCACCAGTTGCGGCCCTGCCAGCGGGCCGGCAGCAGCGTCCGGAGTTGCGTCCAGCCACGGGCGTGTGGCGTCCAGGTCGTACTCTTCGGTGTAGACCTCCGTGGTGTCCCCGGTTGCCGGGTCGATGGATATGTACTTCAGCGCTGTGACCCCGGGGGTACCCAGTTCGACGGCTACTTCCGAGACGGCTGCCCCGGCTTCCGGCACGTATTCGGTACCGTTGACGGTCCCGTCCGCGTTGACGGTTGGATCCGAACCATCCGTGGTGTAAATGATCTTCCCTTCCGGGAAGGATGAGTGAATCTTCACCGTTTGAGCGGAGCTGTAGCGGCCGCCAGGTTTGTCCACGCCGGCTTCCACTGTCGCGATCTTGCCTTGGACGGCGAACAGATTCGTCTCTGCCGTCTGGACGTCACCCCCTGCCGGCCCTGAAACCCGGAAGAAGTTCGTATCGTGAGGGCTGCCCACAACCTCGTGTTCCACGTTCGGGTCGCCAATGAAGCCCTCCGGCGCTTCGGGACCAGCCGCTGGGTCCCAGCGCAGGAACGGGCCGATCCGGCCATCGGATGGCTCTTCCCAGGAACATGGTTGCTGCATGCAGCCGATGTCCTCCGTGAAGCGGATCCGGCCGCGGTCATCGGCGGTCAGGACGTCCACACCGTAGGGGTGCGTGAAGGTGTACTGCTGGCCTGGTTCGCCGTCTTCGAGCCGGATGCGCAGCCGGGCGAACCCGTTTTGCTGGCCGGCAGCCACGTCGCCGGCTCCGCCGAAGGCTGCTTCCTGGGCCATGATCAGCCGGGCCTCGGCCCCGTCAGGCATGGTCAGGGACGCTTCACCCGACCACCAGAAGGATTCTTCCGGGAAGTTCTCCGGAATGGACAGCGGCGCCGATGGATCATAGTCAACACCGATGACCGGGCAGTCCTGGGCAGTGACGCACAGTTCCAGCCGTATCGGCGCCAACCCCTTGGCCGCGTCTCCGCTGTCGCCGTACCAGTACGGATAGCCGTTGTTCGGATTGATCGGGCCCACCCCGGTCGGGCCTTTCGGCAAAGCCGCTGGCAGCATGCCTGCGAGCGCGGACTGCGAGAGCCCGGCGCCGCCTGCGGGAAGCGAAGCCGCCGAAGCCGGCGGCAGAACGGACAGGCCAGAGAGCAGGACGGCGCCTGCCGCCGCCATCCCCACCGCCCGCCGTCGTTGTTGCTTACGGCCGCTTGGCGGCCTCAGCTTGATTTCAGGATCGGATGTCATGAGTTCCCCCTCGTGCACAGTTTCCTCGTCAAAGGCGCGATGTCAGTGCGTGCCCCGCAACCAGCTTCCTGAGCGAGCGTTGGGAAAAACTTATGAACGGTTATCCTTCGGACTCACGCAGGGCCAAGGCGGCCTGGACCAGCGCGGCATGGGTCAGCGCCTGCGGGAAGTTCCCCAGCTGGGCGTGGGTTTGCGGATCCATCTCCTCGGCGAAGAGGCCCAGAGCATTCGCCAGCCCGAGCATTTCCTCGAACAGCTGCGCAGCTTCGGGACGGCGGCCCGTTTCGGCGAGCGCCTGGACCAGCCAGAAGGAGCACGGCAGGAACGCACCCTCCACCCCGGGCAGGCCGTCGCGTCCGGGCGGGTAGCGGTACAGCAGGGGCCCACCCGCGGAGAGCTTGCGGCGGATGGCGTCCACGGTGCCGCGGGTCCGCTCCGAATCCCGCTCCTCGATACCCAGAAGCGGCAGGATGAGCACGGCCGCATCGAGGTCGCTGGATCCGTAGCTGCGGGTATAGGTGTTCCCGTCCGGGTCGAAGCCCTTGAGCCTGACCTCGGCGGCGAGGGCTTCCCGCGCTGCGTGCCACCGTTGCTGCTGCCGCTGCGAGACGCGGTGGGTACGCCCGATGTTCAGCGCGCGGTCGAGGGCAAGCCAGCCCATCATCTTGGAGTGCACGTGGTGCGCGGCGTCGTCGCGGATCTCCCAGATTCCCGCATCGGGTTCCTGCCATCGACGGGCCACCAGGTCGGCGAATCCGCGCATGGCCCGCCAAGTCTCCGAGTAGAGCTTGTGCCCTGCTTCCACCAGCACCCAAGCCCCATCGAGGACCCAGCCGTAACCGTCGAGCTGATGCTGTGTGGCCGCGCCGTTACCCACGCGGACCGGCGTGCTTTCGGCGTATCCCGGCCATCCCGTCAGAGTGCGTTCCGGCGGAACATGTCTGCCGGTCAGCGTGAGCATCGCGGGCAGCCGGGGCCGTTCCAGTCGGCTCGCATGCAGCAGCCAGCGAAGGAAGCTGCGGGCCTCGCCGGCTTTCCCGACGCCAAGGAACGCCCCGACCCCGATGCTGGCGTCACGGGGCCAGGCGTAGCGGTAGTCCCAGTTGCGGATCCCGCCCGGGAACTCGGGGAGCGAGGTTGTCGGCGCAGCCACGGGAGCCCCGGAAGGCGAATAGGTCAGCAGCCGCAGCGTCAGCAGACTGCGCACCACCGCATCCCGGTAGGGTGTTCCGCCGTCGATCTCCGCTGCCCAAGCCCGCCACAGCTCCTCGTCCGCCGTCAGCAACTCCACCGCCGCATCCGGCTCCACTTGCACCAGCGGTTCCCCGTACGCCACGGCCAGCACCAGAGTGACGGGCTGGCCCGGGATTACTACGAACGACGACGGGATGCCGGTTTCGATCGTCAGTTCCGGACCGCTGCCCAGACTCAGCGCCAGCGGGCCCCACTCGCAGACCAGGCTCCGGCCGGAACGGACCCGCGGCCGGACGTGCCTTTCGCCAAGACGCGGATCAAACTCCACCACTGCTTCCACCGGCTGGCCCACGGCCGTCAGCCGCCGCACCAGCAACGTGGTGGGCAGCAGCTGTCCGCGAACTTCGGCCACCATGGCATCCGTGAGGACGAGCGTGCCCTCGCCCACCGCCCAGGTTGTTTCCAGCGTGGCAGTTTCCGGGCGGTAGCGGCGCTGCGCGGGTACCGTTGGCACGGCCGGACCCAGCCGGTAGGTCCCTGCTTCGGGCCCGCCGACCAGGCGCCCGAAGACGGGTTCGCCGTCGAAGCTGGGAACGCACATCCAGTCGATCGCGCCGGCGCCGGACACCAGCGCAGCAGTCCGGGTATCGCCGATCAGCCCGTAGTCTCCGATGTCCGGTTGCCGGGCGTTCTCTGGACCCCGCTGTTCCGCCTCCATCAGCGGACCTGGAAGAGCAGCCCGAGCATGACGCCGTAGACCAGATGCGCGGCCACTGCCACGGCGGGGGTCTGGATGCCGTAGTTCAAAGCCAGCAGGCCCGGGGGCTCGAGTGCGGCGCGGTTTGACGGTCCTGCCCGGTGCGAGGCCATCCGCGGGTGGACGCCGGGCAGCAGCGGAAGCACTATTGTCAGGGCGACTGCCACGTGCAGCAGGCCCAGCAGTCCCCCAAGCCACCAGGTCGCCTGCCCCAGCAGCGCGAACGTGGCCGCGTAGCCCAAAGCGAAGATTTGGCCGGCCGCGAGATGGATAAAGAAGCCTGCCACCCGCGCGTGGTCCGGATCCGGGGTGACCAGCGTCCCCAGCACCAAAGGCAGGTCGAGCCGGGTCAGGCCAGCCATCTGCGCGGCGATCATGACCATCGTGAGTGCACCTGTTGCGAGCAGTCCGAACACCGCCCAGCCTGCCCAGTCCATCTCGTCTCCGCCTCCCGACGCCGCCCCGCGGCGTCCTGCCGACACGCCAGTTTTCCCGCCGGCAGACACCGAAGAGGATCTGGGTGGAAGTATGCACGGCGAGGCTTGTGGAAAGACTATGGTTCCCTCGGCAGCCCCGGCAACGGCTATCGGCGGAACTTCCGTCCAGGAAGTCCCGCCGGAGAGCCCGTAGCGCGGAAGCCCCTATTGCCCGCTGTCCGGAAAATGGGCGTTAAGACCGTCCCTGCGAATATGTGAAGCGGTCTTCCGCCGATTGCGCAGTGCCTTGAAAGCGGGCAGGGCCACGGCGGCAGCAGCGGCAATGAACACCAATTGCATCAGAGTTCGCGGCAGCAGTGCGGTGGCAGGTTCCCCGCCGAACTCGATTCCCGCAACAGCCGCGTAGACGTTGGCCGGGAACATAACCACCAGCAGCAGCGTCAATCCTGCTCCAGCCCAGGGAGCCGTCCGCCGGTGCAGTAGACCAAGGGCCGCAGCGAGCTCCAGCACGCCAGTCAGCGTGACCAGAAACCCGGGGTAAGGAAGCACAGGGGGCACCATGTCGATGAGGTCCGCGCGCATTCCGTTGAAGTGGGCCGTTCCGGTCAGGACCAGCATGGCGGCCAACCCGCCGCGCAGGCTCACCAGCCAGGATCGGAGGGGCTTGACGCCGAGAGCCCCGGCCAGGCGCAGCAGCAGTGTGACGGCCAACAGGGTGATAAGCGGTGCCATGGGAAGTCCTTCCATCGGACATTCTACGTATCTTGACACTGACTAGATTACTCTGATGATCGAACTTGTCAATGACTAGATAGCAACTAATCTAAGAGGATGGAAACCTCGACCTACCACCACGGCGATCTGCGCCGTGCCATCATCGATGCCGCGCTGGAGGCGATTCGCGAGTCCAGCCCCGCCGCTGTCAGCCTCCGCGATCTGGCCCGGCGCGCCGGCGTCTCCCATGCGGCCCCGGCACACCATTTCGGTGACAAAGCCGGCCTCTTGACCGCCGTCGCCGCGCAGGGGTTCGGCCTGCTCGGCGATGTCCTGCAAAAGGCTGCGGGCCAGCCCGACGGGTATCTGGCTGTTGGCGTCGCCTACGTGGGTTTCGCCGTCGAGCACCGCGCGCACTTCGAGGTAATGTTCCGCCCTGAGCTCTACCATGCGGACGATCCGGAACTGCTCGAGGCCCAGGCCAGAACATCGCGGATGCTCTACGAGGGTGCCGCGCCGTACGCGCAGGACGGTGGCACCACGCCTCGGGACGCTGCACTGGCAGCCTGGTCGCTGGTGCACGGATTCGCTTCCCTGTGGCTCAGCGGTAACCTGCCGGCGGATCTGCCGGCCGACCCGCAGGACGCGGCGCGGAGAGTGGCGCGTGTCCTCTTCCCTCACAAAGCCGGCGATATCGCCTGAATTACGGCCCGGCGTCGTACTTTGGCACTAGTCTGGGCAGCATGGAATTCAGATACCTGGGCAACAGCGGCCTGAAAATATCCGAAATCACCTACGGCAACTGGCTTACCCACGGCTCGCAGGTGGAAAACGACACGGCAACGCAATGCGTTCGGGCGGCGTTGGACGCCGGCATCACCACCTTCGACACCGCCGACGTCTACGCCAACACCGCCGCGGAGGAAGTCCTCGGCGCCGCTTTGAAGGGCGAACGGCGGCAGTCGCTGGAGATCTTCACCAAGGTGTACTTCCCCACCGGACCCAAGGGGCACAACGACACGGGGCTGTCGCGCAAGCACATCATGGAATCGATCGACGGGTCCCTGCGCCGGCTGCAAACGGACTATGTGGACCTCTACCAGGCCCACCGGTACGACGTCGAAACCCCGCTTGAGGAGACCATGCAGGCCTTTGCCGACGTGGTCCGCGCGGGCAAGGCACTGTACATCGGTGTCAGCGAGTGGAACGCCGGGCAACTGCGCGCCGGGCACGCGCTCGCGAAGGAGCTGGGCATCCAGCTGATCTCCAACCAGCCGCAGTATTCCATGCTGTGGCGGGTCATCGAGGGCGAGGTCATTCCCGCCTCCGAGGAGCTGGGTATCTCTCAGATCGTCTGGTCGCCGATGGCCCAGGGAGTGCTGAGCGGCAAGTACCTGCCGGGCGCCGAACCACCTGCCGGGAGCCGCGCAACGGATGAAAAGGGCGGCGCCCAGATGATCGAGCGCTGGATGTCCGACGACGTGCTCGAAGGCGTCCAGCAACTGGCGCCGCTGGCGGAGGAAGCCGGGCTGACCATGGCCCAACTGGCCATTGCCTGGGTCCTGCAGAATCCCAATGTCGCCTCCGCAATCATCGGAGCGTCCCGGCCGGAGCAGGTGGTCTCCAATGTGGCCGCTGCCGGCGTGCGGCTGGACGATGCCGTGATGGGCAAGATTGAAGACGTCATCGGCGGCCTCGCCGAGCGTGACCCGGCCAAGACCCGGGCCCCGAAAGAGCGGCTGACCTGACGGCCCTAGCGCGACCGGTTCTGCCGGTGGACCTCCTCAATAATCCTGACGACGGCGAGTGACTCCGCCGGGTCCACCGGTACCGGCGCGCCGGCCGTGATGCTGGCGGCCAGCTGCCGGTAGAACTCCGGATACGCCCCGCGCTCGGCCTTGACCGGCCGCACCTCGCCGGGCACACCGGTGGCCCCCCAGGTCTCTTCCGGCTCCTCGCCGTACCCTGCCGCGGAAGGCAACATACCGCCGTCGAGCGCTGCCTCCTGCCCGTCCGTCCCCCACTTGGTGAAGGCGGCTTTGGAGCCGAGCACATGGAAGCGCGGCGCCGGCAGCCCGGAGATCAGGTTCATGGACAGCCGCGAGCGCACGCCGGACTCGTGCAGCAGGGACACAAACGCGTCCTCATCCGCTTCCGAGGCACCAGCGTCCGTGTGTCGGGCGGTCTCGCCATAGACCGTGGCGACGGGACCGAAGAGTTGCAGCGCCTGGTCGATCAAGTGCGAGCCGAGATCCGAGAGGATGCCCCCGCCCTCGGCGGTCCCGGCAGTCGCCTTCCAAGCCCGCAGGCCCGCCGGCTTCCACCGCTCAAAACGCGACTCAAAGATATGCACCTGGCCGAGCCCGCCGTCGGCAAGCAGTTTTTTGAGGGTAAGGAAATCCGAGTCCCAACGCCGGTTCTGGAAGACCGAGAGTACGACGCCGGCCTGCCGTGCCTTCTCAATCAGCGTCTCGCCTTCGGCGGATGTGGGAACGAACGGCTTGTCCACCACTACATTCAGCCCGAGTTCCAGTGCAGTGCCTGCGAGCGCGAAGTGGCTGGCGGGCGGGGTTCCGATGACCACCAGGTCCAGGTCGGCGGCGCGGCCGAACAGCTCCTGCGTGCCAGCGAGGACTTCCGCATCCGGGTAGGTTGCGCGGGCGAGGACGGCGCGCTCGGGGTTGCCGGTGACAATGAAGTCCAGCGAGTATTCGCCGCTGGCTTCGAGGAACGGCGTATGGAAGACCCGGCCTGAGAGGCCGAAGCCGATGACTGCGGTACGGAGTGGTTCAACGTGGGTCACGAGCGCCATCTTACGGGGAAGGGAGCGCTGTTAGCGCGGCTCGCGGGCCGTTGTGTAGGAAGGCTCGCGCAGGGATCGGGTCCAACGGTAGGTGCCGGCGCCGGGCAGTGGATGCAGTAGCGGATCGAACCGCCGGTCCGTGTCCTGCTGGGTTGCATCAAGCGACAAGGACATAGTGGCGAACCGGGTCCATGGCCCGCGGAGTGCGGAATGGTAAAGCCCCAGCGTCCAGACGCGGTCCCCGAGTGCCCGCCGGAAGGCCTCCGGTTTCGCGGGGAGCCTGAACGCGGAGTCCAGAGTACGGGCCGCCAGCAGCACCGGCCCGCGGCTGCTCTGATACGGCATCAAGGTGGTGAATGCTGGCTCCGACGCGAATCTGTGCGGCGTCAGGATGAAACGGCTGGCTCCGGACATCCCCGTGGATGCGAGCAGTACATCGAAGGGTCCTGGGTCTGCCAGTACCCGCAGGGCCAGCCCGATGATGTCCGGCAGCGGTTCGGGCAGGCCGATCGATCGCGACAGCCGTGCCTGGACTTGGACGGTACCGGGAGTATCGAGCCACGATATCCCGCTTCGCCGTCCGGGCGGAAGCCTGTCGGCCGACCCGGTGAGGCTGACGCCTTCCGGATGGATCGGGCGCTCGGGGCGGAGGGCTTTGATTCCTCGGAACAGGAGCGCAAAGCCGCGTCCCGCCGTCGTAGCTATCTGTTCCAATTCCAGCTCCTTCCGTCACCGCCTCGAGTTAGCTCTGGCCGGCCGGCCCGTCGGCCCGTCGAAACGTCCCCTTGGGAGGAAATATACGCTGGCTGGCGCCCGGGGGAGGCATCCACAACGTATGTCGACCCCTTGCTAAATGCAGGCGGCTGGCTAGGCTGAAGGTCAGGGGAAGCGCAGCGAGGCATTCCCCGTTCCGGCCGATCGGATCTTTCTGCGGCCTAGGCCGCATGGTCCAGGAAGGTGGCTTGCTGGTGGATTCCCATGCCCCGGTAACCGCACGCGACATCATGACAACGCCGGTCATTAGCGTTGTCGCCGAAGCACTGATCGAAGACGTCGCCCAGCTGCTGGGCAAACACCGCATCAGCGCCGTACCGGTAGTGGACGATGAGCAGCATGTGGTCGGGCTGGTCAGCGAGTACGACCTGCTGGCGACTCCGGGCGTCACCGCGGCCCAGGTCATGACCAGCTCCGTGATCAGCGTGACCACGGACACCGCCATCTCGGACATCCGGAAGTTGCTGGTCAACCAATGGATCGTGCGCGTTCCGGTGCTGGAGAACGGGCGCCTGGTCGGGATCGTCAGCCGCGCGGACATCGTGGCGCTGCTGGCAACCGAGTGGATGTGCGGAGCCTGCGGCGAACCGGTGAGGGGTGAACACCCGCCCAAGGCCTGCCCCAAATGCGGGGCGGACAGCGAGAGGTTCGTCCTGCACGAGCAGCCCACGGGCCCCTGAACCGGTCCCGGCGCGCCGGCGCTGCGTCCTCGACGTTTGGGAAGACGCAGAACCCTGACCGGCCGGCCGCCTGATGCCAACGCAAGAGCTTTAAGGTCTAGTACCGGCCTCGAGCATCAAACGTTCAGCGCCCACTGGCG
Source organism: Arthrobacter crystallopoietes (assembly GCF_017603825.1). NCBI lineage: Bacteria > Bacillati > Actinomycetota > Actinomycetes > Micrococcales > Micrococcaceae > Crystallibacter > Crystallibacter crystallopoietes. The sequence goes on from NZ_CP072014.1 coordinate 395,713, forward strand.
TGCTCGCCCAGTTGTTGGGTGATCTTGTGCGCCTCCTCAAGCAGAAGCTTCCCGAGGAATTCCTGCCGTTCCGGGCGGAACCGCTGCTCGATGCCGGTGAGGGACAGAGCCCATGCCGGGTTGCCGTGGCGGTCGAAAACGGCGGCCCCCATCCCCCAACTGCCCTCAAGGATGAGTCCGGGATTCACCGTGTAGCCGTTGCGACGGGTCGCTTCCAAGTTCGCCCGGATCCGTTCTGCGGTATGGGCCGGTCCAAAACGCGCGGCGCGCACACCGCCGTCGTCAAGCAACCGGTCCACCTCCTCTTCCGGGAGGAAGGCCATGATGGCTAGTCCGGCGGAAGCAACTCCCAGTGGAAAGCGGACACCTTCATGCAAAACGAATGAGCGCACCGGAAAGCTGCCTTCGACCCGGAGCAGACACACCGTTTCGTCACCGCGCCTGATGGAAAGGAATGCGCTCTCGCCGGTTTCATCCGCCAACCGCTGCAGGCTCGGCCGCGCCAGGTCCTCAATGGCGTACCGGTTGGAGGCGACAGCTCCGAGGACATAGATCTCCGGGCCCAAATGCCAGGTGCCCGTCTCGGCATGATGGTCCAGCAGCCCCTCGGCCGCCAGCGAGTTCAGTAGCCGGTAGACCGTGGGCCGCGTCAGCCCCGATGCCTCAACGATAGCCGGAAGCGCCGCACCTCCTTCAGGGGAGCGTCCAACGATGCGCAACAACTGAGCCACACGCCCGACCACTTGCGCCCCTTGCACAGTTTTCTCCGCCATTTCACTCCCTTCGATCCACAATATGGACAGTCTACTGGCGCTTGTCCACAGTGTGAAATGCACGAAAACAATCCTCTTGACGCCTCGGTGACACCCCCGCTAGCCTGCAGGTAAACCACATGTCCACTACATGGACAACAAGGCGTTCAGGGCGTCAGACACTCAACGAGGAGGAAGCATGTCCAAACTGGCAGCAGGACCCACGGCGGCACTGGAAGGTGTGCTGCATGACGGAATGACCATCGCTGTGGGCGGTTTCGGACTCAGCGGCATCCCGGCCGACCTGATCGATGCCGTCCGCGACTCCGGCGTCAAGGACCTCACAGTCGTTTCCAACAACATGGGCATCGACGGCAAGGGGCTGGGTGTGCTGATCGAGTCCGGCCAGGTCCGTAAAGTCCTCGCCTCCTATGTGGGTGAAAACAAGCTCTTCGCCGAGCAGTTCCTCGCCGGGACCCTGGATGTGGAGTTCAATCCACAAGGCACGCTGGCCGAACGGCTGCGCGCCGGCGGGGCCGGCATCCCCGCGTTCTACACCAAGACCGGCGTCGGCACCCAGATCGCCGAGGGCAAGCCGCACGCAGAATTCGACGGCGAACTGTACGTCCAGGAACGCGGCATCGTCGCCGACCTGGCCTTAGTCCACGCGCACACCGCAGACACTGACGGCAACCTGATCTACCGTTACACGGCCCGCAACTTCAATCCGGTGGTAGCCACCGCCGGCCGCGTCACCATCGCCGAGGCCGAAGTCATCGTCGAACCCGGCCAGCTGGACCCCAACCACATCATCACCCCGGGTGTCTACGTCCAGCACCTCGTCCAGGCCAGCGGACGCGCCAAGGACATCGAAAAGCTCACTGTCCGCCCGCGGCCCGCCGCCGTCGGCGCCTGAGCAGACCACCGGACACGAACTTAAGGAGAAAACCATGGCTTGGACACGAGACGAGATGGCCGCTATCGCTGCCACCGAACTTAACGACGGCGACTACGTCAACCTCGGCATCGGCATCCCCACCCTGGTGGCGAACAACCTGCCCGAGGGCGTGCGGGTGGTGCTGCAAAGCGAGAACGGCCTGCTCGGCATGGGTCCGTTCCCCTACGAGGGTGAGGAAGACGCGGACCTGATCAACGCCGGCAAGCAAACCGTTACCGTGCTGCCCGGCGGGTCAATCTTCGATTCGGCCACGTCCTTCGGCATGATCCGCGGCGGGCATGTGAAGGTCGCCATCCTCGGCGCCATGGAGGTCTCCGGAGCCGGCGACCTGGCCAACTGGACCATTCCGGGCAAGATGGTCAAGGGTATGGGCGGTGCCATGGACCTGGTGGCCGGCACACCTCGCGTGGTCGTACTGACCGACCACGTATCCAAGGACGGCACACCCAAGATCGTCAGGGAATGCTCGCTGCCGCTCACCGGCGTCCGCGTAGTCAACCGCATCATCACTGATCTGGCCGTCTTCGACATCACTAACGACGGCGGCGACACCGCAAACAACGACGGCGGCAACCTGTCACTGGTACTGACGCAACTGGCGCCCGGAGTCACCCTCGAAGAGGTCCGGGACAAGACCGAGGCCCCCTTCACGGTCGCTCCTGGGCTCGAGGCGGAGCTAGCCGCAGCCTTGGAAGGAGCACAGCGATGAGCCTGCAGGAACAGTTCGGCAAGGACATTCTGCTCACCGGCTGGGGACACTCCCGGTTCGGCAAACTGACCGACGAGACGCTGGAATCCCTGATCGTCCAGGTCTCCAGCGAAGCCATCGCCAACGCCGGACTGGAACCGGGACAGATCGACGAGATCTATCTGGGCCAGTTCAACTCCGGCATGCTGCCCCTGGGCTTCGCCTCGTCGCTGGCCCTGCAGGTCTCCGACGACCTGGCCAACGTCCCGGCAACGCGGGTGGAGAATGCCTGCGCTTCCGGTTCGGCAGCCGTGCAGCAGGGCGCCAAGTCGCTGCTGGCCGGCACCGCGAGGAACGTGCTGGTCATCGGGGCCGAAAAAATGACGCAGGCAGGTCCGGACGTAGTCGGAGCGGCGCTGCTCGGTGCCGACTACGACATGGCCGGCAAGTCCTCCACCACCGGCTTCGCCGGACTCTTCGCCGAGACCGCCAAGCACTACGAGAAACGCTACGGCTCGGCGGGGGATGTGCTCGGCTCGATCGCCGCCAAGAACCACCGCAACGGCGTGCTGAACCCCTACGCCCAGCTGCGCAAGGACCTCGGCGAAGAGTTCTGCCGGAGAGTCTCGGACAAGAACCCGATGGTCGCCGAACCGCTGCGCCGCACGGACTGCTCCCCCGTATCCGACGGCGCCGCCGCCCTCGTGCTAACAACAGGCACCGCGCCGTCGTCGTCGGCAACTGCACCGGTACGGCTCACAGGATTCGGCCAAGCCAATGACTTCATGCCCGTGGAAAAGCGCGATCCCACCGCGTTCGCGGGCAGCGTCGCCGCTTGGCAGCGCGCCCTGGCGATGGCAGGTACCGAGCAGGACGGGCTGGACTTCGCCGAAGTACACGACTGCTTCACCATCGCAGAACTGATCATGTACGAAGTCATGGGCCTCACTCCTGCCGGCGAAGGCCGCCGCGCCATCGAAGAAGGCTGGGTCTACCGGGACGGCAAACTGCCCGTAAACCTCTCCGGCGGACTCAAGGCCAAGGGCCACCCCGTCGGCGCCACGGGTGTCTCCCAGCACGTAGTCACTGCCATGCAGCTCAGCGGCACCGCCGGCGAAATGCAGTTGCCCGGTGCGCGCCGTGCAGCCGTACACAACATGGGCGGCCTCGCCATCGCCAACTACGTCAGCGTGCTCGAAGCGGTATAGGACCCGGGTCGTTTGCAAAAGTAAGAGCCGCCATCCCCCCTTGCCCAGGCGGGATGGCGGCTCTTCGCCCTTCAGCTACTTGTCTTTACTTGGAGACCTTGCCCATCCGGGCGGCGACGGGTGTGGTGCAAAGCGGTTTCGTTAGGAACCAGGCTGCCGCGATGGCCACCAGGGAGAGTACGAAGATGATCAGCCCCCACCAGTCCACGATGTCCCGCGAGGTGTACATATGGTTCAGGTTGCGCAGGGCCCCGGTAAAGAAGACCAGGAACACGTGCACGAGGGTGAAGGCTACGAAGTAGATCATCACCGGGAAATGGATCGCCCGGGCCCACTCCACCGGGTACGCCTGGTTGAGCCCGGCAGCCTTCTCCGGCCACCAGGTCGAGATCCGGATACCGGAGATGATCGCCAGCGGCGCGGCAATGAACACGGTGATGAAGTACGTCATGACCTGCAGCGCGTTGTAATGCACCCACCCGTTCTCTGTCGGCCAGTCCAGGGAAACGTATTGGATGCCGGCCGAGAGCATATTCGGGAAAATGTCCCAGCTGGTGGGCACGATGCGCATCCACTGCCCGGTGGCCAACAGCAGGACGATGAACACCAGCCCGTTGAGCACCCAAAGCACGTCCAGGCTCTGGTGCAGCCACTGGGACAGGGAAACCTTCTTCGGGATGTTGCCCTTCGGAGAGAAGAACGAGTCCTGCTTCGCCGTCCAGTAACCCGGAGGCTTGCGCTCGGTACGGACCTGCAGACCCGTCCGGATAATGAGCACGATGAAGAACATGTTCAAGAAGTGCTGCCAGCCCAGCCATGCCGGCAACCCCACCGGCGCGCCATCCGGCTGGGACGCATGGCCGTCGTAGGCCGCGATGAACTCCTGCACCGGCCCCATGCTCCGCAGCCAGCGGGCAGCGAGCACCGCGACCAGAGCTAGCACCAGTACGACGGCGGTCACGACCACCGGCTTAAGCCATGCCGGGCGTTCGCCCGCATTGGTGGCTCCACCGGACGGGGCGGGCCGGTTCGAGCTTGTAGGCGGAGCCGATCCGGAACCGCTCTTGGCCGCCCCTCCTGCGGTCGGTGTGGAGGGCGGGGTCGGTGTCGGTGTCCCCATTCGCGCGCGGGTTGGCGCGGCAGAATCACGTTGGGCAGGAGCGGGGCTTGCGGCTGCGGTGGCTTCCTGCCCGTGGATAGCGCCCATACGCTGGCGGGTGCCGCCAGCGGTGCCGGGTTTGGTGTCAGCGGATCCGGCCGGTGCCGGGGCTGCTCCCATCCGGGTCTTGCCCGATGGTGTTGCTGCAGGTTCCTGCCCGGAAGTCGACGGCGTCATCCCCATGCGCTGCTTCCGCACAGGAGTAGCAGGCGGCGCATCGGCGGGTGCCGCACCCGGAGGTGCTGCAGTGGTGGAAGCGGCGGGCTGAGCCCCCATGCGCTGCTTGCGCACCGGGGCCACTGGCTGGGGTGTCTTCGGCGGCTCCGGCGCCTCGGCAGCCGGTCCGGCGTCGTCCGTACCCTGTTCCACATGCGGCGAGGGCCGATAGCCGCCCATTCGCTGTCTCTTCGCCGGGGCGGCCGCTGCTGCCTGAGTCCCCTGGAACGGCGCGGCAGTCGCATTCTGTGCAGGGGACGGGGCCGAGGCCTGACTCGCGGCCTGTTTCGGCGGCTGCAAGACTGGCGCCTCCGGTGCCGCCGGACTCTCAGTCGAGGCCGGCAGCGTGCCAGCGACGTCGACGTCGACGTCGTCAGCGGCTGCAGGCTGCTGATCCTGCCGAGTTGCCTGTGTCAGCGGCCGGTATCCGGCCATACGCTGACGTCGCGGGGCTGGGTCAGCCGCGCTGTTCTCATTGGTCATCGTGCCTCTCGCCTCCGGGACGGTCATTCAGCTACAGCAGGTCCGGCCGCGCCCTCAGCCACGGCGGGCGTTGATCTCGTCGATCAGCTGCGGTACCACGGTGAAGACATCGCCGACCACACCGAAGTCGGCGATCTCGAAAATCGGCGCGTCCCCGTCCTTGTTGATGGCCACAATCGTCTTAGCCGTCTGCATGCCGGAGCGGTGCTGGATGGCACCAGAGATCCCCAGTGCCACATAGAGGTCCGGGGTCACTGAGACGCCGGTCTGCCCCACCTGGAACGACTGGGGCACGTAGCCCGAGTCCACGGCTGCCCGGGACGCACCGACCGCGGCGCCGAGACTGTCTGCGAGCTGCTCGACCAGGGCGAAGTTCTCCTTCGAGCCAAGTCCGCGCCCGCCGGAGACCACAGCCTGGGCACCCCGCAGCGCTGGCCGGTCAGTCTGGGCCGGCGCGTCCAGAATCTGGTCGATCCGCGCTCCCGGGGCAACCGCGGTAGACACTGGAGCGGTTTTGACCTGCGGATCGGACACTGCCTCGGCCCGTGCATCGATCGATCCCGGCCGCACCGTGACGATCATGAGTCCGCCTTCGATCGTGGACTCCGTGGTGAAGTCGCCGCCGAACACCGAGTGCTGAACGATGACCTCCTGCCCTTCTTCGTCGTAGCGCACTCCGACCGCGTCGGCGGCCACGGAGCCGCCGGCGACGATCGCCAGCCTCCCGGCGACAGTCTTGGAGTCATTGGTATTCGACACCAACACCGTCTGGGCAGAGTACTCCTTTATGGCGTCGGCGAGGGCCCCGACCTCCGCGGTGCCCAGCTCGGTGTTCGCCGTGTCGGATTCGGCCAGGTAGACATGGGCTGCGCCCAGCGAGCCCAGCTGCGCGGCCAGCTCCGCGCCCTGCCCGGGCGGGGTCACCGCCACGGCCACCGGCGTGCCGATGGTTGCGGCTGCGCCGAGCAGGCTGGCCGCTGTCGGCTTCGACGCACCGGCGCCGGTGGTTTCGATCAGTACCAGGATGTTTCCCATAATGCTTGCCCTTCCGGTCATTCAAGTCATCAAGTCAGGTGTGCGGTCAGATCAACCGCTGGGCGGCGAGGAACTCGGCCAGCTGGCTGGCCGCCGTGCCGTCGTCGACGACCTTCGGACCGGCTTCCTTCGGTGGGCGCGCCGCGGCGGAGACCATCACGGAGCGAACCGGGGCCGCATCAGGGCCAGCCTCAATGCCCAGCTCAGCCAGGGACCAAGTTTCCATCGGCTTCTTCTTGGCCTGCATGATGCCCTTGAAATTCGGGAAACGCGCCTCCGCGGACTTCTCCGTGACAGAGATGGCTGCCGGCAGTCCGGAGCTGAGGCTGAGCGATCCGCCGTCGACCTGCGTTGTCCCGGAGACACCCTCGGCGGTGATAGTCACCTCATCCAGGCTAGGCAGCACCGGCCAGCCCAGAATCTCCGCGACCATCGCCGGGATCATTCCACCGCGGCCGTCTGTGGCCTCATTGCCGGCCACCAGCAGGTCCGGGGCGATCCGCTGCACTGCAGCCGCCAGCACCCGCGAGGTCTGGACCATGTCCGATCCTGCCAGCGCGGCGTCGGTGACCAACACGGCCGAGTCGGCGCCCATCGACAGCAGTTTGCGCAGCGTCTTGGTCGTGTCTTCCAGTCCCATGGACAGCGCGACGATCTCGGCGTCGGGGTTCGCGTCCTTGAACTGCAGCGCGACTTCCAGGGCACGCTCGTTAATCTCATCCGGCACCGGTTCGGAGGCTTCCCGGTCCAGCATGCCGGTTTCCAGGTTGATCTTGCGGTCCGACCAAGTGTCCGGCACCTGCTTGGCCAACACGACAATCTTCATGACGGGCTCTCCTTACTCACGAGTTGGTCCGGTTTATCAGCAGTCTATCTGCCCCTGCCCGGCGCACTCGACGAGCTCCAGAGCGTGACCGCAACAAAACGACGCCGGCACTCAGGTAGGTGGAAAACCCAGCTAAGTGCCGACGTCGTACGTAACTTTGTTGCAGGAAGCGCGTTTACCGCGCGGACCAGCCGCCGTCCATGGTGTAGCTGGCGCCCGTGACCATGGCCGCCTCGTCGCTGGCGAGCCAGGCCACCAGCGAGGCCACTTCCTTCGGCTCGACCAAGCGTTTGATGGCGCTTTCCGTCAGCATGATCTTTGCCAGCACCTCGGATTCCGGGATGCCGTGGACCCGAGCTTGGTCCGCCAACTGCTTTTCCACCAGCGGCGTGCGGACGTAGCCGGGGTTGACGCAGTTGCTGGTCACGCCGTACTCGCCGCCTTCCAGGGCGGTGACCTTGGACAGGCCTTCGAGCCCGTGCTTGGCGGTGACGTAGGCGGACTTGAACGGGGAGGCACGCAGCCCGTGCACGGAGGAGACGTTGATGATCCGGCCGAATCCCTGCGCATACATCTTCGGCAGTGCCGCGCGGACCAACAGGAACGGGACCTCCAGCATCAGCGTCAGGATCCGCCGGAAGTCCTCCGGGTTGAAGTCCTGGATCGGGCTGACATGCTGGATGCCGGCGTTGTTCACCAGGATGTCCACGCCGTCGAGCGCCTCAGTGAGCCGATCGTCGGTGACGGCCGACGGGTCCAACAAGTCGACTGCCCAGCTTGAGCCGCCGACTTCCTTGGCCACCGCGTCGGCGCCGGCCTGGTCCACGTCCGCGACGACCACGTGGGCGCCGCGGGCCGCGAGTGCATGCACCACGGCCAGACCGATCCCGCTGGCGCCGCCGGTAACCAGGGCCCGTTTGCCCGCCAGTTGTTGGGCGGCGGGCTCGTTGGTCTGGTCGGTTTCCTTGGTCATGAAAGTTCCCTTACGTAGAGCAGGTTGGTGCTTATTGCGAGCGTGGAGGGGCTCAGTTGCTGACCCGGGCCGTGTTCAGTCCATGCTTGCGGGCGTCGGCGTCGTCAATGTCGTGCAGGGAAGCGCCCCGGGTTTCCTTCAGCGTGATCACCGCGACCGCGGTAATGGCACAGGCCACCGCCACGTAGATGGCCACCGGGACCCAGGAACCGAAGTCCTGCAGCAACGCGGTCGCGATGATCGGCGCCATCGAGCCGGCAACAATCGAGGTGACCTGGTAGCCCAGGGAGACGCCGGAGTAGCGCATGCGGGTGGGGAACATCTCGGCCATGATGGCCGGCTGGCCCGCGTACATCAGCGCGTGGAAGCACAGGCCGATAGTCACGGCGGCGATGATGATGAACGGGTTCTGCGTATCGAACATCGGGAAGGCGAAGAACGCCCAGCTGGCTCCGAGCACCGCACCGGCCAGGTAGACCGGTTTGCGGCCGAAGGCATCGGAGAGCCGGCCGACCTGCGGAATCACAATGAAGTGAATGACGTGGGCCACCAGCAGCGCCAGCAGCAACTGGCTCGTATCGTACTCGTGCACGGTTTTCAGGTACACAATGGTGAAGCTGACGATGATGTAGTACAGGATGTTCTCGGCGAAGCGCAGGCCCATGGCGCCGAAGATGCCCTTGGGGTACTTCTTCACAACTTCCATCACGCCGTAGCTGACGGCCTTGTCGGCTTCCACCTGGGCGCGTGCCTCCAGGAAGATCGGTGCCTCGTTGACGTGGGTGCGGATGTAGTAGCCGATGATGACGATGAACGCGGACACCCAGAAGGCCACGCGCCAGCCCCAGCTCAGGAACTGGTCCGAGGGGAGGATCCAGGACATGCCCAGCAGCACCAGGGTGGCCAGCAGGTTGCCCACCGGAACGGCGGCCTGCGGCCAGCTGGACCAGAACCCGCGCGACTTGTTCGGGCTGTGCTCGGCCACGAGCAGGACGGCTCCGCCCCACTCGCCGCCCACGGCGAAGCCCTGGACGAAGCGCAGGATCACCAGCAGGGCCGGCGCCCAGTAGCCAATGGAGTTGAAGCCGGGCAGGCAGCCCATCAGGAACGTGGCCACGCCGACCATGATGATGGTGACCTGCAGGGTGTGCTTGCGACCGAGCTTGTCGCCGATCTGGCCGAAGACGATGCCGCCGAGCGGACGGGCGATGAAGCCCACCGCGTAGGTCAGGAAGGCCGCGATGATGCCGTCCAGCTCCGTGTTGGCATTGGGGAAGAAGAACTGGCCGAAGACCAGCGAGGCGGCCGTGGCGTAGAGAAAGAACTCGTACCACTCCACCACCGTGCCCACCATTGAGGCGGCCACAATCTTTTTCAGTCCCGATTTCTCCGTTTCCGGGGATGTCGGCTTGTTGACGCTCATCGGCGCACTCCTTTGTTCTGCAGGTGTCAGCGTTGACATCGGCGTTGCGGGGGTCCTGTGTTCCAGCACACAGGACGGCTCTACCGAGTATGGACACAGCCAGTGCTGTGCATCAATGACCAGTTGCGCAGAGATCGAGTGCACAATTGCAGATATGAACCACCAGTCCCCCGGTGCCGCCGCCCCGAACCCCCATGATCTGCTGATCCTGCTTGCCGTGGCGCGGACCGGAAGATTTACGACGGCGGCCGAGAGCCTGGGTTTGAACCACACCACCGTGTCGCGCCGGATTGCCGCGCTGGAGAAGAGCCTCGGCGGCCGGACGCTCGCCCGCACCGTGGGAGGCTGGGAACTGACCGATCTGGGTCGCCGGGCCGTGCGGGCCGCCGAGGACGTAGAGTCCGCGGTGGCCACCATCAACGAAGGCGAGGAAGAAGCGGACCAGATCGCCGGCGTCGTACGCATTTCCGCTACCGATGGCTTCAGCGCGTTCATCATCGCGCCGGCGGTGGCACAGCTGCGCAGGAAGCATCCGAACCTCAGCGTGGAAATCGTGAACGTGACCCGACGAGCGCTGCAGCACCGCTCCGGGCTGGACCTGGAAGTGGTGGTCGGCGAGCCGCAGGTGCACCGCGCCGAAGCGATCCAGCTGGGCTACTACATGCTGGGAATGTATGCCTCGCGCCGCTATTTAGAGGACTTTGGCACGCCCGCGAGCGTCGCGGAACTCAGCGAGCATGGACTGGTGTACTTCGTCGATTCGATGCTGCAGGTGGATGATCTGGATGCGCCGCGGCGACTGGTTCCCGGCATGCTGGATTCACTCAGTTCCACCAACGTTTTCGTCCACGTCGAGGCCACCCGTGCTGGCGCTGGGATCGGCTTCCTGCCCTGTTTTATGGCCGACCGCCACCCGGACCTGGTGCGGTTGCTGCCCGAGGACTTCCAGGAACGTCTCCCCTACTGGATGGTGCTGCGCCCGGACTCGTTGCGCCAGCCCGCCGTCGCTGCTGTAGCCGAGGCCCTGCGCCGCCGAACGGCCGCCGTCGAAGACGCCCTGCTGGGCCGCGAACCTCTGGATTACTGACTACGACGGCGGGCACCTCGCCGGCCGCAGAAGCGGTTAAGTGCACGACGGCGGGGTGCGGCTGTGTGCCGCATCCCGCCGCCGGACCGTGCTACAGCTTTGTTACAGCTGGGCACCGACCTTGAAGCCGCGTTCTTCGCCCGGCTCGCGGGTGTAGGAGAAGCCGTCGGCCCCGATGGTGACGGCCATTTCGGACGCGTCGGTCCGCTTGATGACCTGCTGGGGGTTGCCGTCCAGGTCCAGGACCAGGGAGGCCTCGGTGTACCAGGAGGGGACTACCGGGTTGCCCCACCAGTCGCGGCGCTGGTTGTCGTGGACGTCCCAGGTGACGGTGGGGTTGTCCGGGTCGCCGGTGTAGTAGTCCTGGGTGTAGATCTCGATGCGGTGGCCGTCCGGATCGAGGATGTACAGGTAGAACGCGTTGGAGACGCCGTGGCGGCCGGGGCCGCGTTCGATCCGGTCCGAAATGCGCAGGGCGCCCATCTTGTCGCAGATCTGGATGATGTTGTGCTTCTCGTGCGTGGCGAAGGCAACGTGGTGCATGCGCGGGCCGTCGCCGCCGGTGAGGGCGGTGTCGTGCACGGTCTGCTTGCGGTGCATCCAGGCGGCGTAGGTGACGCCGTCGGAATCCTTGATGTCTTCGGAGACTCGGAAGCCCAGGTCCTCAAGGTATTTGCGGCCGCGGGGCACGTCCGGGGTGACCTGGTTGAAGTGGTCCAGGCGGACCAGTTCGCCGGCGCTGTAGAGGTCGTAGCGCTGGGTGAGGCGCTCGACGTGCTCGACGTCGTAGAAGAATTCGTACGGGAAGCCCAGCGGGTCCTCCACGCGGACGGAGTCGCCGATGCCCTTGGAGAAGCCGTCCTTGCGGCGTTCGGTGCGGCAGCCGAGTTCCTTGTAGTAGGCCTCGGCGGCGTCCACTTCGGCCGGGGACTTCACCCGGTAGGCAAACGAAGCCACGGCGGCGACCGGGCCCTTGCGCAGCACCAGGTTGTGGTGGATGAACTCCTCCAGGGAGCGCAGGTAGATGGTGTTCTCGTCCTCTTCGGTCACGTGCAGGCCGAGGACGTCCACGTAGAACTCGCGGGACTTGGCCAGATCGGTGACGACCAGATCCATGTACGCGCAGCGGACAATGTCCGGAGCAGGGACACTGGGCTTGGGAATTTCGTTGCTCATGATGATTCCTTAGAATTTTTGGATTGGTGAGGGAGTGGGCCCATGGACCTTGGCCCACTCCCCTCGGGGGCCGACGCTAGCGACGGAGGTCTGGACTCGGCGTCAGCCCCGTCAAGCGGCCGGAGCAAGCCGGACAGGCAATTAGGCGTCGCCGGTTTCCCGGCTGACCTCAACGCCGAACTTGGGTGAGTGGGCCTCGTTGAGGGTGATCTGCACCGACTGCTGAGTGGTGTAGAAGTCCACCGAGCGGTAGCCGCCCTCGCGTCCGAGGCCCGAGGCCTTGACGCCACCGAACGGGGTGCGCAGGTCGCGCACGTTGTTCGAGTTCAGCCACACCATGCCCGATTCGATGGCGTGCGCGAAGTTGTGCGCGCGCTTCAAGTTCGTCGTCCAGACGTAGGCCGCGAGGCCGTACTTGGTGTTGTTCGCGAGCTCGAGCGCCTCTTCATCGGTGTCGAAGGGGGTGATTGCGACGACCGGCCCGAAGATTTCCTCCTGGAAGATCCGGGCATCAGGGGCGACGTCGGCGAACACTGTCGGTGCAACGTAATTGCCCGTGGGGAAACCCTCGGGACGACCGCCGCCGGCGAGGAGGCGGCCCTCGGACTTGCCGATCTCGATGTAGCTCATGACCTTGTCGAAGTGGTTCGGGTGCACGAGCGAACCGACCTCAGTCGCGGGATCGCTCGGGAGACCCACCACGATGTTCTTCGCACGCTCGGCGAAGCGAGCTACGAAGTCGTCGTAGATGTCGCGCTGCACGAGCACGCGGCTGCCGGCGGTGCAACGCTCGCCGTTCAGGCTGAACACACCGAAAACAGTGGCGTCGAGGGCGGCCTCGATGTCGGCATCGGCGAAGACAACAGCCGGGCTCTTGCCGCCAAGCTCGAGCGAGAGGCTCTTGAACTGGGGGGCGGCCGCGGTCGAGATGGTGGCACCGGTCGAGCTGTCACCGGTGAACGAGACGATCGGCACATCCGGGTGCTTCACGAGGTAGTCGCCCGCGACGCCACCGGATCCGAAGATCAGGTTGAAGACTCCCTCGGGCACACCCGCCTCGCGGAAAATCTCGGGCCACAGCGCGGCGGAGAGCGGCGTGTAGCTGGCCGGCTTCATGACCACGGTGTTGCCAGTCGCGAGTGCCGGGGCGAGCTTCCACGACTCCTGCATGAAAGGAACGTTCCACGGCGTGATCAGGGCGGCGACGCCGATCGGCTTGCGGTTCACGTAGTTGATCTGGCGACCGGGCACCTTGAACGCGTTGTCCTCCAGCCCGACGATAAGGTCGGCGAAGAAGCGGAAGTTCTCTGCGGCGCGGCGGGCCTGGCCCTTGGCCTGGGTGATCGGCAGGCCGGAGTCGTAGCTCTCGAGGTAGGCGAGTTCGTCGTCACGCGATTCGACGATATCGGCGATCTTGTGCAGCACTCGCGAGCGTTCGCGGGGCAGCATCTTCGGCCAGGGGCCTTCCTTGAAGGCGTGCTTGGCGGCCGCGACGGCGAGGTCAACGTCTTCCGTCTGGCCGGAGGCGGCCGTGGCGTAGGTCTGGTTGGATACCGGATCCAGGACCTCGAAGGTCTCGCCACCGATGGAGTCGACGAACTTGCCATCGATGTAGTGCTGGATGTGGTCGGGCAGGTTCTCCGGGACAAAGTGCTTGCTCACGGGCGTGATCCTTCCCCCCTCGTTCAAGGGGTTTTCTTCCAAGGGCGAGAACGTTTCGGATTTGAAATCGTATACGATCCATGGTGACCGAACACACGCGTTGCTGTCAATAGCTCACGACGCCTATGCCATGGAGACACTCAGTCTCCTACGAGTCTCAGCACTGTCTTTCCGGCGCTTTGCGGTCAGCTTGCCCTATTCCGGCCCTTCCGTCTGTCCGTCTGTCCGTCTGCACGTTGGAATGTGCGTTTCGTCGTCGCAGCCTGTTGGTGAAGTTCAACTTCGTGGAGGTGGCGATCGTCCCCGGACTCGTCAAGCCGGGCACCGGCGGATCCGGTGACCTCTCAGTCCTCAGCGGCTCCGAGCGTATGCACTTGATGCCGTTTGCGGCGATCACCAACCGCATCGGCGGCACCTTGGTGCTGTTCCTTACCTCCCTAATGGTGCCAATGCTGGCCCTGTGAAACGGAAATAAGAAACCGATGACTACTAGGCGGCTACCAGACCGCTCACCTCGGCCGTAAGCTCCACCGAGCGGAGCCGCTGCGCCGTCGTCGGCGACTGGTGCGCGACAATCAGCTCGTCGGCGTCGGCATGCTTGGCGAAGCCGTCCAAGTACTCCTTGACCGCTTCCGGCGTGCCGACCGCGGAGTACTTCACCATCTGTTCGATGTGCTGGCCCTGCGGGGACTCGAGGATCATGTCCGCTTCCTCGTCGGTGAACGTCCGGTCGCGGCCGAAGAGCAGCGAGACGCGGGAGCGCTTAGTGATGTGGAGCTGCGCCTGGGCATCTTCGTTGGAATCGGCGGCGATGACGTTCACGCCCGCGATCACGTACGGTTCGGCCAGCTGCTCGGAGGGCTGGAATTCGCGGCGGTACGCAGCCACCGCATCCCGCAGCGCGTTCGGCGCGAAGTGGGAGGCAAAGGAGTAAGGCAGGCCCAGCGCGGCGGCCAGCTTGGCGCCGAAAAGGGAGGACCCGAGAATGTACAGCGGCACATTGGTGCCCTTGCCCGGCGTCGCCTCCACGCCGGGAATGCGCGTCTGCCCGATCAGGTAGCCCTGGAGCTCCTGCACGTCCTGCGGAAAACTCTCGGCGCTCATCGGGTCACGGCGCATCGCGCGCATGGTGTTCTGGTCGCTGCCCGGCGCGCGGCCCAGGCCAAGATCGATCCGCCCCGGGTGCAGTGTCTCCAGCGTGCCGAACTGCTCGGCGATGGTCAACGGCGCGTGGTTGGGCAGCATAATGCCGCCGGCGCCCAGCCGGATGATCTCCGTGTGCGCGGCAACATGGGCAATCAGCACGCTGGTCGCCGAGGACGCGATCGAGGACATGTTGTGGTGCTCGGCGTACCAGATGCGGCGGTAGCCCAGCTCTTCGGCCCGTTGCGCGAGGGCGACGCTGCCCTCAAGGCTGTCCCGCACCGTCTCACCCTTGCCAATGGTTGCCAGATCGAGGATGGAAAGAGGAACAGTCACTGGTAAGCCAGCCTTTCGTCAGACGCGCATTTCCGGGCATGGTTGCCCGGGTACACCATGGACAACGACGCCGGCGCCCAGCTTATTTCTGCGGCTGCACTTTGGAGCCGCTCAGGGTGCTTTGGGAATCATGATCCACAGCAGGATGTACACGAGTTCGCCGATGCCCACCAGGCCAAAGATCACGAACCCGATCCGTACAAGCAGCTTTGGAATTCCGAACCGGGCGGCGAGCGCGGCGCAGACGCCGGCGATCATTTTGCCACTGCGGGGCCGAACCAACGTAGAGTTCATGATTTCAGGCTACGCGCGTATTGCTATGCCGTGAACAATTGCCTCGGAACTACTGAACCGCAGCAGTTTAAGCCCGGATACGGATCCCAGTCGATGCCTGCGCGGACGCCGGATCATCTTTATCAGGGCCACCGAGCAGCAAGACACTTACGTTGGCACAGACGATCAGCACCGTGCCGAGCCACTCGGTTGCCCCGAAGGCCTGGCCCAACATGAGCATCCCGATCACCGCGGCGAAGACGGGGTTCACACTCATCAGCAGTCCGAAGACGTGGGTTGATATGTGACGCAAGGCGATGAGGTCGGCTACGTAGGGCACGGCGGATGCCATGACGCCGGCAGTCGCTGCGCAGGCAATGGCGAAAAAGCTCGGCGGATTGTTCAGGAAGAGGATTATGCCCACCGGTACGAACAGCAGCGCCGACACTCCCGTCGCGGCCGCGGTTCCTTCGATCCCCGGAATGCGGTGTCCAATAGAGCGGTTTAGCAAAATGTACGATGCCCAACTGCACGCGGCAATGAGCGCCAGCCCGATGCCAAGGTAGTCGGTCGAAGGCTCGGGCCAGGTAATGATCACCACGCCGGCCCCGGCGAAAAGGCCGGCGATTGCTGTGCCGACCTTCCGGGAGCTGAAGAGCGCAACGGCGAGCGGGCCGAGGAATTCGAGCGTAACGGCCAGACCGAGCCCAATACGCTCAATGGCGGAGTACAGGCTGAGGTTCATCGTGGCAAAAACCAGAGCCAGCAGCAGGACGGGCCACCATTGGCGGCGGGTGAAGTTGCGCAGGCGTGGCCGGACGGTCGGCAGCAACAGAGCAGCGGCGACAAACTGGCGCACTGCAACGACTCCCACCGGCCCAATCAGCGGAAAGCCGAGGGAAGCGACCGCGGCTCCGGTCTGGTTCGACAATGTGCTTCCGAGCAGGGTGAGCACGCCGGCCCACCCGCGCTTCTTCGTGCTGCCGTTTGCCGTCATGTGGCCATCGTTCCCGTCCAGCAACGGTTCGAGAAATGCATGGGCCGGGCGACTTATACACTGAGCGCATGAGTGTTGAGATCCGCCACTTGCGCTGTTTGGTTGCCCTCGCCGAAACGGGCAGCTTTACCGACGCGGCCATCGAGCTCGGAGTCTCGCAGGCTTCGGTCTCGCGCAATCTGGCCAGCCTTGAAGGCGAGCTCGGCGTCCGGCTTGTCGATCGCACAACACGTTCGCTGGAACTGTCTCCAGCCGGCGAGAAAACGCTCAATCAGGCTCGCCGCCTCCTGCTGGTCCTCGACGATCTGGAGCGGGACGCGCGGTCGGAAAATGCGGTCGTCCGGCTGGGGTACGCCTGGTCGGCCCTCGGGAAGCACACCGTGGAGTTTCAGCGCAGATGGGCGGATGCGCATCCACATACGGAGCTGCGGCTCATCCGCACCAATACCTCAACTGCCGGTCTAACCGAAGGGGTAGCCGACCTGGCAATTCTCCGGCGGGAGCCCGATCCCGAAGCCTTCGATATGGCGCGCATTGGCTTCGAAAAGCGCTACTGTGCGATGGCTTCGGACGACCCGTTGGTTTCACGCCGGACCGTCACCCTGGCCCAGATCGCCGAGGGCACGGTTGCGCTCGACCTACGCACGGGCAGCACGAACATTGAATTGTGGCCGGCAGACGGGCGTCCCGAATCCACCATCAGCATCAGCAACATCGATGACTGGCTGACGGTCATCAGCAGTGGCAAAGCCCGGGGCATCACCGCCGAGGCCACCATGCACCAGTACCGCAGACCGGGATTGACCTACCGCCTGGTTCGGGACGCGCCCGCGCTGCCGGTCTATGCAGCCTGGCCGAAATCCCGCCCGTCGGGCGAAACAGGTGCCATCGTCAAACTGCTGACCGAGCTTTATAGCTGACCGCCGGACTCTCCGGGCCACCACCCACCCGCGCTCCACCGCCATCGTGTCCGTCAGAGCGGCAATCCCGCGCCCGCCTTGAGATTCTTCATGACGATGGTGGAGGTCAGTTGCTCCACCGCCGGAAGCGCGGAGAGCTCTTCATCGTAGAAGTGCTGGTAGGCGGGCAGATCTGCAGCGACCACTTTAAGCAGGTAGTCGATGTCGCCGAAGAGCCGCTCCGCTTCAATAATGTGCGTGTTCGCGATGACCTGGCGCTCGAACTCCGCCAGCGTGGCACGGTCCACCTGGCGCAGGGTGACAAACACGATGGCCTCAAAACCCAGACCGACGGCGGACGGCTCTATGTCCGCCCGGTAGCCGCGGATCACGCCGGAGGACTCCAGCTCGCGCAGCCTGCGGTGGCAGGGCGCTACGGTCAGTCCGATGTCGCTGGCGAGCGCGGTGGCAGTCCTTCGCCCATCCTGCTGGAGACTGCGCAAAATACTTCTATCAATCTTGTCTATCACGCAAGAATCTTACTCCATCCCTGCAGTTCGGCAATAAAAAGGTAAGCACTTCTCAACGGTTTTTCCATACGGTTATTCCAGCTAGCCAGTCACGCCTTCGAGCAGGAGTTTTCCCATGGATCAGCAGCTGTTTTTCGGCTTCGCCATTGTTGCCTTTACGCTGGCCTGCACCCCGGGAGCCGATTGGGCCTATTCGATTGCGGCCGGCCTGGGCCAGCGCAGTTTCGCCCCGGCAGTTGCCGGGCTGTGCAGCGGCTACGTGCTGCACACCCTGCTGGTCGCCGCCGGACTCGCGGCCCTCATCGCCAGCCAGCCGTCCCTTCTGGGCTGGCTGACGGTCGCCGGCGCCGTGTATCTTCTCTGGCTGGGAATCAGCACGGCCAGGAACTGGCGCGCCGCCAGCTTCAGCAGCGGCGGAACGGACAACCCGCCCCGCACCACGGGCCGGGTGGCAACGTTCTTCCGCGGGATGGGGACCAGCGGCATTAACCCCAAGGGCCTGCTGCTCTATGTGGCGCTGGTACCGCAGTTCGTCAGCCCGCAGGCCTCACTGCCCGCATCCGTCCAGTCCGGCATCCTGGGTCTGTCCTTTGTCGCGGCTGCCGCCCTCGTCTACACCCTGGTTGCCCTGGCATCGCGGAAGCTGCTCGCCTCGCGTCCGGCCGCCGCCGGCCGGGTCACCCTGGCCAGCGGCACCATCATGATCGTCCTGGGCGCCGCCCTCCTGTGGGAGCAGGCCGGTCCTTTGCTGGCTTTCTTCGCCTAGCCGCCACCCGCGATGTGCTGCCTTGCCAAGGCAGGCACCGCCGTCGTTGTTGGAATCGTCCCGCAGTGCGCCCGCGACCTGGCTACGGTTGAGCCCACGCCATGTCGGCGGTCACAAACGGAGTCCTTCATGCCAGAGCCAGCCGCTGTGCCACAGTTGACCGAACCGGTGAAACCAGCCGAACTGCTCTGCGACCGGCACCCGGCGGCCGACACCGCGTTCACCGTAATCGAGCCGGATCTGGGCTCGACGGACCTGAGCTATGGCTGGCTGAAGGACCGCTCCGAGCAGGCCGCCGCCGCCTTTGCGGCCCTGGGTGTGCAGCCGGGCGACCGGGTGGCAACGCTGATGGGCAAGAGCGCGGATCTGGTCGCGGTTCTCCTGGGTTTGTGGCGGTTGGGCGCGGTGCACGTCCCGCTGTTCACCGCGTTCGCTACACCCGCCATCGAGGTGCGGCTGTCCCGCAGCGGCGCCTCCGTCGTAATCGCCGACGCGGCCCAGTTGCAGAAGCTCGATGGCCTGCGGGACAAGCTCGGATTGCAGGTGATCGTCGCCGGCGCCGGCGCCGAGACCGTAAATAACGACGACGGCGCGGCGCACCTGAGCGCGTTGCTCGACGCGGAAAGCACGGGTTTCCCCGCCGTAGCACGCTCGCTCGATGACCCGCTGGTGGAGATCTTCACGTCCGGAACCACGGGCGAGCCCAAGGGCGTTCCTGTCCCCGTCAGGGCGCTGGAGGCCTTCCACGCCTACCTGCATTACGGGCTGGACGTGCGCGAGGACGATGTCTTCTGGAACGTGGCGGATCCGGGCTGGGCCTACGGGTTGTACTACGGGCTGCTGGCGCCGCTGTATGCCGGCCGCCGCAACCTGCTGCTCCGCAGCGGCTTCGATCCGGAGCTGTGCTGGCAGATCCTGCGTGACTTCAAGGTCACCAACTTCGCCGCGGCCCCCACCATCTTCCGCTCCATGCGCGCCGCCCGGCCCGAGGGCATCGAGGGCCTCTCCGTCCGCCGCGCTTCCAGCGCCGGCGAACCCCTGGATGCGGACACCATCGCCTGGTCCGCAAAGTACCTTGGAGCGGCGGTCCGCGACCACTACGGGCAGACCGAAATGGGCATGTGCATCATCAACTGCTGGGAGGAATCGGCCGCCCGTGAAGTCCGGCCGGGGTCCATGGGCTTTGCCATGCCCGGCTACACCAGCACGGTGCTGGAGATGGACTCCGACGAGGCCGCGGCTCCCGGCGTGAAGGGTCGGGTGGCGCTGGATGTTCCGGCCAGCCCGCTGTTCTGGTTCAACGGCTACACCAACGATCCTGCCAAAACCGCCGGGCGGTTCAGCCCGGACGGCCGCTGGTACTACACCGGGGACACCGGGCAGCTGGACGAGGACGGCTACACCTATTTCTCCTCGCGCGACGACGACGTGATCATCATGGCCGGCTACAGGATCGGCCCGTTCGAGGTTGAATCCGTGCTCGCCACCCATCCGCTCGTGCAGGAAAGCGCTGTCATCGGTGTGCCGGACAAGCTCCGGGGCGAACGGCTGGAGGCATACGTGGTGCTGAGGGATCCTTTACGGGCCTCGGATGAACTGGAGGCCGAGCTGCAGCAGCTGGTCAAGCAGCAGTACGCCGCGCACGCCTACCCGCGGACGGTCCACTTCGTCGAAGAGCTGCCGAAAACCCCCAGCGGCAAGCTGCAGCGGTTCGTGCTCCGGGCCCAGCACGCCAAAGAATAACCGCCGGGCGACCGGGCGAACGGGAGACGCGCACTCCGCCGTCGTCGTTAGAGGTCTTTACTTGAGCCAGGCGTGCGGCGCGGGGCGGCGGGTACTGGGCAGCGAGTTGTTGAGCCGCCACTCGTGGATCCATTCGGGCAGGACCAGTTCCGCCGGCGGCTGGCCCGTCTCCGCAAAGATCTCTTCGTTGCTGACCGGGCCCTCTTTGGAGACCAGGCGCGCGCAGATGTAGGCGCGGGCGTAGATTTCGCCGCCGCTGACCATGCGCTGCTCGAAGAAGATGGCCCGCTCGTCGAACCCGATGATCTTCGATTCGATGGTGTACTTGGCCCCCAGGTTCAGCGGCTTGCGGAAGCTGATGGTCTCCCCGCCGACGATCGGGTTCCAGCCGTTGCGGCGCATCACGGCCCACATTCCGCTGCGGACCATCAGGTCGAACCGGCCCAGATCCATCAGCGAGAAGTACATCCCGTTGTTAATGTGCAGGGCCATATCCACGTCAGAGGGCAGCACACGCAGCGGCAGCGAGGAGGTGTCCCAGATGCCGAGTTTCGGCCGGCGGCGGGAGCGGAACAAATGGAACAGGGTGCGCAGAAGCAGATGCATGCCCATATGCTACCCGTTGGTAACTTGGGGGGGTGCGAACTTGGCCATGGCCCTGTTGCGCCGGCCGCGCGCCGCGTAGGGTAAGGGCATCTGATTCCTTCAGGAGGGCCGCCATGCGAGTCGCCGTGATCGGAGCTACCGGAAACGTGGGAACCGCGCTGCTGCGCCGCATGCAGCAGGCGAGGGCTGCAGACCCGGACGGTCTGGAGATCGTGGGGATCGCGCGCCGCCTGCCGGAGATGCCAAGGGAACCGTATGACGGCGTGACCTGGCATTCCGTCGACGTCGCCTCTGACACTGCGCGTGAACAGCTGGCCGAGGCACTCAACGGTTGCGACGCCGTCGTCCATTTGGCCTGGGTACTTCAGCCCAACCACGATGAACCATTCATGCGCCGGGTCAACGTGCACGGCACTGCGAACGCGTTGGCGGCCGCCGCGGAGTCGGGAGTCCGGCACTTTGTCTGCGCTTCGTCGGTCGGCGCCTACAGCCCGGCGGACAAGGACCGGCCCGTGGATGAAAGCTGGCCTGCCCGCGGTATAGCTTCCTCGCATTACAGCCGGTTCAAGGGCGAGCAGGAGTTGCTGCTGGACGAATTCGAGCGGCGGCATCTGGAGGTGCTGGTGGCGCGGCTGCGGCCCGGCCTCATCTTCCAGCACGACGCTGGCGCCCAGATTGGGCGCTATTTCCTCGGCCCGCTCATCCCCAAGGTCCTCCTGAACAAACTCCGGATTCCGCTGCTGCCGATCCCCAAGGCGTTCAAGTTCCAGGTGGTCCATGCGGACGACATTGCCGATGCCTACTGGCGGGTGGTTGACCAGCGCGCCGGCGGCGCGTTCAATGTCGCGGCTGATCCGGTGTTTACGTCCGAACTGCTCGGCGGCATGCTCGGCGCCCGGCGGGTGCTGAATGTACCGGTGGGACTGATCCGTGCTGCCGTGGGCCTCTCCTGGGCAGTGCGGCTGCAGGCCTCGGACCCGGGCTGGATCGACATGGCCCGGAACGCACCCATCATGAAGACGGACCGCGTACGCACCGAACTCGGCTGGACCCCGCAGTACAGCTCCATCGAAGCGCTGCAGTCGGTGCTTGACGGGCTGGCTGCAGGCCAGGGCGTTACCGGCTCTCCATCGCTGCACCCACGCTAGTCGCGCGGGGCCACCCCGTGAACACGCCTCCCAACCAGCAACAACGACGACGGCGGCATCCGCCCGGTCCCGGCAGTCCCCTTGGGGCTGGGGCCGGGTTCGGATGCCGCCGTTGAACTGTCTGTGCTACTCAAATACCGGTGCCTTCGGGCGGCCGTTACTTGTCGTGTGGTTCCCTCTTCGTCGGGCTGTCGACGATATCGATGGAGCCCGTCTCTACAGGTTGGGCAAAGGGAACCGTGGTCGGTACGGCAGTTGCTCCCCGGACCGGCCCCATCCGGCGTTGCCGCAACGGGTCCTTCCGAAGGTCCGCATAGAGAGCGACGCAGAGACCCATGATGATCAGCACAAACGGCGTTGCTGCCAGAATGGTGAACGTCTGCAACGCGCCCAGCCCGCCGACAAAGAGCAGGACCGCTGCCACCGCGCCGGTGAGGATTGCCCACATGATGACCAGCGGTTTCCAGGGTTCCTTCTTGCCCCGCGAGGACAACGTGCCAAGCACCAGGGAGCCGGCATCGGCGCCGCTGACGAAGAATACTGCGGTCAGGACCATGACCACAATCGCCGCGCCGATAAAGAACGGATACTGCTGCAGCAACGCGAAGAACCCTGCCGCCTCGCTGCCGCTACCGGCGATGTCCAGCCCGCCCAACTGCGCGTTGATGCCGGCGCCGCCGAAAATGGTGAACCAGATGATACTGACCGCGGTGGGAACCAGCAGCACGCCGAGGACAAATTCCTTGATAGTGCGGCCACGCGAGATCCGGGCGATGAAGGTGCCAACGAACGGCGTCCACGAAATCCACCAGGCCCAGTAGAAGATGGTCCAGCTTGCAAGCCACTCGTCGCCGCCGAAGACCGCCGAATGGAAGCTCATCGACATCAGGCTGGACAGGTATGTACCGATGGAGTTAGGCAACAGGTCAAGGATGAACACCGTAGGCCCGACAACGAAAACGAACACCAGTAGGACGGCGGCCAGGATCATGTTGGTATTGCTCAGCCACTTAATGCCCTTGGAGACGCCGCTGGCCGCCGAGAAGACCACGCCTACAGTCAGGACACAGATGATGATGATGGGCAGCGCAGCCCCTGGGTCGTCGTCGAACTCGCCCGTCTGCAGCAGTGTCAGGCCCGCGGCAATCTGCAAAGCGCCCAGCCCCAGCGAGGTTGCCGAACCGAATTTCGTGCAGATGATAGCGAGGATGTCGATCGGTTTGCCCCAGCCCTTCTCAATCCTTTCTTTGCCCAGCAGGGAGTGGAACGGCGAGCTCATCAGGTTGCCGCGGCCCATCCGGTAGGTGGAATAAGCCAATGCGAGGCCCACTACTGAGTAGATGGCCCACGGATGCAGTCCCCAGTGGAACAAGGTGTAGGCCATGGCCGAGCTCGCTGCCGCTTCGCTGCCCGGTTCCGCCGCCACAAACGGCGGCGGCGTGGCGAGGTGCGTGACCGGTTCATAGACACCGAAGAACATCAGGCCAATGCCCATGCCTGCGCTGAACATCATGGCGATCCAGGAAAGCGTCGAAAACTCCGGTCCCTCCCCTTCCCGGGCGAGCGGGATGTTGCCGTACCGCCCGAATGCAAGGACCAGGGAAAAGGCAACGAATCCGGTGGCGGCCAGGATGAAGAGCCAGCCGAAGGTACTGGTGATCCAGCCGAGGGCCGCGCCAGCAGCCCCCTCTATGGCCTCTGTGAAAAAGATGCCGAGAATACAGACGGCGACGACGATCACCAAGGAGACGCCGAAAACAGTTTTGTCTATGCCGGCCCATCCATGGGCCGGAGTGTCGGAGACTGCATCACCCAATCGCGCTTCCGGTGATTTACCCGCTTGATGTTCACGCATGGAAACCCTCGCTGGTCCGTGTTGTTCTGCTTTGCTGCAACGGGACTAAGCCCTGTTCAACGCTTGCCACTTCTGCCCCGGAATCTATCGTTAGTATAGTTGCAGCCATGAACGAGCTAGGCTACACGCACAGCGGCGACTCCGGCCAAACGGACTTCGGCGGACATGGCACGATTCCCAAGACGGATGTGAGGGTCGTCGCGTACGTGGAGTGCGATGCGGCGAACGCCTCGATCGCCGTGACGCTGGCCGGAGGCACCCTGCCGCCGCATCTGGCAGCAACGCTGGTCAGCGTGCAGAATGACCTGTTTGACCTGGCCACGGATCTCAGCATTCCGACCAACAGTCCCACGCCGGCCCTGGCCCGGATCATTCCCGGCCATACTGAGCGGATCGAGCGCGCCATTGAGCATTTCGAGCAGGAAGCCGGTGACTTGGGCGGCATGCTCCTGCCCGGCGGAACCTTGGCCGGAGCACACTTGTACCAGTCCCGCTCCGTTGTCCGGCGCGCCGAAGTTGCCGTCTGGCGTGCCGTCGAAGAACACCCGGACACGGTTAACGTGGAGTGCGCCCGCTACATGAACCGACTCTCCGGCCTGTTGTTCGTGATGGCGCGCGGGGCCAACGCCGAACATGGCGACGTGATGTGGGTGCCGGAATCTTCCGTCTCGATGCCGGCCGAAAACCCGGAAGAGACCGATGGTGAAAGCCACTAGCGGCGGAACCGGAGGGTAGCCAGCTGGAAGGGCCTGAGCCGCAACCGGGCTCCGGAGTCCACGTCCTGGAGCCAGCCCGCCGGAACCTCGCGCTCCAGCAAGTCAGTGGCGGCCACGCCGTCGTAATCAAAGTCGGGCTGCAGCACTGCTTCGGCCCGGGCGCCGTGCGCCTCGTACAAGCGGATCACCACATCACCGCTGCGGTCTTCGGCCAGCTTGACCGCTTCGATGACCACTGCGGGATTATCGACGGCGAACAGCGGCTTGAGCCCGACGCTTGCGTCATTGGCTTCGGCGCCCGCACCGGTGCCGCGCGCCGATCCGTTGACTATGCGTAGCGGCAGGTTCAGCCGGTACCCTTCGGCCGCGGCTTCGGGTATCCCGGCGTTGGGCCGCAGCGAGAACCGGAAGGGATGCCGTCCCTGGTCCGCCCCCGGATCCGGGAACAGCGGCGCACGCAGCAGCGATGCCCGGACGGACGTGTACGTGCCGGCACCGTCAGCGAGCGCGGCGCGGCCGATGTCGTAACCGTACGTGGCGTCATTAGCCAGGGCCACGCCATAGCCGGGCTCGGCCACGTGGATCCAGCGGTGCGCCACCGTTTCGAAGCGGGAGGCGTCCCAGGACGTGTTGCTGTGGGTAGGCCGGTAGATATGGCCGAACTGGATTTCCGAGGCGGCGCGGTCCGCGTGCACGTCCAGCGGGAACATCAGCTTGAGCAGTTTCTGCTGCTCGTGCCAGTCCACCTCAATTTCGAGTTCGACGGCGGTTCCGTCCTGGCTTAGCCGGATCTGCTCGGTCAGCACGGAGTCCCCGAACGAATGGCGGATCCGTAGCCCGGGCACCTCGTTTGTCTCGAGCGGTTCCACGAAGTCGGCTTTGCGCAGCTCTGCCACGGTCGATTTGTAGTGCTCGTCGAGGTCCCAAGCATCCCACTGGTTGGGCATGTCGCGGAAGACCTGGAACAGGTTGCCCGCCAGCCCGGCCGGTACCAGCTCCCGCCCGGCGCCGCGGTCCAGCAGCGAGGTGAGCAGTCCGGCGTCGTCGATTGTCAGTTCCAGCGCTTCACTGCGCAGGGTCCATCCGCCCTCGCCGTGTTCCAGCCGGACCGGCACAGCCCCGGCTGGCGTGCCGCCGCCCAGCCCGGGCACCCCGGCTATTGGGTAGGGACCGGCGTTGACGCTGAGCCGGCCGCTGTCCGGATTGACGATGGCGGCGAGGGCGTCCGCGATCAGCCCTTCCAGCGTTTCGGCCACCCACGCGTAGTTGCGCTCGGCCTCCTGATGGACCCAGGCGATCGATGAGCCGGGCAGGATGTCGTGGAACTGCTGCAACAGCACCGTCTGCCAGGCACGCTCCAGCTCGTCGTAGGGATACGGCGCACCTTTGCGGATGGCCGCCGTGGTGGCCCAGAGCTCGGCCTCGCGCAGCAGATGCTCGCTGCGCCGATTGCCCCGCTTGGTCCGCGCCTGCGAGGTATAGGTGCCGCGGTGGAACTCCAGGTACAGCTCGCCGGAGAAGACCGGCGGCTCCGGATACTCTGCCTCGGCCGTGCGGAAGAACGTTTCCGGACAGGAGAGCTGCACCCGCGGTGAACCCTCGAGATCTGCCGTCCGAAAGGCCGCCGCGAGCATTTCGCGCGTGGGCCCGCCGCCGCCGTCGCCCCAGCCGAAAGGCAACAGCGAGGTGTTGGCGGGGCCCTTTTCGCGGTAATTCCGCTGGGCATGGGCCAACTGTGCCGCGGAGATGTCCGAGCTGTACGTGTCCGCAGGCGGGAAGTGCGTGAAAATCCGGCTGCCGTCGATCCCCTCCCACTGGAAGGTGTGGTGCGGGAAGCGGTTGGTGTCGTTCCAGGAGATCTTCTGTGTCAGGAACCAGCGGGAACCGGCGGCCTTGACGATCTGCGGTAGCGCACCGGAGTAGCCGAAGGAATCCGGCAGCCACACCTCCAGTGGTTCCACCCCGAAGTTCTCCAGAAAGAAGCGCTTGCCGGCCACGAACTGCCGGGCCAAGGCCTCCCCGCCGGCCATGTTGGTGTCCGGTTCCACCCACATGCCGCCGGCCGGCACAAAGCGGCCGCCGCGCACGGCTACGGCCACCCGCTCGAACAGTTCGGGATAGTGCTCCTTCAGCCACGCGTACTGCTGGGCCGACGAGGCGGTGAACACGAAATCCGGGTGCTCCTCGATCAGGTCCAGCACGTTGGAAAACGTCCTGGCCACTTTGCGCACGGTCTCACGCACCGGCCAGAGCCAGGCGCTGTCGATGTGGGCATGGCCGACGGCATAAATGCGGTGCGCGCTGGCATACGCCGGCGCGCTGAGCACTTCGGCCAGGCAGGCCCTCACCGCCGAAGCCGTCGAGGCGAGGTCCTGCGGGTCGGCGGCATTGAGCGCCCGTTCCAGTGCCCGCAGGATTTCATGTCGGCGAGGCAGGTCCTCGGGCAGCTCTCGCATCAGCCCGTCCAGCGTCCGGAAGTCCTGCAGCAGTTCCCACACCTGCACATCCAGCAGCGCCAGGTCCGCCCGGGCCAGCACGTTCTGCGGCTCGCTCCCGGCGGTGGCCTTGTCCCCCAGCGGTGTGGGTGCGAAGAGGAATCCATCCGCGACGTTTGGGTTCGACGCCGCCTCCACATAAAACTCAATCCTGCCGTCAGGTCCAGGATCCAGCGGGACATGCATGTTCAGCGGTTCAACGCCCTTGATGATGCTGCCATCCGGGCGGTAGGCCATTCCTTCGGCCTGGAAGCCGGGCAGCAGGGAAGTGCAACCGAGGTCGATCACCGCCTCCAGCCGCGCGGCGCCATCGATCTCCCCCGCGGGCAGCCCAACGGAGCCTTCCCTGCCAAGGCGGGCACCGCCGTCGTACTTTCCGGCCCAGTCCGCGGGAACCTGGGCGGAGAACCGGAACCAGGTGGTCCCCCACGGCAGCCCCCAGGCCCCGCCCACGTCAAAGGGCTCGAATTGCTGCAGCATCGCCTCCGAGCAGGGAACCGGCTCGTCCGGGCAGGCCCACGCCTCGACGCGCAGCGGGACAGCTTCCCGGTAGAGCTGGGCTGCGAGCCGCTCCGTCATGAACCGCTGGATCCGCGCCTCGACCAGTAACCGGTTGTCGTGCATAAACACTCCTTAGGACTACGCGACGAACTACCCCTTCATCGCACCGGCCATGGCGAACGAGCCGCCGATGCCGCGCGAGACCAGTACGTAAAGCAGGATCACGGGAATCGAATAGAGAATGGAAAACGCGGCAAGCTGTCCGTACGCCACGGTGCCATACTGGCCGAAGAAGCGGAAGATGCTCACGGCTGCGGGCTGCTTGCCGGAGGAGAGCAGCAGGATGAACGGCACAAAAAAGTTCCCCCAGGCCTGGATGAAAACGAAGATAAAGACCACGGCCAGTCCCGGTCGCATCAGCGGCACCACCACATGGGCGAGCGCCTTCATCGAGGACGCGCCGTCCATCCAGGCTGCCTCCTCCAGGCTGATGGGGACCGAATCCATGAAGTTCTTGGTCATCCAGATGGCCATCGGCAGGAATGTCGCGGCCATGAAAAACGTGGTGGCCGGCAACGAGTCCAGCAGGTTCAGCTGCACAAACAGGCTGTAGACCGGGACCATGATGGCGGTGATCGGCAGGCAGGTGCCGAACAGCACCGTGTAGAGGAACGGTTTGTTGAAGCGCAGCTGGTACCGGGACAGCGGGTAAGCGGCCAGCACTGCCGCAACCACGGTGAGCGCAGCGGCCCCGGCCGAGAGCAGCAGGCTGTTCAGCAGCGGCACAAACGCCAGCTCCGGGGTCAGCACCGCGGCGAAGTTATCCAGCGTGAAAGTCTTCGGCAGCTCGGTGGTATAACCGGCCTCGGGGTCCAACGACGCCAACACCAGCCAGCTCAACGGGATCAGGAAACACAGCCCTAGCAGGATCAGCACCGCATTGGCCAGCGTCTTTGACGCCGACCTGCGGGCGGAGGAAACGGACAAGCCGGGACGCGGCCGCCGCTCCCGTCCCATGGCAGGGGCGGGCGAAGTGGCGGCCGCAGTTGCCGGAGCAGGCGTTGCTGCCGGTGTCGGGGACATTGCTCACTTCTCCTTCAGCAGACGGATATACACAACGGAGAACACCGCTCCGATCAGGATCATCACGACGGCGATTGCCGTACCGTAGCCGATGTTGCTGTACCGGAAGGCTTCCTCATATGCCATGACCGGCAGCGTGGCACTGCGCCGGGACGGCCCGCCCGCGGTCATCACGTAGATCAAAGTGAAGACCGCCAGAGTCTGCAAGGTGATCAGCATCAGGTTCGTGGCGATGCTGCGCCGGATCATCGGCAGCGTGATGTACCAGAGCCGCAGCGCCCCGCCGGCGCCGTCGATCATCGCCGACTCGCTGATTTCCTGCGGCACATCGTTCAGCGCCGCCTGGTAGACCATCATGGAGAACGCGGTTCCCCGCCAGATGTTGGCCAGGATAATTGCAAGCATGGGATGTTCGAAGAGCCAGTCCACCGGGGCGACCCCGACGGTTGCCGTCAACTGGTTCAGGGTGCCTTCCCGGAAGAAGAACGCGTAAGCCACAAAGGCCGCCACGATTTCCGGCAGCACCCATGCCGCCACCACACAGACACTGACGACGGCGGCAACCGCCTTGGTTGCCTTGTTCACCAGCAGCGCGGTTCCTAGTCCAAGAAGGTTCTGCCCCACGATGGCCGAAGCGAACACAAACAGCACTGTCAGCCAGAGGGACTGCGGAAAGTTCGGGTCGCGGAACAGGTCCGCGTAGTTTTCGGGCCCGATGAACTGCGGGTCCTTTGCATTTTTGCCCGTCAGCGCGGCGTTGGTGAAGGACCCGTAGACGGAGAAGATGATCGGCCCTGCCAGGAAAATCCCTAGCAGCGCGATCGCCGGGGCCAGAGGAAGTAGCTTCAACCACAGCGAACCAGTCCTGCCGCTGTTCCCGTGTCCCGGTCCGGTGCCAGGCCGGCGCACGGGCCGCGTGCTGGTCCCGGCGGTCATGGGGTCACTCTTCGACGACGTTGTCAGCTCCGACGATGTCCCGCACGGCAGCGTCGTAGTCCGCCGCGGCCTCGTCCGGACTGCGCTCCCCGGTGATCACCGCTTCCGTCGCTTGCTGCGCCGCCGTCGAGATTTCCGGGTAGTCGCTGGTGGCGGGGCGGTAATGCGTCACGTCCACCACTTCGGAGACGTCGGCCACGAACGGGTTCGACTCCAAATATGTTGAGTCTTCGGCGATGTCCGAACGAACGGCGATCTGCGAGTTGTCGACCGTGTACTTCAGCAGGTTCTCCTGGCTCATCGCCGTCTTGAGAAATTCAAAAGCCAGGTCCGGATTCTGGGAGTTGGCTCCGATGGCCAGTGTCCAGCCCCCGGACATGCTGACCGCGCCGGGCTCCTGGCCGTTCTGCGTGGGGAACGGCGCCACGCCCATCACGTCACCGTAATCGGCCCATTCAAACATGCCTCCCTCCTGCCAGAAACTCGGCGAATAGGAGCCCTCAACCACGCCGCCCATCCGGTCTTCGGGCAGGTATTCGCCGAAGACAGCCTGCCAGATGTTCGGATCCAGCGCCTGGGCCGGGGTCAGCGCGAGTTCCTCGTCGTAGAGCGTCTCCAAGAAGGACAGCGAATCCACAAAACCTTGTGAACCGACCACCCATTTCTGCTGGTCCTCGTTATAGAGCTGGCTGTCCGTGCCGTACAGCAATTCGTAGAAACTCTGCATGACGGTACCCTCGCCGGTGCCCGTACCGGCGTACATATTGAAGGGGACAACGTCCGGCTGGGACTCCTTGATCTGGCGTGCGGCTGCCAGGATGTCATCCCAGCTCTTCGGCGCCCATGGCACCTCCACCCCTGCGGCCTCCAGGACGTTCTTGTTGTACCAGATCACCCGCGTGTCGGTGCCGAGCGGGACTGCGTAAGTGGCACCGTCGTCGGCCACGCCCGCCGCTTTCGCGCCGTCGTTGAAGCGTTCCCAGTCCGGCCATTGTTCAAGGTACGGATCAAGGTTGAGCAGGTACCCGGCGTCGACGTCGGAGCGCACCTTGAATGTATCTTCGTAGAACACGTCCGGCGCGGTATCAGGCGATCGCTGCGAGAGCGCCAACCGGGTGGCGTAGTCCTCGTCGCTGCCTTCAACCGGTTCCAACTGGACGGTCACGTTCCCGTTTTCGGCTTCGAATTGGGTCTTGACGTCCTGCATCAAGGTGTCCAGCGGCGAACCTTCACCCGACTTCTGGTACACAATGCGCAGCGTGGCCTCGTCGCCTGCGCCCGCATCCCCTCCCCCGCCACCGGCAGAACAGCCGGACAGCATCAGCAGGCCGGCTGCAATCAGTGACAACGATGATTTGACGGAGGTGCTCCTGGTGCCACGCATGGTTCTCCTTTGATCCGCAGGCTGGATGCCGGTCACGATCTCAAGGGCAGCGAAGCCTGATGCGCACGATGGCTCGATGCTACCTCCATCGAATGGAGTAACCAATGGCTGGATCCGAAACGTGATCTTGCAAAACCATCCGCATGTCCGCAGCGTCATGATGGATTTGGAGACACTGCTGGCACACAAGGAATTCCGGGGCACCGAAACCAAGCCCGCGGGCGGTCGTGAACCGGTTATCCCCCAATGAAGCTGAGGTTTACGCCCGCGCTGGCGAACGACCGGGACTGCAGTGCAGCTGGAACAGGAGCACATTCAGTGGGAATGGGCAGACGGGTCATCGTTATTGGCGTCACATGCAAGTCGCTGGAATACTGGACAGGCTCACTCACCCACCCGGTCACCCCGGAAGGACGCACCTCGTGAACGACCAGATATATCAGATCATTGCCATGGCGCTGTACATGGCAGGGATGCTTGCCATCGGATGGTGGGCTTTCCGGCGCACCGACGACCTCGACGACTACATGCTCGCGGGCCGCGGCCTGCATCCGGGAGTGGCTGCCCTGAGCGCCGGCGCTTCCGACATGTCCGGCTGGCTCCTGATGGGCCTGCCGGGCGCACTTTACGTCGGAGGCCTGTTCGAAGCCTGGATCGCCATCGGCCTGACCATCGGAGCCTGGCTGAACTGGAAGTTCGTCGCTCCCCGGCTGCGCGCCTACACCGAGGTCTCCAATAACTCCATCACGGTGCCGAGCTTTTTCGATAACCGGCTCAAGGACAAGACCCATATCCTCAGGGTCGCCTCCGGCGTCATTATCCTCGCCTTCTTCACTTTCTACGTCTCCTCCGGCATGGTGGCCGGCGGCGTGTTCTTCGAGGCGTCCTTCGGCTCCAGCTACCTGACCGGCATGCTGGTTGTCAGCGGCGTCACCGTGTTGTACACGCTCTTCGGCGGCTTCATGGGCGCAACGTTCACGGATGTGGCCCAGGGCATCCTGATGTTCCTCGCCCTGCTGATCGTCCCGATCGTGGGCGTCTTCGCCACCGGTGGCATCGGCGCAACCTTCGACTCGATCCGCGAGGTGGATCCGAACTTCCTGAGCTTGTTCGCCGGCGGCACACTGGTAGCCGGCATATCGGCGGCTGCATGGGGGCTGGGCTACTTCGGCCAGCCGCACATCATTGTCCGCTTCATGGCGATGCGCTCGGCCGCCGACGCCAAGGCCGGCCGCCGCATCGGCATCGGCTGGATGATTCTGACCGTTCTTGGTGCCGTCGCCACGGCCCTCGTCGGCATCGCCTACTTCCAGCAGAATCCGGACGCCACGCTCGCGGATCCGGAATCCGTGTTCCTGGATCTCGCCCAGATCCTCTTCCACCCGTTCATCGCCGGCATGGTGCTCGCTGCCGTGCTGGCCGCGATCATGAGCACCCTGTCGTCCCAACTGATCGTCTGCTCGTCGGCTCTGGTCGAGGATCTGTACAAGATCATCAGCAAGAAGCAGGCCTCGGCCAAGGCCCAGGTGATGCTGGGCCGGATGGGCGTACTGGTCGTCTCCCTCATCGCCATGGCCCTGGCCTGGAGCCAGAACGACACGATCCTTGGCTTGGTCGCCTTCGCCTGGGCCGGCTTCGGCGCCTCCTTCGGCCCCACAGTCATCCTCTCGCTCTACTGGCGCAAGCTCACCATGCCCGGCGCCCTTGCCGGCATGGTTGCCGGTGCGGTCACCGTCTTCTGGTGGGGCAATTCGGCGCTGACGGAGACCATGTACGAGATTGTTCCGGGCTTCATCCTGAACGTGGTCGTCGCGGTGGTGGTCAGCCTGATGACCTACAAGCCCAATGCCGAGATCGAGACGGAATTCGACGAAGCCGTGGGCCGGGCCAATGCCCCGGCTCCGGCACCCGTGGCCGCCGCGGAGCGGTAACCGGTGGCGCCGGCCGCTCCCGCTGAAGCGGCTTCCGGCGCCTGAACCCAGCAGACGTCCGACGGCGGCACTCACCAAGTGCCGCCGTCGGACGTTTTCCCCGCCAGCGACAACCAGTGATTTTATTTTCCCAATCACTTGGGCGGATACTGGTACTCCGCTCAACCATCCGAGGAACACCCATGTCCGTGCCGCGCGCCCTGCGCCTCTTTGCACACCACAACTACCGCGTGCTGATCGCAGCCCTGGCGATCTCCATTTTCGGC
The DNA here is from genome assembly GCF_017603825.1 of Arthrobacter crystallopoietes. NCBI lineage: Bacteria > Bacillati > Actinomycetota > Actinomycetes > Micrococcales > Micrococcaceae > Crystallibacter > Crystallibacter crystallopoietes. Next base: position 428,967 of record NZ_CP072014.1, read on the forward strand.
ACCGGCATGTGGGCCGTCGCCATGGTGTACCAGGTCATCCACCTGGGCGGCGGTCCGGCCGAACTGTCCATCGTGGCCACCTGCTCGAGCGTCGGCTTGCTGGCTTTTGTGCTGCTGGGCGGCATCGCGGCCGACCGGCTGCCGCGGCGCCGGCTCATCCTGGCCGTGGAGGCAGTCAACCTGGCCGCCATCGGCGCAGTCAGCTTTTTGGCGCTCACGGACCGGCTGCAGCTGTGGCATCTGGCGGCCGCCGCCTTCCTGCTGGGCGTGGGTGCTGCGTTCTTCTTCCCGGCCTACTCGGCGATCCTGCCCCGGATCCTGCCCGCGGATGACTTGCTGGCAGCCAACGGCATGGAAGGAACTATCCGGCCGCTGCTGCAGCAGGCCGCCGGTCCTGCCGCCGCAGGCATGGTGGTGGCGGCGTTCTCGCCTGCCGCAGCCATCGGCTGGATCAGCTTCTGCCATCTCGCAGCCTTGGTGATCCTGTCTTTCCTCGGCGCCGAACCTGTCCCGGAAGGCGGCCCGGCCACGCCGGTCAAGAGTTCCGTCCTGGCGGACCTGAAGGAAGGCGTCGCCTACACGGTCAAGACGCCCTGGCTGCTGTGGACACTGCTGTGGGCAGTGGTCGCGACGCTCATTTTCATCGGCCCAATCGAGGTGTTGCTGCCCTTCGCCGTGGCCGCACAGCTTGGCGGCGATGCCAGCACCTTCGGCTTCCTGCTGGGCATCTTCGGAGCAGGCGGGGCGGTCGGCGCCATGGTGACGGCCTCGCTGCCGCTCCCCCGCCGCTACCTCAGCGTGATGATCATGATGTGGGGTGCCGGCATCATGCCGCTGGCAATCCTCGGCTTCACCGACAGCTTCTGGGTCATGGCCGGCGCGTTGTTCGTCATGGGTGCTACCGGCAGCGCGGGCATGGTGATCTGGGGAACGCTGCTCCAGCGCCGCGTCCCGTCCCACCTCCTCGGCCGCATCTCCAGCCTCGACTTCTTCGTCTCGCTGGCGCTGATGCCGGTGTCCATGGCATTGGCCGGCCCACTGGGCGAGATCATTCCGATCTGGCTGATCTTCCTGCTGGTCGGGCTGGCGTCGCCGGTGCTGTCCGTGATCGCGATTGCCTGCGGCCGGATGCTGCGGAACGAAATCGAGCACCCGCTGGAACGGACGCTGGCCCCGGCAGACGAACCGGCCGAAGCGTAGCCAGCCCACCCTCTATCCATAACGTCGACGGCGGCCCTCGCCTGGATGCTGGCGAAGCCGGGGCTTCGCCCGCCAAAGGCGGGAGCCGCCGTTGTTTTTGTGTCTTTAACTGTTTGCCTATTTGGCGGAGGCGCGGGTCAGTTCGGAGCGGGCGGCGCTGCTCTCGCGGACCGGCCCGAGCAGGCGGACCGCGACGGCGGCAACCAGAACTACCGCGCCGACACCCAGGTACAACTGGACCGGGCTCCAGTTGGCATCCAGCAGGGAACCCGTGATCATCGGGGCAACGATGGCGCCGATGCGCCCGATACCGATCGCCCAGCCCACGCCGGTGCTGCGCGTTTCGGTGGCGTAGAGTGCCGGCGTGACGGTGTAGAGGCCGGCGATGCAGCCGTTGATGAGCATGCCGACACCCACACCGGCGATGAACGCGAGCATCAGGATGCCCGCCGAGTTGATGAACAGCACCATGGCCACCGCCGACAGCACCGCGAAGCAGATGAACACGCCGCGGCTGCTCCATTTCGTCGCGAGCACGCCATACAGGATGGAGCCGAAGGTGCCGCCGAGCGTCAGCATCAGGCCGCCCACCACGCCCTGCTCGGCGGTCATGCCGGCTTCGACCAGCAGCCGGGGTGTCCAGCTGTTGACGAAGTAGAAACCGAACATCGTGGCGAAGAACGCCACCCAGATCAACAGCGTGGTCCGACGGTTCGCCGGAGCCAGCAGGTCGCCCACCTTGTTACGTCCCTTGGCCGGTCCCGCTGCCCCCTGGATGTCGGCGAGAGCCGTGATCGCAGGTTGGCCGACGCGGCGGGCAATCCGGTTCAGCCGGTCCACCACATTGCGCGGGCGACGGGTCAGCAGGAAGTCCACGGACTCGGGCAGCAGAACCGCCAGCAGCACCAGCGCCGCAGCGGTGGCAATGCCGCCGAAGACGAAGACCGACCGCCAGCCATAGCTGCCTTGCAGCGACACGGCCGCCATGCCGCCCAGCGTGGCACCGACACCGTAGCCGGCGGTATAGATGCCGATGCTCAGGCCTCGCCAACGGTCGGAAGAGTACTCGCTCGCAATGACGTTGGTGCAGGCCAGGATGCCGCCAACCCCCAGACCGGTGACCACCCGCCACAACCCCAGTTCCACGGCAGAGTTGGCCAGCGCGGACAGGAACATGCCGCCTGCCGCCAGGGCCAGCGAAACCAGGATCATCGGACGGCGTCCGACCACGTCGGCAAAGGGTGCCAGCACCAGGGAGCCGATGGCCATGCCCACGAGTCCGGCACTGAGCAGCAGGCCAAGCTCGGTGCCGCTGAGGCCGAAATCGTTGGTCACGCTGGTGGCGGTGAAGGCCATGGCCATGACGTCAAAGCCGTCGAGTGCGTTCAGCAGGACGCACAGTCCGATGATCAGCCACTGATAAGGAGACATGGCTGACTTATTGATCCGCTCGCGCAGTTCCATTTACTACTGTCCTTCTCGAAAGGTGTCTCGAAATTGGGGGACGTCCCGCTGGCTTGGGTCAGGAGACTTCGATGGTCACGACTGCCGGACCCCGGCGCGGGTCGGCGTCCGATTTGGCTCCGGTCTTGGAGGTGACGGCGCGGGAGACGCAGCAGCACATCTTTGCCGCGGCGTGCTGCTGGCGTTCGGAGTAGAACACATCGCGGTGGTCCACGGCGCCGTCGAGTTCCAGGATCCTCACCTCGCACAAACCGCATTCCCCCTTGCGGCAGTCGAACATCATGTCCACGCCGGCGTCCTCCAAGGTCTCCAGCATGGAGCGGCCCTGGCCGACCTTGGCCTCGACGCCGAGCCGCGGGATCCGGACGATGAACTCTTCCGGGTCGTACCAGCCGGAGTTGCCGAAAGTCTCGTAGCGCAGGTTCGGCAGGTTCAGCTCCCGCTCGGTCCAGGCGCGGCGGACCACGTCCATCAGGCGGATGGGACCGCACATGTAGAGCTCGGTGTCCATGTCCGCCGAGGCGACCAGTTCGTCCACCTTCAGCGAGGTGCCTTCGTCATCGACGTGGACTACCAGGTTGTCGCCGTGCAGTTCCTGCAGTTCGGTCAGGTATGCCATCGCTGCGCGGTTCCGCCCGGCGTAGACAAAGGTGTAGTTGGCCTTCAGGTTCTTCAGCACGCGCGCCATGTTGATCATTGCCGTGATGCCGATGCCACCGGCCAGCAGGATGTAGCGGCCGGCGCCCACACGGAGCGGGAAGTTCTGCAGCGGCTGGGTGATCTCCAGGATGTCCCCGGGCTTGAGCGTGTGCATGAAGAGCGAACCCCCGCGGGACTGCGGGGCCTTCATCACGCTGATGACCAGGCGTCTGCCGTCCTCGCTGGACTCGACAACGGAGTAGGAACGCTTGTCCTGTTCGCCATCGATCATGACCTTCAGGTCCACGTGCGAGCCCGGCTCCGCCTTCTTCGGCAGGGAGGGCTCCAGGACAATGCGCTGGATGTCGGTGGCGATGGCCCGGGCCTCGACCACGGTTGCCTGCTGCCAGACCTCGATGTTGGTTGCTGCCATTAGTTCATAACCTGTCTCAAGTGTGGCCTGCCCCTACGCGGTGGGGACCAGGCGTCCTTCGGCTTCGAGCATGCGTTCGATCAGGCGGCGCACCCACATGCCGCCGGCGTCGATGTTGAGGTTGTAGAACTCGTAGTCCGGGTTGGCATCAATGGCCGCCTGCTGGGCCTTGAGCATTTCCTCGTCTTCGCCGAACACTCCGTGCACGCCATTGCGCAACTGGGTGGTGATCAGCTGGCTCTCAAGCCGGTAGTTGCGCATGAATGCCCAAAAGTAGTGGCAGGAGCGGTCTGTCTCCGGGGTGATGGTGTTCATGACAAAGCCGTTGACACCCTGGCTGCGGTCGCCTTCCGGGGCACCGGTGCCGGCCTTGGCCACGCCGACGTCGATGTTGATGGTCGAGGGGGCCTGGAAGTTGATGATCTGCCAGCGGTCCACCTTGCCTTCGAACCCGGGGAACTTGTCCCGCATGTTCTTCAGCCAGAACGGCGGCGCATCGATGTTGTGCATCCAGCGGGAGACCGTGACGGTGCTGCCGTCGTGGGTGACCACGAAGTCGGATTCGCTGAGCTCTTCCTGGCCGATCGAGGACGAGTGCACAAATTCCTCGTGCGTCAGGTCCATGAGGTTGTCCAGCACCAACTGGTAGTTGCAGTCGGCGTGGATGGTTTCGCCGTCGCCGGCCCACTCTTCGGAGGACATCTGATGCATATCCGGCACCAAGTCCGGATCTGCCTTAGTGGGATCGCCCAGCCAGACCCAGACATAGCGGTAGCGCTCGACCACCGGGAAGGAGGGTACGGTGGCGCTGGGGTTGATGGTTTCCTGCGCCGGCATGGACACGCAGCGGCCGGCCGAGTTGTAGACGATGCCGTGGTACGGGCACTGGATCCCGTCCTTGCCCATGGTCTTGCCCATGGACAGCGGGGCCAGGCGGTGCCAGCAGGCATCCGCCAGGGCAACAGCCTTGCCGTCCTCGGTGCGGTACAGCGCAAGCGGACGGTTCGCGATGCGGCGGGACATGGGCTTGCGGGTTACTTCGTGGTCCCAGGCCGCGACGTACCAGGCGTTCAGGGGATGGCCCAGGACCTTGTTGGTCGTGGAACTGGTGGACTGCACTGCGGTCACGGTGATTCCTTCCGGTCACCGGGCCTCTAATCTGCTATGACAGAAGGGACCCGGAATTGAATAAGTACAAGGTGAATAAGAGTTGGGTCGGCACTATGCGGCTGATCCACTATCTATCTCCATAGTTAGTGCCGTGGGACACAGCATATCTATGGATATAGTGGTTTGCAACACATCGACGAGAAAAGGTTGACGCGTGAGTCTTCGCTACGCCCTGCTGGCGCTGCTGACAGTTGAGCCGATGACCGGCTACGACCTCTACAAAGAGTTCGAATCGTCGGTGGGCCATGTCTGGCATGCACCGGATTCGCAGATCTACCCGGAGCTGCGGCGAATGGAGAAGGACGGACTGCTCGAAGGCGAGGAGATCAGCTGGGGCCAGCGCGGCAAGAAGCGGCAGTACCACATCACGGAAGCCGGCGTGGAGGCCTTCCGGACCTGGATGAACGGAACTTTGGACTACGCGCGAGTACGGGACCCGGCACACTTGAAGGCCGCATACCTGGAGTGGGCGGAGCCGGACGCGGCCCGAGAGCAGATACTGGCGCACATCCGGCACCATACGGAGCTGCTGCAGCAGTGGCACGACAAGGTACGCGAAATCGAAGAAGGCGGCAGCCCGATGCTCAACCGGCGCCTGGCCAAGGTCCCGCCGGAGCAGCGCCGGAAGACAGCCGCCTTCAAGAAGTTCACTTATGAGGGCCTGATAGCGCAGGCCGAGCAGGAGATCGCCTGGGCCAACCGCGGCCTCGCCCTGATCGACGAGCTGTATACGGAGCCGGAGACCGCAGACGCAAGGAAAAGCTGACCCTGCCCGGCGGGCAGGATCAGCTGTCCTAGCTTCACTCCCCTGACGGAATCAGCTGGAGTACTGTTTGCGCAGGTCGGCCTTGCGGATCTTGCCGCTGGCGGTCCGCGGCAGGTCCTCCACGACCACCACGCTCTTGGGAATCTTGTAGCGGGCCAGCCGGTCCCGCAGATGGTTCTGGACGTCCGCTTCCGACAGGTTGAAACCTTCCCGGACGGTCACGATGGCCCGCGGCACCTCACCCCACTTCGGATCCGGAACACCGATCACCGCAACGCTGCTGACGGCCTCAAGCTCCACAATGATCTGCTCGACCTCGGCGGGGTAGATGTTTTCGCCGCCGGAAATGATCATGTCCTTGAGCCGGTCCGAAATGAACAGGTAGCCCTCTTCGTCCACATAGCCCATATCCCCGGATTTGAACCAGACATCATCGGCATAACTCTCCGCCGTGGCATCCGGCCGGTTCCAGTACTCCTTGATGACATTCGGTCCGGAAATCTGGATTTCGCCGACTTCGCGGGCGGGCAGGATTTTACCGGCAGGATCCGCAATACGGATGTCACTGAAGAAATGCGGCAGTCCGGCCGACCCGGCCTTCTCGCGCGATTTGTTGGGCGCGAGGCTCGTGGCTCCCGGCGCCGTTTCCGTCATGCCGTAGCCGCCGGTGAAGGACAAGCCGCGCGATTCATAAGCTTCCAGCACCCGCATCGGCACCGCGGAGCCTCCACAGGTCAGCTTTTGCAGCGAACTGATGTCCGTCTTGTCCCAGTCCGGATGCTCACAGAGCAACTGGTACGTGGTGGGCACGCCGCTGATGCTCGTCGCCTTGTATTGTTCGATCAACTGCAAGGTCCGGCCGGGCTCGAACTTGGGCTCCAGGACCACCGTGGCCCCCTTCAGCAGGGCGGGCAGCACGCCCATGCCGAGCGAGGCGACATGGAACATCGGGGCGATCATCAGCGCCACATCCGTGCTGGCCATGTCATAGTCCACCAGAACGTTAAAGCTGTTCCAGGTCATGTTGCCGTGCGTCAGCAGGGCACCCTTGGGCCGGCCAGTGGTTCCCGAGGTGTAGAGAATCATCGCCGGGTCACCCAGCGAGACCTCCACATCGCGGTGCTCGTCGGAGCCCGCAGCGATGGCATCCTCGAAAAGCTCGATGGCGGCGCCGGATTCGATCTCCTCGTCCGGCGACATGCCGGTCAGCCCGTCCTCGACGATCAACCGGTGCGTCACTGCCGTTTCCCTACCTCCGCGGACGGCGAGGCCCTCGAGCGTGCGGGCATGGACCAGGACCCTGCTGCCGGAATCCTGCAGCGCGAACTGGATCTCCGGCGGTGCCAGGCGTGTGTTGAGCGGGACGAAAATTGCCCCCAGGGTTCCGCAGGCGAAGAACGTCTCGAGGAAGGCCGCATGGTTTTCGCCGAGGTAGGCCACTCGCTCACCCTTCGCAACACCGCGTTCGGCAAAGGCGCTGGCAAGGCGGTCCACGCGAAGCGCAAATTCGTCATACGTCAACTGGCCCGCACTGCTGATGATGGCGGTTTTGCCCGCAGACTTAACGCGGCGCTTGTGAATCCATGAACCCAACCCTTGGTTGTGCATCCTTACACGTACCCTTCGCAATGTTCCGAAACCGGAAAACTTCCCTCAGCCAACAGACCCCGTGAGCGCAGTCACAGGAAGATATCCCCACGGTAGAACTTATTCGTTGAAAAAGTCAATAGTTGTGAAAGCACTTGCGACTTGCTTCCCAGGCGCGGCAATGGGCACCGAAACACGATGCTTCGGTGCCCGTTGGCTGGACTTCCGGCGAACCGGATGTGCTTCCGTTTACCGCGGAAGCAGTGCCTGCATGTCCGGAATCTCCTCGATCAAACCTCCCTTGAGCGAGATGTCAGCAATCTCCTGGATGGATTCCGCGTTCACCTCCTGTGCGAACTTCGGCAGCGTGAGCTCCTCAATGACGGCGGGATCAAGCTGGGTGTACTCGGGGAGGATTGCACGCACCTTGTCCGGGTTCTCTTCGGCGAAAGCCTGGGACTTCTTCATTGCGCTAATGAAGGCCTCGGTGACTTCCGGTTTCTGCTCGGCAATCTGGTCCGAGGTGAAGTAGACGGCCACCGTCAGATCCTCTACCGGATGCGCGTAGTTGGAGAAAACCGGAACGGCCCCGTCCTGCCGTGCAAGGGTCAGGAACGGCTCCACCGCGGCGATGGCGTCGACATTGTCCTGCTCCAGCGCGGCCCGCATGTCCGGGAAGGGCATTTCCACATAGTCCACCGTGGAAGGATCGCCGCCAGCCTCTTCGACGGCGGCGCTGATGGTGGAGTCCGAGATGTTGTTCAGCGTATTGACCGCGATTTTCTTGCCCTCGAGATCCGTGATCTCCTCGATGCCGCTGTCCGGCTTGACCATCACGGCCGCAAAGTCTTCTTTTTCGTTCCCGTTGGTGGACGAACCGCTGGCGACCATCTGCATGGGCAGCCCCTTGGATCGGGCAATGATCAGGGAGGTGACATTGCTGAAGCCAAAGTCCATCTGCCCGCTGGTGATGGCCGGGACAATCGCGGCCCCGCCCTGCGCCTGGGTCAGCTCAAGATCCAGTCCGGCTTCCTCGAAAAACCCTTCCTTTTCGCCGAGGTAGATCGGCGCGACGTCGACAATAGGGATGACGCCAACGTTTACCGGAGTCAGCTCTCCGCCGGCACCGGGCGATCCGCCGCCGCCTTCCTCGCCGGAAGGGCTGCCGCCGCCGCAGGCGGTCACGGCCAGCACGGCTGTCAGGGCAAAGGCTGCACGAAGTTTCTTCACTTGCTTCTCCAAATCCCGGGTTCCCAACAAAGCAAGGCACAGCCGAAGACTTCATTGTGTGCCCCGCATCACAATATCTATGGCCATAGTGCCGGTCAACGTTTCAAGGCGATCTTGTCCGCATCGTGACGCACCGCCTTGGGCGAATGCCCCCTATTCGTCGCCGAACGTATGGGCCAGCACCCACGACGGGAAGGAGCTGATCTTCGCGTCAATCACCAGCGGCGTGGTCCGCTCCCCATCCAGCCAGTCCTGCACACCCTGCAAGTCCTGGACGGATCGCACCGTAACCGCGGTGCAGCCGAAACCGCGTGCGACGGCGGCGATGTCCGTTTCCGGGAATTCCACCGTCTCCATTGAGGCGCCCTCGTGGACAAAGTGGTGGACCTCGGCGCCGTAGGCGTTGTCGTTGTAGACCACCGCGACCATCGGCAGCTTCAGCCGAACTGCGGTGTCGAGTTCGGTGAGGCTCATCATGAAACCGCCATCGCCGATTCCAGCCACCGCCATCCGGTCGGGAGTCGCCAGTGCGGCACCGATGGCGGAGGGCAGCGCCAGGCCGATCGACTGGAATGCCAGCGGCACGCAGTAACCGCGCTCATCGGGAATCTGGAAAAACATCGCGGGGTAGCCATTGAAGTTTCCGCCGTCCGGAACCACTACTCGTTCCATCGGCAGCAGGTCATCCAGCGCGATGGTCAGCGTCCGGGGATCGATAGTCTCCGTTGTCGCTATCTCATCGAACGGGACATCGCGCCAGCGCCCGCCGCCCTTTATCTGGACCGCCACGTCCTCCGTCCGGTAGCCCGTTTTACTCACCGCCCGCCTCTCCAGTTCGGCGTCCACCGCTGCGGCGACCAGAGCCGAATCTCCGACCACGCCCAGTTGCACCGGCCGGTGGAAGCCGATGGCTTCGGCGGTATCGTCAACCTGCACGACGGTGGCGGACTCCAGCAGGGAGCCGCTGCGGGAAGTCCAGCGATTCAGACTGGCGCCGAAGGCGACAACGACGTCGGCGCCTTGGACGAGCTCGGCCGTCACCGGGCTGGCGAAGCCACCCATCACGTCCAAGTGCCACGGGTCCTGGTTGAACAAGCCTCGGCCCACCGCAGAGGTAGTCAGCAGCGCGCCGGCCCTGGCTGCAAGCGCACGGATTTCCGCCTTCGCGCCGAAGGCCCCGCGGCCTCCCACGAGGACCGGCCGTTCGGCCTGCTCCAGCAGGTCTGCCAGTCGCGACACGGCTTCCGGCGAGGGGCCGGCGGCGAGCCGAGGCGCAATGTCCGGCACCTGATCCGAGGACCAGTCGATCTGCTCTTCCTGCACATCGAGCGGCAGGTTCAGCAGCACCGTCCGCCGCTCATCCCGGGCCAGCCGGTAGGCCCGGACCGTGTCCGCGACTGCCGACCGGGCAGAATGGATCCTCTCGACCTTGGCCCCCAGGGCGCTAACGGCACCCTCCTGATCGATCCAGAAGTTGGAGGCCTTATCCGTGGGCGGTGTCTCGCCGGAAAGCACCAGCAGAGGCGTCCGGCTCTTGGCCGCTTCCCCGATTCCGGTCATGGCATTGGTCAGTCCGCAGCCCTGGTGCACGCTGAGCACCGAGACCTGACCGCTGGCGCGGGAGTAGGCATCGGCCATACAGGCCGCCCCATTCTCATGCCGCGCCGCCGTAAACTTCACGCCGCCGTCGATCAGGGCGTTGGTTACGTGGAAGTTCCCGCTTCCGGTGACCCCGAATGCGTGTCCGATGCCCAACTGGGCCAAGGTGCGTCCAACAGCTTCTGCGACTCTCATATCTATCCTTGTCTATGGTTTGGTGGGCTACGGCAGCAGCGCGTCCAAGTTCGGCGCCTTGTCGATGGTCCCGTACTTCACGGCCGCTTCGCCCAGGGTCTGGGCTGCGTCCCGATGGAACTCCGGGGTAAAGCGCGGCAGGGCAATCTCGTCCAGCAGGTCCTTGTCGATTTGCGTATAGGTGCCGATAATTTCGCGGACTTCTTCGGGGTTGTCCTGCGCGTACTCCATTGACTTCTTCATGGCTGCGGTGAACTTCTCCACCATCTCCGGGTCCTGCTCGATCTTCTGCTCAGTGGTGAAGTACCCGCCAATGTCCAGGTTCGGATGGCTCTCGGCGTACGGCCAGGACACCACGCGGGCGCCGCTCTGGATCGCCGGCGTCAGGAAAGGCTCCAGAATCAGCGCCGCATCAACCTGCCCGTTCTCCACTGCAGCGAGCGCGTCCGGGAAGGCCACTTCGACAAAGGTCAGCTTGGTACCGTCCCCGCCGGCCTTGTCCACCGCAGTCCGGACCGCAGTATCACCGATGTTGGCGAGGTTGTTGGACGACACCGTCTTGCCCTCCAGGTCGGTGACCGTCTGAATGTCCGAATCCTCTGCAACAACGACGCCGGCAAAGTCGCCTTCGTCTCCACCCGCCGTCGTTGTTCCGTTGGCGACATATTTCAGGTCCAGCCCCTGGTCACGGGCGACCATCAGCGAGACGGTGTTGCCGAAGGCGAAGTCGAAGCTGCCGCTGACCACGCCGGGAACCGCGACCGCGCCGCCCGTGGTGTTTTCGATGGTTAATTCCAGGCCTTCCTCTTCGAAGAAGCCTTTCGCCTTGCCCAAGTGGATCGGTGCGACGTCGCCGATGGGGATCGCGCCGACGGTCACCTCGGTCAGGCCCGCGGCCGCAGCGCTGCTGGCAGGCCCGCTGTCGGCCCCCGACATCGAGCCGGAACCGCACGCGGTCAAAAGGACCAGCGAGGCTCCAGCGGAAATTGCGGCACCCAGTCGTTTCATCATGCACTCCCTTGTGTTGAAGCTGAAGGTCCACAGACGGCTTCAGTCTAGGAAGCGATGGTTCATGACACCACTGAATAATATGACTAGTTGAAATAGATAGGGCTAATAGTCACGAGAGGGCGTCAAGCAGCGCTTGATGGAACCAGGCCAACGCCGCCGATTCCCGGTCCGCCGCGCGCCGGTGCAGCGTCACTTCGAGGGGCGGCACGTCGAAGGGCAAACTCTCGATTTTCAACGGCCACTGCTGCAGCCACCCGGCCGCCATAGACTCCGGGACGATGGCAGCTAAATTGCATTCAGAGACAATGGCGGGCAGGACCGCAAAATGGTGGACCATGACGGTGGAACGCCGGACGATGCCCAGCGCGTCCATGGCCTGCTCAGCGAGCTGGTGTCCCGTGCTGCGGGCCACGATGGCATGTCCCGCGGCGAGGAACTCCGCCAGGTTGAGGCGTTCACCGGCCAGCGGGAAGTCTTTGCGCAGCAGACAGACATAGTTTTCCCTTTTCAACAGCACGCTCTCGAAGCTGCCGCTGATGGGCCAGGACGCTATGGCAGCGTCCACCGACCCCTTGGCCAGCCACTCAGCGAGGTGTGCAATTTCCATCGGAACCACTTCGATTTCCACCTCCGGCGCCTCGGCGGAAATCCTGCGCAGGATCTGAGGCAAGAAACCCAGCTCACCCAGGTCCGAAAGGCAGAGCCGGAACCGGTACGCCGACGTCGCAGGGTCGAATGACCTGACGCTTTCGACGGCGAGGTCGATCCTGCCGACCGACTCCTGGAACACCGGGTAGAGTTCGCGCGCCAACGGTGTCGGTTCCATCCGTCGGCCGCCGCGGACAAAAAGCTCGTCGCCGAGCTCCTGCCGCAGCCGGGCCAAGGTGTGGCTGACCGAAGGCTGCGTGACAAACAGCGCCCGCGCCGTCAGGGTCAGGCTGCCCGTCTCGTAGACGGAGAGGAACGTGCGCAGCAGGTTTAGGTCCATCGTCGCCGTCTCCAGTCGGTACCGAGCACTACGCGGATGTGCATAGCCATGGTGTTATGAAATCATGCGAGTTGATTTCTCCCCTGATGACCTCGGTCCCCGGGACTTCTACAAGTTCCTGACTTCCGTGGTCATCCCGCGCCCAATCGCCTGGGTCTCAACGCTCAGTGCCGACGGCGTCCCCAACCTTGCCCCGCACTCCTTCTTCACGGTCGCCTCCACCGATCCGCCGATCATCCAATTCACCCCGACGGCGCGCAAGGACTCGCTGAACAACGTGGAGGCCACCGGCGAATTCGTGGTCAATTTCGCCTCGGAAGACCTGTTCGCGGAGATCAACGGCACGGGCACCAATTTTCCGGCAGGCATCAGCGAGTTCGACGCCGTGGGGCTGGCGATGGAGCCGAGCCGCACCGTGCATCCGGCGAGGGTCGCGGAATCGCCGGCAGCGCTTGAATGCAAGCTGCACCGGATCATCCCGGTGGGCAATTCGTGGCTGGTCCTCGGGGAGGTGAGCCACGCCGTCGTGAATCAGGAGATGATGGACGGCAAACATCCGGAGGCACGCAAGTTGAAGCCGCTGGCCAGGCTGGGGCTCAACGAATGGAGCCGGCTGGGGCCGATCGTCACGATCGACCGGATCCCCTACCGCGACTGGCCGAAAAGCTAAGCCTTCCTGCGGCCGAAAAGGAAGTAGGCAATAGGGCCAAGGAAATTGACGAACGTCCCGGCCGCCCAGGCCGCCTTCGGCCCGTTCACTTCCGCGGCGGAGCGGCGCCTCAGGTCCTTCAGCGCCACGGCCTGCAGTCCCAACTGGATGCCGATCATCAGCGCGCCCTTGGCCTTCTGGCCGCTGTTGAGTTCCTTCCACGTTTTCTTACGTGCCATCATGCGCTCCTGTCATAAAGGGCCGTCATATAGGGCTGGACCCAGTCTATGGTCAGGGGTGCCGAGCATAATAGGCCCATGAGCATCGTAAAAATCAACGCCATAACCGTACCCGCCGACTCCGGAGACGAGCTGGCCAAGCGCTTCGCGGCCCGCGCCGGCGCCGTGGACAACCAGGACGGCTTCGAGGGCTTCGAACTGCTGCAGCCTACCGACGAGCGCAACACTTGGCTGGTTATTACCCGCTGGCGGGACGAGGAGTCCTTCGAGGCGTGGAAGAGCTCGAAGGCTTTCGGCCACGGCCACTCGCAGGAAGGCGGCGAGGGTGCGCCGGCGCAGAAGCCGGTGGGCATGTCCGCGGAGCTGTGGAGCTACAAGGTATCCGGCGGCAGCGCGGGCAACACTGCCAGCGCCTGATTGCGTGAGCTCCCCTGGCTAGCTCCGCTCGTAGATCCAGTTCAGGCCGTTCATCGTCAGCCGGTGCCTGCCGGTCGCCTGTGCCGCGAGAGTGTCTTGCCCGTACTCGGCGTCGCCGGCCCAGACAATCACCTGGCTGCCGCCGCTGGCTGCAAGGCGGCGGCTCTGAAAGGTCTCCGGTTGACCCGAGGACGCCCGCTCCAGGGCGCCGGCCACGGTCGAGTCCTGCAGCAGTGAGTGAAGTGTCACCCAGGTCGGCGTAACCAACTGCATGATTGCTTCCCGATGACGGCGCAGGGCTTCGGCGGGGGTTAGCCACGCGTAGTCCATCAGCTCGCCCTCGTTCAGCTGTATCTCCTGCTCCGGGGCGGGCGCGAGGAAGAACCAGGTTTTGAGCCGCTTCGTCGCCTCCGTCGGGGGGATCCAGCAGGACACGTGGACCAGACTCTCCGGCGGAACCGCCACGCCCGTTTCTTCCTGCGTTTCCCGCACTCCGGCGCGGCGGGCGGCGGCCAGTTCGTGTGCTTCATCCCCGGGCCTGTACGCGCCGTCGTCGTTATCGGCATTCGCGGAAGCACCCGCGTAGTCTTCCGGATCGACCCGTCCGCCCGGGAAGACCCAGGCGCCGGCGAAGGAACCGGTGTGCCGGGGCCGCTCGAGCAGCAGCACTTCCGGTCCGGCCAGGGAATCGCGCAGCAGCACGACTGTCGCCGCAGACCCCACTAAAGTCATTGCCGGTCCCTTCCACTACCGCCACTGCGGCGTCAACTGTCGGTATCAGCTTGACCGTATCGCAGACAATGCAGAAACAGCGCGTACTCTCGATCCATGATGGCGCATTCCTGGGATGCGGCGAAGAACGACGCCGAATGGCAGGACTGGCTGGCGAACCGGACACATCCGCTTCGCAGGCTTAAATGCAGCAGCACCGGGAACGGATCACTCCGTTCGCGGTGCTGCTCAGTCTGGGCCAGGTTTACTTGGCCGGGTCCAGCACGAAGTTGTAGGTGACTTCGCGGCCGGTGCCGTCCGCCTTGTCCTGCGGATCGAGGATGAGCTCCGGCTTGACGGCCGAGGCGATGTCGTCGGAGAGGTGCTCATCGCCGACGAAGTAGAGCTGGGCGGTGATTTCCTGGTGCTCCGGTGCGTTCACCTTGACGTGAATGTGGGCCGGACGCCAGGCGTGCCAGCCGGCCGCAGCGATGAGCTGGCCGCAAGCACCGTCGGTCGGGATCTGGTACGGCGCCGGCTGCATGGTGTTGATCTGGAAGTAACCGTCGGCATCAGCTACGACGGTGCCGCGCAGGTTCCACTCGGGCAGGCCCGGTGCGTACTGGGAGTAGAAGCCCCGGTCGTCGGCGTGCCAGATTTCCACTTCGCCGCCAGCCAGCGGTTCGCCGTCGACATTGGTGATGCGGCCTTCCCAGAGCAGCGGTGTGCCCGGCTCATCATCGCGCATCGGAAGGGTTGCCGGGGTTTGCTGCTTCGGTGAATCCGGCACGTAGTAGGGGCCCTCGATGGTGCCCTTGTTGCCTTCACGATTCTCGTTGGCAACTTCCTCGACGGAGTGCTCAACCCAGACATCGAGGAACAGCGGCCATTCGCCGTCCTCGCCGACCTTGATCAGCCACGCCTTCAGCGCGTTGTACTCGTCGTACGTGACCTTTTCTTCGAGCACCGTGTCATTGACGGCCTTGATCAGGCGCGAGGCCAGCAGGTTGACGCGCTCCTGGCTGGTGTCGCCGCCGAACTTCTTGTTGGCAGCAAAGCGCTCCGTCGCCTTGGCGCCTGAGGCAGCTGCGGTGGCCTGGGTTTCCTGTGTCATGTCGGTTCCTTACTTTTCCTATGGCGGTACCGCTCGCGGGTGCGGCCCTTTTCCCCAAGCCACGCCCGGCGCTTTTGAGTGAGCGGCGGTACAGAAAAACGTGTTCCTGTAACCCTAGCCACATTATTTAGGACGCACAAATACGAAAAGTAGCTGTATTAAGATGCAAAACGTTTCAATCTCACCCTAGGTCAACCCTAGGGGCGCCCCTAGTGTGAGGTGCGCCTCCGGCTGGAAGAGTAGTCGCTAAATGCCAAGACCCCGTGTGACAGCGACCACAACGTTGCGTGGCCGCGGACATAAATGAAGGAGACGAAGATGACCCAGGCACTGAGCGATGTCAGCGCGACGCTGGACGATGCCGTCGTCGAGGATCACGAGAACGGAATCCACCGGGCCAAACGCAAGATCTTCACCGATGAGGAGATCTTCGAGCTCGAGATGAAGCACATTTTCGAGGGCAACTGGGTGTACCTGGCGCATGAGAGCCAGATCCCGAATGTGGGCGATTACTTCACCACCTACATCGGCCGGACCCCGGTGGTCATTTCCCGGTCGAAGGACGGCGAGCTGAACTGCCTGGTCAACGCGTGCAGCCACCGCGGCGCGATGCTGTGCCGGCGCAAGACCGATAACCGCAACAACTTCACCTGCCCGTTCCACGGCTGGACGTTCAACAACAAGGGCAAGCTGCTCAAGGTCAAGGACTCCCGCGACGCCGGCTACCCCGAGCAGTTCAACAAGGACGGCTCGCACGACCTGACCAAGGTCGCCCGTTTCGAGTCCTACCGCGGCTTCCTCTTCGGCTCGCTAAAGGAAGACGTCAAGCCCCTCGAGGAGCACCTCGGCGACAGCACCAAGATCATGGACATGCTGATCGACCAGTCGCCGGAAGGCCTCGAGGTGCTGCGCGGCGCCTCCACGTACACCTATGACGGGAACTGGAAGGTCCAGGCCGAGAACGGTGCCGACGGCTACCACGTCTCCGCCACGCACTGGAACTATGCGGCCACCACCTCACGGCGCGGGACCGGCGAATCGGCCAACGAAACCAAGGCCATGGACGCCGGTACCTGGGGCAAGCAGGGCGGCGGCTACTACTCCTTCGAGCACGGCCACCTGCTGCTGTGGATGTGGTGGGGCAACCCCGAAGACCGCCCGCTGTACGAGCGGCGCGAAGAACTCGCGCAGGAGTTCGGCGCCGAGAAGGCAGAGTTCATGGTCGGCGCCTCGCGCAACCTGTGCCTCTACCCGAACGTCTACATCATGGACCAGTTCTCCTCGCAGATCCGCCACTTCCGGCCCATCTCCGTGGACCAGACCGAGGTCACCATCTACTGCATCGCCCCGAAGGGCGAGTCCGACGCCGCGCGGGCGAACCGGATCCGCCAGTACGAGGACTTCTTCAACGCTTCCGGCATGGCCACCCCGGACGACCTGGAAGAGTTCCGCTCCTGCCAGAAGACCTACCTGGCCGAAACTGCCCCCTGGAACGATATGAGCCGCGGCGTGACCCACCAGCTCAACGGCCCGGACGAGCAGGCCAAGAAGATCGGCCTGAACCCGATCTCCAGCGGCGCCAAGACCGAAGATGAGGGTCTCTACCCCGTCCAGCACAGCTACTGGGCCGAGACGATGCGCGCCGCCGTCGCGGCCGAGGAACGCGAGGCCGCTGAACGCGCCGCGAACCCCGCCGCCGCGCAGGCCGGCACGTCAACTGGCTGCGGACACTAGAGCGAGAGCGGAAGGAACACCATCATGAGCACCGAAACAACCACCACCCCCCTGGGCGCCGAAGAACAGGCGGTCGAACTCGAACGGATCCGCCAGTTCCTGTACCGGGAAGCCCGCTTCCTGGATGACCGCGAGTTCGAGAAGTGGCTCGATTGCTACCATCCCGACGCCGAGTTCTGGATGCCCGCCTGGGCCGACGACGACGAGCTCACCGAAGATCCGCAGCGCGAGATCTCATTGATCTACTACTCCAACCGCGGCGGTTTGGAGGACCGGGTCTTCCGGATCCGCACCGACCGCTCCAGTGCCACCAGCCTGCCCGAACCGCGCACCGGCCACAACATCACCAACGTCGAAATCATCGAACAGCGGGGCGATGTCATCGACATCCGCTTCAACTGGTTCACCCTGTACTACCGCTACAACAACGTGGACACCTACTTCGGCACCTCCTTCTACACGCTCGATTGCAGCGGCAGCCAGCCCGTCATCACCAAGAAGAAGGTCGTCTTGAAGAACGACTACATCCACCACGTCGTGGACATCTACCACATCTGATCCAAAGCATCCGGAAAGGAACACCCCCATGACCTACAAGGTTGCACTGAGCTTCGAAGACGGCGTCACCCGCTTCATCAACTGCGGTCCCAACGAGACCGTCGCGGACGCCTCGTACAAGGCCCGTATCAACATTCCGTTGGACTGCCGCGACGGCGCCTGCGGTACCTGCAAGTCCCTCTGCGAGTCCGGTACGTACGACGGCGGCGACTACATTGACGAGGCGCTCACCGACGACGAGGCGGACGCCGGCTACGCGCTGCCGTGCCAGATGACGCCGAAGAGCGACTTGGTGCTGCAGATCCCCACCACCTCGGACATGGCCAAGACCGGTGCCAGCACGCACACTGGCACCGTCACGGACATCAAGCGCTACTCGCCGACCACCATCGGCTTCAGCATGTCCGTCGGCGACCGCGCCGCGCTGTCCTACTTGCCCGGCCAGTACGTCAACATCCAGGTGCCCGGCCGCGGCGTCGAGCGTTCTTACTCCTTCAGCAACGGCCCGGACGTGGAAGAGATCTCCTTCCTCGTCAAGATCACCGACGGCGGCGCCATGTCCACCTACCTGAGCGACGAGGCCAAGGTCGGAGACACCCTGGAGTTCACCGGCCCGATGGGCAGTTTCTTCCTCCGCGAGCCCAAGCGCCCGGCCCTGCTGCTCGGCGGCGGCACCGGCCTGGCCCCGCTGCTGGCCATGCTCGAAACCATGACGACGACGGCGCCCGGCCAGCCGGTACATCTCATTCTCGGCGTGACCACGGATGCGGATCTGGTGGAGTTGGACAAGCTGCGCCACTACGCCGAGACGATCGAGGGATTCACCTGGGACTACTGCGTGGCGGATCCGGACAGTGAGGCCCCGAACAAGGGCTATGTGACCGCGCTGATCGAGCCGACGCATGTTAATGATGGCGACGTCGATGTCTACCTCTGCGGCCCGCCTCCCATGGTCGAGGCAGTGCGCGGCTACCTGAAGTCCGAAGGCATCACCCCGGCGAACTTCTACTCCGAAAAGTTCGCCTTGGCACCCACAGCGGACCTGGTCGGAGCCTCGGCATGACCAGTGTCCCGGAGGCAACGCCCGAAGGTGCGCCCAAGGTGTTCCCGGGCCGGTTCGAGGGCAAGATCGCCGTCGTTACCGGCGCCGCGCAAGGCATCGGGCTGGCCGTGGCCCGCCGGATCAGTGCGGAGGGCGCCGCTGTCGTACTGGTGGACCGCGCCGAGCTGGTCCATGAGGTGGCTGCGGAACTCCGTGCCAACGGCGCCAAAGCCAGCAGCGTGACGGCCGACCTGGAGCGGTTCGATGGCGCGGAGTCGGCTGTGTCTGAAGCCGTCGCCGCCTTCGGCCGGATCGACGTGCTGATCAACAACGTCGGCGGCACCATCTGGGCCAAACCGTACGAGCACTATGCCGCCGAGGAGATTCAGAAGGAAATCCAACGCTCGCTGTTCCCCACCTTGTGGACCTGCCGCGCGGCTCTGCCACAGCTGATCGAACAGGGCGCCGGCGTGATCGTCAACGTTTCCTCGGTGGCCACGCGCGGCGTGAACCGGGCGCCGTACGCGGCGGCGAAGGGTGGCGTCAATGCCCTGACCCAGTCGCTGGCTCTGGAAGCCGCGCAGCACGGCGTCCGCGTGGTCGCCACGGCCCCGGGCGGCACCGAGGCCCCGGCCCGCAAGGTCAAGCGCGGACCCGAACCGGAGCAGGAACAGGAAAAGGCCTGGTACCAGCAGATCGTCGACCAGACGGTGAATTCCTCGCTGCTCAAGCGTTACGGCACCTTGGACGAGCAGGCCGCGGCCATCGTCTTCCTGGCCTCGGACGAAGCGTCCTACATTACGGGCACCATCCTGCCCGTGGCTGGCGGCGATCTGGGCTGATCGGTGCCCTCGGCGCCATCGGGCTAAGCTCGGGCGGGCTAAGCTCGTAGGCAATGGTTTACCGGAGTTACGACAGCCTCTTTGTCGGGCGTTTGCAGGAGCTCTCCGTTCTCGGGGAGCTCCTGCAGGACGTTAAGCAGGGCTGGTCCAGGACCGTGGTCCTGTCCGGCCCCGGCGGCATTGGAAAAAGCGCTGTGCTGGAAAAATTCCTGGCTGGCCATCCGGAACTGCGGGTCCTGCGCTCCGGCGGACTGCAATGGGTCGAGTCCGCACCCCGGTCCGGCCTGGTCCGTCTGGCGCAGGGCAGCGATCCGGCGGACCTGCTCGGCCGGCTCCGGGAAGACGGACCGGCCGCCGTCGTTCTTGAAGATATCCAGTGGGTCGACGCCGATTCTATTCATGAGCTGCTCCAGCTGGCGGAAGACCCGGCTTCGGGTCCGCTGCTGGTCCTGCTGACCCTCGACAGCACCGCCGCGATCGACCGCGCCACGGCGCGCCACCTGTCCGGCCACCGGATCACCCGGTTGCTGCTTGAGCCGCTGTCCGCCGGTGAAATCCGCGAGCTGCACGAGCACCTCACCGGCCGGGAGCTGTCCGGGCCTGCCGCGCAGCAGATCCGCCGCCACACCGGCGGGCTGCCCGGCTATGTCTGCGAGCTGCTGCCGGAACTGCCCGCACGTGCCGCGGTGGACGGTCTCAGCCGGCTGCCGGCCTCGACGGCCGTCGCGGCCCAGGTGGCGCACCAGCTCGCAGAAGTTCCCGCCGCAGTCCGGGCACTGATCGAGGCGACAGCAATCATCGGCCAGTCCGGAGACCTTTTCGACATCGCCGCAATCGCAGGGGTTTCCGATCCTCTGGCCGTCATGGATGCCGCCGTGGCGACAGGCCTGCTGCGGACCGAGTTTTCCGACAATGCGCACCTGCTCGACTTCCGGCTGCCGCTGTTCCGGGCCGCGGTCTATGATCAGCTGTCCGGACTGCGTCGTGCCGAGCTGCACCGCCACGCCGCTGAGGTGCTGCCTGATGAGGCCCTGCACCTGTGGCACCTGGCGCGGTCCGCTCCAGCCGCCGACGACGAGCTGGCGGGCAAACTGGATGAATTTGCGGCCAGCCAAGCCTCGACCGGAGCGTGGGCGGCCGCCGCCGACGCGCTGCTGGAGGCCAGCAGGCTCAGCACGCAGGCGCGCAACCGGCAGGGCCGGTTGGTACGGGCGGCCGATGCCCTGGTCGGTGCCGGACGGCTGGTCCAGGCCATCCGCCTGCTTCCGGCGCTTGAAAGCATGCCCGCTACGGCCGAGCGCGACGGCGTTCTGGGTTATCTGGCCGTCTGCCGCGGCCGGGAAGCCGAGGCGCAGTTCCATCTGGACAATGCCTGGAAGCGCCGGCCGCCCGAGGACCCGGCGATCGGCGCCCAGATCGCCCAGCGCCAGGTCATTCATGCGCTGGCCCGCTGGCGGGGCGCCGACATCATCGAATGGGCCACTCGTGCCGTCGAGCTGGCGGCGCCCGGCAGCCCGATCGCTATCGAGACCGAAGCGATCATCGGTCTGGGGCTTGCTGCCTCCGGCCAACCCGAAGCCGCGCGCCGACACTATGAGCATGTGCTCGCGGACGCCCCTCCCGGCGCCCATAGCCAGCGGGTCCTGCTGGGCAGCGGCTGGGCCCGGCTGGCGCTGGACGATCCGGAAACGGCGCGGATGCAGCTGGAGGCCGCCGTGCCCACAGAGTACCGGTCCGGATCGCTGCGCATCTCGTTGTGGGCCAGCGCCTGGCTGGCACGGACCCATTTCATGCTGGGTGACTGGGACGCCGCCCTTGCCACCGTCGGGGCCGCGACCGCAAAGCTGGAGCGGGCACAGCTGGATCTGTTGCGGCCGCTGCTCCACTGGACCGCTATCCAGATCCATGCGCTGCGCGGCAACGAGGACCGGGCCCGCGAACACCTCCGCCTGGGTACGGCATCGGCGGAAAATTATGAAAGCATGCTCAGTCCCGCGTTGCTGGCCCAGGCCCAACTAATGGAGGCACGCGCTGACTACCAAGGGGTTATCCGGGTGCTTGCGCCGCTCGCGCAGACATGGCCGGGTCAACTGTCCGAACCCTTTTTCTGGATCTGGCAGGACACCTATGCCAACGCGCTGGTCCTGCAGGACCGCGTCGAAGAAGCTTCGGCGTTCCTCGCGCCGTACGAGAGCCTGGCCGCGGAACGCCGGCACCGCACCGCGCTGTCCCAGCTGAGATATGTGCGCGGCCGCATCCATGCCGCCCGCGGCGACCTCGACGCCATGCGCCGCTCGTTCGAGGGCGCCTTGGGGCAGCTGGCGCCCTTGTCTGCCCCGTACCACCGTGCGCGGGTACAGTATGCCTACGGCCAGAGCCTGCGTCGCGCGGGCAAACGGCGGGAGTCCTCCCAGCAGCTGGCCGCCGCACGGCAGGCTTTTGCCTTACTGGGCGCGGAAATCTATGTCGCCCGGTGCGACCGTGAGCTCGCGGCCAGCGGCGTCGATGTCCAGCGACGCGAAGACGCGGATGGCAGTTCCTTGACGGCGCAGGAACACGCCGTGGCCCTGCTCGTCGCGCAGGGCAGAAGCAACCGCGAGGCGGCACAGGAGCTCATAGTCTCGGTCAAAACGGTGGAGTACCACCTGACCCGGATCTACGCGAAGCTCCAGATCCGTTCCCGCACCGAGCTGGCGGCGCGGTACCGGCCGGAAGGCCAACGCCCCTGACTCCGGCAAAAGCCAACGCCCCTGGCTCCAGTGGGAACCAGGGGCGTCGGTCTACCGAAAGCCGCGGCCGTGCTACTTGATCGAGGACGGGTGCTTCGCCAGCGGGATCACGTCAATGTCCATGTACGGGAACAGCGGCAGCCCGGAGAGCAGTTCGTGCAGCTCGTCGTTGCTTTCGACGTCGAACACTGAGTAGTTGGCGTACTCACCGACGACGCGCCAGATGCTGGCCCAGCGGCCATCCTGCTGGAGTTTCTGCGAGTAGGCCTTCTCGGTGGCCTTGATCGAGGCGGCTTCCTCGGCGGGCATGTCGACGGGCAGGTTGACGTCCATTCGGACCAGATACAGCATGTGATTCCTTCGGTTGGGAACGGCGTGGTTACTTGTTGTCCTGGCGGTAATGTGCCAGCTTGGCTTCATCGATGGCGGCCCCGACACCGGGGACCTGGCGGACGCTGATCTTGCCGTCCTTGATCACCAGCGGCTCGGCCAGCAGGTCATCGCTCATGTCCAGGAAGTTGGACAGCTCGCCGGCACGGCGCGAAGTGGCTTCGTGCGCGGCACCGAAGGTCACGGTGGCAACGGTGCCGATCTGTGTATCGATCTGGTTACCCATAACGACGTCGACGCCGAGTCCGGTGCACAGGCCCAGAATCTGCTGGGCCTCGGTGAAACCGCTGCGGGCGGTCTTGATGCTGATCGCGTTGCAGCCGCCGGAGAGCAGTTCGCGGGAAACATCCCCCGCCGTCGGTACGCTTTCATCCCCCACCACGGGAATCGGGGACTTGTCCACCAGCCGGCGCCGGCTCATGGCTTCCTTGGCGTCGCACGGTTCCTCTAGCAGCGAGAGTCCCAGGCCGTCCGTCTGGCGCAGTACTTCCATCGCCTCATTGGCAGTCCAGCCGCGGTTGGCGTCCAGGTACAGCTCAGTGTCCTGGCCCAGCCCCTCGCGCAGGACGTGGCAGGCCTCGATGTCCAGCGCGAGCGGCCGCCGCCCGACCTTGAGCTTGAAGGTGTTGATGCCGTAATCGCCGCGGAAGCGCAGGGCCTCGTCGAGCAGCTTCTGCGCGGGCTGGAAGCCGAGCATGTGGGAGACGTCCATGGCGTCGGTGTAGCCGCCCAGCAGGGAACTGACCGGGGCGTTGGCCGTCTGGCCGATGATGTCCCAGAGCGCGATGTCCAGCCCGCCCTTGGCAGTCTGGTTGTGGATGGTCCGCGACAGGATGGCGTGGATCTTCTGCCGGTCCATTGGATCAAGACCGACGACGGCGGGTGCGAAGATTTTCGTGACCACCGAAACAATGGAGTCCTGCGTCTCGCCGTAGGTGTAGGGCCGCGGCGGGGTGTCAGCGGTGCCGACGATGCCTTCATCGGTGTGGACCCGGATCAGCACGTGGTCTGCCTCGGTGACCTGGCCGCTGGCAAACTTCAGCGGTTTGGCGTACGGGATGGAATAGGGAATTGCCTCGATGCGCTCGATTTTCACGGGTCAACGTTCCTTTACGGGCTGGGTGACGGATTGCAGAAGTTCGGTAAAGCGGGCGACCAGCGGCCTGGTGTCCGCGCCGCGCCAGGCCATCGCCAGGTCCACAACGGGTGCGTCCTTGAGCTCGCGGAAGACGGTGCCGCGGATGGAAAGGGTGCGTGTGGTGGTAGGAATCAGCGCCACTCCGGTCCCGGCCGCGACGAAGGAAAGCAGGGTGGACGTTTCGCGGGCTTCCTGTACAACGTTCGGGTAGAAGCCGGCTTTGCGGCAGGCATCGATGAAGGCCTCGTTGACCGCGGAATTCGCGGGGTAGCTGATGAACTGCTCCCCTGCGAGCTGTTCGAGTGACACTGTTTCGAAGGCGGCCAGGGGAGAATCATCCGGCAGCGCCACCACCAGTTCGTCGTGTTCGAGGAACTTCAGTTCCAGTCCTGCGGCGCGGACCGGTGGCCGCAGGATCGCAACGTCAAGGCTGTGGTCTTCCAAGCCGTCCACCATCTGCGGCGTCAGCATCTCGCCGCGGACCTTGAGCTGGACCCCGGGCAGTTTGTCCTTGGCCTCGCGGACGATCTGCGGCATTAAGCGGTAGGTCGCGGAGCCGGCAAAACCGATCCGCAGGATGCCCTGCACGCCGGTGCCCACCTGTGTGACATCGGATTGCAGTGTCTCCAGGTCTTCGAGAATCCGCCGCCCGCGCTCCAGGAGCATCTCACCGGCGGGCGTGAGCTCAACTTTGCGCGTAGTGCGGGTGAAAAGGAGCGTGCCCAACTGCTCTTCGAGCTGCTTGATTTGCTGGGAGAGCGGCGGCTGGGCCATGCGCAGACGATCGGCCGCGCGGCCGAAATGCCGTTCCTCGGCCACGGCAATAAAATAACGCAGGTGCCGGGTTTCCATTACGCACCTCCGTTTCTTCTTCGCGTCCTGATGAATACCACCGCTTCCAGATTAGGACGCGCTCATTACTAATGAGAAATACATATTAGGCCCGGATTGATATGCGACGCATCCTAAACTCGCTTCAGCCGGGCCGCCTTCGCCCACACCGCAGTGGGCTCCCGCTTCCATTCCTGAACTCGCATGACCGCCCTGCCCCCTTCTCCCCGGCGCCAAGCCGTGCAAGAGTGGCCGCATGGGAGAAATGGTCGAGATCGGCACTGGCGAGAACGCTCTTCCGGTCTACCAGAGCACCCCGGGCCTGGACATCAAGGGCGGCCTCATCGTCATCCACGAAGTGTGGGGCCTGAACGACCATGTTCGGGACGTGGCCGACCGCTTCGCTGCCCAAGGTTACTTTGCGGTCGCCCCTGACCTGCTCTCGAGTACGGGTCTGGACGTCGATGTGGCCGCCCAACTGGGCGAGGCGATGGCGCATCCGGAAAGACGCAGCGCCACGCAGCCCCGGATGCGCCCCTTCCTCGCCCCGCTGCGATCGAAGAAGACAATCGCCGGCATTACCGCCAACGCGAAGCGTTGCTTCGACTACCTGAAAGGCAACGCCGCCGTAGCCGGACGCATCGCCGTGACAGGTTTCAGCTTCGGCGGCACCTACGCCTGGTCACTGGCGGTCCACGAACCGGCGCTGAAGGCTGCAGTGCCCTTCTACGGCCACGCGAACTTCAGTGTGGACGAGTTTCACCACATCGGCTGCCCGGTGCTTGCGTTCTACGGCGAGCGCGACACCCGGCTGATCGAGAAACTGCCGGAGGTCGAGGCCGGCCTGCAGGAAGCCGGAATCAGCTTCGACTCGGTGGTCTATCCCAATGCCGGCCACGCCTTTTTCAACGACCGCAATCCGAAGGCCTATAACGAAGCCGCCGCAACCGATGCCTGGAACCGCTCCCTGGCGTTCCTCGACCGGCATCTGAACTGATTCCGCGCCGGGATCGTGCCCTCAGCCGCCGCAGGGAACGGCGACAAATCATCGGGGCCAAGGCACCATGGGTACATGTGGATCGGCTGGATTGAACTGGACCTGCTTCTGGGAGATGTCCATTCCCTAAAGGAGAAACGCTCTGTTGTCCGGCCCGTCATCGCCGAGGTGCGAAAACGCTTCGACGTTTCCATCGCCGAAGTCGACCATCACAACCTGCACCGGCGCGCCGGGCTCGGCGTCGGACTCGTCGGTGCGGACCGGGCCCACATCGTTGAGGTGCTCGACGCCGCGGAGAATTACGTGGCCTACCGTCCCGGGGTGGACCTGCTCAGCGCACGTCGGCAGATCCGCTCCAGCGACGACTGACTTCTTGGAGGCGTCCTCCATCGGGCTGTCTCTCCGATACGGTTGACTTCGAGACCCACGCCACTGTCATGGAGGAAACTGTGACCACGCCCGCAGCCAAAGATTACGAGACGGTCGAAGACCGGATCCGCCACCTCTACTCTTTCGATAAGTCCTCGCAGCACCTGGGCATCGAGGTGGTGGAAGCCGAAGCCGGCCGCGTGGTCATGTCCATGGCGGTACAGGACAGTATGCTCAACGGTCACGGCATCCTGCATGGCGGCTACCTGTTCACCTTGGGCGACACTGTTTTCGCATTTGTCTGCGAATCCCTCGGACACCCCTCCGTTTCCCGCCAAGCGGAAATCACCTATATTGCACCAGGAGCGGCCGGCTCCAAGCTGATCGCCACCGGCGTTGAGCGCACCCGCTACGGCCGCAACAACATCGTGGACATCACGATCGAGGACCAGGACGCGCAGCATTTGGCCGAACTGCGGGTCTTCGGCGTCCATGTACCCAAAAAATAGCCCGCGAAAGAGCCTGTCCGTCTACCGTGAAGGAAACCACCATGGCCACTGTGCCCGCGATCGAACTGAACAACTCCGTCTCTATTCCCCAGCTTGGCTTCGGTGTCTTCCAGGTGCCGCCGGCCGAAACACAGCGCGCCGTCGAAGCAGCCCTTGAAGCGGGCTACCGTCATATCGATACGGCTGCGGCCTACCGCAACGAGTCCGGTGTCGGCGCCGCCCTCAAGGCCAGCGGCATTGCCCGCGAAGACCTGTTCATTACTACCAAGCTGCGCAACGGCGAGCAGTCCATGTCACGTAAAGCGTTCGATAACAGCCTGCAAGAGCTCGGCCTGGACTATGTGGACTTGTACTTAATCCACTGGCCGGTTCCGACGCAGAACCTCTATGTCCAGGTCTGGAAGGAACTGGAGAAGATCCAGTCCGACGGCGGCTCCCGCGCCGTCGGTGTCTCCAACTTCCTTCCCGAGCACCTGGAGGCCGTGCTCGCGGCGGCGGATCTCGTGCCGGCCGTAAACCAGATCGAAATCCACCCGACGCTGCAGCAGGCGGAGACGGTGGAGCTGAGCCGCAAGCACGGCATCGCCATCGAGGCCTACAGCCCGCTGGGCCAGGGCGCGGACCTGAACCATGCTACGGTCACCGACTTGGCGGCCAAGCACAACGCGACGCCAGCGCAGATCGTCCTGGCCTGGCATCTGGCCCAGGGCAGTATCGTCATCCCCAAGACCGTGAGCCCGGAGCGCATGGCCGAGAACCTCGCTTCGGCCGACCTGACGCTTGCCCCGGACGAGGTTAACGCCATCACGGCACTGGAAGCCGGCAACAGGATCGGGGCGGATCCGGCCACTGCGGCCTTTACCCAGATGTAGGGTTTCGGCGGTCCGGCGCCCCGGCAACCATCCCGCTGCTGCAACCACCGGACAGGCCCTAAAGTGCTGCCGCTGCCCCCTTGACGCGGCAACGTAGCAAGCGGACAGTAAAACTGCGCGGCCGATCGCCAGCGAACGGCGCAGTCTTCGGCCGCACAGGAACCGACAGCTGCCATGAAGAAGCTTTTCGCACAGAAGCAACCCGTAATTACTGCTGCGCGGCGGTCCGGGGCCGCGAGGCTCCGGGCCTTGAGGCCGCTGGGCCGGCACGACTTCCGGATCCTGATCACGGCCCTGTCCATCTCCATCTTCGGCAGCGGCATGTGGGCCGTGACCATGGTCTACCAGGTCATCGCCCTCGGCGGCGGCCCGGCAGAACTGTCGTTCGTGGCCGCGCTGGCGGGTCTTGGGCTGGTCTCCTTTGTGCTCCTCGGCGGCATTGCGGCGGACCGGTTGCCCCGCAGACTGATCCTGATCTGTGTGGAAGCGGTCAACCTGGTGGCCTTGGCATCTGTCACTCTTTTGGCCCTGACCGGGCGGCTGCAGCTGTGGCATGTCGCTGCAGCTGCAGCGATGCTGGGCATCGCATCGGCCTTCTTCTTCCCGGCCTATTCCGCTATTCTGCCGCGCATCCTGCCGCCTGAGGAGCTTCTCGCCGCCAACGGCATGGAGGGCACCATCCGGCCGGTGCTGCAGCAGGCAGCCGGCCCGGCGGTCGCGGGCATGGTGATCGCAGCGACCAGCCCGGGCCACACCGCCGCGCTCATCGCCGCCGCCCACACCATTGCCTTCAGCATCCTGCTGCGTCTGCGCTCGGGTGGCGGCGGCGCACCTTCGGCACCGGCCCGTTCCTCCGTGTGGGCTGACCTGCGCGAAGGCGTTGCCTACACGGTCCGCACGCCGTGGCTGTTGTGGACGCTGCTGTACGCCATTGTCCTATTGCTCCTGCTGATGGGGCCGCTGGAAGTGCTGCTGCCCTTTGCCATCCGGCAACAACTCGGTGGCGGGGCCCAGACGTTCGGATTCATGTTGGCGATGTTCGGGGTCGGCGGCGCGGCCGGTGCGTTGACAGTGTCCAGCTTCCGGCTGCCCCGGCGTTATCTGACCCTGATGATGCTGCTGTGGGGTTTCGGGACCGTGCCGATGGGCATTCTCGGGCTGACCAACAGCTTCTGGCTCATGGCGGCAGCGCTCGCCACCTGCGGCTTCACCTGGGGCGTGGCGCAGGTCATCTGGGGAACGCTGCTGCAACGCCGGGTTCCGCCCCACCTGCTCGGCCGCGTCTCCAGCCTGGACTTCTTTGTCTCACTGGCGCTGATGCCGGTGTCGATGGCTCTCGCAGGACCGGTCGCCGAGGTGGTGCCGATCTGGCTGATCTACGTGGTGGTTGCCGTGGCGTCGCCCGTGCTCGCGATCGCCGCCATTCTCCTTGCCCGGATGCCGCAGGATGAAATCGCGCATCCAATGGAGACAACCGAAGGAGTCACACAACGCGCGCAGCCGCCGTCGTCGTGAGCCGCGCTTAATCCGAAACGGCGGCGCCAGCCAGGCACCGCCGTCGTTGTTCGATGGTCTGGGATTACCGCGGGCGGTAGGTGTTGACCATCGGGCAATCGAACGGATCCCGCGCCGACAGGCCCACCTTGTTGAGGTAGTTGATCACAATGCCATACGACTGCGGCAACGTGGTCTCTGTGTAGGGGATCTTGTGCGTGGCGCAGTATTCGCGGACGATCTCGCTGGCGTGAGCCAGGTTGGGCCGCGGCATGCTTGGGAAGAGGTGGTGCTCCACCTGGTAGTTCAGCCCGCCCATCAGGCCGTTGATGAAGCGGTTGCCCAATCGGGTGCGGCCAATGATATTGCGGCTGGTCAGGACCTGGCGGCTAAGGAAGTCCACCTTGGAATCCTTGGGGATCAGCGGCATGCCCTTGTGGTTCGGCGCAAAGGACGCACCCATGTAGACGCCGAAGACGGCCAGCTGCACGCCGAGAAAGGCGAAGGCCATGCCGAGCGGCAGGAAGTAGAAGATGGCCGCGATGTACAAGGCCAGCCGGGCAAACACCATGCCCAGTTCGCGCTTGCGGCCCTTGACGGTCTCGCGCGAGAACAGGTACCGGATGGACGTGGCGTGCAGGTTCAGGCCCTCGAGCGTGAGCAGCGGGAAGAACAGGTAGCCCTGGCGGCGGGTCAACCAGGCCATGAAGCCCTTGCGCTCGGCGACCTGCTCCGGCAGGAACGAAATGGTGTCCTGCTCGATATCCGGGTCCTTGCCCAAGGTGTTGGGGTTGGCGTGGTGGCGGTTGTGCTTGTTAATCCACCACTGGTAGCTGATGCCGACAAAGACGTTGGCCAGCACGCGGCCGGCACGGTCATTCGCCGGACCCGATTCGAACACCTGCCGGTGCGAGGCCTCGTGCGCAATGAACGCCAACTGCGTGAACAGGACGCCCAGTACACCGGCAATGATCAGCTGGAACCAGCTGTCGCCCAGCAGCACGAAGCCGGTGGCGGCGCCTGCCAACCCCAGGCAGAGGGCCACGAAGAGGGTGATGTAAAAAGAAGTACGACGGCGCAAGAGGCCGGCTTCGCGGATGGTCTTGATCAGATTCGAATAGCTGCTCGAGGCAGCCGTTCCGCGGGTTGTCCGGGCATTGCGCGGTGATGCTGTGATGCTCATACGGCCTTCGGGGGATTGAGTCCGACTTCCCAGCCGTGTGATAAACGGGCGTATGCCCTGCAGATACGTTTCAGTGTAGCCGCCGAATCTGAACGGCGGCTGAACACGCACAAAGCGGTGGTAGAAGCAGTGGTAATTGGCCCTCCCAAACATCCTGTACAGTTATCCCTGTAGTTGTTGTGTTGCGCATTTGATTTTGAGCAACAGGTTCCTCCGCCGGAGTAACTTGTGCTTCTCTGAACGGCCGTAAAGAACACCGCTGCGAGGGGTCCCGAAAAGCGGGATCTCATTCAAGGCTCTAGAGGAGTACAAAAATGGCAACAGGAACCGTGAAATGGTTTAATTCCGAAAAGGGCTTCGGCTTCATCGCTCCGGACGACGGCTCTGCCGACGTTTTCGCTCACTACTCGGCTATCGAAGCCAATGGTGGCTACCGCGAACTGCGCGAAGAGCAGAAGGTCGAGTTCGAGACCACCCAGGGCCCCAAGGGCCTGCAGGCAGCGAACATCCGCTCCCTCTAAAGGTGGCTGCGGCTAACGCCGCACACTGATTCCAAACGGAGCCGGTTTCTTCTCACGAAGAGGCCGGCTCCGTTTTTTGTTGCCTGGGACACTCCACTAGCAAGAAGCAGACCCGGGAGGGCAGAATGGTTGTTATGCTCCCAACCACCGTTGACCCCAGTGCCGCTGAATTTGTGACCGAGGTAGTGCCGCAGATCCTGCTGATTGGTGGCGCTGTGGTAGCTGCCATGGGTCTGGCATTCGCCGTCACATGCTGGCTGGTGGTCCGCCGGATCCGGCGTTCCGGTGTAGTGCAGCGCGGGGTGCGGAAGGGCAGCATGGTCGTCCGGTCAGTCGCCGCGGATGACGCCGGTCGCAAACTGGCGCGGCTGAGAATGCAGCTGGAGCGCTCCTCCGAGGCAACCGTCCGCTCGCTGGCTGCCGCCGATGCCCAGGGCCGGCCGCTGGGCGATCTGCCTGCGGTCGCCGCCAACCTTGCCCGCGCGGAGCGCGCTTTGGACGAACAACTGCATCTCGCGCAGCGTGAACCGAATCCGCAACTGCGTAAGACCCTTGTCCCGGGGCTCTCCGAGCAGGTCGAAAGGCTGTCCGGATTGTCCGCGGAGCTGCGCCAGTCGCTGCTGCAGAACGGGCATACCGTCAGCACTTCGCAGATCGAGCGCGTTAGCACGCATCTGGCGTTGGAAGTGGATGCGCTGCGGACCTGGAACACGGCATACGGCTCGCGGCAACTCCCCTGACCACGGCCCTGACCCTGCCCAGCTCCTCTCACCGCTAAAGGATCCTGCCATGTCGATCGGACGACGCCTTTCCCGCATCATCCGAGCCAAACGGTCGGCCGCCAGCCAGGAGCCCGAGAACCCCATCAGCTCCCTCGACGGCGCCCACCAGCATCAGCTTGACCTACTGGACCAGGCCCGCCGCAGCGTCGCGGACGTCGCTGCAAACCGCCGTCGCGTGGAGCTGCTGGCCGAGCAGGCCGCCGCTGAGGTGGCTTCGCTCAACCGCTTCGCCGAAGAAGCGGTGCAGGCAGGAAACGACGACGGCGCGCGGCAGGCGCTGCAGCGCAGCATCACCGTGGGCAAGTGGCTGGAAACCTTGACGGGACAGCGCCAGCAACTGGACGCCCAAGTGCGCGGGCTCGAACAGACTCTCATGCGGCTGGAGCACGGAATCGAGGATTCCAGATTGCGCTACCAGTCCCTCAAAGCAGACCATAACGCGGCGCAGGCCGCCCTTGGGTTGCGCGAAACCCTGACCGCGTCCGGCCAGCAGGCCGCCGCCGCCAACGCCGCAGCGCGGGAAGCGGAGCACGAGGCCCGACGGATGCAGGCACAGGCCGCGGCCTACGAAGAGCTGGCATGGTCCGACCCGAACTCGCCGCAGGTCCTGCAGGCCTTCGAGGAACTGGAGACCAGGCTGGGCGCGGAAGAGGAACTCAGGCAGCTCAAGGAGCGCCGGAATCCCGGCCAATAGCATTCTTGATTGTTGACAATCCACATTCGCCAAGCCCAACGACCTAGAATGGTCGTGATGACAGTAGCGAATGGTCAACAATCGACGGAGGGCTTCCAACATGCCTGGACTTGACGATCTGGCGGCGTTGGAGGAGCGTCCCACCGCTGTGCTGATCGCCAACCGGCTGCGGAACCGCATCATCAACGGCTCTTTTGAGCTGGGCGAGCAAGTCACCGAGGCTGCCATCGCCGCAAAGCTCAAGGTGTCCCGCGGGCCAGTGCGGGAAGCACTCCAGCGTTTGAGCCAGGAGGGCCTGCTAGTGGGCCACCGGAACCGCGGAGTCTTCGTCCTGGAGCTCACGCCTAAGGACGTCCATGAGATCTACGTTGCCCGGCGGGCTGTGGAAACGGCGGCCGCCGCCGAAATAATCGCAGCCGGTGACAAAACCATCAAGCAGACCGCACGAAAGCTGACCACCCTGGTTAGGAAGCTACCGGATGCCGTAGCGGCCCGGGACTGGACCAAGGTCGCCGAACTCGACTTGAAGTTCCACGAAACACTCGTGGCGGCCTCGGGTAATTCGCGTCTCTCACGCATGTTCATCACCCTAGCGGCAGAATCCCGGATCTGCATGGTCCACGTAAAGATCTCCTACCGCCGGATCGACATGCTGGTCGAAGAGCACCAGCAGATGATCGACCTGCTCGTCGCCAAGGACGCCGAGGGCTTGCATGCCGCCATCGTGGACCACATGGAAACAGCGACGGTGGACCTCACCGAGTCCATGGAGGAAATGCTGCGGCTGCAGGAAGCAGACATAACGGCTCCCGACGCCGAAGCCGAAGCGCCTTCGCCTGACGGGCAGACACCTAGTCGCGATGCGGAGACACCGGCCGGAGCGGCGGCCAAGCCGACCGCCGTGTCCAAGCGCGACGCCGCAGCAGTCCCGGCGCCGGCCAGCGCCTAAAAATCCGCCGGCTGAACGCTCCGCCGCCGAAACTACTCCCGCCGCTCCCCTGTCGCAAGTGCCGGCGGCCGCCCGAATTCCCCGCGTGCCTGCTCATACGCCGCCGCAGCCCGAAGCACCAGCGCGTCGGCGTGCCGCGGGCCCACAATCTGCAGTCCCACCGGCAGCCCCGAGGCTGTCAAACCGCACGGCACGCTGATGGCTGGCTGCTGGGTCATGTTGAACGGGTACGTGAACGGGGACCACTGGGCCCAACGCTTCAGGCCGGATCCCGGCGGAACTTCACAGCCGACGTCGAACGCCGGAATCGGCATGGTGGGGGTGACCAGCAGGTCATACTGCTCGTGGAAAGCGCCGAGCCGCAGGCCCAGATTCGCCCGGACAGCGTTGGCGTCGAGGTACTGGTCCACGGTCACCGCGTGGCCCTGCCGGCAGACCTCCAGCAGCCCCGGGTCCAGCTCGCCCCAGCGTGCCTCGTCGTAGGCACGGATGACCTTGCCGGCCCCGGCAAACCACAACGCATGGTACTCATTGATCGGATCCTGGATGCCCGGATCCGCTGTCTCGACCTCCGCACCAAGCGTGGCAAGCAGGTCCACGGCCCGGGCCACCAACCGCTCTACCTCCGGATCGACTGTGGCGAAACCCAGGTCCGGGCTGAAGCCCATCCGCAGCCCCTTGATGCCGTCGTACAGCCCCTCAGTGAAGGACTGCCGCGGCGGTGCCAGCGCGGACCAGTCCCGCGAATCGGAGGCGGCCAGCACATCCAGCAGCAAAGCGTTGTCCTGAACCGTCCTCGTCATCGGTCCGGCGTGCGCCAGCGTGCCATACGGCGTCGGCGGGTACAGCGGAATGGTGCCGTAGGTCGGCTTCATACCCACAATCCCCGAGAACGACGCGGGAATCCGCACCGAGCCGCCGCCGTCGGTCCCCACGGACAGTGCGCCCATGCCCAGCGCGACGGCGGTTGCCGAACCACCGGACGAACCGCCGCAGGTTTTGGACGCATCCCACGGGTTGCCGGTAATGCCCGTCAGCGGGTTGTCCGTCACGCCCTTCCAGCCGAACTCCGGCGTGGTGGTCTTGCCGACGAACACCGCACCGGCCGCGCGCATCGCGGCGACCGCGGGAGCGTCCTCGTTCCATTCCTGGTCCGGATTGATCAGCTTGGAACCGCGCAGCGTCGGCCAGCCCTTGGTTAGCAGCAGGTCCTTAATCGAGGTGGGCACGCCATCCAGCGGCCCGGCCGGCTTACCCGCAGCCCAGCGCTGTTCTGATTCCCGTGCCGCGGCCAGCGCCTCATCCTCCGCGACCAGGCAGAACGCATTGAATTCGGCGTTGTGCGCTTTGATGCGCGCCAGGCTCGCCGCGGTGGCCTCGACCGGCGAAATTTCCCTGGCCTTGTACCCCTGAAGCAGTTCTACGGCGGAGAAGTCGGCGAGCGCCGTCGTCGTTGTTTCGGTGGTCATGGTGGTCAGCTTCCTGCCGGAATTCGGATGGCTTCGGTGGAGCGGAACAGGCTGCCCAGGCCGCTGAAGTTCCGCAGCAGGCCGGCGATGCGCAGCCCCTCCCAGACGGTGACCTGGTTGGCCGTGAGTACGGGCTTGCCGACGGCGTCCTCAAGTTCGTCGAGCCAGGCGAGCGAGTGCATGGCGGTATCCGGGATCAGCACTGCCTCCGCTTCGGGGCGGTCCGCGGCCGCGGCCATGCGGGCAATCTCATCCAAGCCCATCAGGCCCACCTCTCCCGCCGTCGCTATCCCGCTGCTGCCCAGATGAACTACGTCGATGCTTGCATCCGCGAGGAAACGCCGAAAGTGCCGGGCCAGATCTTCGGGGTAGCTGGCGGCAATGGCTACGGTGGACAACCCGAGGTGCTTGACCGCGTGCGCGAAGGCCAACGAGGTTGAGGATGCCGGCAGGTCCAGGTCTTCGCCGATCCGGCGGGCCTGCTCCTGCGCGCCCTCCCAGCCGTACACGAAGGAGCCCGAGGTGCAGGCCCACATCACCGCATCGGGTTGGTAGGCGGCGACCCGGCGAGCGCCGTCGAGTAGGTTTGCCGTACTGCCCACGTTCACGAGGGTGTCCACCGTATGGAGCACGTCTCCCCCGGCCGTCGTGACCACCGGCAGCCGAAGCTGGCCGTCAAGGCGTTGTTCCAGCCGAGGGAAGTCGTCCTCGGCTCCGACTCCGGGGTAGAGCAATCCGATGGTGGGCACTCGGGTCATGTCTGCACCTGCTTTCTTCATTCGGCGTTCTATCGTTGCGTCGGGTGGACGCTCAGGAGTCGCTGGCCCGGCCCCACCGGTGCCAGGCCCAGATGGTGGAGGGCGGCCCACATGACCGCCTGGTTGGCGGTAATAATGGGCTTGCCGAGCAGGCGCTCCAGCGGTTCGATCAAGTGGTAGGTCGGCAGATTGGTGCAGGCCACCACGATCGCCTCGGCATCCGGCCGGTCGGCGGAAACAATCAGTTCGGCGGTGTAGGAGTAGGGCACCTTCCAGATCTCGCCCGACAGCCCGAGCATCGAGACGTGCCGGACGTCCAACCCGTCCTCATTCAGGAACTTCACGAAACGTTCGGTGACGGGTGCGGTGTAGGGCGTGGCGACGGCGATGCTGTGCAGATCGAGTGCCGCCAGGGCCTTGAGGATGGCGCCGGAAACGGTGAGGACATTAGGCACGCCGTAGCCCTGCACCGCGGAGACGAATTCCCGTTCACCTTGGATACCGTGAATAAAACTGCCGGACGTGCAGGCGTAGATATAACAATCCGGTGAAACAGCGCTGATCCGCCAGGCCGTATCGGCAACGATGTCCGGTCGGCTCACAAGCTCGGCCTGTTCGACGCCGACCAGGACAGGCTCGAAGGGCGAGCGGGCGAAATAGAGGTCCGCGCGGCCTTCAGCCCAGCGCGCCATTTCGTGATCCAACGCCATGTCATAAGGGGCGACTACGCCGATTTTGTTCAGCACCAGCGGGCCCGCCGGGACCATACTTGCATAGCTTGCAAGTGAAGTCATTTCCCCTCCTCACACGTACCGCAATGGTTGATTGTTGACAATCGTAGGGCATGATCGGTTACCCTCGCATTAAGAATCGAAGGAAATTTTTTGTGTATTTTTCCTGCCGCCGTTATCGAGCTGTTATGGCTGGCAGGAACGCGAACAAGGAGGATCAGGTGGCCCGGTTTATCAAGGTTTCGCTGGAGCAGCGGCAGGTCTCCTGCATTGCCAGACTGCTCGACGACGAGGCCCCGAGGACGGCAGTGGCGGTCTGGGATGCGCTGCCACAATCCGGCCAGGTCTTCCACGGCAAGTACGCACGCAACGAGATCTACAACCTGCTGCCGGCGTTCGCGCCGCAGGAGCCTGGACCGGAAAACACCACCATCACCCCGATCCCCGGCGACCTGTGCTACTTCACCTTCAACGCGGACATCCTCCATACCCCGGCCTACGGCTACAACGCCGGCGACCGGGTCCAGACGCCTGAAGCCATCATCGATTTGGCGTTGTTCTACGGCCGCAACAACCTGCTGATCAACGGGGACCAGGGCTGGGTACCGGGAAACGTCTTCGGGACGGTAGTCGAAGGACTCGAAGAAATGGCTGCCGCCTGCCAGAGCATCTGGATGGATGGAGCGCGCGGAGAGACGCTTACCTTTTCGCGCCACGAGCCCACCGGCTGAGGCTTGAACGGTCCCCCCAACCTGCGGGAGTGCCCTGCCCTGCGCCGACCGGCCTAACTGCTGAAGTAAATACCCAATTTCGGGGTTGTCGGCAAGTTATCGCAGGCCTACTGTTACAGACACACCGCAGAAGCACGGTGCAGGGGCAAGCTCTTGGGGAGGGCTTCACCAGTTGAAGCAAACTGGAACTGTACGATTACAAACCGGTCCGAGTGATGCCGCGATCGGTCTTCGCACAACATGAAACGGCACGCGAGGATGCGTGGCCGGGGGCTTGTGCCGTTTTCAGGGAAACGAGGCGAACGCTCGTGCGATTCGCTGTGCCCGGCAAAACCAGGAAGTAAAAAGTCATCATGAAAAAGTCATCAATAACGTGGCGCCTGTTTACCTTAATCACAGGTACGTTGCTTGGACTCCTTGCAGGACTGGGAATTGCAGCACCAGCCAGCGCAGATAGCGGATCCGCCACTTTAGCGGACCATCCTCAAAGGGACAACGACGGCCGCTGGCGCGACGGAGACGATAACCGCCGCGACCACGACGACCGGAGAGACAACCGCCGCGACCACGACGATCGGAGAGACAACCACCGCGATCGCGGCGACAACGACGACGCTGTGCTGGAAATTGAGAGAGATGGTAGACGAGCCGTCGAAGTCAGCGGCGAAGGATATGAAGACGACCAGCGGGTGACCGTTTACCTTGTCCGCAACGGGCATGTCGTGGAGCGGGAGCGCGTATGGCTGGACGACGATGAGGAAGACTTTACTGTCGAGTTCCGCGATCTGCGTTGCGGCCGCTATGTGGCCTTCACTCACAGCGAGGAAGAAGGCTGGGTACGTAGCGATGACTCGGTCCGCATTTGTAACCGTGATCACGACCGCAAGCACTAATTAGGATCAATAAGAAGCACGGCGTCCGGTTCCAGGGGACTGGGCGCCGTCCCTGTCCCCCCTCGTTGCACTCCGCTAGCCATTGACATAACCGGACCCCGGCAGCTGGGGCGAGCCGCCGGGGTCCAGGGCCTTTGACCGTATGGGGTCTCTGACCACTATTACTTTCGTATACGAGACTTGGAAAAACCTCCTAAGCAGATTGGCGCCGTCGCTTGGGGAATCCAATCCGGTCAAAATCGTTCGCCGCTTGGACAACTGTTCCACCTGCCTGCGCACGCGCCTGTTCTTCGAGCGGTCCAACGTCTACGTAACGCGACGAGAAGTGGGTCAGCACCAGCAGTCCAACCCCGCCGGCGGCCGCCAAGGCACCTGCTTGCCCAGCCGTGAGGTGTCGGTACTGGGCGGCCAGTTCGGCCTCATCATCGTCAAAAGTGGACTCAGCCACCAGCATGTCGGCGCCATCCGCCAGTTCCTCGGCACCTGCACAAGGAGCCGTATCCATCACGAATGCGAAGCGCTGGCCAGGCCGCGGAACGCTCACATCCTCCAAGTTCACGCCGCCCAGCTTCCCTTCGCGCTGCAGGCGGCCGACGTCGGGCCCTGAAATCCCGGAGGTCGCAAGCTTCTCCGGCAAGAGTGTGCGGCCATCAAGTTCGACGAGCCGGTAGCCGTAGGTTTCGATGCGGTGATGCAAAGGCCGCACCTCCAGTCCCGGCGCGATCGGCCCAGCCTCCGCGTGCGGATGCAGCCGCAGATCGATGCCGGGGGACGAAACGGACACCAGCGCTTTGACAACTTCCTCACCTGAGGCCGGATAGTGCAGATCCACCGGATGGGCGACGCCGTCCAGCGCCATGCGCGACAGCACGCCGGGCAGGCCATAGCAGTGGTCTCCGTGGACGTGGGTAAGGCAGATGCGCGTGATCTGCCCCGCGGATACGCCGGCATAGATCATCTGCCGCTGCGTGCCCTCCCCCGGATCGAACAGCAGTCCCTCGCCGTCCCAGCGCAGCAGGTACCCGTTGTGGTTGCGGGTCCGCGTGGGAACCTGCGAGCCAGTGCCGAAGACAACGAATTCACGCATGGAACAGAGTGTGCCACTTATCCGTGGCCTGCTGGCAGCTACTGCGCGAGACGGTTGCGGACGATCTCGCTGACGGCCTTGCCGTCGAAGCGGCCAGCGACCTTGGCGGTGACCGGCTTCATGACCACACCCATCTGTCGCATCGAGAGCTCGGCGCCGTCGGCCTTGAGCCCGGCTATTACCCCGTCCACGATGGCCTCCACGTCCGTTGCCGTGAGCGGCTCCGGCAGGTAGGCCTCGATAATCTCCGCTTCGGCAATCTCGGCGGCAGCGCGGCCGTCTTCTCCCGCCTCGGTGTAGGTGTTGGCGGTGTCGCGTCGCTTGGCTGCTTCCTTCTGCAGGAGGGCAGTCACCTGGGCATCGTCCAGTTCCATCGGCGTCTTGCCTGACTTCTCACGCGTGGCAATTTCTCCCAGGACGTTGCGCACGGTGGTCAAGGCAACCTTGTTGCCTGCCTTCATATGTACGACGACGTCGGCCTTGAGCTGTTCTTTGAGCGTGGTCATAGTGTTCCTCGTTCCGATAGCCGAATATGCCTGCCTCCACAATATGTCTTACGCATGCTCAAGATTTGCGGGCTGCCAGCGGTAGTGCCGCTGTCTGCGCCCAGTGCACAAAGTCCTGGTGCGCGAAGAAGCCCCGGCCAATGAACTGCGGCCGGGGCTTCTTCTAACTACTCGGAGGAGATG
Organism: Arthrobacter crystallopoietes; assembly: GCF_017603825.1. NCBI lineage: Bacteria > Bacillati > Actinomycetota > Actinomycetes > Micrococcales > Micrococcaceae > Crystallibacter > Crystallibacter crystallopoietes. The sequence goes on from NZ_CP072014.1 coordinate 468,371, forward strand.
TCCTAAACCGCCGAAACGATCCAGATGATCAAGGCAATGGCTGCCAGGACGCCTACGATGGTCCAAATAAGACTGCTTCCACGCATGTTGCTTCCTCCATTCTGTTTGTACTCCCCATTATTTGCACAGGAGAAACGTTTTAAGGGGCGAACAGCAATATTCATCTGGTGGTGTGCCTCACGGAGCCGGAACTGGCGCTGGCTCAACTCGCGCAGCTCAGGTCCAATCAGTCCGTATGTCAGGCGAGTGGCCATGGAGCCGAGGGACCTGAACGAGACCAAACGACTCCTGGACCGAACGGTGTTGCGTGATGTTGACCGCAAAGAGCTTGACCGGATCGTCGGCCGGTTGCAGGAACAGCATGCTGTTCCTGCATGAGCTCGCGTCAATTTACGACACCCACCAAGGCAGAAATCGGAAGGATCACCTCCCTCTTCACCGAGCGTTCCCTTCGGCAAACCACCGACGCGATATTGAGCACCTCACCGCGCAGCGCGACCAATACCTGGGTTCTTCACCGTTACATGACCGGAGAGGAGACGATGGATAGCGGCGTTGGAGTCAAGCAGCCGGCTTCAGCGCTCCAGGGACCGCTCCTGGCGCACACGGGGTGAGCCTGCACATCGATAATAGGGCCGTTCAACGCGATGAAACGGCACAGTGCGGCCTCACGCTGATGCTTCTAGCCAGCCCTAGGAGTGGATGAACGCAAGTATGCCGGCTGCGGTTCTGGGTGCCATGCACGGCAGTACCGGAACGACTGCAAGTAGCCCTACCTGTGACGAAGTGCCGGCAATATTGTCCGGTCCCGGTATTGCCTGCAGGCGCTGACAGGTTCCTACTGGTGGGAGGAGCCCTGACCACCGATATAGCTTGCCGCGAGGCGACGTTGACCCCCGAAAATGGCGCCCGGATAGGCAGCGGCAGGCGAGGCTCCGGCTAATAAACCATTGGAGGCAACTATGTTTGCTCGAGTCAGCACTTACCGAGGCAGCCAGGACGGTTCCAGCGGCCCAGCTCAGGATCTCGTCAGGCGGGTGCTGGAAATCCCGGGCTGCCGGGGCTTTTATTTCATGAATGGGAAGGGGAGCGGTAAGTCTTTATCCATCGCGCTGTACGACACAGAGGAGAACCTGGCTGCAAGTAAGGAAATGGCGAACAGCCTTCGCTCCGAGGCAAGCAGTTCCCTGAAGCTGGAGATTCTCGACGTCGAAGAGTACGAAGTCGTCACTCATGAGCTCAACGGCTGAACACATTCATTCAGCCGATCGGATGCGGCACAGCACTACACGGAAAGCGACGGAGAGGAATCCTTTCCGCCGCTTTCCATTATGTTGAAGCACTCACTTATGCTTGGCTAGTTCATGCTCACAACCGCATGCACCGGAATCAAAAGCTATCCCGCAGATGGCGTTACCGTAGTGCCATGACAATGCGATTTCAGAACGGCCATCGAGGCAAAGTGCGGGGTTGCCTCCAGCAAGAGGCAAAAATCCCCGTCAATAGTGGAGCTTAGGGGAATCGAACCCCTGACCTTTTCATTGCGAACGAAACGCTCTACCAACTGAGCTAAAGCCCCGTGCCACTGCGTTCGATCATATGGCGGCTGGCGGCTTTGGAACAAGCTGAGGCGTTAAAAACCTTTACGCGACGGCATCACACAGCCGGCAATAACGAATCGGGAGCACTTCTCCCGCAGCCATGCCGACACCGCACAACAGACCTAGAATCTGCTCATGGACGACAAAGTGCTCAAGGCCGTTTACACGGTCTTCCTGGGGGTCATTCTTGCGTTGTTCGTCGGTCTCGGCGTCCGGACCTTCTACCCGCCGCCTGAGATGCCGGAATTTCCCATCGAATTGTCCGTCCCGACAAGTACGTCGCCAACGAATGAAGAGCTGGCCCAGCAGCAGGAGGCCCAGCGGGAATACGAGATCGCGAACCGTGCCTGGATGGATGAAAACGAAGCCTACAACCGCAATGTCACCACGGTATCGCTTGCAGCGTCGGTGGTGATGCTCGGGCTCAGCCTGCTGCTCGAGAAGCGGAACAAGGTTCTCGCCAACGGCGTCATGCTGGGCAGTCTCTTCACCCTGATCTACAGCATTTTCCGCGGCTTCCTGTCCGGAGACACCACGCTCACCTTCATCACGGTGACCATCGGACTGGCCATTGTGCTGTTCCTTGGTTACCGCCGGTTCTTCCAGCCGAGGACCCAGGCGCCGGTGGAGGCCTCCGGCTGACGCCCGCCGGCCAGTGCATAAAGCAGCAAGACCCCTGAATCTGCCAGGATCGGCGGATTCAGGGGTCTAAAGCTGGTGAACAACAAGGTCGGCGCTTTGCGGGCTCCTCTGACAGGTTCGCGGCGGGTTGTGCCGTTTCTCCTGCACCTCACGGACACTTGCTTGTGGCGCGGTCCGTTCTGGGAACCATTTCAGCAGGACTCGGGCAATCCGTGCAATAGTTGGTTCATTAGTTGGTCAAACTGATCAAAGTAGGCACCCTTTGCAGGACAGGAAGTGGTCATTTTGCAGCAACTCGACCAGACGGACCGCAAAATCCTCCTCGCCCTCGACGAGGATCCCAGGATTCCCGTCATGCTGCTCGCACAGAAGCTCGGATTGGCCCGCGGCACAGTGCACTCCAGACTGGAACGGCTGGCGGCGGCTGGCACATTGCGACCGAATTCGGCCCGGGTCGTTCCCGAAGCCGTCGGACGCGGCGTCACGGCCATGGTCAGCGCCGAGCTGGACCAGAGCAAGCTCAACGATGCCATCGACGCCTTGCGGAACATTCCGGAGGTGCTCGAATGCCACGCACCGGCCGGAGATACCGACCTGCTGCTGCGGGTGGTGGCCAGGAGCCCGGACGACCTGTACCGGGTCAGCGAGGAAATCAGGCTGTGCCCGGGCATCACCAGGACGTCCACGCAGATGTTCCTGCGGGAGGTCATCCCCTACCGCATCACGGGGTTGCTCCACGAAGAGTAGCCGCCGGGGCTAGCCGCTCGGCGGAAAGCCGGCGGGTTAGAAGAAGAAGTGCAGGATGACGCCGATGCTCCAGATGCTGCCGGCTGCGAAGGCGCAGCCCAGCTCGATCAGGATGCCGATTCCCATCGCTTTCAACGCAACCGCACTTGAGTGCAGCGCGGGGCGCAGTTCCCGCTGGCGCAGGTACTCGCTGAGCAGCAGGCCTACCGTAAAACCGACAAACAGTCCCACCACCGGGATGACGAACATGCCCACCAGTCCAACCACCACGCCGACCACAATGGAGCGGTTGGGAATCTGGCGGCCCTTCAGCCGTTTGCCCGTGAGGACGGCGCTGGCCAACATGCCGGCAACCACCAGCACCGCGCCCAGCGCGAACACCACCCAGCCCACCGTGTTCTGCAGGACGAGCGCCCAGATGAGCAGGCTGACGCCGATAGTGATGGCACCGGGCAGCACGGGAACAATAATTCCGGCTACGCCGACGGCGATGAGCAGGCCGCAAACGAGCGTGACGATAATCTGGGCTTCCATAGCCCCAGCCTATGCGGAACGGTCCGTATGGTCCGGTGGCGCCGCACTGAATGTCGGATCGGACGCGCCCTCGGCGGGCTCCGCCGTCGTTAGTTCTTCCGGTTGTGGGCCCTGCCGCTTGCCGCGGTTCCTGCGCCAGATCAGGAAGCCCAGAACGCCCAGCAGTACCACCACAATAACGACGGCGGCGATCGGGGACGCGAGGACCAGCGCCACCCAGGCGGCGATCGCGGCCATCCCCACCGTTGCGTAGACGATTGCCCAGAGGAGACTGCCCAGCACGACGGCGGGCAGGAACCGGATCATTCGCATCCTCGCGATTCCGGCGCTGCTGACCACCGCGGTCTGGATGCCGACGGTGAGGAAGCACAGCGTGACCGCGAAGGGTCCGAAAGTGTTCATGAACCGCTCGGCACGCTTCATGACCGGGCCGTTGAGGTGCCGCTCGAACCGCGTATGGCGGCCGCCGGCGGCGATTCCGCGGCCGATCCAGTAGGTGGCGTTTGAGCGCATCATGGCGACGCAGAACAGTGCCAGAATCGCCCAGCCCAACGGAAGGTCGAGGAAAATATCCACAAACTTCCTTTCGACGCTGCCGTCCTGACACCTAAATTCTACAGCCTGTAGAAACATTGTGGAACGGAGTACCCCACCACGTAACGGCCGGTTCCACCCGAATTGTTCCGTTACTGCTCGCCTACTGCACGCCCTTGATCTTCACCACGAACACCGCCCCGAGCAGGCCCACCACCGCGGCGAGCACAAACAATGCTGTGTAGCCGCCCAGGTAGAGCACCACGGGGGCCGCCACCAGCGGCGCGAAAACCTGCGGCAGCGAGTTCGCCACGTTGATCACGCCCAGATCCTTGCCCCGGTCCGCCGCGCTGGGCAGCACCTGGGTCAGCAGGGCGAAGTCGACCGCCAGGAACATGCCGAAACCGGCTCCGAGTACGGCCGCCGCCACGAGCGCCATCGGCCAGCTAGGCCAGAATGCCACCAGCATGGACGCCGTCGCAATGGTCACCGCGGAAGCGATCACGAACGGCTTCCGGCGGCCCAGCCGGTCGCTCCACGGTCCGCCGATGACGGCGGTAATCATCACCATTACCGCGTAGATGCCGGTCAGGATCAGCACACCGGCGGCCGGATCGGCGTGGCCCACGGCGTCCTGCAGGAAGAAGAACAGGTAGAGCGTGAAGAGGTTGTTGCCCAGGTTGACCAGGAACCGCGTCAGCCAAGCCCAGCCGAAGTCGGGGTACTTGGCCGGGGAGATGTAGAAGCTCTTCAGGAACCGGCCCCACACAAACGGCGGGCGAAGGGCCGGATCCAGCGGAGTGTCCCGGCCCTTGATCAGGAACGCGACGATGCTTACGGCCAGGAACACCGCGCAGTAAATGTAGCCGAGGACAAAGCCACCGGCGAGATTGGCGAGAACCACACCGAAGACGATGCCCACGGTCTGGCCCATCGCGGCCAGACCGCCCACCTGCCCGCGCTGCAGCGTGGGCACCTTGTCCGGAATCGTGGCCGTCACCGCGGCATAAGCGCCGTTGCAGCCAGCCTGGACCAGGCACCAGCCGAGAACCATGACGGCGACGTTCGGGGCCCCGGAGAGCATGAGCAGGGCGGCGAAGGCCAGGACGGTTCCGCCGAGGACCCACGGGACGCGCCGGCCCAGTCGCGAGGTGGTCCGGTCGCTGAGCGCCCCGGCGATCGGGTTGGCCACCAGCGACACGGCCGCGCCGAACCCGGTGGCCAGCGCCAGCACGGCTTCCTTGTTCGCGGCGTCGAAACTCTGCGACTGCTGGGCCAGCAGCACCTGCAGCGAGGCGAAGAGGACCGCGTTGATGCCGAGGTTAGTCAGCAGGACGGCGGTGATCCAGCCCGGCCCGACCTTACGGGTGGGTTCGCTGTAAACGTCCGGGGCCGCGGGAAAAGCCTGCCCGGTCTCGCCCGGATCCTGGATTGCCACCGCTCGCTGCGCCCCTTACTGTCCGGCGAACTGCGTGATGAAGCCCGCCCCGATTGTGGCCACCATGGCCACGACGACGAGCCAGACGAAGGGTGTTTTGAATCTGCGCATAGTCTTCATGATGGAACCAGTTTAGGCCCCGTGGGTCAGCCGACCGGCGCGCGGCCGGATTGTTTAGCGAGCTTCTTCAGCCCCGCCGAAACCTGCACCGGCTCCGGCCAGCGCGGCGGCAGGTTGTCCCCCAGCGTGACGCCTTTAAGCTTGCGCCCGAACATCGGCACCACCCAGTCCCGCAGCCAGGCCCGTTCCACCCGCGCCAGCTCCCGCCAGCCCGCCCGCTCCAGCGGCTCCAATTGCTTGAGCTTGAGGGTGTGCCGCACGCCGAGCGCCGAGAGCACCTGCGCGGCCATGTATTTGTGCCCCACCGGAGACATGTGCAGTTTGTCGGTGTCCCACATCCGCGGGTCCTGGTAGATCTCAAACGCCCAGTGGTCCACCAGCAGCGCATCGTACCGGCGGGCAATCTCGCGCACCGCCTCGTTGTACAGCCAGTTGCGGCGCCGCATCGGCTCGAGCACCGGCGGCAGCATCACATCGAAGCCGGTGAACAGCAGCAGCTGCGCGCCGGTGGAGGCCAGCCGCGCCACCGCGTTTTCATACTGCTGCAGCAGGGCGTCCATATCCTTGCGCAGCTCAAGAATGTCGTTGCCGCCGGCATAAAAGGAAACGAGCGTCGGCTTCATCGCCACGGCGGGCTCGATCTGGTCCGCCACGATCTGGTGCAGCCGCTTGCTCCGCACCGCGAGGTTGGCGTAGCGGAACTCCGGGTCCTGCTTGCCCAGCTGCTTCGCCACCCGGTCCGCCCAGCCACGCACGCCGTTGGGGAACTTGGCGTCGCGGTCCCCCACACCCTCCGTGAAACTATCCCCGAGCGCTACAAATAGACCTGCCACCCGCCTCACGCTAGCCGCGCGCGGCAACGGCCGGGCAAACAGCGGATGAACTTCCCTGCTCGGCGGCAGTGCGGAATATGCTGTACCCATGAGCGCTGAACCCACTCCCGCGTCCGCTTCCGCCGAAACCGCCATCACCGGAGCCAGCGGCTCCCTGGGCGGCATGGTTGCCCGGCTGCTCTCCGAGGTGGGAGTCCCGGCACGCCTGATTGTGCGCGATGAGACCAAGGCCCCGAAACTTCAAGGCATGACGACGGCGCAGGCCGACTTTGGCGACAAGGACGCCTCCCGCCGTGCTTTGGAAGGCATCAAGACGCTCCTCATGGTCTCCGCCTCTGAGTCCGAGGACCGCCTCGAGCAGCACGAAACGTTCATTGACGCCGCCGTGGAGGCAGGCGTGGAGCACATCGTCTACACCTCGTTCTTCGGCGCCGGGCCGGACGCCACCTTCACCCTGGCCCGGACCCACTACGCCACCGAACAGAAACTGCGGGAAACGGGCCGCAAGCACACACTGCTGCGGAACAACTTCTACGCCGACATCCTGCCGCACTTTGCCGATGAGAACGGCGTCATCCGCGGCCCGGCCGGCGACGGCAAGGCCGGCTTCGTGGCCCGCGAGGATGTTGCCCGCGCCGCAGCGGCGATCCTGCAGCAGCCCGTGGCTCACGCCGGCTTCGCGTACGAGCTGACCGGACCGGAATCGATCAACCTGACCGAAGCGGCAGCCATCATCGCCGACGCAACGGGACGGCCGACGTCGTTCCTCAATGAAACGGTTGAAGAAGCGTACGCCTCCCGGGCGCACTACGGCGCCCCCGACTGGCAGCTGGATGCGTGGGTGAGCACCTACACGGCGATCGCCAACGGCGAGCTGGACCAGACAACCAACGACGTCGAGCTGCTCACCGGCCGTCCGCCGCTGAGCCTCCGGGACCTGCTTGCCCAGTAGGTCCCGGATGCCCCGAGAACCTTAAGCGTTCCAGAGGCCGTACGAGTCGGCGAGCGAGGAGATCTTTTCGGCGCGGGCAAGTCGCGGCAGGTAGGAGCCATCGCCCACCACGGCCCCGGCGGCATGCGCGTCCAGAAGTTCGTGTGCCCAGCGGATTTCGGACTCGCTCGGCGAAAGCGATTTATTGATGGTGTCCGCGGCTTCCAGCAGCAGGCACAGCTTGCCGGTCATGCCCATGGACGCCGTGACCTTGCAGGCCTGCTTCAGCTCATCGCCCAGCGCGCCCACGGTGGGGCCGTCGATCGGGCCGGGCAGCTGCCCCACCCGGGACGCCACGACCAACCGGGAGCGCGCGTAGGCCAAGGCCATCGGATCGTCGCTGGCGCCGGTATCCTTGCGGAAGTCGCCCACTCCGAAAGCCAGGCGGAAGGTGCCCGGAGCGCGCGCAATGTCCGTGGCGTTCTCGATGCCGATGGCCGACTCGATAAGCGCAAGCACCGGGGTGCCGGCCTGCAGTCGCATGGCGGTGTGGGTGACCTGGTCCGGCCGCTCGGTCATGGCCAGCATGACACCGCGCAGCCCCGGCGCCTTGGACAGCGCCGCCAGATCATCGGCCCAGTACTCGGTGTCGATGCCGTTCACGCGCACCCAGGCCGTCATGCCCGTGGACAGCGCTTCCACCACGCGTTCGCGCGCTTCAGCCTTGCCCGGGGCCGGCACTGCGTCTTCCATGTCGAAGATCACCGAATCGGCTTCCGACGCCAGCGCCGGAGCGAAATTGGCTTCATCGGCGGCCGAGGCGAGGAGCCAGGAACGGGAAAGTTTTGCAGGCAGTGCTGCGGCGCGGCTGTTTCTGAACGTGGGCATACTTAGAGCCTACTTAACGCAGGCGCAACCAGCTAACTTCTTGGGTGAAGAATGCGGTCAACATCACGCGATTCACGCGCTTTGTGCGCCTACGGCCCGGCGCTCGGCCTGTGTAGCAGCTGTGGCTTAAGGTGTGATTATGGCGCAGTTGAAACCCCGCACCACCGACGCTTTGTCCGACGCCGAAACCAAGCGGCTGGCCCGGGCCCTGGCAGACAGCGATGATGTAACCGTTTTCGTCAATGGCACCACGGTGAAGCTTCCCACCCAGGCGCGCGACGCCGTCGTCGATGTTTTGCAACGCTTTGCCCAAGGCGACGCGGTCATGGTCAGTTCCGCCGAGGACCTGCTCAATACCTCGCAGGCGGCCGAAGTTGCCGGTGTTTCGCTCACCTATATGCGGCGGCTGACCGATGCCGGGACCATCCCGGTGGAATACCGCGGCACGCACCGGCGCATCAGGCTGCGGGATGTGCTCGCCTGGCTCGAAACCCGCGAACAGAAGCAGCCGCAAGGCTGAGCCACCTGGCGCTTCGCGCCTACCGTGAGCGGAAACACAGGGCGAAACAGGCCTTGTGGGGAATGGTTGCAGGGAAGTACGTGGTTACCGATGGTGCACGTACTACTTTGCTAGGAGATTTCATGAGCATCAAGGTCCTGACCCTCGTCGGCAGCCTTCGCAACGGTTCCATCAACCGCCAGCTGGCCGAAGCCGCCGCAACGGTCGCCCCTGAAGGTACCGACGTACGGATCTACGACGGCCTCGAGAACATCCCGTTCTACAACGAGGACCTGGACGTTGAAGGCTCCGTTCCGGCAGCCGCCGAGGCGCTGCGCGAGGCTGCCAAGGAGTCGGACGCCGTGCTGCTGGTCTCCCCCGAATACAACGGCACCACCCCGGCCGTGCTGAACAACGCCATCGACTGGCTGTCCCGCCCGTTCGGCGCCGGCGCGCTGAACGGCATGCCGGCCGCAGTCATCGGCACCTCGCCCTCCCCCTACGGTGCACAGTGGGCGCACGACGACGCCCGCAAGGCGCTGGGCATCGCCCAGGCCAAGGTGCTCGAGGACGCCAAGCTGTCCATCGGCGCCCGCTTCGAGGTCTTCGCCACGACCCACCCCAAGGACCACGCCGAGTCGGCCGCCGAGATCGCCGGCGTCGTCTCCGCCTTGGCCAACGCGGTGGAACTGGTCAATGCGTAAGCATCCTCACCAGATACGGAGCGGAGAGCGGCTGCAGCTGGCACCAGCCAGGGCAGCGGCTCTCCGCTTTTGCTTTCCGGGTTCAACCCGAGCGCGGGAGCCCTTAGGCTGAGGGTCTGGCAACATCACCCATGCTTCAGAAACGATCACAGGAGGTCCCGTGAGCGTAGAACTTGCTCCGATCATTGAGCTGCGGAACGGTGCTAAGCTGCCGTTTCTTGGCCTTGGCACCTGGCCCATGGACAACGCGGAAACAGCCGACGCCGTCGAGGCAGCCCTGAAAATCGGTTACCGGATGATCGATACCGCCGAGAACTACGGCAATGAACAAGGAGTCGGCGAGGGTCTGCGGCGCAGCGGGCTGGACCGCGGCGATGTCTTCCTGACCAGCAAGTTCAACAAGGAATGGCACAGCTACGACGGCGTTGAACAGGCCTTTGAAGCCAGCGCCCGACGCCTAGGCGTCGAGTACATCGACCTGTTACTCATCCACTGGCCCAATCCCGCCCAGGACCGGTACGTCGATGCCTTTGCGGGTATGACAAAGCTGCTGTCGGACGGCCGGGTCCGCGCCATCGGCACCTCCAATTTCAAGCCGGCCCATTTGCAGCACCTCTTCGATTCGGGCCTCGTGCCTGAGGTAAACCAGATCCAACTGGATCCGAGGCACACCCGGCGGGACATCGTCGCCATCCACCAGGAACGCGGCATCGCTACCCAGGCCTGGAGCCCCATCGGCCGCGGCGGCGATCTGCTCAAAGAGCCGGTCATCACGGAACTGGCCGAAAAGTACCAGAAGACACCGGCCCAGATCGTGCTGCGCTGGCACACCCTGCTGGGGCACGTCGTCATCCCCAAGTCGTCGAATCCGCAACGGCTGGCAGAGAACTTCAGCATTTTCGACTTCGTCCTCACTGGCGAGGAGCTGCACCGGATCAGCGCTCTGGATATCGGCGACGACGAGATTCTCGACGCCGACAGGTTCGGCCACTAAGCCTGCGGATCAGCTGCCCTGGGCTGTCTGGTGTTGCTCCGCGCCTGCCTGCAGCTCTAAGCGAGGAAAGCACGCGTATGGGCGGCTCCCCTGTACAGGGAACCGCCCATCCGCGGGTTAGTACGTTCGGTTACTGGACGGTCATGGCTGCCACATCAGGCGCCTTGTCCACGAACTCATACTTGAGCATGAGCTCGCCCATCTTTTGCAGTTGCTCGGCCGGGACTTCACCATTGAAGGCTTCCATCTTCAACTTCTCAGCAACGGCGGCGTCCATCCCCATGAATTCCGGCAGGATTGCACGCACGGCGTCGGGATCCTCTTCCGCAGCGGCAAGAGTTTCCGTCACAGCGGCCTTGAAGTCGGCAACGATCTCCGGATTCTCCTCGGCGAAGCCGCCACTGGTAAAGGTCACCATCGTTGGCATGCCCGGAATGGCTTTCTGGTTCGGGTAGCCCACAAGCTTGTACTCATCGTTGGCCAGTGCCCGCGACAGGAAGGGCTCCGGAATCCAGATAGCGTCCGTGTTGCCCCGTTCCAGCTGTGCTTCCATATCTGGGAACGGCATCTCGTTGAACTTCAATGCCGAGGGATCGCCGCCGTCGATCTCCGCGCTTTCCATGATGGTGAGGTCGCCCTGTGTCTTGACGGCATTGACCGACGTGGTCTTGCCTTCCAGATCGGCGAAGTTCTCAATCCCCGAGTCCTTCCTTGCCACCACACCGTTAGCATCTTCGCCTTCGGCATGCGAAGCCGAATAGCCGGACACGATTTTCATGTCCAGGCCCTTATCCACCGCGGTCATGACCGAGAGCGGATTGCCCACCGCGAAATTCATGGTGCCGGTGGAAACAGCCGGAAGCATCGCTGCGCCGCCCTGGCCGGTCTGCAGTTCAACATTCAACCCGTGCTTTTCGAAGATGCCCTCGTCGATGCCGTACTGCACTGCGGCGGAAGGGGCAATGGACAGGATGCCGACAGTGACATCGGTCAGTCCCTCCTTAGCCGCCCCCGATCCGGCCGGGCTGCCGCCGGATCCGGACGGAGAGCCCGATCCACAGCCGGTCAGAGCAAGCGCAACGATGGCGCCACCGGCAAGAACTTTAGAGATGTGCCTTTTCATAACGAGCCTCTTCCTTGAGGTGGGTAGTGAGTTCGCCCGGACGCTGACGTGTCCTGGCGTGGGGTTTACGCGTAAAAGCGGGCGAGGAATTCCGCGACGACGGCGGGACGTTCTTCGCCTTCGATCTCGATGGTGTTGCTGGTCTTGATCTGCACGCCGCCCTTGACCTCGGTGACTTCGGCGATAACGGAGTGCAGGCGGACCTTGGCACCGACCTTGACCGGGTTGGTGAAGCGGACGCGGTCCAGTCCGTAGTTGACCTTGGTCTTGACGCCCTCGACGTCGAACAGTTCGCTCCACAGCGGGATGATGAGCGACAGGCTGAGGAAGCCGTGCGCGATCGGGGCGCCGAAGGGACCGTCCTTGGCCTTCTCCGGGTCTGTGTGAATCCACTGGTGGTCATTGGTGGCGTCGGCGAAGGTGTTGATCTGGTCCTGGGTGATCTCAAGGTAATCGGTGTAGCCGAGGTCCTTGCCGACCAGCCCGGACAGTTCTTCGAAAGTGACAACGAGGTTGCTCATAAGATGCTCCTGAAAGGGTAGATGTTGATGGTTCTGACGGATTTCTAGCGGAAGGCTCCCTTGCCCGTGATAGCCCGCCCGACGATCAGCGCATTGATCTCATGCGTGCCTTCGTAGGAATAGACAGCTTCCGCATCGGCGTGGAAACGTGCGACGTCGGTGTCCAGCGTGATCCCGTTGCCGCCAACCACTTCGCGGGCCAGGGCGACGGTTTCGCGCATCCGGGCACAGCAGAACATCTTGGCCAGCGCGGAGTTCTCATCCGCGTAGATGCCCTGTTCCTGCTGCTGGGTCAGCCGCACCACCATCCCAAGGGAAGCGGTGACGTTGCCTAGCATCGTGGCAAGCTTCTCCTGTACCAGCTGGAAGCTGCCCAGGCTCTTGCCGAACTGCTGGCGCTGCTTCACGTACCGCACCGCCGCCTCGTAAGCCCCGGCCTGCAGTCCGGCAGCAATCCACGCTACGTCCGAGCGCATGTTCCGCAGCATTGCGGCGACGTCGGCAAAGGAGTTGACGTTCTGCAACCGCGCGGATTCCGGCACTGTCACATCGCGGAAGTCGATATCGGCGTTCTGCATCATGCGCAGCGAGGTCTTCCGGTGGATCTTGGAGATGGCCACGCCCCGCGCGTCGGTCTGAACAAGGAAAGCCTTGACCTGCTGGTCCGCCTCGTCCCGGGCGAAAACCGCCAGCACGTCGGCGGAGGCCGCTCCCCCGATCCAGCGCTTGGCGCCGTTGATGATCCAGGTGTCGCCGTCCCTCCGGGCACTGGTTTCCAGCCCGCCGGCGATGTCCGAGCCATGTTCCGGCTCGGTCAGCGCGAAGACGCCCTTGTACTCAAAGGAGCGGATCTTCGGGTCCAGTTCCGCCGCTTGCTCGGCGCTGCCGCCGAGATTGACAGCGGTGCGGAACAGGCCGGATTGGGCGTTGTAGAACGTCGCCACGGAGGCATCAGTGCGGGCCAGTTCAAAGTTCCGGAACCCCACATAGAGCCCGCTGGCGGTGGCGCCGCCGTCGGGCTGCGAGGGTTCCATCAGGTTCAGATCGAACAGCGGCTGCGCAATCTGGTAGGGGAACTCTCCGGCCTCCCAGTAGTCGGCAAGCAGCGGCTGGACCTGCTCGTCCAGCACCTTGCGCAGCCGCCCCAGCACCGCGAGTTCATTCTCGGTTAGCAGGGATGAGAAGCCGTACTGGTCCGACGGGTAGAACCGTCCCGCCGCGGCTCCGGTTCGTACGTCTGCGGTCACGCTCATGCCTTTTTCCCAGTCTCGAGGCCCAGCAGCTTCACGGCGTTGGCCTTCAGGATTTTCGGCCGGACTTCATCCTTCAGCGGCAGGTCGGCGAATGCGCTGAGCCATTTCTGCGGGGTAATCAGCGGGTAGTCCGTGCCGAAGAGGACCTTGTCCTGCAGCACGGAGTTGGACATTTTGACCAGTGACTCCGGGAAGTACTTCGGGGACCATCCGGAGAGGTCGATGTAGACGTTTGCCTTGTGCGTGGCAATCGAATTCGCCTCGTCCTGCCAGGGCACCGAGGGGTGGGCCATGATGATCTGGAACTCCGGGAAGTCCGCAGCGACGGCGTCGAGCAGCAGCGGGTTGGAATAGGCCAACTTGATGCCGTAGCCGCCGGGCAGTCCGGCACCCATGCCGTTCTGGCCGGTGTGGAAGATTGCCGGCAGACCGATTTCCTGCAGCACCTCCCAGAGAGGGTAGTATTGCTCATCGCTCGGGTCGAAGCCCTGCAGGCTGGGGTGGAATTTGAAGCCGCGCACCCCGTAGTCGCCGGCCAGCCGCTTGGCCCGGTCGATCGCGTCCGCACCGGTCAGCGGGTCGACGGAGCCAAACGGGATCAGCACGTCATTGTTCCGCGCCGCGCCCTCGACCATGTCCTCGATGCTGTTGGGTTCGCGCTTGAGCTTGGTGCGCGCGTCGACGGTGAAGACGACGGCGGCCATGTTCAGCCCGCGGTAGGTTTCCGCGATGCTGTCCAGGGACGGCGTGCGCTCCTCGGCCTTGAAGTACTTGCTCGACGCGTCGTTCAGCGCCGGAGGCAGGGACACGTGGCCGCAGCTGTCGATCTCCACATGCACGTGCATGTCGACCGCTTCAATCGCCCCGGCGTCGATCCCGAGTTCGTATGCCGTCGCCGCCATGTTTACTTGGCTCCCGCTGCTTCGGGCTGCAGGTCGGCGGGCAGTTCCGGGAACTCCTCGCCCACGCTCTGCAGCCGCTCGCCGAAGAGATCATCGAACCGCTCGACCAGTTCCTCGTAGCTCCAGCCGCCGTCCTTGTACTCGGTGGCCACGGCCTCCGGGTGCGACCACAGCTGCAGGCGGTCGCCGCCGACACCGATCGCTTGGCCGGTCACCTTGGCCGCGGCGTCGGAGGCGAGGAAGGCCACCAGGCCGGCAACGTCGTCGGCCGTTCCAAAGCCCAGGTCCTTGCGGAAGAAGTCCGGCATGGCCTCGCCGCGCTCGTCGGCCTCCACAGCCTTCTGGAAGAACGGCACGGTCTTGGTCATGGCCGTCGCCGCCACCGGAATGATGGCGTTGGCGGTGACGCCGGCCTTCTTCATTTCCAGCGCCCAAGTGCGCACCATACCGACAATGCCGGCCTTCGCGGCGGCGTAGTTGGTCTGGCCGAAGTTGCCGCGCTGCCCGGTCGGGGACCCGATGGTGATAATCCGGCCGGCGACGTTGTTTTCCTTGAAGTAGGCGTAGGCCTCGCGGACGCAGGTGAAGGTCCCGCGCAGGTGCACATTGATGACCAGGTCGAAGTCCTCATCGGTCATCTTCAGCAGGGACTTGTCCCGCAGCACGCCGGCGTTGGTGACCAGGATGTCCAGCCCGCCGAAGGATTCGACGGCGGTCTTGACCAACTGCTGCGCGGTCTCGGTGGAACCGACGGGAGCGACAACGGCCACGGCCTTGCCGCCGGCACCGGTGATGCTCTCGACGGCCTCGCCGGCCACCTGCTCGTCAACATCATTAATAACGACGGCGGCACCCTGGCGGGCGAGCTCCTGAGCATAGGCGAGACCCAGTCCGCGTCCGCTACCAGTAACAATGGCTACTTTTCCTGCCAGTGACATCTAAAGCTCCTTCGCTTCCACCGGTCTCAGACCAGTGTTTGGGGTTATCCTGAACTAAGATCAATGACAACGTATACCATTGAAAAAGTCAACAGTATTGAACCAATCAACGGATGAGGAACGATGTCCGCACAAACTACGACCAGGGGCAACGACGCCGACCTGGCCGAGAACGCAAACGGGGCCCAGCGTCTCCACACCACCGAACTGGCCAACGAGATCGAGTTCCTCACGGCGCGCGCCCGGTCCTTGGGGTCAGGACGGGCCAACAACATGCTCGCGGAGCTGGATTTGAAGGTCCGTTCCTATTCGGTCCTCTCCCTTGCATGCAGCGGCGAGAATCCTTCACAGCGCGAACTCGCGGACTTCCTTAGCCTGGATCCCAGCCAGATCGTCGCCCTGGTGGACCAACTGGAGCAGCGCGGCGCCGTCACCCGTGAAACAGACCCGCGCGACCGACGCTCCAAGGTCATCGTGGCCACGACAGCGGGCCGGAACCTCTACAAGCGCGCCGAGGGGATAATCCGCCGCGCAGAGGACCAGTCCCTGTCAACGCTATCGCCGCAAGAACGCGAAACCCTTCGCGATCTGCTCAAGCGCATCGCGTTCTAGACAGTTCGACCGGAAGCGCCGGCCTCCCCAGCGGGGAAGGCCGGCGCTTTTTGTTCGCACGGGCTTATCAGGCCGTGGCGGAACCTGCGCCGGAATCGGTCTGGACCGCAGCCGCGGGGCGGTGGCCCTGTTTGGCGAGCTGGATTTGTTCGTAGACGTGGTGGCGCAGTTCGGTGAAGCGTGGCAGCGAGCGAGTGTTGAGCTGGTCACGCTCGTCCGGCAGATCGATGGCCAGGTCTTCCTGGATGACCGTCGGCGAGCTGGAAAGGATGATCACGCGTTCACCGAGGTAGACGGACTCGTCGATGTCGTGGGTGACGAACAGGACCGTGACGCCGAGTTTGCGCCAGACCGTGCGGATCAGGTCTTCCAGGTCCGCCCGGGTCTGCGCGTCCACCGCGGCGAACGGCTCGTCCATGAGCAGCACTTCGGGCTGGTACGCCACGGCGCGGGCGATCGCCACGCGCTGCTGCATGCCACCGGAGAGCTGCCAGGGGTAGGACTGCGGCACGTGGGACAGTCCGACGGCCTCCAGCGCATCGTCGACAAGCTTGTCCCGCTCGGCCCGCGGCACGCCCTGGTTCTTCAGCGGCAGCTCGACGTTCTCGCGCACCCGCATCCAAGGAAAGAGGGAGCGGCCGTATTCCTGGAACACGACGGCCATCTTCTTCGGCGGCCCGGAGACGCGTGTACCGTTTAGCAGCACTTCGCCCTCGGTCGGCGCCATCAGCCCGGAGATGCACTTGAGCAGGGTGGTCTTGCCGGAGCCGGACGGGCCTACCAGGCAGGCCAGCTCGCCGGCCTTCAGGTCGAAAGTCAGGTTTCGCACGGCCTCGATGTCGCCGCCGTCGGTCTTGTAGACCTTTTTCAGGTTCCGGACCGAGAGCATGGCCTCGTTCCCGGGCAGGGTCTTGCCTGCCGGGGCGGGAGTGGTTCCGGGTGTTGTTTCAGACTGCATTTTCTACCTCTCGCAGGCCGTGGTACCAGCGCAGCACACGCCGCTCGGTCCACTGGAAGATGAATGACAAGGCGACGCCGATCAGGCCCAGGACCACAATCCCGGACCACATTTCCGGAATCGCGAAGGACCGCTGGAACTGCACGATCGTGAAGCCGAGCCCCGAGGACGAGGCGAACATTTCGGAAATGACCATCAGGATCAAGCCGATGGACAGGCACTGGCGGATACCGGCCATGATCTGCGGACCGGCCGAGGGAAGCACCAGGTACTTGATCCGCGCCCAGCCGTGGATGCCGTAGGTGTGCGCCGAATCCGAGAGCACCCCGTCAATGGCGCGGACACCTTCGATGGTGTTCAGCAGCACCGGCCACACGCAACCCGAAATGATCACCGCGACCTTCATACCGTCCGTAATGCCCATCAGCAGCATCAGCACCGGCACCAGGACCGGCGGCGGAATGGCGCGGAAGAATTCGAGCACCGGCTCCGTCAGATCCCGCAGCCACTTGACCGAACCGATCAGCAGGCCCGCGACAATGCCGATGATGATCGCCGAGACAACTCCGACGACCAACCGCCCGATACTGGGCAGCACATCAGAGAGGATCCGCTCCCCGAACCATGTCTCGGCAAACGCCTCGGCCAGCAGGGCCGGGGTCGGCACGAAGAAATTCGTCTCCCCCAGCGTCGAAGCCCACCAGATCGCAACCAGGATCAGAGGCAGTGCCAGCACGTATCCGAGAGTCTTCAAGAACCTCATACGATCACCTCCGAACGGATCGAGGAATGCCAGGACAGGGTCTTGCGCTCAATGAAACGCATGAGCAGATTAATGACGACGCCGATCAGGCCGGTCGCGAGTACCAGCGCGTACATCCCCGAGATCGCGCCGCCCGACTGGGCCAGGGCGATCTCCCTGCCCAAACCGGGCGAACCGATCACCAGTTCCGCCGTGATCGCCAGGATCAGCGCCACCGAGGCGGCAAGGCGGATGCCGGTCATCAGGTACGGCAGGGCCGTCGGGAACACCACGTGGCGGACCCGCGCCATGGAGCCCAGGCCGTAGGACTTGGCCGTCTGCATCGCCACATTGTCCACATCGGCGACCCCGTAAAGCACCTGGATGAAGACCTGCCAGAACGATGCGTAGACCACCAGCATCAGGGTTGATTCGATCTTCACGCCGAACAGCAGCACGGCCAGCGGAATCAACGCCACCGACGGTATCGGACGGAGGAACTCCACGGTCGAGTTGGTGAACTTCCGCAGGAACATCGACGAACCGATAATGAAGCCCAGCACCACGGCCAGCACGATCGCCATCACCAGACCGATCGCCCAGGCCAGCATGGTCTCGCCCACCGCAACCCAGAACGCCGTCAAACCGAAGTCAGTGACCAGCGCCGCGATGACCTCACTGGCCGGCGGCAGGAAGCGGGGCTCAACGATGCCCACCCGGGGAACCAACTCCCACAGCAACAAAAACCCGATAATGCCCGCGATCCCAAGCAACTGCTTCGACGGCAGCTTCTTTGCTGGCTGCTTTCCGCCCCGCGGGATGGGCGCAGCACTATTGGTTGTTACGGCTTCTTGGGTCATGGCAGCAGCTCATCCAGGTTCGGGGCCTCGCTCAACGTGCCGTACTTTGCGGCCGCTTCGCCGAGCGTCTGGGCCGCTTCACGGCTGAACTCCGGGCGGTATTCCGGCAGGGTCAGCTTTGCGAGGGTTTCAGCATCGATTTCGGTGTAGGTTCCGACAATGTCCCGGACCTCCTGCGGGTTCTCCTGCGCGTATTCAAGTGACTTGTTCATGGCCCTGGTGAACTTGTCCACAAGTTCCGGTTCGCTCTGAACCTTTTCGGAAGTCGTAAAGTAGCCGGCAATGTCAAGCTCGGGATGCATCTCCGTGAAATTCCACGAAATTACCCGGGCTCCCTCTGACCGCGCCTGGGTCAGGAACGGATCCAGGATCCACGCGGCATCGACCTGGCCGTTCTGGAGTGCTGCCGGAGCGTCCGGGAATGCGACTTCCACGAAGTCGATGTTGTCCGGGTTGCCGCCGTCCTTTTCAACCACGTGCTTGATGGTTGTGTCGCCGATATTGGAGAGATTGTTGACCGAAACGGTCTTGCCTTCGAGGTCGGCCGCGGACTTAATGTCGGAATCTTCCGGAACGACTACGGCACCAAAGCCTGCCCCTTCCTCACCGGTGGTGGAGGCCCCGTTGGCAACGAACTGCAGGTCCAGTCCTTTGTCGTTCGCCACCATCACCGAAATCAGATTGGAGAAAGCAAAGTCAAAACTACCGCTGACCACGCCGGGAACGATCGCGGCTCCGCCGGTAGCGGTCTGTAGATCCAACTCAAGACCTTCTTCGGCGAAGAAGCCCTTCTCGTCACCGAGCCAGATGGGCGCTGTATCCACAATCGGGATCACCCCGACGGTGATCTTGGTCAGTCCGCCGCTACCGGCGTCGGCGGGCGCCTCGGAGCCGCCACCGCTCGGGGAGCCACTGCCGCAGGCAGATAGGGCGAGCACTGAAACTGCGGCCACAAGCGCGGTCAGTCTACGTTTCATTTCTACTCCTTAGTGATCCCTTGGAGACACGGGATAACCTGAATGTTCGCTTAACGAACGCGTGTTCACCCATCAGTCTGCGCGACTCCTTTTGTGACGTCAAACACATCACCTCTTCGTTATAGACACGATACTCGGTGACGCCCCTATGCGGGACTGAATTGAACTTTTCAACGAATTGTGAAGCGAGATAACAAACGGGAGCTCACGACTCTCCAGTGTCAGAACTGCGTAGAATCGATGAGTCCTGGACGTGACAAACCTGCAACGGGATGGTGACCGGAAACCCATTTGTGGCTGGTTCTTTCGCGCGTATCGTGAGTGATAACCACAGGCCACCGGCCCCTGAGCGGAGACATGAGCATCCTCGTTCCGGCGGCATCACGTTTACACGGGGTCAATATGAGCAGGCAACGAGTTCTGGGGACCGCATCCGCAGCACTGCTGCTGGCTCTGACAGCGTGCAGCCCTTCGACCGGACAAGGGCAGTCACCCACGGCAAATCCACCGGCCACGGTCGCTGCCGAGCCCCAGGCCATTACCCCGCCTACAACTCCGGTTCGCGGCCCATCGGATCCGCCAGCGGCGTCGGCGCCACCGGTTAAGGCCCCCGCACCGACCGAGGAAAAGGCTACATCGCCTGTCACCCAGTCGGAAGTTTCAGTGAGATCCGAGAACGGGGCCGGAGTTCCCCTGACGATGTACTACATCGCAGTAGAAGACGGAGGTGCCTCCGGCGCGGAGATCGGCTGCAGGGACAGCCTCGTCGCCACCTATACGGAGCCTGTCAAGACTAACGATCAGGTCCAGGCCAGCATCGAGCACCTGCTCGCGGACGGGGATAGATTGCACGGATCATCCGGACTCTACAACGCCCTCCACGAATCCGCACTGACCTTCGAACGAGCCAGGATCGATGGTGACACCGTCACTGTCCACCTTTCCGGCGAGCTCAAATCCGGAGGCTCGTGCGATGACCCGCGGGTGGAATGGCAGCTGAGGCAGACCGCAGCCACTGCCGCCGGAGTCGGCGAGGCCATCATCCTGGTCAACGGGATCCGGATTGAGGATTACCTCAGCGGACGCGGCCCTGCCGCTCCCAAAGCACCAGCTGCACAGGCCGCCATTACAGTTCCTTTGACCATCTATTACATCGGGCTTGCCGGCGAGGAGACTTCAGGCGGCGGCATAGGGTGCGGCGACAGCCTCATTGCCACCCTTACACAACCTGTAACGTTCACCGATCAGCTTGGGGCGAGCATCACACATTTGTTGGCAAACAAGCAAGAGTTTCTTGGCGAGTCAGGCCTCTATAACGCGCTGAATTCCTCCGCATTGTCCTACCAGGGCAGCAGCTACGACGGCGATACCGTGACAGTTAAGCTGTCCGGCAGTGTTACGGTCGGTGGAACCTGTGACGGTCCTCGCATCGAAGCGCAGCTGGAGCAGACCGCCGCCACAGCCGCCGGTGTTGCCGAAGCCGTGGTGCTGGTCAACGGCATCCCAATTGAAAAACTCCTCGACGTGAAGTAGCCAGCAACGAGCGGGGACAGACGGGGAGCGTACAGTTTGGCCCCGAACAGCCGACTGGCCGGAACCGTTGGGGGCAGTTCCGGCCAGTAAGCCTTGGGGGAACTGGCCGGAACCGTTGGGGGAAGTTCCGGCCAGTAGTTTTATTGGGGGGGGTAACTGGCCGGAGCCGTTGGGGGAAGCTCCGGCCAGTGGTTCATGGGGTTGTGATGCGGGATTTACTGCCAGGCGTGGTCTGCCCAAGCTGCATCTCGCGAGTAATCGCTGCCAGTCAAGTTCCACAGATCGCCATCCTGGCCATGAGCTCCCACAACTCCGATCTGGTCGAGTGCTGAAGCCGGGCCTTGTTCTTTGTTGCCGGAGGCCAGCGGGCCCAAGGGCGCCGATGTGATGCCATAGGGAGTCATCGTCTTCTCTTCTCCAACAGAGCGGATTCAGTTTCCGGAGTCCAGGCACGGGCATAAATTCCCAAAGCCGCCTCTTCCCACAGTGTGAAGCCCAAGCGGTTCATCATCAGATGTGACTGGCTAAAAGTCAGATTCTGCGCACCGCGGCTAACCCTCGATTTATCTGCCCGGTACAAGTAGGCGTCAATAGCCCGCTTCCAGCGGCGACGCCAGTTTTGCACGCTTCCCTCGGCTGCAGTGGCGGCCATCAGACGGTGCATCGGTGCGGTTTTCGGCGCCAGAGTGGCGGCCAAACCGAGTCGGGCTTTGGCAGCGCCACGTCCAAGCTCCATTGTCGAGACACGGAGGTGGTTGTCCCAGCAGTAATCCCAGGAGAGCCGGCGGCGGTCAGGCCATTGCGGAGCCTTCGGCCCGTTGAGCATGGCCCAAGCAGCGTCGGAGAGCAACAGGGCGCCGAGGGCAGTGCGGCCTTGCGACTTGTTGAACCGCTGCGCTGCCCAGCTACCAAGTTCAGAAGACAGTTCGAAGACCTCTTCGGCAAGTTCGAGCCCTTCGAGCCCGCCGAATCTGTCCAGATCCGATTCCTGCACCAAGGCGACAGAATCCGTTCCTAGAGTGCCGATCAGATCCACGCTGTCCGGCGACACGACATAGTGCTGCTGGACTCGAACGGTTGGCAGGATCTCAAGGAGCCGGTTCCGGGCCGCCAACTCAAACCTTTGGAGGCTATCAAGGGCTGAGCGGTGGCCCAGGAACCGGACCTTTATGTGAGGCCCCACCTCATCAACATGGTGACTGAAGTACCAGCGGCCCACGCCTTCGCGGCGAGCGTGGGCCACCAGTGGTGTAACCAGTTCTCCTATGACGGTTTCGGCTACGTCTTGTCTACCCGTGTAAATAGACAGGACCCACCAGTAGCGTTTGAGACTGAGCTTTTCCGAAGAGCGTACGGCTGTCAGCTGGCTCATGCGCTTCTCCTAGATCTGCTCGCTGGTGGTTGGGGAGGGATAGCCGTTGCCGTCCTGGTTACAGGATCAGCGGGTATGCTGTTGCGGTGGGGCAGCTTTTTACCAGTCCCAGGCAGCCGTAACGATTGCGTTGGACTGCTGGCCCTGGTCGACTGCCACCGCAGGAGTGGCCGCCGAGACCGCACCTACAGCAAGCAGTAGACCTGCCGTAATGCCGGCGATCTTCTTGAACATGTCATTCCCCTTCGATGTGAGTGGCAATCCATCGAGTATCGTTCCCCCGACTCTTCAAGAGTTCCGCGTCACCCTGCATACTGTCCAGTCCATAAGGGGGCAACATCATGACATGCCCTTATCGGGACGAATCCCGGCGTCCTTGAACGTCCTGACACCTGGTCGAAACCGCGGATTCCCGCCTGATTCAAGGATTTTCCAACATGAGTATGATTTGAGTATGACCACTACAGTTGGGTGGCATATACCGGACATGGCAAATAGTTACTTGTCGCGAATCATGCTTGAGGGGGCACCAAATGTTGAGTGGGACAGCCTTTGAGCTCTATGAATACGCGGTAACCCACCCGGACTGGACCAAGGAGTCCGCTTCGACTGCGCTCGGCTACACCATTCGGGATCTCAATAGCGCCATTACTGAGCTCACTGGACGACGCCTGTTCCAACAGCCGGCGCCGGATGTGGACTGCTTTACTGCCATCTCTCCGGACGTGGCCTTGGCGCAGCTAGTCGAGGCCGACGAACGCCTGCTTATCGATCTACGCGCCAAGATCAGCGGGCACCGGAGCGACATGGCTTCGCTTGTTCCCACATACCTTGCGGCACGAAAGCGAATCGCCCTCGATTCGTCCATTGAAATACTCGAAGACCCTGGGGTAATTCGAAAGTTGCTGATTGACTATGGGCGGGATGTCACAGAACAGGTCCTGATCAGCCAGCCCGGCTCAGGATCTACGGCGGAGGTCCATGAAGAGGGCATCCAGAAGGACCTGGAACTCCTGGAACGCGGGATAGTCAGAAAAAATCTCTATAACGCCAGCACTCTCGATCATGTGCCTACGCGGAAGGCGGTCGCCGCCACAGCCCCTGCGGGCTTGGAATATCGGACATTGCCCTACGTGCCACTGAAAGTCCTGATCTTCGACCAGTCCTTGGCACTCGTTGCCCGCCAACTGGACGCGGACGATCGAGCAGCTCTGGTGGTGCGTGATGTCAATCTGATCCATGTATTCACGCAGCTATTCAACGTGGCATGGGAACTTGCCACCCCCTACGGCTGGGAGGCTGAAAGCCGAACCCCTGCTGGCCTCAACAGCATCCAGCGGTCCGTACTCCGGGGCATGGCTGCTGGTTATTCCGACGAAGTGATTGCACGGAGGCTGGACATCAGCGTGCGCACCTGCCGGCGGCATATCGCATGGATGCTCGAAGAACTGGGCGCCGAAAGCCGCTTCCAGGCAGCGTTGAAGGCCAAAGAAGCGGGCTGGCTTTAATCCCGAAGCAAGCCGTCAACAACACAAATAGAAAACAGGTGTTGCCTTCAGAGCAACTGTTCGGGTTATCCTGTGTGAGTGAGAACACAGGAATCTTCCGCTTCTGCCGACATGCCAACCGAAACCGAAGTTGCCCTTGAACGCGCGGTCACTTCACATCGGCACCACAGCCTTTACTCCGACCGGGCCGCCAAAATCAAGCAGTCCGCCGTTCGTGATGTCTTCGATATTTCGCTGCAGCCTGGCCTCGTCTCTCTCGCTGGCGGGAATCCGTTCCTGCAGTCCCTGCCTCTGGAGAAGCTCGGCGGGATGGCCTACCGTCTCATAACAGAGCAGGGCCTAACAGCTCTCCAGTACGGCGGCGGCCAAGGAACCGAGCGGCTTCGGGCCCAGGCCTGCGAAGTGATGGCCGAGGAGGGCATTGAGGATGCGGACCCGGCGAACGTTGTGATCACCACCGGTTCCCAGTCCGCCCAAGACGTCGCCTGCAAAGTCTTCTGCAATCCCGGCGATGTTGTGCTCTGCGAAGACCCAACTTATGTGGGTGCCCTGAACACTTTCGAGGCTTACGAGGTCATAGTGGAGACCGTGGCCATGGACGAGCTTGGCCTCGTCCCCGATGAACTGCAGCGGCGGATTGATGAGGTCCAATCTGCCGGCGGCAACATCAAGTTCCTTTACACCATCCCCAACTTCAACAACCCGTCGGGCATCACGCTCGCCGCAGAGCGCCGGCAGCGCATCGTGGAGATCTGCCAGGACGCGAACATCCTGATTATTGAGGACAACCCGTACGGCTTGCTGCGCTTCGATGGCCATCCGATCGCCCCGCTCCGCGCTGGCAACCCGGACGACGTAATCTACATGGGCTCGTTTTCCAAGATTCTCGCGCCCGGGCTGAGGATCGGATGGGCCCTGGTGCCGGCGCACTTGCAACGGCGTTTCTACCTAGCCAGCGAGGCCGTCACGCTCTGCCCGCCCACGCTGAACCAGATGCTCATCTCGGAGTATCTGGATGGCCACGATTGGCGCGGCCAGATCACCACCTACCGCAGCCTCTATTCCGAGCGATGCGCAGCCATGCTCCACGCGCTCGAAGACTTCATGCCGGAGGGCGTCAGCTGGACGCAGCCGCAGGGAGGTTTCTTCGTCTGGGTGAGCCTGCCGGAGGGAATCGATACCTATCCACTGCTGTACAAGGCGATCGACGCCGGCGTCATCTTCATTCCCGGTGCCGCTTTCACCCCGTCCGACGATCCCTCCAGCAAGCTCAGGCTGGCATTTAGCGCCGTGTCAGCAGAGAACATCCGCGAGGGCGTGCGGCGGCTGGCTCCCGTATTGCAGGAGGCTATGAGCGCCTGATAGCAGCTATTAGCGCTTCTTGAGGTACTTGTAGTAGACATAGCGGCCACCGAAGTAGAGGCCAAGGACAAGGATGATGCGCAGAATGCCGTTCATGCCCGGGAACAGAAATATGAATACATAGCTCAGCAGGAATATGACGGCCATGCCCCACAAGGTGCGCCGCCAGTCGATCTTAGGCACGTCGGGACGGTTGCCGGACCCCGAAGGTCGGTTATTGCTCATGGCCCCAGTCAATCACAGGCACAGGCGATCCCTGTTGTCGAATGGTCAGCGCTCGACGAGGATGCCGTCCACGTCGGCATAAGCCATCGCGCCTGGCCGGAATGCCACACCAGCGATCTCGACGGGTACGTCCACCTCGCCAAGAGAGTCCTTAGCACTCTTGCGCGGGTTACTGCCCAGTGCCTTGACCCCCAGCGACAGTTGCGCAATGGCAGTGCGGTCGCGAATGGGCCCATTGATGATGACGCCGGCCCAACCGTTTTCTACCGCTGCTGCGGCGATCATGTCCCCCATCAGGGCGGTGTTGAGCGAGCCGCCGCCGTCCACCACGAGAACCGAGCCTTCGCCGGGTGAATTCAGAACGGATTTCACCAATCCGTTGTCTTCATAGCAGCGAATGGTACGGATGGGTCCGCTGAATGCAACGTTGCCGCCCAGGTCCTGGAACTGCAGCGGCACCGACTGGAGGTCCTCGCCTCGCTCGTCATACAGGTCCGCGGTGGAAACAGAACCGGACAGATCAGTGCTGGTCATCGGGATGGACTCCTTTTCGCCACATGCGCTCGATCATAGCCCACGACAGAAGGGAACCACTTCGCGCGTCCGTCGCGGATCCCGTCGACGACTACGCCGTTCCGCGGCACTTAATCGAGCAGGAGCGCCGGTTCTTCCAAAATCGCGGCAACGTCGGCCATAAAGCGGGCGGAGAGGTCGCCGTCCACCACACGATGGTCAAAGGAGCCGCCAAGGGTAGTGATCCAGCGAGGAATGACTTCCCCGTCCAGCACCCAAGGCTTCTGCTTGATGGTGCCGAAGGCCACGATCGCGACTTCGCCCGGATTGATGATGGGAGTGCCGGTGTCGATGCCCAATGCACCAACGTTGGTGATGGTCAACGTGCCGCCCTGCATCTCGGCCGGTTGGGTCTTGCCCGCGCGCGCTTTGGTAGCCAGCTCGTTGAGGGCGATGGCCAGTTCCTTCAGGGACAGATCCTGTGCATCCTTGATGTTCGGCACCATCAGACCGCGCGGCGTGGCGGCAGCGATCCCGAGATTCATGAAGTGCTTGATCAGGATCTCGTCATCGGTCCACGTGGCGTTGACGGAGGGGTTCCGCGCTGCCGCCCAAATCACCGCTTTAGCCAGAATCAGCAACGGTGAAATCTTGATGCCTTCGAAGTCGCGGCTGGCCTTAAGCCGCTTGACGAACTCCATCGTCCGGGAGGCGTCCACATCCACGAAGATGCTTACATGCGGAGCGGAGAAGGCCGATTCGACCATGGCCCTAGCCGTGGCCTTGCGGACACCCTTGACCTTGACCCGTTCGATGCGCTGGTTCTGCGGCTTCTTGCTCGGCGCCCAGAAGGTCTCGGCCTGGTCCAGTTCGGCATCCCGCTGTGCCTGATAGCTCAGCAGGTCCGCCTTGGTGACCTCTCCACCGCGGCCTGTAGGGGTGATGTCCGCCAGATCGATCCCCAGATCCTTGGCGGCCTTGCGCACCGGCGGCTTCGCCAGCACACGGGTCAGCAAGCGGTTCACCGCGGCCTGCACGGCCTCGCCGCGCTGCTGTCCCTTGGAACCATCCCGGGTTAGTCCGCTTTCGCCCGCGGAGTCAGGGGACGCTGCCGAGGGAACCGGCGGCACGTGCGGTGCATGCTGCTGTGGCGCCGAATCGGAGACGCCGTGGTGATGGGGAGCCGTCGTCGTTGTTTGGTCCGCAGTTGGGCTGGGGCTTGATGTGCGGCGCGGCCGGCGCTTGACGGCATCGGCCTTCGGTCCTGAGCCGACCAGCGACCCGCTTGTCGGGCCTGGTTCGCTGGCTGCGGGCGCTGACCCGACCACGCCAGCCAGCGGATCGCCCTCCGTTTTCCCTGGCGCCTCCTGCGGCAGGGCACCTTTAACCGGACGCGCGGTGGCCTGAAGCGCGTCCCCGGAGTCCTTCACGGGTGCGGGCTGACCGGCACCGCCGACGCTCACGGAGATGATCGGTGTGCCTACCTCGATGGTCTGGCCCTCGGGCACGAGCAGTTCCGCTACGACGCCCGCGTAAGGGCTTGGTAGCTCCACCAGGGATTTGGCCGTTTCGATCTCCACGATCACGTCATTGACGGCGACGGTGTCCCCGGGCTTGACCTTCCAGGAGACGATTTCGGCTTCGACCAGGCCTTCGCCGACGTCGGGGAGGTTGAATGATTCGATGTTCGACATGGAAACTCCGATACGTCAGTAGGCGAGGGAACGGTCGAGGGCCTCAAGCAGGCGGTCGATGTCCGGAAGATAGTGCTCTTCCACCTTGGCCACGGGGTAGGGCATGTGGAAACCGCCCACCCGCAGGACCGGGGCCTCGAGGCTGAAGAAGGCGCGTTCGGAGATACGTGCGGCAATCTCGCCGCCGACGCCGCCGAACGTGGGTGCCTCGTGAGTGACGATCAGGTGCCCGGTCTTGCGCACCGACGTCGTAATGGTGTCGAAGTCGATCGGCGAGATGGAGCGCAGATCGATCACCTCCACGCTGTTGCCGTCATCTTCGGCAGCTTGCGCCGCTGCCAGTGCAACCGGCACCAGCGGGCCGTAAGCGACTATGGTGGCGTCCGTTCCCTCGCGGACCACCTTGGCGCTGAACGCGTCCTGGCCGGGACTCTCCGTGTCCACTTCGCCCTTGAGCCAATAGCGGCGCTTGGGCTCGAACACGATGACCGGGTCGTTCGACTCGACGGCCTGCTGGATCATCCAGTAGGCGTCGTGCGGATTGGACGGGGTAATGATCCGCAGCCCCGCGGTATGCGCGAAGAGCGCCTCCGGCGATTCCGAGTGGTGCTCGATGGAGCCGATACCGCCGCCGTAGGGAATGCGGATGACAACGGGCGCACTGAGATCGCCGGAACTACGGGCATGGATTTTGGCCAGCTGCGTGGTGATCTGATTGAAGCCCGGGAACACGAAACCGTCGAACTGGATTTCGCAAATCGGCCGATAACCGCGGAACGCCAGGCCGATCGCCGTGCCGATAATGCCGGATTCTGCAAGCGGGGTGTCGACCACGCGGGTCTTGCCGAACTCGGCCTGCAGGCCTTCGGTCACCCGGTAGACGCCGCCCAAAGCGCCGATATCCTCGCCCATAAGCATGGACTTCGGGTTGTTTTTCATCGTTTCGCGCAGGCCGGCGGTAATGGCCTTGGCAATGGTCATGTTGGCCACTAGTTGTTCTCCCCTGCCTCGTCGGCGTCCGCGAAGCCTGCCTCATACTCCCGGTGCCAGGCGAGCTCTTCGGCGACCAGCGGGTGCGGGTCGGCGTAGACGTTGTTGAAGCTCTGCACCATTTCCGGACCGGTCATGGCCAGGACCTCGGCGCGGACCTTGGCTGCCAGCTCATCGCCCTGGACTTCAACCTGCTCGAAAAAGGAGTCATCCGCGGTGTTGCTGGAGCGCAGATACCGTTCCAGGCGCTTAAGCGGGTCTTTTTCCTTCCACGCGTCCTCCTCGGCGGAGAGCCGGTACTTGGTGGGATCGTCGGCGGTGGTGTGCGCGCTCATCCGGTAGGTGAACGCCTCGATGAGCACCGGGCCACGGCCGGAACGGGCATGCTCCAACGCCCAGCGCATGACGGCGTGGACGGCAACCACATCATTGCCGTCCACCCGGATCCCCGGGAAGCCGTAGCCGCTGGCACGGTTCGACAGCGGGATCCGCGACTGCACTTCGGTAGGCACGGAGATGGCCCAGTGGTTGTTCTGGCAGAAGAAGACCACGGGAGACTGGTTCGAGGCCGCGAAGACCATCGACTCGTGAACGTCCCCCTCGGAGCTGGCTCCATCGCCGAAGTAGGCGACACTGACGCCGTCCTCACTGTCCCGCTGCAGGCCCATGGCGTAGCCGACGGCGTGCAGGGTCTGGGCGGCGAGGACCAGCGTGTAGAGGTGGAAGTTCTTTTCCCGGGGATCCCAACCGCCGCTGGAAACACCGCGGAAGAGCTTGAGCAAGGCGGACAGCTCGAGCCCGCGGGTCAGCGCCACACCGTGCTCACGATACGTCGGGAAGACATAGTCATTCGCCTGCAATGCGGTCCCGGAGCCTATCTGGGCGGCTTCCTGCCCCAGCAACGGCGGCCACATAACGAGTTGCCCCTGGCGCTGCAGCGCCACGGCTTCCTGGTCGAAGCGCCTCACCAGGAACATGTCCCGGTACAGCCCGCGCAGGGCCTCGCCGTCCAGATGCGCGGCGTAGGGCCCGTACTGGACGTCCTCCCGCAGCGTTCCGTCCGAGGCAAGTAGCTGCACCATTTCCGGAGCGTCTGCGGGGTCGCTGGAGGTCATGGACTGCTCAAGTTCCTCAATGTCGAATTCAGAGGTGGGCAGGTGCTCAGCGCCCATACGAACTCCTCGCCGGCATGCCGCCCGTCGACGGTTACCTTAGCTGCTGATATATGCCTTGCGCGGAATGCATTACCCGAAAGGCATATATTGGTCGGTTTTCTGTTCCAGCCTAACGATACCGGGCCTCGGCCCCGCTGTTGTTACGGTCAGGAAACGCCGGGGCCTTTTGTATAGTTCGCACACAGGGAGAGGAAACGGGTGTTGGCCTCCACCTCGCCGATGCTGACCCGGACCCCTTCATTGGGGAAGGCCCGCACGGATAGGGCCTGCTCCCCCGCGTAGGCGGCAAAGCCCTGGGCATTCTCGCCCAGCGGGAGCCAGACAAAGTTGCCCTGGGACTCCGGTATCTTCCAGCCAAGCTCGCTCAGGCCGGCCACCACACGGTCCCGTTCGTCCACGAGGCTTTGTACCCTTTCCACAACCTTGTCGTAGTGCTTCAGCGACGCAATTGCAGCATCCTCGGCAAGGCTGGACACGGCGAAGGGCGTCGCGGCGACCCGCAGGTGCTGGGTGAGCTCCGGGTTGGAGACGGAGTATCCAACCCGGAGATTAGCCAGGCCATGGGCCTTGGAAAAGGTGCGCAGGACGATCACGTTCGGGTACTTCTTGTACGCCTTGATGCCGTCCACGACTTCCGGATCCCGGACAAACTCGGTGTAGGCCTCGTCGATGACCACCACCACGTCCTGCGGGACCTTGGCCAGGAAGTCCTCCACCTGGGCGGTGGTAAGGGCCGGGCCGGTGGGATTGTTAGGGGTGCACAGCAGGACGACTTTGGTGCGCTCATTGAGGGCGGCCGCCATGGCCTCAAGGTCGTGCGAGCCGTCCGCCTGGTTGGGGATCTGCACGCTGGCTGCGCCGGAGAGGCCGATCATGATCGGGTAGGCCTCGAAGGAGCGCCAGGCGTACACCACCTCATCCGCCGTGCCGTCCTCGCTCTGGCCAGCGAAGGTCTGCAGGATCTGGACCAGTGCGCCCAGGCTGCCGGCTCCGGTGACGATGTCCTCGGCCGGCACATCCAGGAAACGGCTCAGTTCAGTGCGCAAGGCTGTCGACAGCGGATCCGGGTAGCGCTGGATGTTGTGCTGGGACTGGATAGCCTCCAGCACTTCAGGGATCGGCGGAAGCGGGTTCTCATTGGAAGAGAGCTTGTACGGCTGCAGCCCTTCAATAACGGCCGGCGGTTTGCCTGCTGCATACTTGGGCAATCGGTCCATCACCGGTCGGGGGCGGATCTGACGGTCCTGGGCTGCCGTCTGAACCGCAGCTACGTTGGTGGGGTTCTGGGTAGAAGTCATGGGTTAAAGAATACGGTGATGCAACGAGGCGTCTGTCACGCCGGATCAAGTGCCCCGGGATCAGCGGTATGACAGCATAAAGCCATGGGAAAGTTCATTGTGCGTGTTCTGATCAATGGCCTGGCGCTTTGGATAGCAAGCTGGGTCCTGCCGGGCATTACCGTGGAAAGCACAGCGGCAACGGAGGTTGCGCAGGGAAACTCAACGGCCGGCGTCGTACTTGCGTTCCTCTTTATCGGACTCATTTTCGGGCTCGTGAACGCCATTGTGCGGCCGATCGTCAGCTTCCTGTCGCTGCCGGTCACGATCCTGACGCTGGGCTTGTTCACCATCATTATCAACGCGCTCATGCTGTTGCTCACGGCGTGGCTCTCTTCCTACACACCGGTGAACTTTGTGGTGGACTCCTTTTTCTGGACCGCGGTAATCGGCTCGCTGATTATCAGTCTCGTGTCCCTGATCGCCGGATCGATCACGCGGACCAGGTAGACCTGCTGGTCTCACCGGCGGCCGGCGGCACGGTGAGGCACTTTTGATCCGCCCGTAACGTGTGGCCACTGCTACCGAAACACTCCGTTCCTACAGTCTTACCAACAGGGTGAAACCGCTCCCTTTTGGAGGACTGAATGAGTGTTGACCAGATCAGGACCACCGGCGCCGGGCGCGCCGGCGCTGAGGCAGATTCGCGGCTGCAGATACGTCCGGGCCGGTGGGTGGACGGCTGGGATCCGGAAGACAAGGACTTCTGGGAAACCGCAGGCCGGCCGATCGCGCGGACCAACCTGAACTGGTCCATCTTCTGCGAGTTCCTGGGCTTTGTCGTCTGGCAGTTGTGGTCGATCATGGCTGTCCAACTCCCTGCGGCAGGGTTCGACTTCACTAACTCGCAGATCTTCTGGCTGATCTCGATTCCGAGCCTGGTCGGAGCCACCCTGCGGATTCCGTACACCTTTATGGTGCCGAAGTTCGGTGGCCGGAACTGGACCGTGATCTCCGCCCTGCTGCTCCTGGTACCGTCCATCGGGCTGGCCGCGTGCGTGGCCAATCCCGAGACGCCCTTCGGCCTGATGCTGCTGATGGCGGGTCTGGCAGGCCTTGGCGGCGGCAACTTCGCCAGTTCGATGGCCAACATCACCTACTTCTACCCCGCGGCCGAAAAGGGCTATGCGCTGGGGCTGAACGCCGCCGGCGGAAACCTTGGCGCCGCCGTCGCGCAGTTGGTGGTGCCATTGGTGATCACGCTCGGAGCGGCCGTTTCGCTCAACCTCCCGCTGGGCGGGCTGATCTGGGTGCCGCTGATCCTGCTGGCCGCCTGGGGTGCGCGGAAGTACATGCACAATCTCTCGCACGCGAAGGGCGACGCCGCCGGTTCCGTGGCAGCCTTGCGCGAGCCGCACCTGTGGATCATGGCGTTGCTCTACATCGGCACCTTCGGCTCCTTCATCGGTTTCTCCGGTGTCTTCCCGAAGCTCATCCACGACGTCTTCCCCGGGTTCTCCTCCTTTGCTGTGGGCTCGGCCGCTCTCTCGCTGGCGTTCCTGGGCCCGCTGGTGGGATCGCTGGCCCGGCCGCTGGGCGGCAAGCTGGCGGACCGCTTCGGCGGAGCAAGGATGACGGTAGCTTCGTTCGCAACCATGGCGTTGATTGCGCTGGCCGTGGTGTGGACGCTGCCGCTGGCGAACTTCTGGCTCTTCCTGCTGCTGTTCCTGGCACTGTTCACCGCGAGCGGCTTCGGCAACGGTGCCACCTACCGGATGATCCCGCGCATCTTCGCCATCCGCGGCCGGACCGGGACGACCCGCAGCAGCGTGGACGTCGGCAGCGAGCGCAAGGCGGCTGCGGCGCTCGGTCTGGTTTCCGCCATCGGCGCTTACGGGGGCTTCCTGATTCCGCAGGTGCTCAATGCCTCCAATACGGCCACCGGCAGTTACACCGGCGCGTTCTACGGATTCGTGGCGGCCTACGCGGTGATGCTGGCGGTGGCCTGGTTCTGCTACCTGCGGCCCGGTTCCGAGATGGCGCGGGGCGGTGTCTGATGGCCGTGGATACGCACTGCCCCTACTGCGCGCTGCAGTGCGCGATGCGGCTGGCGCCCCATGGACCGTCGGCCGCAACCGTGGCTACCGAACCAAATTACGACGACGGCAAACCAGCTCTCCCTGCTGCCGGGACGCCGCTGGAAGCAGCCGGCCGGGACTTTCCCACGAACCGCGGAGGTTTGTGCCGGAAAGGCTGGACGTCGCCGGCGCTGCTGGACTCGCCGGAACGGCTGACCGAACCACTGCTGCGCGGCGGCGACGGCAGCTTCCGGCCGATCGGCTGGGATGAAGCCCTCGACCTGGCGGCCGGGGCCATCCGCAGCTCCCGCTCGCTGCACGGGCCGGACTCGGTGGGGGTCTTCGGCAGCGGCGGCTTGACCAACGAAAAGGCATACCAGCTGGGCAAATTCGCCCGGCTGGCCCTGGGCACCTCCCGGATCGACTACAACGGCCGGTTCTGTATGTCCTCCGCCGCAGCCGCAGGGAACCGGGCGTTCGGCGTGGACCGGGGGCTGCCGTTTCCGCTGGCCGATCTGGACCAAGCCCACACCGTCCTGCTCTTGGGCTCCAACGTCGCGGACACCATGCCGCCGTTTGTCCAGCATCTGCAGGGCGCCCGGGCTGCGGCCGGCCTTATAGTGGTGGATCCGCGGCATACTGCCACCGCCGCTTTGACGGAGGCCGGCGCAGGGCTACACCTCCAACCGACACCGGGTACGGACCTGGCGCTCCTGCTGGGCATTGCCCACGTCGTCGTCCATGAGGGACTGGCTGACGAATCGTTTATCCGCGAACGCACCACAGGCTTTGGGGCACTGCTGCGGAGCCTGAACCACTGGTGGCCAGCACGGGTCCAGACCGTGACCGGTGTTCCGGCGGAACTGATCCGCGAGACAGCGCACCGGCTGGCATCCGGAGCACGTCTTGGTGCGGCCGGACAGGCGACGAGCGGGACCTATATCCTCACGGGCCGCGGGGTTGAGCAGCATATCGACGGTACGGACACCGCCACCGCGGCCATCAACTTGAGCCTGCTGCTGGGGCTTCCGGGCAGCAGTCACAGCGGCTACGGCACGCTCACCGGGCAGGGCAACGGGCAAGGTGCCCGCGAGCACGGGCAAAAGGCCGACCAGCTGCCGGGCTACCGCAGGATCACCGATCCGGCCGCCCGGGAACATGTGGCCGGTGTCTGGGGTGTACGGCCGGAGCAGATTCCCGGTCCCGGTGTTCCCGCCGTCGAAATGCTCATGGACCTGGGCCGGCCCGGCGGAGTGCGCTGTCTGCTGGTGCACGGGTCCAATGTGGCAGTTTCTGCCCCGGATAACGCGGCCGTGATCCGCGGGCTGCGCAATCTGGACTTTCTCATGGTCTCCGACTTCTTCCTTTCCGAGACCGCTGCCGAGGCGGACCTCGTGCTGCCCGTCCTGCAATGGGCGGAGGAAGAAGGGACGATGACCAACCTTGAGGGGCGTGTGCTGCGGCGCCGCCGTTCCATCGATCCGCCTGCAGGGGCACGCTCCGAGCTTTGGATCATGGCCGAACTGGCCCGGCGGCTGAACGCACCGTCGAGCTTCAGCGCTGACGCCGCAGCCGTGTTCGAGGAACTTCGGCGGGCTTCTGCCGGCGGTCCGGCCGACTATTCGGGTATCAGCTATGGCATGCTCGACGCGGGCGCGGAGGCCTACTGGCCGTTCCCGACCGGGTCCGCGGGTACGCCGCGGTTGTTCCTGGACTGCTTTGCGCACGACGACGGCCGGGCCAAGCTGGTGCCCGTCTCGCCCACGGCACCGGCCGAAGTCCTCAATGGACCGGGCAGCCTCACGCTGGTGACCGGACGGCTGCTGGAGCATTACCAATCCGGCGCCCAGACACGGCGGGTTGCCGAGCTCGCCGCTGCACAGCCCGAAGCACGGCTGCAGGTGCATCCAGTAACGGCGCAGGGCCTGGGTGTCGCCGATGGAGACCTGCTGGAAGTCACGAGCGACCGCGGCTCGGTCCGGGTCAGGGCCGATGTGACGATCGGGATCAGGCCGGATACGGTCTTCCTGCCCTTCCATTTCCGCGAGGAGCAGTCGGCCAACGTCCTCACGTCCGCGGCCACCGATCCCATTTCCGGCATGCCCGAATTCAAATCGACCGCCGTACAGGTCCGCGTGATGGTGAAAGCAGGGGCCCTGTGAGCGGTCAGAACGTGGAAGGGATTGTGGAACGCGTTGTCATTGTCGGCTTCGGTCCGGTGGCAGCCCGCCTTGTCGATGAGGTCCGTCCCGCGGTCCGCGAGGGCCGGCTGGACCTGACGGTCATCGGCGCCGAAGGTGTGGCGGCCTACAACCGTGTCCTGGTTGCCGACGTCGGTACAGGGCGAACCAGCGGCGAGGCCATCGGGCTGGCCGATGCCGCCCAGCTCCGCGGCGACGGTGCCACGGTGCTGCTGGGCCGCACCGTCCGTCGGATCGACCGGGCGCGCAGGACCGTGCTGCTGGATGACGGAA
Source organism: Arthrobacter crystallopoietes (assembly GCF_017603825.1). Taxonomy (NCBI): domain Bacteria; kingdom Bacillati; phylum Actinomycetota; class Actinomycetes; order Micrococcales; family Micrococcaceae; genus Crystallibacter; species Crystallibacter crystallopoietes. The sequence continues at coordinate 503,923 of NZ_CP072014.1, forward strand.
CACAGGAGCCCTTCGACCGCCTGGTGCTCGCCACCGGCGCGCAGGCCGTGGTCCCTACGCTGGCCGGCCTGAACCCTGACCCGGCCGCCGTGCATTTGCTGCCGCCCGGCGTGACAGCTCTGCGGGATCTGGAGGATGCGGCGAAGCTGCGTGCCGTTGTCGGTTCCCGCGGCCGGGTCGTCGTTCTTGGCGGCGGAATTCTTGGCATCGAAGCGGCGCTGGCCGCGGCCGAGGAAGGAGCCGACGTCACCGTGGTCCATCACGGACCGCACCCGCTGGCCCGCAACCTTGATCCCGGCGGCGGACGAATGCTGGCCAGTGCGCTGCAAACCAACGGAGTCCGGCTGGCGTCCGATGTCCGTTCCACCGGGGTTGTTTTCCGCCCGTCCGCGGGAGTCCGTCACCAGTTCCACGCGCTGGTACTCGAGGACGGGACCGAGCTTCCCGCCGATCTTCTGCTCCTCTCCTGCGGGGTGCGGGCGAGGACCGAACTGGCTGCCGGTTGCGGACTGGGGGTGGACAAGGGCATCCTGGTGAACCACAGGCTCGAAGCCGATGTGGAAGGACGGATATTCGCCATCGGCGACTGCGCCCAGGTAGCGTGCGGCGATGGCGGCTGCGCGGAATGTTCAGGCAGTAGTGCGGGACCGGCGGGGCTAATCGGCCCGGGCTGGCGCCAAGCCGAATACGTTGCCCGGCGTTTGCTGGAGCTCGCGCCACGGCGGCAGGTGGCCTTCGCAGGCGGGACAACGGCGCAGCCCCAGGCGGCGCCGCTGGCACCGGAACGGCCCGGCGTCATGCTGCTGAAGGCACGAGGACTGGACATCGCCTCGGCGGGGAACATCTCACCCGAGCTCTGGGACGCTTGGCCGCCGGAACGCGATGGTGGCGGGGATTCGCCAGGTCGCCCGCCCATCCAGGTAGCCCAGTGGGCCGACCCGGAACATGGGCGGTACGCCAAAATGGTGACCCGGGCCGGAGTGCTTGAAGGACTGGTCTGCGTCGGCATGCCCCGGACCGCGGCCGAACTGGTGCTGTTGTATGAGCGTGGCGCCGAACTGCCGGCGGACCGCACCGCCCTGTTCCGGTTGGACTCGGTCGAGCAGCAGGATGACGGGCCGGCACCTGCCGATCCGGACTCCACTTTGTGCCGCTGCAGCGGGGCAACGCTCGGCGGGGTGGAGAACGCGATAGCCGGCGGCTGCAGCAGCGTTGAGGAGGTTTCTGCCTGTACCCGGGCCGGCACCGGGTGCGGCGGTTGCAAATCGCGCATTGGGGAATTGATCGAGGCGTATGCGTCAGTAGCCGTGCGGGCGGTTCCGAAATGAGGACGATGCCCGCTTATGCGGCGGCACGGGTTCGCGGGCAGGTACCTGGCGGGTAAGGGTGAACAGGTGCCGGCTTGCCAGGCCTCCGCCTACAGCGGCGCCGAGCGCCAGTCCGGCATCTGTCACCGAGACGTCCGAGCTGTCCTGCAGCAGCCGGGCTCCGGCCACGTAGTTCCCGAAGTCGTGTCCGGGGCCAAGGCCGCCGTCTTCGCCGTCAGGCGTCGCTACGTCGTTGGTCAGGGTCACGGTTACCCGGTCTCTGGTATCCGGGCTGGCACGTCCGTCTGCACCGGGCACCCAGTCCTGGACATGTTCCAGGTGCAGGCTTCTGAGTCCTTCCGGCAGATTTACGTCGCCTACCGGGGAGCCGGCCGTGAGCACATAGGAAACGTTGTGCTCGGCCAGGAATGCCTTGTCCGCGGCCATGTTCATGGCGTGGATGCCGCCTTGGCTGTACCCGACCAGGACCACATGGTCCGCGGCCTCCGCGCCGGCCTCCTCCAGGGCCGCCGAAACCGCTGCGGAGACATGGCGGCTGTCATAGGCGAGCGCTTCGGCTACCCCTGTCTCATCGAATGGATTGGCCGTGGCCTCCGGCCCCTGGGACTGGGTTCCCGGCAGTGAGACAACCCAGCTCTTGCCGGTGGCAGCTTCCGTTTCCAGAATCTCGATAGTTCCCGGTCCGGCAGCTGCCGCAGCCCCGGCACGAGCGAGCAGTCCTGCCGGTGTGGCCTCCAGCGGCACCGCCCCGGCCGCCAGTTCCCCTCCGGGTCCGTTTCCGGCATCGGCGCGGCGGGTTACCGCAATAGGAGCAGGCTGCAACAGGCCCAGCCCATTCGCGGTCTCGACGAGGTTTGGGACAAGACGCTCGGTGGTCGATGCGGGTTCAGAGTAGCGGGAATCATCCGGTGGTCCGGGTACCGGCGGCAGCGCCAGCAGGCCGCGGGTTCCGTTGTTGATCAGCGACTCAGTGCCCATCAGGGTGGGCCGCAGCTCATTTCCCAACGCCCCCAGGGGCGTACTCAGCCACCAGGTTCCTTGCATCAAGCCGTTCAGGGCACCGTTGGCAGCTGCCTCGGCCTGCCCGTAAGCCTCCCTCGCCCTGGATACCTGGTCCGCTATTTCGCGGACCTCGTCAGCCGATGCCTGGACGGCCGCCAACGCCCGCCGCATGGCGTCCTGTGCAGACACCCGCCCGGGCACCATGAAGATGCGGCTGTCCTGGATGGTCAGCTGCAGTGCATAGATGTCGAAATAGATCCGATCCGCATCCGCGGCTATGGACCGCAGCCGGACCGCGGCGTCCTCAAGTTCTTCCCACTGGAAGGCCGCGCCGCCGATTCCGCCCGTCACACGATAGCCGCCAAGATCGCCGGAGCTCCCGTCCAGCCGGGTCAGGGCAGGCAACCATTCTGGATCGCCGGTCATGGGCCCGGCTGGATCAGGTGGGCCGCCTCAACCGCTACGCCGAAGGCATTGACGGCCGCGGCTGCCTCCCTGACTTCTGTTGCCGCGTTGTCCATCCGCAATTGCCGTTCCACCAAGCTGCGGCGGAAGGCCTGTCCGGCTGGCGACACCCAGGCCGCCAGTTCCAGTCCCGCCAGCTGGCCATTGAGCTCCAGCAATGCGTTCTCGCAGGCGTACAGCCGCTGGGCAGCTAGCCGCAGATCATCGGCTCCAGTCGCGCCGACCGCAAGCCCCGACGTCGTACTCTGCAACCAACCGACCATCATTCTTCCTTCCCTTGCATCGACGTTATGGCCACGGCACAGGATGGCGTGCAGGCCAGTTCAGGTATGTGCGCAAAGGCTGCCGGGGGTGTGCTGTGGAGATCGGGTCCTCCGGCACACGCCGGCGGACGGCCAACGAACGGCGCGTGAAAGATAGCGGACAGGTTAGGGAATCGTGCCCGACTCTTGAAAGAATGGGGTCCATGGCTGAAACTCCCCGCGTCTCCTTGGCAGACGTCACTCCTGCAATCGCCCTTGGCCCCCTTGACGGCCGTTACCGCTCCGCCGTCGCGCCGTTGGTCGACTATCTCTCCGAGGCTGCGCTGAACCGCGACCGCGTCCACGTGGAAGTCGAGTGGTTGATCCATCTCACCAGCCAGTCCGTACTGCCCGGGGCCGGGCCGCTCAGCGGCGAGCAGCAGGCCGCGCTGCGCAAGATCGTCACCGATTTCGACGGCAACTCCGTCCGCGAACTGGCCGAAATCGAGGCCGTCACGGTCCACGACGTCAAGGCCGTGGAGTACTACATAGGCCGTCGGCTGGAGGACATCGGCATCAATAACCTCAAAGCCATGGTGCATTTCGGCTGCACCTCGGAGGACATCAACAATCTCTCCTACGCCGTCGGCATCAAGGGTGCCGTGGAGCAGGCCTGGCTGCCGGCCGCCCGCTCGCTCGTGGCGCAGATCAGTGACATGGCGGAGGCCAACCGGGATATTCCGATGCTCTCGCGCACCCACGGCCAGCCGGCGACGCCCACCACGCTGGGCAAGGAACTGGCGGTCATCGCGCACCGGCTGACCCGCCAGCTCGAGCGGATCGCCCGCACCGAGTACCTGGGCAAGATCAACGGCGCCACCGGCACCTACGCCGCCCACTACGCTTCGGTGCCTGGCGCCGACTGGCAGGCCGTTTCCAAGAGCTTCGTTGAGGGTCTGGGCCTGATCTGGAACCCGCTGACCACGCAGATCGAATCGCATGACTGGCAGGCCGAGCTGTACGCGGACATTGCCCGGTTCAACCGGATCCTGCACAACGTGTGCACGGACATCTGGAGCTACATCTCCATCGGCTACTTCGCCCAGATTCCGGTGGAAGGCGCCACCGGTTCCTCCACCATGCCGCACAAGGTCAACCCCATCCGGTTCGAGAACGCCGAGGCCAACCTGGAGATCTCCAACGGCCTGCTGGACACCCTTGCTGCCACCTTGGTTACCTCCCGCTGGCAGCGCGACCTGACCGATTCTTCCTCGCAGCGCAATATCGGCGTGGCTTTCGGGCACTCGATGTTGGCCATCTCGAACGTCGCCAAGGGCCTGGAACGGCTCGATGTGCCGGCCGCAGTGCTGGCCGCGGACCTGGACCAGAACTGGGAGGTGCTCGGCGAAGCGATCCAGATGGTCATGCGCGCCGAAGCCATCGCCGGTGTCGAGGGTATGGACGACCCGTACGAACGGCTGAAGGACCTCACCCGCGGACACCGCGTTGACGCCGAACGCATGAAGGAATTCGTCTCCGGCCTGGGACTGTCCACCGAGGCTGAAGCCCGCCTGCTGGCGTTGACCCCGGGCAGCTATACCGGGATTGCCAACCAGCTGGTGGACCATCTCAAGTAGCCCGAACAAGCGTAAGTACGACGCCGGAGCTTAATTCCGGCGTCGTACTGCGTTGGGAAGCGCTCCATCCGGCGGAAACCTGCCGGTCATTTCCCCTGCCTAAAGTCGCAATCCCGACTTGCCCGCCCTCCCCCGGGCCGGCCACCGAGCTGCCCCTGCAGTCGGGATGCATGAAAGGCACGAAAATGAGCACGAACTCCCCCAATCTCGGACGCCGCGGACTGATCGCCGGCGGCACCGGCGCTATCTTGGCCGGCATGCTGGCCGCGGCCCCCGGCGCCAACGCCGCAGTCCCCCTCCGGCCGAGGGGCAGCGCGAAGATGCCGCTGGCGTTCGGCCCCGACGGCAAGTTCCGCGTGGTCCAGTTCAACGACACCCAGGATGGGCCGCGCACCGACCGGCGGACCGTCGAGTTCATGGGCAAGGTCCTCGACTCCGAGAAGCCAGGCTTCGCCTTGATCAACGGCGACGTGATCAACGGATCGCCCAAGACCGCCGAGGAGGTGCGCCAGTCCATCAACAACGTAGTGCAGCCGATGGAATCCCGCGGCATCCAGTGGGCCGTCACTTTCGGCAACCACGACGAGGACTCGATGGCGAACGGCACCGGCATGACCGAGGCCAGGATGCTGGAGTTCGTCCGCGGCTACCAGCACAACGTCAACGTCGGGCCGGAGAAGGGCGTCGACGGCTCGTCCAATGCGCAGCTGCTCATCCGCTCCGCCAGCAGCAACAAGCCTGCCTTCGGCATTTGGCTGCTCGACTCCGGCCGGTATGCCCCCGAGAACCTCGGTGCACAGGACTTCGAAGGTCTGATGGGCTACGACTGGATCCGCCCCAGCCAGATCCAGTGGTACCGGGAAGCGTCCAAGGCCGCTGAAAGGCAGCACGGCAAGATCCCTTCGCTGATGTTCTTCCACATCCCGCTGTTCGAGCACCATCACATGTGGTTCGGCTCCCAGTTCAGTTCCGACGACGCCGGCCACGCGGCTGCCGTGGCCAAGCACAGCATCGTCGGCGTCAAGAACGAAAGCGTCTACACTGGTGCCTTCAACTCCGGCCTTTTCAGCGCCCTGCAGGAGCGCGGCGACGTCCGCGGTGTCTTTGTGGGCCACGACCACATCAACACCTACTCGGGTAATTACTTCGGCATCGAGCTGGGCTACGGTCCCGGCACGGGCTTCGGCACCTACGGACTTGGCGGCGCCAAGGAACACCATCTGCGCGGTGCCCGCGTGTTCGAACTCGACGAGCGCAAAGAGCACGTCTACACCGCGACCAGGACCGTGTTCGCGAAGGACCTTGGCATCGACATGGACCCGAAGAGCCAGCCGCTGGACGAACCGCTCCCGCTGCCGTAGCCGTTCAGGAATCAGCGTGGCCTGACGGCATGCTGCCTCGCGAATCGGGCCAACGGGCGCGGATTCGTGAGGCAGCTCACCAAATTCGTCGTTTGGGTACTTAGGGGTCTAGAGTCATAACTACGCCGCGGGGTGGAGCAGTTCGGTAGCTCGCCGGGCTCATAACCCGGAGGTCACAGGTTCAAATCCTGTCCCCGCAACGAACAGGAAAGGCCGTCAGTCCGCATTGCGCGGCTGGCGGCCTTTCTGCTTCCGCGGGCCGCTCAGTCCTGCTGTTCATGTCCCGCCGCAATCTGCCCGGCGGGAAAACCTTTCGAATCAGGATCGTATGGCGGAAGAACGTCAGCCATATGCGCGGCCCTACCAAACATCCCGATCAGCAGGGTCCGCCACGGGCGTTCCCACCGCCAGGGACCCAAGCCGTTGAATTCGCCCTGCTCATTCATCGGTTAGGGTCAACTCATGAACAATGGCGACATCACCTTCCATACCCGCAAATGGGTGCGGCCCGAAGACCTCAATGCCAACGGCACGCTCTTCGGCGGCAGCCTGCTGCGCTGGATCGACGAGGAAGCCGCCATCTACGCCATCGTCCAACTCGGCAACGGGATGGCGGTGACCAAGTACATGTCCGAGATCAACTTTGTCAGTTCTGCCCAGCAGGGTGACCTGATCGAGATGGGGCTGACAGCCACGCATTTCGGCCGTACCTCCCTGACGATGCGGGCAGAAGTACGCAACATGTTCACCCGCCAGTCCATCCTGACCATCGAGAAAATCGTCTTCGTCAACCTCGGTCCGGACGGCTTGCCCGCGCCGCACGGCTACACCGAAATTACGTATGACCGCGACCGGGTGCCGTCCCAGCACCTGGACCGCATGCCGCCGCTACAGCCCTGACACAAGGGCTCCGTGCACCGACCAACCAACCAACCAACCAACCAACCAACCGACCAACGACGGCGGCACCCGGCCACGTTCCACAGCGGCACTCACCAGCGGGGAACCGGCCGGCTTATAACTGGCGCAATACCCTTCAGGCCTGGCTGCGGCTCTCCTGGAAGTGGATGATCCGCTCCACGGCTTCGGCCACTGCCTCCCTACCCGCAGCGAAAGAGAGCCTGACGGACCGGCGGCCGTTGACGGCGTCGAAATCGGAGCCCGGCACCAGTGCGACACCTTCCTGTTCCAGCAGTGCCCGGCAGTATTCGCCGGAGTCCGCGAAACCGGCCAACTGGTCTCCCAACTCGGCGTAGAGATAGAACGCCCCGTCGGCTGGCGCGGCTGTCCCCCACTGCAGCCTGCCGAGGTTGTCCAGCAGGATCTGCCGGATCGCGGCGAACTCGGCCACGGCGGCCTCCGCCTGGCTGTAGGAATCCGCAGTGAAGGCTTCGACGGCCGCCAGTTGAGCCGGCGCAGGCGGGCAGAGTGCCACATTGCCGGCGAGCGCTTCCATCGCCGGAGCCAGGTCCCGCGGCATCAGTGCCCAGCCCAGCCGCCAGCCGGTCATCCCCCAGTACTTCGAAAACGAGGAAATAACGACGCCGTTCCGGTCCAATTCCCAGGCACACACACCTCGGGCGTCGGGCGCCTGGGGGTCGGCGGGGTAGGTGATGCCGTGGTAGATTTCGTCGCTGACCAGCCGCACTCCGTTGGCCGCGCACCACTGCGTCAGCGCCGCAAGCTCGGCACGGGAGACCATCGTTCCCGTGGGGTTCGCCGGCGAGGCGAGGATCAGTCCAGCGAGCGGACCGTGGGCGGCGGTTGCAGCGTCCAGCAGGGCGGGCGTCGGCTGGTAGCGCTCGGCCGTACCGCAGTCGATCTCCACCACTTCGCAGCCCAGCGAGCTGAGGATGTTCCGGTAAGCGGGGTACCCGGGCCGGGCCAGCGCCACCCGGTCGCCAGGGTTGAAGGCGGCCAGGAACGTGAGCATGAACGCGCCCGAGGAGCCTGTGGTGATGGCCACCTCGTCGGCTTCAAGTTCCAGCCCGTACCAGCGGCGGTAGTGCCCCGCCACGGCGTCGCGCAGTTCGCTGATCCCCAGGGCGCTGGTGTATGTCAAGGGTATGCCGGACGCGTGAACCTCCGCAGCCTTCGCCGACACTCCCCGAGGCGCCCCGCCGGAGGGTTCGCCGGCGCAAAGCGAGACCACGTCCCGTCCCGCCGCCCGCATCTGGGCGACCCTGTGCAGGATCTTCATGACTTCGAAGTGCGGAACGAGGGCGCGGTCAGCCACCTTCAGCGAGTTCAATCAGGTTCCCGCTCTCAGGAGTCGGTCCTGGCGATGTACACGTCGCAGGATGCGCGCTGCGCCACGGACGTTGCCACGCTCCCGAGCACGCGACCCAGCCCCTTCATCCCCACATTGCCCACCACGATCAACTGGGCGTCAACCCGCTCTGCCTCGTCGATCAGGACGTCCTGCGGCTTGCCATGAAGCGCGGCATAGCTGGTGGCCAGCCCCTCTGTGGCGAGATCACCGGCAGCTTGCTTCGCCACTTTTTCGGCCGTTGCCGAGTCCGACAGATACCACTTGTCGTTCCCGATGCGCACCACCTCGGCGTTATCTTTTGCATGGGCGGTGACCACCCTCAGCTCCGCCGAGAGTCCGGCGGCAAGCCGTGCGGCAGTTCGGGCAGCCTTCATCGATGTTTCGCTGCCATCCACTCCAACAATGATGATTCCTGCCATCGGGGTCTCCTCTTCGAGAATGTCATCGGGACCGCTCGGGGCGGCTTGAAACCAACATACATGCGTTCCCGCAATGCCAGCCGCAAGAGGTACTTGTAGTACAAGTCTTCCACTTGTACTATTTCAAGCATCGCCAACCCGATTAAAGGACCCCGATGACCGCCACCACCTTCTCCAATCCACTCGCCGCCATCTCGGGCGGTGAAGCCACCACTGACCGCATCCGGCATGTGAAGCTCTCGACGCTGACACTCCCGCTACAGACGCCAATCAGCGATGCCAAAGTCCTGACCGGCCGGCAGAAGCCGATGACCGAGATCGTGTTCCTCTTCGCCGAGATCACCACGCAAGACGGCCACCACGGCATTGGCTTCAGCTACTCCAAGCGTGCCGGCGGCCCCGCCCAGTACGCCCACGCCAAGGAGGTCGCGGACAATCTGATCGGTGAGGACCCGAATGACATCGGACGGGTCTACCAGAAGCTGCTCTGGGCCGGCGCCTCGGTGGGCCGCAGCGGCGTCGCCACCCAAGCCATCGCAGCGCTGGACATCGCGCTCTACGACCTCAAGGCCAAGCGGGCCAACCTGCCGCTGGCCAAACTGCTGGGCGCCTACCGCGATTCCGTGCAGACCTACAACACCTCCGGCGGCTTCCTGCAAGCACCCATCGAGGAGGTCAAGGAGCGCGCCAGCGCCTCGCTCGCCGCGGGCATCGGCGGCATCAAGATCAAAGTGGGCCAGCCGGATACCAAGCTTGATCTGGCTCGCGTCACCGCCGTGCGCGAGCATCTCGGCGACGACGTGCCGCTGATGGTTGATGCCAACCAGCAGTGGGACCGGCCCACGGCCATGCGCTTCGGCCGGGTGCTGGAGCAGTTCAATCTGGTCTGGATCGAGGAACCCCTGGATGCTTACGACGCGGAAGGCCACGCCCAGCTGGCCAACGCCTTGGATACCTCGATCGCCACGGGGGAGATGCTTTCCAGCGTCACCGAGCACATCAGCCTGATCGATAACCGCAGCGTGGACATCATCCAGCCGGACGCCCCGCGGATCGGCGGCATCACACCCTTCCTCCGCTTGGCAGCCTTGGCGGACCAGGCCGGACTCCAACTGGCACCGCACTTCGCCATGGAGATCCACCTGCACCTGGCCGCGGCTTACCCGCGCGAGCCCTGGGTGGAGCACTTCGAATGGCTCAACCCACTGTTCAACGAGCGCCTGGAAACCCGCGACGGCCGCATGATCGTCCCCAACCGGCCGGGCCTGGGCTTCACGCTCAGCGAGCAGGCCCATGCCTGGACCACGGACACGGTAGAGTTCGGCACGAACTAGCCCACCGAGAACAACAAGGACCACCATGGCCGAGCCCGCCGCCGTCGACCGCGGATCCTCCCGCAGCCTCACCCACTCCGTGGTGGAGCAGATCAGGAGCAGCATTGTCGACGGCGGCATCGGCCCCGGCGACAAACTGCCGGCGGAAAGCGCGCTCATGGAGCAGTTCGCCGTCAGCCGCACCGTCATCCGCGAGGCGATCTCGCGGCTGCAGGCGGCCGGACTGGTGGAGACCTACCGCGGCAAGGGCACCTATGTGCTGACCCGGCCCAGCGAGGAGTCCTTCACCGCCGGGCCCGAGCAGATCCGCACCCCCGAGGACCGGCTGCAGCTGCTCGACTTCCGGCTCGGCCTGGAGGTGGAGGCCTCGGCCCTGGCCGCGCTGCACCGCACCCCCACCCAGCTTGCCAAGATCGGCAGCGCGCTGGCGGACTTCCGCTCCGCCCGGGACAAACCCAGCGAAGCGGTGGAGGCGGACTTCCGGTTCCACCGGGCCATCGCCGTCGCCACCAACAACCGGTTCTATGTGGACCTGCTCGCCTCGCTCGGGCCTGCGATGATCGCCATGCCCCAAACCCGGCTGCTGGCAAACAACGACGACGGCGAGGAGACGCACTTCTCCCGCGTAGCCTTCGAACACGAGACGGTCTTCGACGCCATCGGCCGGCAGGACGCGCAATCCGCCGCAGCCGCCATGCGCACGCATCTGGCCAACTCCCGCGCGCGGCTGGCACGCCGCCCCGACTAGCAGCAAACTCCGCCCAAAGCACAGCAGCGGCTGCCGGCCTTTCGAACGAAAAGCCGGCAGCCGCCGTCGTACGCGGTATTAGAAGCCGTCCGGCGCCTTGACCGCGAGGACCGGGCGGTCCGCCTGGAGCAGGATCCGCTGGGCTTGGCTGCCCATGATGAACTTGCCCACCTGGGAGCGCTTGCGCAGGCCGATGACGATCAGGGACGCGTTGACAGCGTCCGCCACCTCCATGAATTCATCGGTCAGGTCATCGGTGTGGCCGGGCTGGCGGACGGTGGCGGTGATGCCCGCGTCCGCGGCCCGCTGTACCAGCTCGGCAACCTGCTCGGGCGAGGCCAGCGCGGCATCCACCGGGGCACCCTTGCGCGGGGAATTGAGAATCACCATATCCAGCCCGCGCAGCTTGGCTTCGGCAATGCCGGCGGTGAGCGCGGCTTCGCCTTCGGGGGTGGGCAGGTAGCCGACCAGAATACTCATACTGATTCCTTTTCATTCTTCCGCGACGGAGCGTCGGTGGTGATGGCCTTTTTGGCACGGGCTTTCTTGAACAGAGACTGGATCAGCGGCAGGAAGATGACCATCAGGAAGACCAGCAGCAGTACGCCGGAAATCGGACGGGTGACGAAGCCGGCCGCGTCGCCGCCGAAGACCAGCAGCGAACGGCGCAGGTTCTCTTCCAGCAGGGCGCCGAGCACGAAGGCCAGCACCAGCGGCCCCGGTTCGAAGCCGAACTTCTTCATCAAGTAGCCGATCACGCCGAAGAAGATGACCAGCCAGATGTCGAAGATGCTGTTGCGGATGGTATAGACGCCGATCAGGGTGATCAGCACGGTGATCGGGGCCAGGATGGCGGCGCGGACGCGCAGGATCTTGACGAAAATGCCCACCAGCGGGATGGACATGATCAGCAGCAGGATGTTCCCGATGTACATCGAGTTCACCACGCCCCAGAACAGTTCCGGGTCGTTGGCCACCAGCTGCGGGCCGGGCGTGACGCCCTGGATCAACAGCGCGCCGAAAATGATCGCCATGGTGGCGTTGGCGGGGATGCCCAGGGTCAGCAGCGGGATGAACGACGACGTTGCCGCCGCGTTGTTGGCCGTTTCCGGTGCGGCCACGCCCTCTACCGCGCCGCGGCCGAAGCGCTCGGGGTTCTTGGCCCGCTTCTTCTCCATGGCGTAGGCGGCCAGCGAGGAGAGCGTGGCGCCGCCGCCGGGCAGGATGCCCAGGAAGAAGCCCAGGACGGAGCCGCGGGCGATGGCGCCGGAGGACTGCTTGAGGTCCTGGCGCGAGGGCCAGACGTTGGCCACCTTCGCGGGAGCCTGCACCTTATTGTGGCGCTGTTCCAGGTTGTAGAGGATTTCACCGAGCCCAAAGATGCCCATGGCGATCGGCACGAAGTCCAGGCCGTCGGCCAGCGAGAGGCTGCCGAACGTGAAGCGGGATTCGCCGGTGAAGCCGTCTCGGCCCACCGTAGCCAGCAGCAGGCCGAGGCCCGCAGCGATGACGGACTTAAGCTTGCCCCCGTTGCTGACCGTGGCCACCAGAAGGATGCCCAGCAGCGCCAGGGCGGTGTATTCCGGCGGGCCGAAGTCCAGCGCGAAGCCGGCGACGATCGGGGCCAGCAGGGTCAGGCCGAAGATGGCAACGGTACCGCCGATGAACGAGCCGATGGCCGCGATGCCCAGCGCCGTTCCGGCCTTGCCCTGCTTGGCCAGCGCGTAGCCGTCGAACACCGTAACCACGGCGGAGGCTTCACCCGGCAGCCGCAGCAGGACGGACGTGATGGTGCCGCCGTACTGCGCACCGTAGAAGATGCCGGCCAGCATGATGATCGCGGTGACCGGCTCTACGCCGTAGGTCAGCGGCAGCAGGATCGCGATGGTCGCGGCGGGGCCCAGGCCAGGCAGCACACCGATCAGCATGCCGATCATGACGCCGAGCAGGCAGTACAACAGGTTCGTCGGTTCCAGCACCACGCCGAAACCGTTGATCACCGGTTCAAAAAATTCCATGAGTCTTCCCTAGAACAAATGCGGGACGGGCACGCCGAGGGCCACGACGAAGATCAGGTAGAAGGCCGCGACAACGGCGAAGCTGAGCACCGTGGACATCCGCCAGGTTTCCTTGCCCAGGAACCTCAGCCAGACGAACGTCAGCAGCAGGGACGGGATCTCGAAACCGATGGTTCCCACCAGCAGCACGAAGCCGATCAGCGTGCCGACCCCGGCGAGCACGGCCCAGCTCGAGGAGGAGAACTTCTCGGCGTCCAGCATGTTCCGGCCGAAGACCGCCAACGCGGCAGCCAGGACAACCAGCACCACGCTGATGATGAACGGCCACATGCCCGGTTCCGGCGCCTCGGGCGTCCCCAGCCCCATGGTTAGGGACAGGAAGATACCGGCAACGCCAATAACGACGACGACGGCGGCCGCCGCAATGTTGGCCAGCGGGCCTGCTGCGGGGGGCTTGTCCTCGTCCCATTCGGCCGCGAGCTGCTCCGGCGTCAGATCATCGAGTACGGAGCCCGCCTCGGCGGCAGCGCGAACGTCGCTGCCGCCGAGGTTGGAGCCATCACCGTGTGGTGATGTCACTTCTCGCCTCCGAGATCAATGCCGTATTCCTCGGTGAGGGCCTTGTACTTCTCGGCGTAGCCCTTCCAGTCTTCGGCCAGCTGCTCGCCGTCGATCTGGGTCGGAGTGAACAGATTCTGCTCGTTGAACTCCTTGTACTTCTCCGACTCGAACGCGGCGGTGAAGGCTTCCTTCAGCTCCGCGATGACCGGCTCCGGGGTGCCCTTCGGTGCGGCGACCGCACGGTACTGGGACACCGGAACGTCGTAGCCGGCCTCGATGGCTGTGGGTGTGTCGGGCAGGTACTGGTTGCGCTCTTCGGAGAAGGTCACGATCGGGGTCAGCTTGCCGGCCTCGATCTGCGGCATGGCCTCGCCGAGCTGGATGGTCGCCAGATCCACCTGGTTGCCCAGCAGGGCGGTCATGGCCGGGGAACCGCCGTCGAACGGAACGTCGGTTCCCTCAACCTCGGCCTGCTTGAACAGCAGCGCCTGGGCCAGTTGGCTGCCGGTGCCAACGCCGGTGGTGGCGAAGTTGAACTTCTTGTCGGCGCTGGTGATGTCCTCCATGGTCTTCAGGCCGGAATCCGCGTTGGCTACCAGTACGTAGTCGTCCTGGGAGATACCGGTGATGACTTCGACGTCATCCAGCGAGACCGCTTCGTCCTCGCTGACGGCGAGCGGCGTAATGGTGATCAGGGAGGCGTTGAGCAGAATCAGGTTCTGGCCGTCCGGTTCCATGCCGGCAACTTCCTTGGTGGCCAGGGCGCCGTTGGCCCCGGGCTTGTTGACCACGGGAATGGCCACGCCCAGCGGATCCGCGGCGTTCTCTGCCAGGGCACGGCCGATCCGGTCGGTGCTGCCGCCCGGGTCCTGGCCGATGGTCAAGGTCACGGGACCGGACGGAAACTCGCTGCCGTCTGCGGCCGCCCCGGAATCGGAAACGTTCCCGCCGCAGGCGGACAGGCTCAGGGCAAGCGCCAGGCCCGCGCTGGCGGACACGGCCGCGCGGCGGGTGAGCTTGGATGCGAACATTTAGGTCTCCTTTTGGATGGTGCAGGGTGTCGCTGCGGACCCAAGAACGGTTGTGAGGCCCATCACCACTGCAAGGTGCTTCTGGAAGCCTAGGGACAGCTCATGATACTTGTCCAAGCCCAATAAGGCATGAAGTGATACCCTCTGTGCATCATGTACTCACTCGACCAGCTTCGCGGTTTCGTGGCGGTTGCCGAAGAACTCCATTTCGGCCGCGCCGCAGAACGCCTCAATATGACCCAGCCGCCCCTGAGCCGGCAAATCCAAAAGCTTGAGCGGGCCATCCAGGTGCAACTCTTCGAGCGGGACAACCGCCGGGTGACCCTCACCTCGGCCGGCGAAGCCTTCCTCGTCGAAGCACACAAACTGCTCGCCCTGGCAGACAGCGCCCCGGATCTGGCCCGGCGGATCTCGGCCGGCGCGGCGGGCACCATCCGCATCGGCTTCACCGCGGCTTCCACCTACGGCCTGCTGGGCGCCCTGCTGAACGAGATCGGGACGCACCTGCCGGAGATCGACGTCGAGCTCACGGAGATGGTGACGCGCGAACAGATCCCGGCCCTGGTGAAGGGTGAGATCGATATCGGTCTGGCCCGGCCGCCCTTTGATGAGGAACTGTTCGACTCGCGGTTGCTGTACCGGGAACCGATGGTGGCCGCCTTGCCCGCCGGGCACCCGCTGGGGCGGCTGGGGCGCGCGATCACCGGGGAGGACCTGCGGAACGAAAACCTGATCATGCACTCCCCCACCCAAGCGCGCTACTTCTACGACCTGGTGGTCCGGACGTTGCCGGTGACCAACACTAACTTCGTCCATACCGTGAGCCAGATCCTGACCATGGTGTTGTTGGTGGCGGCCGGTCGTGGCATTGCACTGGTCCCGCAGTCGGCAAGCGTGCTGGGCATCGACGGCGTGGAGTACGCACGGGTGGAGGGCTACGGCGAAGACCCGGTGGAGCTGTACGCCATTTGGCAACGGGATGCACGGAATCCCGCCCTCCAACGCGTGATGGACCTGATCGAGCAGGCTTGAGAATCCGCAGCGCCGCTGGGCCCCGCCGTCGTAATGCCGCGAAGGTATCAAACCATACAAAAACACTCTTGGACATGCATCGAAAGTGTTCCTAGGCTGGCAGCAATGCACATCCCCCTTCGGTGCCGAGGCAAGGACTTGGCGCCGCCGATTTAAGGACACAACACGTGGCACAGCTGAACCCGGCCGAATTGGCAACCCAGATCAAATCCGGTCTGCTCTCTTTTCCGGTAACGCACTTCGATGCGGACCTGCAGTTTGACGAGGCCCGGTACCGCGAGCACCTCGCCTGGCAGGCCGGCTACGACGTTGCGGGTCTCTTCGCCGGCGGCGGCACAGGTGAAGGCTTCTCCCTCACCACCGCGGAAATGGACCGCGTAGTCCGGGTTGCGGTGGATGAAATCGGCGGCAAGGTCCCCGTCCTGGCCTCCGCCACCGGACCGACTTTCCAGGCCATCGAGCAGGCGAAGTCCGCCGAGGCCGCCGGCGCGGACGGCCTGCTGCTGCTGCCGCCGTACTTGACCGAGGCGGACCAGGAAGGCCTGATCGAACACGTCAGCGCCGTCTGTCGCGCCACGAACCTCGGCGTCATCGTCTACAGCCGGGCGAACGCCGTCCTGACGGACACCTCGGTAGCTATCCTGGCCGAACGCAACCCGAACCTGATCGGCTTCAAGGACGGCATCGGCAACATCGAGCAGATGACCCGTATCTATGCCAAGGTGGGCGAGCGTCTCTCCTACATCGGCGGACTGCCGACGGCGGAGACCTTCGCGCTGCCGCTGCTGCAGCTGGGCGTGAGCACCTACTCCTCCGCGATGTTCAACTTCGTGCCCGAATTCGCGCTCGGTTTCTACAAGGATGTCCGCGCCGAAAACCGCACGGCCGTGTACCAGAAGCTCAACGACTTCGTTATTCCGTACCTCGACATCCGCGACCGGGTGAAGGGCTACGGCGTGTCCATCGTCAAGGCCGGCCTGACCGCCGTGGGCCGCGACGGCGGCAAGGTCCGCCCGCCGCTGCAGGACCTCACCGAGTCCGACCTGCACGAACTGACCACCCTGATCAACAAAATCAGCTAGGAGATTGCCCGTGCCCATTACAGGAAATTCCATCATCGCCGGCACCCCGGTCAACGGGACCGACGGCGAGGTCAATGCCATCAATCCGGCCACCGGCGAAAAGCTTGAGCCTGCCTTCGGCATGGTCAGCGTGGCACAGCTCGAAGACGCCACCAAGGCCGCCGAAGCAGCCTTCGATACCTACCGCGCTACCTCCCCCGAGGTGCGCGCAGCGTTCCTTGAGCGTATCGCCGACAACATCGAAGCCATCGGCGCCGAGCTGACCGAACGCGGCACGGCCGAAACCGGCCTGCCCGCCGGCCGGCTGGAAGGCGAGCGCGGCCGCACCGTCGGACAGCTGCGGATGTTCGCCGCCGTCGTCCGTCAGGGCGACCACCTGCAGGTCCGCATCGATCCGGCGCAGCCGGACCGCAAACCGGCGGCTCGGGTGGACATCCGCCAGCGCCACATTCCGCTGGGCCCCGTCGCCGTATTCGGCGCGAGCAACTTCCCGCTGGCGTTCTCTACCGCGGGCGGAGACACTGCCTCCGCGCTGGCCGCCGGCTGCCCGGTGATCGTCAAGGCGCACAACGCCCACCCCGGCACCGCCGAACTGGTGGGCCAAGCCGTGGCGAAGGCCGTCAAGGACAGCGACCTGCCCGACGGCGTCTTCTCGCTGCTCTTCGGCGCCGGCCGTTCGGTCGGCCAGGCCCTTGTGGCGGATCCGCGCATCAAGGCCGTGGGCTTCACCGGCTCGCAGGCCGGCGGCATCGCCCTGATGAAGACTGCAGCGGCGCGGCCGGAACCGATTCCGGTGTACGCCGAGATGTCTTCCATCAACCCGGTGTTTGTCCTGCCCGGCGCCATCGCCGACGATACGGCTGCTCTGGCCGGCGACTTCGTCGGATCACTGACCATGGGGGCTGGCCAGTTCTGCACCAACCCCGGGCTGGTCTTTGTCCCCGAAGGCAAAACCGGCGACGCCTTCATCAGCGCCGCAGCCGGCTCGCTGAGTTCCTGCGCAGGCCAGACTATGCTCACGCCGGGCATCGCCGGCGCTTGGGAAGAAGGCGTGAAGGAACTGGCGGCGGCCGACGGCGTGGAGCAGGTCGCCGAGGGCACTCCGGGCGCCACCGAGAATGCCCCGGCACCACGGCTGTTCAGCACCACCGCGGAGAACTTTGCGGCTTCCCCGCGGCTGCAGGAGGAAGTCTTCGGCGCGGCCGGGCTCTTCGTGCGGTACTCGGACGCGGGCGAGCTCGCCACCGCAACCGAGAACCTCCAGGGCCAGCTCACCGCCACAGTCCATTACGCGCCGGGCGATGAGGCAGCGGCCCGCGAGCTGCTCCCCGTACTGGAGCGCAGGGTAGGCCGCATCCTCTTCAACGGCTGGCCCACCGGCGTCGAAGTTGGACACGCGATGGTCCACGGCGGGCCGTTCCCGGCCACGTCCGACCCGCGGTCCACCTCCGTAGGCAGCCTGGCCATCCACCGCTTCCAGCGCCCGGTCAGCTACCAGAACGTTCCGGCCGAGCTCCTGCCGGAGCCGCTGCAGGACAACAACCCGTGGAAACTGAACCGCCGCCTCGACGGCAGCGTAGAAACTCCGAAGGACTAGCGCATGGCAAGCAACACTCCCACGATCGTCTCGGTCGAAGCCGTCCCGGTTGCCGGCCACGACAGCATGCTCCTGAACCTCAGCGGTGCCCACGGCCCGTTCTTCACGCGGAACATCGCCATCATTACCGACAGCAACGGCAACACCGGTCTGGGTGAAGTGCCCGGCGGCGAAGCCATCCGCAGCACCATCGAGGAAGCTGGCAGCATCCTCGTCGGCCAGCCGATCTCGCTGTACCGTCAGCTCCTGCGCAAGGTCTCCGTCGCTTTCGCCGACCGGGATGCAGGTGGACGCGGCGCCCAAACCTTCGATCTGCGCACTACCATCCACGCCGTCACGGCGCTGGAATCCGGGCTGCTGGATCTGATGGGTCAGCATCTGGGCGTGCCGGTGGCCGAGCTCCTCGGCGAAGGCCAGCAGCGGGACAAGGTCCAGATGCTCGGCTACCTGTTCTACGTTGCCGACCGGAAAAGGACCGACCTGCCGTATCTGGCCGAGGACAACCCGGCCGACGATTGGGAACGGCTGCGCCGCGAGGAGGCCATGACGCCGGAGGCGATTGTGGCCCTGGCCGAAGCCGCCCAGCAGCGCTACGGGTTCCAGGACTTCAAGCTTAAGGGCGGCGTGCTCTCCGGCAAGGAAGAGGTCGCCGCGGTAACCGCGCTGGCTAAGCGCTTCCCGGAGGCCCGGATTACGCTTGATCCCAACGGCGGCTGGCTACTGCAGGAAGCCATTGAACTCTGCAGCGGTTTGGGCGATGTGCTGGCGTATGCCGAGGATCCGTGCGGTCCGGAGGGAACCTACTCCGGCCGCGAGACCATGGCGGAGTTCAAGCGTGCCACCGGCCTGCCGACAGCCACCAACATGATCGCCACGGATTGGCGTCAGATGGCCCACGCCATCCGCACGAACGCCGTTGATATTCCGCTGGCGGATCCGCATTTCTGGACCATGCAGGGCTCCGTCCGGGTGGCGCAGCTGTGCAACGACTTCGGTCTGACCTGGGGTTCGCACTCGAACAACCACTTCGATATCTCGCTGGCCATGTTCACCCAGGTCGGCGCGGCGGCACCAGGCAAGATCACTGCACTGGACACGCACTGGATCTGGCAGGACGGCCAGGGGCTGACCACGGACCCGCTGCAGATCAAGGGCGGCTACATCGAGGTTCCGGCGCGTCCTGGCCTCGGCGTCGAGCTGGACCGGCAGGCGCTCGACGCCGCACACCAGCTCTACCTCGCACACGGGCTCGGTGCCCGGGACGATGCCGCCGCCATGCAGTACCTGGTGCCCGGCTGGGAGTTCAACCCGAAGCGGCCGGCGCTGGTGCGTTAGGAAAGCTGGTCCGCTAGTAAAGTCGAAGGGTCCGGCCCCGCTGTCCAAGGCGGCGGGGCCGGACCCTTTTTGCCTGAATTACGGAGGTATCTGTTGGTCGGCGTCCTGATTGGTTTCGCCATAGTCGGCGCCGTCATTGTGGTTGGCTACATTGCCGCCCGCTTCCAGATCGGCGGCCCGCACGCCGGACAGGCGCTGACCCAAACCGCCTTCTTCATCACCAATCCGGCGCTGCTGTTTACCGTGCTCGCCCAGGCAGATCTGGCGGCGGTCTTCTCCGCCTACGTGCCGATTGCCCTGATCACCGCGGTGGCGACGGCGGGGCTTTATGTGCTGCTCAGCCGGATCTGGTTCCGCCGTCCTGCCGCCGAAACCGCGGTGGGAGCCATGGCCAGCTCCTACGTCAATGCGAATAACATCGGCATACCGATCGCCCTCTATGCCCTGGGGAACGCGACGCCGGTGGCGCCGGTGCTGCTGATCCAGCTGTTGTTGCTGGCACCGGCGTACCTGACCATTCTGGATCTCTCCTCCGGACGCAAACCGTCGCTGAAAAACATCCTGACGCAGCCGTTCCGCAATCCGATGATCATCGCGTCGTTCCTGGGCGTGGCCGTGGCCTGGACCGGCGTCGAACTTCCCGAAGTGGTCTGGGAGCCCCTGATGCTGCTGGGCGGTGCGGCCGTTCCGCTGGTGCTGATGGCTTTCGGCATGTCGCTGCGCGGCAGCCGTCCGCTGAAGGTGAGCGAGGGGCGCACCGAGGTCATCGTCGCCACCGCCCTCAAGTCAGCGGTGATGCCGCTGCTCACTTACCTGGTGGCCACATTCCTGTTCCGGCTGGACGCGGGACTGGTCTTCGGGGCGGTCATCATGGCGGCCCTGCCTTCGGCGCAGAATGTGTTCCTCTTCGCCAGCCGCTACGGCCGCGGCGTCACGGTGGCCCGCGACGTGGTGCTGCTGTCCTCCGCGCTGGCGGTGCCGGCCCTCATCATCGCGGCCTGGCTGCTGGCCTAGCCCCCGGCCGCCAACGCTGGCCGGCTCAGGGCTTCAAGCGCATCTGCTCCGGCTTTTCCAACAGGAGCCACCGCGGGCGTCCGTCACGATCATGCCCCCGCGGGGTGAACCGGTCGGCTTCGACAAGCTGCTCCAGCCCGAGTCCGGTAAGGGACTGGACGTCCTGCACGGGAACCTGGAAGGTCCGGTACGGCCCAAGCGGCGGAATCTCGCCCGCTGCCGTGGCGGCGGCGGTCTGCCTTTCCAGTTCGAGCTCGTCCAGCAAGGGAGACTGGTCCAGGATGTAGGCCGTGCTCGCGATTCCTTCGGCCGCACGCCAGGCTGCCACTTTCCAGAACAGCAGTGGGATCGAAAAGCCCCGGTATTGCGGATCCGCACTGTCGAAGACCGGACCGGTAAAGACGCTGAGCCGGGTGTCGTAATTGTCGGCGTGGACCTAGAGGTAGTCCTCCAAGCCCAGCCACAGCTCCTTGGACTGGTTGAAGATGTTCACCTGCGGCGCCGCATTCGTATAGAAAAAGGTCTCGGTATTGGCCTTCGCGGCCTCGGCCCGGCTGCCCCACACCGGGTCCAGCCGCCGCACCAGGTGCCCGCGGTCCAGGTCGTTTCCGCGGTACAGCTCTTCACCGGCCTGCAGCTCCGCGGCCAGCCTCGGATCCAGCCGCCAGCTGTCTTCCCGTGGCAAGTCCTGGAGCTGGTCGCCGTCGATATTCACTGCGGCCAGCTCCGCGAGCCGTTGCTGTGTGTTGAGGCAAATCGTGAAATGCGTGTAATCCAGCACCTTCACTGCGGTTGCGGGACGGGGAAGTTCAACGGTGGTCAGCAGGAAGTCCGCGCTGTAGCCCTGAGTCATGGTTCCATCCTGCAGCATCCTCATGAACGGCAGGAAGCGCCAACCGGAAATCCGGTTGACGCTTCCGCGACCGTCAGTCTGCCGTCCTAGTCTACGAATTCGGACTGCGTCTCAATGAAGTCCCAGTCCTTCTGCGCGAGCGTTGTGTCTTTAAGATCCGGGCCGCCCGCGTCATAAACCTCGAGGGCGACATCCGACTCAATGCTCTCGGCCCGCAAGTTCTGCCGGAACCATTGTTTGGTTGCCGTATGCAGCTCCGGCCACCATTGTTCAATGCTCTTCTCAGTCATCTCAGGCCCTCCGTTGTCGTCTGGTTCCACCGTAAGTGCGGACAGCGACGGGTACAAGGTCATCCCGGGAACGAGCTACTGAAGGATGTAGTTAGCGCAACCAGCGCAGGGCCGGGGACGAGGTCAGGGCTGACCACTGGCGGCCCAGGCCAAACGTGTTGCCGGCGTGTGTTGCGGCCAGGACGATCATTGCCGCCGCGTAGACGATGTGCTCGTCGATGACCGGATTGGACTTGAGCGGCAGCGAAGACAGCCACATCAGGATCATGAGGGCGGTGCCGCCGACAGCGGCTGCACGGAGCGCGATGCCAAGAACCAGTGCCGTACCAACGGCCAGCAGGCCAAGCATGAAGGCCCAGTCCACGACCGGCGCGCCAGCCAGCGACTGGAACAGTCCTGCGAACGAACCTTCCACGCTGCCTAAGTAGCCTGCAGTGGGCGAGCCGCCCGCGAGCCAGGCCTTCTCGGGTGCTGTGGCGAAACCCAGGCCGAAGGTCTTATCGAAGAAGGCCCAGAGAAAGACCGACCCCAGCAGGATCCGCAGTATCGCCAGCGGACGGGCACGCCGCGGGAGCGCGGCCTGGCGCAGCTGTACGGGGTCGGCCGTGGAAGTCGACGCCGTCATCGTGGGAGGTGTTTCCTGCATGGTTGACATGGGTGTTTTCTCCTGGGGAGTGGGAAAAGTGGTCTGTGGCGGGGCTGTCTATCTGACCGGTTCGCACTGTCCTGCGCGTTCACGCACTGTCTTGCGCGTTGCCGGGAGCCCCTGCCAGCCGAAGATCCCGGCGCAGTGCCGGTCGATCCGTCCAGGAGAAGTCACGGCGACTCCTTCTCGGGCTGGTTAGTTTGGTACCGTACCGTCGGGAATTTCCATGAGGCAAATCTTCTGTGACGTATATTTGCGCCCCTTCGGTGTGATTGCGTGACACGCGCCACATTGACCTGCCGCTGGCGACACTCCCGCTTAAACGAAAAACTCAATGGCAGCAAAGGGCCGCGCGGGTCGCGCTTCCGGGTCGCAGCCGCGACACCCTCCCCGTGACCAAGGTCATACAAGAAGCCCCCCGTTCCAAAGACTCTTTCAGGCGCTCGACGACGACAAAGCTTGCTGGCCGCGGCCGCCCCTTTCGCGCAACGCACCCGGTGGTGGCGATCACGGCGGAAGGGTGGATCCGCCGTCGTTCTTGGGTTTACACCTACGCATGGCGCAGTATGGTGTGAGTCACAGGATGATTCTCAAGCACGTCTAACGAGGGCGCTGAGGAGATTGAGGCATGGGCGATAGCCAGATAACGGTCAACGGCCAACTGCGCGATTGCGGCGGGGCCGGTCCGCACACCCGGCTGCTCGACTGGTTGAGAACAGAGGGGTTGACCGGGGCGAAGGAAGGGTGCGCCGAGGGTGAGTGCGGTGCGTGTGCCATCCTCGTCGCCCGCCCCAACGGGGCCGACCGAAGCCGCTGGACCTCAATCAACGCGTGCCTGCCTCCTGCCTTGGCGTTCGACGGCCAGGAAATCGTGACTGCAGAGGGCCTCGGTACCGCACCGGGGCCTTGCTCCGAGGAGGCCCTGCACCCCGTTCAACGGGAGATGGCGGACCGCGGCGGAGCGCAATGCGGCTACTGCACGCCGGGGTTCATCTGCTCCATGGCCGCCGAGTACTACCGCCCCGAGCGGGATGCTGCCCGCTCCGGTGCCGCGGTGCAGACCGGGACCGCGGTGGCCGGCGAGGAGCATGCGACCGACCATGAAAGCGGACCCAACGGCTTCGACCTGCACGCCCTGAGCGGCAATCTGTGCCGCTGCACCGGCTACCGGCCCATCCGGGACGCCGCGTACGCGCTCGGCTCCCCCGATGGATCCGACCCGCTGCTTGTCCGGCAGGGTGGCCCCGCACCTGCCGCTCAACCCACGGAAAAAATTGTCGACGGCGCCCGCTTCGTCCGGCCTGCAGCCATGGAAGAGCTCTTCGACCTGCTCGAGCAGAATCCGGAAGCCAAGCTGGTCGCCGGCGCCACGGACCTCGGAGTGGAGGTGAACCTGCGGCACACGCGGCCGCCGCTGACCCTTGCCATCGACCGGCTCGAACCGCTGCGGACGCTGGAGGTCGGCAGCGACCGGATCACCATCGGGGCGGCCCTGAGCCTCAGCGAGATCGATCGCGGGCTCTCGGGGCGCGTCCCGTTGCTGAGCCAGCTCTTCCCCCAGTTCGCCTCTCCGCTGATCCGCAATACGGCAAGCCTGGGCGGCAACCTCGCGACAGGATCGCCGATCGGTGATTCGGCGCCAGCGCTGCTGGCCCTGAACGCGTCGGTCGTGCTGGCCTCCGCAGGCGGTGAGCGGGAAGTCGCACTGGCTGAATACTTCACCGGGTACCGCCAGAGCGTCAGGAAATCCGGCGAGCTCCTGCGCGAGGTGCGGATCCCGCTGCCGCTGGCGGAAAACACCGCCTTTTACAAGATCGCCAAGCGCCGTTTTGACGACATTTCGAGTGTCGCCGTCGCTTTCGCCATGCAGCTCGACGGCGGCACCGTCTCCTCCGTTCGGATAGGGGTCGGGGGCGTAGCGGCCACGCCGATCCGGGCAACCAGCACGGAGCAGGCGCTGGCGGGCCAGCCGTGGACAGGTGAAACGGCCGAGGCTGCCGCCGCCGTCATGTCCGCTGAAGGCACTCCGATCGACGATTTCAGGGCGAGCGCCAAGTATCGTTCGGCCATGCTCGGACAGGCGTTGCTCAAGTTTTATGCGGAAACGGCATCCGCTGTGGAGGTAGCCCGATGAAATCCCTTGCCGACCGCCCGGTCAATCCCGTCGTTGGCGTGTCGGTGCCGCACGAATCCGCCGCACTGCATGTCACGGGTACCGCCCTCTACACCGACGACCTCATCGTGGGCCGCCAGAATGTGCTGCATGCCTGGCCCGTCCAGGCACCCCATGCCCACGCCGTCGTAACCTCCTTGCGAACCGAACCGGCGCTGCAGGTCCCGGGAGTAGTCCGGGTGCTGACCGGAGCGGACGTTCCCGGCGTTAACGACGCCGGCACCAAGCACGACGAGCCGCTTTTTCCCACCGAGGTCATGTACTACGGCCATGCCATCTGCTGGGTGCTTGGCGAAACACCCGAGGCCGCGCGGCTGGGCGCGGAGGCCGTCGAAGTTAGCTACGACCCGCTCCCCTCGCTGCTGACGCTCACGGAAGCCATCGAGGCGGAGAGCTTCCAGGGCCTCCAGCCGACCCTCAGCAGGGGCGACGCCGACGCGGCTCTGCAGGGATCTGCGCACCGGTTTTCCGGCGAGATCGAGTACGGCGGCCAGGAGCACTTTTATCTGGAGACCCACGCATCGTTCGCGTACCTCGATGAGGGCGGGCAGATCTTTGTCCACAGCAGCACGCAGCATCCGTCGGAGACACAGGAAATCGTGGCGCACGTGTTGGGCCGGCACAACCACGATGTCACCGTCCAGTGCCTGCGCATGGGCGGCGGCTTCGGCGGCAAGGAAATGCAGCCCCACGGCTTCGGCGCGGTCGCCGCGCTGGGCGCCGTTCTCACCGGCCGGCCGGTGCGCCTGCGCCTTAACCGCACCCAGGACATCACGATGACGGGCAAGCGCCACCCGTTCCACGCCAGGTGGGAGGCCGGCTTCGACCAGGATGGCCGCATCCAGGCGCTGAAGGCTACGCTGACCAGCGACGGCGGGTGGAGCCTTGATCTTTCGGAGCCAGTCCTGACCCGTGCGTTGTGCCACGTGGACAATTCCTACTGGATCCCTAACGTGCACGTTGATGGCCGGATCGCGAAGACCAACAAGACGTCCCAGACGGCGTTCCGCGGCTTCGGCGGCCCGCAGGGCATGTTCCTCATCGAGGAGGTCATGGGCAGAGCCGCCCCGGCACTGGGGCTCGACCCGGGCGAACTGCGGCAGCGCAACCTCTACGTTCCCGGGCAGACCACGCCGTACGGCCAGCCGGTCCGCCATGCCGAGCGGCTGCACAACATCTGGCAAACCCTGCTGGAACGTGCCGACGTCGTGCGCCGGCGGGCAGATATCGACGCCTTCAACGCCGCGCACCCGCATAACCGGCGTGCCCTCGCCATCACTCCGGTGAAGTTCGGCATCTCGTTCAACCTCACGGCCTTCAACCAAGCCGGCGCGCTCGTGCACGTATATAAGGACGGCTCCGTCCTGATCAATCACGGCGGCACGGAAATGGGCCAGGGCCTGCACACCAAAATGTGCCAGGTCGCTGCCACTGCCTTGGGCGTTCCGCTGGATTTCATCCGTCTGGCCCCCACCCGCACGGACAAGGTGCCGAACACGTCGGCCACGGCGGCCAGCTCAGGAGCGGACCTGAACGGCGGGGCCATCAAGGACGCCTGCGAGCATATCAGCGCACGGCTGGCCGAGGTGGCGGCCCGCAAGATGAACATCCACCCCGATGACGTCCGGTTCGCCAACGGGAAAGTGACCGGCATCGGCTTCCACGACAGGGACATTGCCTTCGCCGATCTGGCCAACGACGCTTACTTCCAGCGGATTCCGCTTTGGGCGGCCGGTTACTACCGCACCTCGGGATTGCACTGGGACAGCGCCCGCATGCAAGGGGAGCCGTTCAAGTACTTCGCCTACGGGGCAGCCGTTTCCGAGGTGGAGGTGGACGGGTTCACCGGCGCGTACCGCCAGCTGCGGACGGACATTGTCCACGATGTCGGCGACAGCCTCTCCCCGCTCATCGACCTCGGCCAGATCGAGGGTGGCTTCGTCCAGGGCGCCGGATGGCTGACGCTTGAGGAACTGCGCTGGGACGAGTCCGACGGCGAGCACCGGGGGCGTCTGGCGACCCAGTCCGCCAGCACCTACAAGCTGCCCAGCTTCTCCGAGATGCCCGAGGAGTTCAACGTCCATCTCTTCGAGCAGGCCACCGAAAGCGGCGTCGTCTATGGTTCCAAAGCGGTGGGTGAACCGCCGCTCATGCTTGCCTTCAGCGTCAGGGAGGCCCTGCGCCAGGCCGTGGCTGCGTTCGGTGCCGGGGACCAGCCCGTCGAATTGGCCAGCCCGGCAACCCCCGAGGCGGTCTTCTGGGCGATCCAGTCAGCGCGGGAGACAACCTCGAAGGCTTACGACGGCGGGGCCCGGGCAGGGGACGAATCCGCGCCTTCATCTGTTAGTACCGCAGCAGGCTGAGATGGACTGGCTGCAGGCGCTGCAGGATCTGCGCTCGGCTGGCCTGCCAAGCGTCTTGGCTACGGTCACCGAGGCGCGGGGCCATGCCCCGCGGGAGGCGGGGGCAAAGATGCTGGTCGGCGCCGAGTCCACCTGGGGCAGCATCGGGGGCGGCAACCTCGAGGCAACGGTCATCGACCGGGCACGCGCGCTGCTCCGGTCAGGAAGCACGGTCCCGGAATGCCTGCCGTTCCCGCTCAATGAACATGCCGTCACCGAGCATGGGCAGCAGTGCTGCGGAGGAGTAGTCAGTGTTCTGCTCGAGCCGTTTCCTGCCCGCGCCACCGTTGCCATCTTCGGCATGGGGCACGTAGGCCATGAACTGGCCCGGATCCTTTCCCGGCTGCCGATCCAACTGCACCTTGTGGACAACAGGGCCGACCAGCTTAATCCGGCGCACCTCGCCGACATCCTGGCGGGACCGGCCGAAGTCCAGCCCAAGCACAGCGCTGTTCCGGATACCACTTTGGCAGGACTGCCGCCGGGGTCCCACGTGTTCATCATGACCCACGACCATGCCGAAGACTTCCTGCTGTGCGACGCCGCGCTGCGCAGGGGCAACCTCGGCTCAGTCGGCCTCATCGGATCCTCGGCCAAGTGGTCCAGGTTCCGCCAGAAACTGCAGGCAGAAGGTCACAGCTCCGAGGCCATCGACACCATCAGTTGCCCGATCGGGCTGCCCGGCCTCCCCGGTAAAGAACCGGCCGCCATCGCCGTCAGCGCAGCCGCCAGCCTGCTCCCGGCCCTGTCGAAGCACCTGGCCATCTGACAGCTCGCGTTCCGCGCATATCCCCCCCTGAGGCCTGTCGGCATTTCCGGGCGGCGAACTATGGACCGAGGTATCCGGCTCATTTAAGGTGAACACTGTGCGCTTTGCACGCGATCAGCTCCACAAGTTCCTCTACTCGTTCATTCCACTTGATAAGGATCTGCCATGGACCGCATGATTTTCGCCAACCTCCCCGTCTCCGACCTGCAGAAGGCTACGGACTTCTACCTCGGCCTGGGCTTCACCCTGAACCCGGACTTCAGTTCGGATGAGGGCTCCTGCATCGTCATCTCCGACACCATTTTTGTCATGCTTTTGAAGCAGGACTTCTTCGCAGGCTTCCTTGCCGAGGGCAGCACCCCGCATCTGGGCTCCTCCGCGAAGGAAGTCCTGAACTGCCTCACCGCCTCGTCGGTCGAAGAAGTCGATGACCTGGTGGGCAAGGCGCAGGCCAGCGGCGGCAGCGTCTACCTGCCAGCCAAGGAAAGCATGCCCGGCATGTACGGCGCCTCCATCGCCGACCCCGACGGCCACGTTTGGGAACTGCTCTGGATGTCCCAAGAGTCCGTGGACGAGCACGAGCATCAAGATGCCGGGGCCGCGCAGGCCTGATTGCCCGAGATCGTTACTCGCCGACGAGTTCTTCGTAGAGCCGGTGCACACGGGCGTCGATCTCGTCGCGCACCAAGCGCATCCGTTCCATGCCGTGGATGTCGCGCAGGCTCGGTTCGCTGATCTCCCAGCGCTCGTAGCGCGTGCCCGGCACCTCCTCCAGCTGCGCGTTGCTGCCCAAGATAACGACGACGTCGGCCGCCCGCTGCGCTTCTTCGGTCACCGCCGTAGGCGTGCCGCCGCTGATGTCGATGCCCTTCTCGAGCAGCGCCTCGGCCGATTCCTGGTTGACCGCGGTCCCGGGATTGGTGCCGCAGGAGTGCACATCCACCGTGCCGTTGGCGAGTTTTTCCAGCAAGCCGGCGGCCATCGGGGACTTGCCGCTGTTGGAGGAGCAGACAAAGAGGACGCTGGGCTTACCTGGCTGCGGGGTCATGAGGTCGCTTTCTGCTGGCTGGTTCCGAAGAAGGGCGTGGAGTCCATTATGCGCAGATCGGCTGCCGGGAGGGTCTTCGCGCCTGCCGGGAAGGCGAAGGCTCTTGATACTAGCCGCGGTTCTTGTTGCACTGGTCTATACAGCCCGCGCCGGAACGTTTCTTCACCCACTAGAGGCACTGCCGGCAGAAGCAAAGGACCCGCCATGACCGAGACCAACAGCCACAAGCCCACCGTCCTCTTCGTCTGCGTCCACAACGCGGGCCGCTCGCAAATGGCCGCCGCCTATCTGGAGCACCTGTCCAGAGGCGCCATCGATGTCCGGTCCGCCGGTTCACGGCCGGCAAAAGAGGTCAATCCGGCGGTAGTGGAAGCCATGGCGGAGGACGGAATCGACATTTCCGGCCGCACCACCAGGCAGCTCACCACGGAGCAGCTCCATGACGCCAATATGGTCATCACCTTGGGCGGCGGCGTCGATGTTCCGGTCATCCCCGGCCGGAAGTACGAGGACTGGGAGCTGAGGGACCCTGCAGGCAAGGACGTTGGGGCCGCCCGCGTCCTGCGCGATGACATCAAGGCACGCGTCCAGAGCCTGGTTTCCGGCCTGCTCCCCGCGCTGCACCCGGACGCCAGCTAGCCCGCGGCGACGGCACCTGAAGGAGAAACATCATGAGCGAGAAGATCATCATTATCGGTTCCGGTCCCGCGGGCTACACGGCAGCGATCTACGCCGCGCGGGCCGGGCTGGAACCGCGCGTAATTGCCGGCGCCGTCACCGCGGGCGGCGCGCTGATGAACACGACGGATGTGGAGAATTTTCCGGGCTTTCCCGAGGGTATCCAGGGTCCGGAGCTGATGGAGAGCCTGCAGCAGCAGGCGGAGAAGTTCGGCGCGACCATTGAGTACGACGACGTCTCCTCCGTCTCGCTTGAAGGCCACCTTAAAGAAGTGGTCACCGCCGGCGAGAACGTCTACCAGGCGCCGGCGGTCATCCTGGCCACCGGCTCCGCCTACAAGGAACTCGGGCTGCCGGAGGAAAAGAAGTTCTCCGGCCACGGCGTCTCCTGGTGCGCCACCTGCGACGGGTTCTTCTTCCGAAACCAGGACATCATCGTCGTCGGCGGCGGGGATTCGGCCATGGAGGAAGCACTCTTCCTGACCCGCTTCGGAAAGTCCGTCACCGTCGTCGTACGTAGGGATGCGCTGCGGGCATCGAAGATCATGGCGCAGCGGGCGCGGGACAACGAGAAGATCCGCTTCGAATGGAACAGCACCGTTTCCGCCATCCACGGCAACGGCAAGGTCTCCGGCGTGACGCTGACGGACACTGTTACCGGGGCGACGCGCCAACTGGCCGCCACCGGGATCTTCGTGGCCATCGGTCACCTGCCGCGGACCGAACTGGTCAAGGGCCAGATCGATCTGGATGCGGAGGGCTATATCAAGGTGGACTCCCCCACCACCGTGACCAGCCAGCGGGGCGTCTTCGCGTGCGGCGACGCCGTGGACCACCGCTACCGGCAGGCCATCACCGCCGCGGGCACCGGCTGCGCTGCCGCGCTCGACGCCGAACGCTACCTCGCCGCACTGGAAGATTCGGACAGTATCGCCACCGCTTTGGTGGAAGAAGAAACGCATGCCTGACGCCCGCGCCGGGTCGATTCCGGCCGGCCGGTAGTCCGCTCAGCCTTAGATGCGCTCCACCAGTGCGTCTACCTGCTCCAGCAGCGCTTCCAATTCTGCTTCGGTAACTTTGGCGGGCTGGCTAGCCCCGGAGAAAAAGGTAGCGCTGTAATAGAGTCCGTCCCCCATCAGCTTGATGGCCTGTGCAACCGGCCTGCTGCCGAGGGCCTTCTCCAGCGCATCCAGCCAAAGCCCCTCGATACGGGCAAAGGTCTGGGCGGCCGCGGGATGCCCCTGCTGCACCAAGCGGGCCACGGCGACGATGGCCCGGTCCAGCGGCGAGTCCACATATAAAGAAGTGCGCACGTAGTAGCGGGCCGCTCCTTCGGGCGCCTTGCCGATCTTCTCCGCATCCTCCGCTGTCAGCGCCGCGAGCCGTTCGCAGAGCCCTTCTACCATGGCCTCCTTGGAGGGGAAGTGGTAGAGCAGCCCTCCCTTGGACACCCCTGCCGCCGCCGCAACGGCATCCATAGTGGCCGCCCGTTCGCCCTCCTTGATGAGGATGTCTTCAAAGCTGTCGAGGATCCGGTCTTTTGCGCTGGCCATCCATCCATCCTAGCTTTCGATCCGCTTGCCACTAAACCGTCCAGCCGGTACAGTAAATGCGTCCCCGCAATTTTCAGGAGGTGCACTATGCTCACCATCACCCAACGTGCCGGCCGGAAAGAATGGACCGCTCTGGCAGCACTCATGCTGCCGGTACTGCTGGTCGCCGTGGACAATACGGTGCTGAGCTTTGCCCTGCCTGCCATCTCGCTGGAGTTCAACACCAGCGGGACTACCCTGCTCTGGATCATCGACATCTATCCCCTGGTTCTCGCCGGCCTGCTGGTCGCCATGGGGAGCTTGGGCGACCGGTTCGGCCGCCGGCGCATGCTCATCACGGGCGCCGTGGGCTTTGCCGTCTTCTCGGCGCTCGCAGCCTTCGCACCAAGCGCCGAGGTACTGGTGGCCGCGCGTGCCGGCCTGGGCGTCTTCGGTGCCATGCTGATGCCGGCCACGCTCTCCCTGATCCGCAACATCTTCACCGACCGCGGACAGCGCCGTCTGGCCATCGCGGTCTGGGCCGCCGGCTTCTCCGCCGGCGCCGCGCTGGGCCCGATCCTGGGCGGACTGCTGCTGGAACACTTCTGGTGGGGATCCGTGTTCCTGCTGGCCGTTCCGGTGCTGGTGCTGATGCTGATCCTGACCCCGCTTTTCGTGCCGGAATCCAAGGATCCGGCACCGGGCGCCGTCGATATTTGGAGCATTTTCCTCTCCATCGCAACGATGCTGCCGGTGGTCTACGCCATCAAGAACCTCGCCAACGGCGGCAACCTCATGGCCACCCTGGGCATTGCCGTGCTCGGAGTGACTGCCGGCTGGCTGTTCACCCGGCGCCAGCTCCGCCGCTCCCAGCCGATGCTGGACGTACGGCTTTTCACGGTCCGGCCCTTCACCGGTGCGGTACTGGTCAACCTGCTGGCGGTGTTCTCGCTGGTCGGCTTCCTGTACTTCGTGTCCCAGCACCTGCAGCTGGTCCTCGGGCTGAGCCCGCTCGATGCCGGGCTGGTACTGCTGCCCGGTCTGGCGATCACCATCACTGCCGGCCTGCTGGCGGTGCCGCTGGTGCGCCGGATCCGCCCGCATCTGGTGGTGTCAGCCGCGCTGCTGCTTTCTGCAACGGCCTACTGGATGGTGGCCGCAACCCCCGGCGCTTCGGCCGGAAACCTCATGCTGGCCTTTGCGGTACTTGGCGCGGGAGTGGGAGCTTCGGAGACGCTCTCCAACGACCTGATCCTCTCCAGCGTTCCGGCGGCCAAGGCCGGTGCCGCGTCGGCGGTTTCCGAAACGGCCTACGAAGTGGGCTCGGTCTTCGGCACCGCGGTACTCGGCAGCATCCTGGTGGCGGCCTACCGGCAGAACATCGACCTGCCCGCGAACCTCACGGCGTCGCAACAGACCATCGCGAGCGAAACATTGGGCGGCGCCATCAACACTGCCGCCGAACTTCCCGGCAGGACGGCGGACCCGCTCCTGGAGTCGGCTTTCCACGCCTTCGACAGCGGTGTCACGGTCACGGCCGGAATCGCCTCCGTGCTGATGGTTGCCGCGGCCTGGCTGGCCTTCCGCACCTTGCGCGACACCCAGTCCTGAGTCCTGGGTCCGAATCCTCTGGCCCGGACCAGCATTCCGCCGCGAGAACGTCCCTTACCTGCCCGACACCCGGGAGTAAGGGACGTTCTCGCGTTTAAGGCACGTTCCCGCCGTGACGAGGCCCGGCGGCGAGAAGTCACACTCCGACATCGCACTGAATCTCCAGTGCTGAGGCGTCGGCCACACGCCCTTGATTCATACCCCCAAGGGGTATACATTGAACCTAGTAATCCACGGAAGGAACGCCATGAGCCACACAGAACTTCCCGCGGCCGAGCCGTCGGTCCTTGAGGATGCCCTCGCAGCCGACGAGCACATCGGGCACGCCTACACCACCGACAAGGCGGCCTACCTGCGCAGGCTCAAGCGGATCGAGGGCCAGGTCCGGGGTATCGCCCGCATGGTGGACGAGGACAAGTACTGCATCGACATCCTCACGCAGGTGTCCGCAGTCAACAAGGCCCTGCACGCCGTCAGCATCGGCCTGCTCGAGGACCACATCGCGCACTGCGTCGTCGGCGCCGCGAAGGACTCCGAAGCCGCCGGAGACCCAGCGATCGTCCAGGACAAGGTCAAGGAAGCCTCGGACGCTATCGGCCGGCTGCTGCGCTAGGCCAGAACAGAATCAATTCCAACAGGAGGAACCATGAGCACCATCACCAAAGTCAGCATTGACGGCATGACCTGCGGCCACTGCATTGACGCAGTCACCGAAGAACTCAAGGCCATCAAGGGCGTGCAGGATGTGGCCATCGAGCTGAACAAGGGCGGCATTTCCACCGCGACCGTCAACTCCACCGATGCCCTGGATCCGGAACAGATCGGCGAAGCCGTAGCCGAAGCGGGTTACCTGGTCGTGGCAGCAGACGCGTAAGAGTACGACGGCGGGCCCAGCGTCAAGCGAACGGCCCGCCTTTGACAATCGAAGGGGAAGAAGGCAATCATGGCCCAGAACACGGGTGCCCGGATTACTAGCAGCAACCAGGCCGGCTCCGCCGGAATCAGCGGTATGCAGGTGGCTCCGACCCGCCTGGTCGAGCTGGAGATCGAAGGCATGACGTGCGCGTCCTGCGTCAACCGCGTGGAGCGCAAACTGGGCAAGCTCGAAGGTGTCCAAGCCAGCGTCAACCTCCCCCTCGAATCGGCGCAGGTCACCGTGCCCGAAAACGTGTCGGACCAGCAGTTGCTCGACACGGTCAAGGCCACCGGCTACCGTGCCCGCATCAAATCCTCGCCCCAGGACGCCACCCATCGCGAGGCCCCGGAGGCGGGCGCATCCGGGCAGCACGAGTTGTGGCGCAGCGAGGAATCAGGAGAGCCTGCGAACATTACTGCGTCTAGGCGCAGGGACGCCCGCGAAGGCGCCCCGCATAACGAGCACGCCGACCACGAGGACCACATGGCGCACGGCGGCACGGCGTCGCAACTGCGGCCACGGCTGTGGGCAGCCACCATCCTGACCCTCCCGATCTTCGCCATCTCGATGATTCCGGGCGCGCAGTTCCCGCACTGGGGGTGGGTTGTCTTCCCATTGTCCATCCCCGTGGTCTTCTGGTCGGCCTGGCCTTTCCACCGCGCCGCGGCGATCAACGCACGGCATCTGGCCTCGACCATGGACACGCTGGTGTCGATCGGCGTCCTCGCGGCGTTCTTCTTCTCCGCATGGCAACTGCTGATGGACCCGATGATGACGGAGCACGTCCACGGCAGCATGGCCGACCACGCGCTCTACTTCGAGACCGCCGCCGTCGTCACGACCTTCCTGCTGCTGGGCCGCTATCTCGAAGCCAACGCCAAACAGAAGGCAGGCAACGCGCTCAAATCCTTGCTGGATCTCGGGGCCAAGGAAGCCACCGTACTGCGCGATGGCGCCGAGGCGAAAGTATCCGCGGACCAACTGGTTCCCGGCGACCTCATCGTGGTCCGCCCCGGTGAAAAGATCGCCACGGACGGCTACGTGGTCGAGGGACATTCCGCCGTCGATACGTCCCTGATCACCGGCGAATCCGTCCCGGTGGAAGTGGACGTGGACGACACTGTCACCGGCGCCACCATCAACACGTCCGGCCGCCTGCTGGTCCGGGCGACCCGCGTCGGCTCGGACACGACGTTGGCGCAGATGGGCCGGCTGGTCAGCCAGGCACAGGCAGGCAAAGCGCCCATCGCGCGGCTGGCGGACCGCATCAGCTCGGTCTTCGTCCCCATCGTGATCGCCATCGCCGTCGTTACTTTTGTCCTCTGGCTGGTCCTCACCGGTGACCTGGAGTCCGCCTTC
Organism: Arthrobacter crystallopoietes; assembly: GCF_017603825.1. Lineage (NCBI taxonomy): Bacteria > Bacillati > Actinomycetota > Actinomycetes > Micrococcales > Micrococcaceae > Crystallibacter > Crystallibacter crystallopoietes. The sequence goes on from NZ_CP072014.1 coordinate 538,678, forward strand.
ACCGCCGCGGTGACGGTGCTGGTCATCGCCTGCCCCTGCGCATTGGGGCTGGCCACGCCGACCGCGCTGCTCACCGGTACGGGCAGGGGCGCGCAGCTGGGCATCCTGATCAAGGGCCCGCAGATCCTTGAGGACACCCGGCATGTGGACACCATTCTGCTGGACAAGACGGGCACGGTGACCACCGGCAAGCAGGCTGTTTCCGGCGTCGTCGCCCTTGGTTCTCATGCGGAAGACGAAGTACTGGCGCTGGCCGGCGCGGTCGAATCCGGCTCCGAGCACCCGATCGCCCACGCGATCGTCGACGCAGCCAAGGAGCGCCTCGCCTCGGCCGCCGCCGGGGCAGCCGTAAGCGCGTCAGGGCAGCCCGGCTTGCCGGCTCTGGCGGATTTCCACAGTGCGGCCGGCGGCGGTGTGCGCGGCACCGTGACAAATAGCGACGGCGGACGGCTCACCGTGGTGGCCGGCCGGACCGGGTGGTTGGAAGAGAACGGCGTCAACCTGTCGGCGCAGGACCGCGCCATGCTGCTGGAACAGCAGGAGTCCGGCGCGACCGCCATCTGGGTGGCCGTGGACGGCGAACTTGCCGGCATCGTCAACCTCAAGGACACCATCAAGGACAGCTCGGCCACGGCGATTGCCCGCCTCAAGGAACTGGGCCTCCGCCCGATCCTGCTGACCGGAGACAACGGCGCGGTCGCCGCCCAGGTTGCCGCCGCCGTCGGAATTGCCGCTGAAGACGTCTTCGCCGACGTCCTCCCCGAGGGCAAGGTCGAGGCCGTGCAGAAGCTGCAGGACGCAGGCAAGACCGTGGCGATGGTCGGCGACGGCGTGAATGATGCTGCTGCTTTGGCGCAGGCCGACCTCGGGATCGCCATGGGTGCAGGGACGGATGTTGCCATCGAGGCCGCGGACATCACGGTGATGGGCAGCGATCTGGGCCAGGTGGTGCAGTCCATCGAGCTGAGCCGCAAGACCTTGAGCACCATCAAGAGCAACCTGTTCTGGGCCTTCGCCTACAACACCCTCGGCATCCCGGTGGCGGCGTTCGGGTTGCTGAACCCGATGATCGCCGGCGCTGCGATGGCCGCGAGCTCGGTACTGGTGGTGGCGAACTCCCTGCGGCTGCGGGCCTTCGCCCGGTAACCAGCGCCTTCCGCTCCGGATGGGCGGCGGCTCCCCGGCGTCGGAGAGCCCCCGCCCTTTCCGGGGCGGCATTACCCCCGGACGAGTTCCCGACGCACAATTTCCGGATGGGGGTTGGTGACAACCCCGTCGCGCAGGATGACCGTGGGTACCGTTTCATTCCCGTCATTATGCTCGCGGACAAACGCGGCCGCCTCGGCATCGCGCCAGATATTGACCCACTGCGCCTTGCGCCGGGTCCGGCTCAGCGAGGCCATCATCCGCATGCAGTAGACACAGCCCGGCCGCCAGAAGATCACCACTCCGGGCTCGTACTGTTGGCGCTGCCGAAGCGTTGACCACGGTTTTTGCCGGCCGCCGTAAACGGGACTGACAAACCATGCGGCGGCCAGCAGGATAGCGGCGACCACGAGCGCCTGCACCCATTGGCCCCGGTTGCCGTAAACGACCAGCATCATGCCGGCGACAGCGACCAGGACGATCGCATTGGACCAGCGCAGGAGCGACTTCACCGGCTACCCGGCGGCGCCATAGCGGACGGCCGCGCGGGCCTTCGCCTTGGCTGCTTCTTCATCGCGGTTCTTCGGCGGTGCTGTGGTCACGAGCGAATCGAGCAGGTGCGCCGTTATGTGCGCGATTTCGTGTACCGCCTCGTTGAAGGCCTCTTCATTGGCCTTGGAGGGTTTGTTGGTGCCGCTGACTTTGCGGACGTACTGCAATGCGGCGGCCTCGACCTCGGCGCTCGTGGCGGACGGCTCGAAATTGTAGAGACGGCGGATGTTGCGGCACATGGAAAGCTCCTCGGGTTTCTGGATTGCCTCTTTCCAGTGTGCGCCAGAGTGCCGGTGGGATGTAAGAGGAAAGGCCCCCGCCGCCGTCGTAATCGGCAGCAGGGGCCCCTCCCGCATCAAACTCTCCAGGGTAACTAGTGGCTGTTGGTCAGCTCCCGCTCGCTTGCGCCGCTCTGGGCGCCGGCGGCGGCAGGCTCGCCCAGGACGGGCTTGCCCAGCATGGAGATCACCACGGCGCCGATCAGCATCGGAATGATGAACAGGAAGTACAGGTCGGTCGGCTGCCAGCCGCCGTCCATCAAGGTACCGGCGATCATCGGGGATGCGATGGCGCCCACGCGGCCCATGCCGATGACAAGGCCCAGCGCCGTGCCGCGGACCTCGGAGGTGTAGTAGGTCGGGCTGATGGCGAGCATGCCGGCAATCGGGGCGTTTGAGCCGAAACCGACCAAGGCCGCCGCCAGCAGGGCGCCGGCGAGCGATCCTGTGGACAGCGAGAACGCGCCGAAGGTGAGGCCGCCCATGACGAAGAAGACGGCCAGGACCTTGCGCATCGGGAAGCGTGCACCGAAGAATCCCAGTACGACGGCGCCAATGATGGCCCCCGTGCTGAAGAGGACGCCGGCCGTGATGCCGTCCTGCTCGCTGAAGCCGCTGGCGGTCACCAGTTTCGGGGTCCAGGAGTTGGCGAAGTAGAAGCTGGCCATCAGGATGAAGTACGCCAGCGAGATGAGGATAGTGCGGCGGGCGTTGACACCGGTAAGCACGTCTGCGAAACGGGATTTCTTTTTGGCCGGAGCCGGGGCCGGCGCGGGCAATTCCGTGACCGCCGGCTGTTCGATTCGGGCCAGGACCTTGTTGACGCGCTCCAGAGCGTTGACCGGCCGGCGGACCAGCAGGTAGTCCACGGACTCCGGCACGGCACGGAGGATGAACGGAATCATGATGGCGGTGATGATCGCGCCGAACAGGAAGGCCGACCGCCAACCGAACTGCAGGATCAGCACGCCGGTGGCCATGCCGCCCAGCACGCCGCCGATCGGCTGGCCGATGCTGACGATCGCCAGGGAGGTGGAGCGCCGCTTGGCGTTGGTGAACTCGGACGCGAGGACATTTGCGGTGGCCTGCAACGTGCCCACGGCCAGGCCGGTGATGAAGCGAAGCACGACCAGAAGTTCGTAGCTCGGTACGAAAGCCGAGGCGAGCATGCCCAGGGCGACAACCAAGGCTCCGAGCGCCAGCGTCTTCTGGCGGCCGATAATGTCAGCGATGGTGGAGACGAAGATCGAGCCGATGGCCATGCCGACCAGGGCGGAGCTGAGCAGGATGCCGAGCTGGGACGCACTCAGGCCCCAGTATTCACTGACGGCGTTGGCGCTGAACGCCATGACGAGGACGTCGAAGCCGTCGATCATGTACAGCGCGGTGCAGATGGCAATGACGCCGACCTGGGTGCGCTTCATGGGGGCCGCTTCGATGCGCGACTTGATATCCATTGCAGGGCCTTACTGTTGCTGACTTGGGCCGTGAGCCAACGGGAGAACGTCGGCCACACGGGGCGGTGTTCGTGCTGCGAACAAGTGTTCAAAATCACCGCAGCCATTAACTATATGAGCTCCGCTACGCCACCATGTGCCGCAGGCCATAGCTTGAGACACAACTCACAGCACCTACGCCTGTACCCTCAGCCGCGGGCCCCGCAGTTCATCCAGCCGGACAAGCACTACGCCCAGCACGATCAGCGCACCGCCCAGCAGCTGGATGGCTGCGGGTAGTTCGCCCAGCAGCAGCCATGCCCACAGCACGGCAAAGAGCACCTCGGTCAGGGAGACGAAAGACGCCACCTTGGTGCCGAGCGCCCGGGCAGCCATGATGCCCGTGACGTAGGAGATCACGGTGGACAGCAGCACCAGCGCCGCCAGCGGCACCCACCAGCTCGTCCGCCAACCGGCCAGGCTAACATCCGCGGTGCTCACCGCCATGGGCAGAACCCGGGCCGCACCCAGCACCACCATGGACGCACCACCCACCAGCAGTCCGCCTGCCGCCAGAACCAGCGGCGGCAGGGAGTCATTGTGCCGCGCGGTGATGAAGAAGTAGATGACCAGGCACACTGCGGCCGCGAGGCCCCAGAGGATGCCGCCGAGGTCGAGGCGCACGTCGCCGAAAACATCCAGCACCAGCACCAGTCCGGCCACGGCCAGGACGGTGCCGGCCATCGTGGCGGAGCGGGGCCGCCGGCGGCTCGTCAGCCACAGCCAGAGCACAATCAGCACGGGGGCCATGAACTCGAGCAGCAACGCTACACCAACGGAGAGAGTCGATACGGCGTTGAAATAGGCGAGCTGGCAGCCAGCCACCCCGATCAGCCCGAACAGCACGATGGTCTTCCAGTTCTGCCGGACCTGGCTCCAGCGGCCGTGCAGCACAATGAGCGCCGGAACGGTGAGCACCAATGCGGCCCCGAGCATGCGGACGGCAACGGCGGCGCCGGGTGTCCAGCCCGCCTCCAGCAGGGACTTTGCAAAAGACCCCGACAACCCGAACACCGCCGAAGAGAACAGGGCGATGCCCACCCCGGATACGGCGGAGGATCTAATGATGCCTCTTGCAGGCTTGACCGACACGGTACCGCCGCCCATGGTTACCTCGAATGCGCTAATTGACGGCCCGCCACCCCGGATGAACGCGGAAAATTGGAGCATGTCAGGACCTAAAGATGGATATAGTAGTGACAGTAATGCCGAGCATATTCAGGAGTCAAGATGGTGTTTGCCCATGACACGGAAAGATCGCTGATCGACGCGGCCAAGTTGATCAACACCGCCGAGTCCGAGGTGGACCAGCTGAACACCTTGGCAGACCTGGACGAGTTCGTGAAGGCGAACGAGTACTCCGGCTCACGCAGCCACACCATGGGGGAACTGCGCGCGGTGCGTCACCTGCGGCCACGGCTACGGGCAGTCTGGACGGCGGAGGAAGACGAAGCCGTGCGCCTGGTCAACAACATCCTGCGCAACGGCCGCGCCTTACCCCAACTGGTCCAACACGACGGTTGGGACTACCACCTGCACGCCACCACGCCGGATGCGCCGCTGGACATCCGGATGGCGGTTGATGCGGCCATGGCCTTGGTGGACGTGATCCGCGAGAAGGAACTCGACCGGCTGCGGGTCTGCGCCGCCGAGGACTGCAACGCCGTCCTGGTAGACCTCTCCCGCAACCGCTCCAAGCGCTTCTGCGATACCGGCAACTGCGCCAACCGCACCCACGTGGCTGCCTACCGCGCCCGCAAAGCTACCGCATAAGTACCATCCGGATATTGCGCATTACCGAATCATCAGTAGGCTGAGGAATAGTCCGGCAACAGTGTCAGATGAACTGGAGGAGCCCTCATGTTGAAGAAGATTGTGTTTGTAGCGGGCGTCGGCGCGGGCTTTGTGCTTGGTTCCCGGGCCGGCCGCGAAAGCTACGAGAAGATCAAGGTCCAGGCCCAGAAGCTATGGAATGATCCCAAGGTCCAGCACAAGGTGTCCGAAGGCACTGAATGGGCCAAGGAAAAGGCGCCGCAGCTGCAGGAAAAGGTAACCGAAAAGGCGAAGGGGGTTCTGCATAAGAACGACGCCGGATCCTCCTCGTCCGGCACCTCCGGTTCGGGCAGCTACAGCGGCACTCCCAGCACCGGCGTCCCAGGCTCCACCGGGACAACGGGAACTCCGGGATCCCCTGAAACCACGGGCACCACCACCGGCATGATCCCGTAGCTCTGCGCTATCAGAAACCCAGGGCCGGTCCGCTCCCGATTCCGGGTGCGGACCGGCCCTTCATCTCTGCGCTACATGCGCCCGTAGCGGGCACGGATGATCGCGAAGACCCCGTAACACATCAGTCCGACGGCGATGGCGACCAGGGCGACGATGCCGAAGGGCTGCTCCGGGAGGGCCTTCAGGCTGCCGTCCAGCCCGGTGGATTGGCTCGGCCGGTGCGTGACGCCGGCGATGATAATCAGCAGCCCGACGAGGAACAGGGCAACACCCTTCGCGATATGTCCCGCTACGCCGAGGACGCGCAACGCCCTGCCGCGCTTCGAATCGCCGAAGTCCAGTTCATCTGTGAACTGCCTGCGCAACGCCTTGACCACAAAGTAGATCCCGATGCCGATGACTGTGCCGCCCACCGCCAGGAGGAACGGCACGCCCAGGGGATGCCGGAGCATCGCGATGGTGAAGTCTTTGGTGGATTCGCCTGAGTCGGATTCGTCACCGAGGGCGAACCGGGCGAACATGAACGCGAACAGGGCATACGTCACGCTCAAGGAACCGGAGGAGATGCCCTTGGAGATCTGTTCCTTGCGCGGCAGGTGCCGGGCACGCAGGGATGCCTCGCTGAGTTGCCACAGTGCGAGGCCCAGACAGCTGGCAAAGCAGGTCCACATCATCAGCGGGCCCAGCACCGGCCGTGATGCCAGGATCTCCACGGCGCCGGCAGGATCAGCCTCGCCGTAGCCGCCCAAGGCGATCCGCAGGGCAATGGCCCCGATGAGAATGTGGATCAGGCCGAGTACGGCGAAGCCGACGCGGGCAAAGACATCCAGCGTCGTCGTGTTGGAGAGCTCTTCGGCGGCGTCCGCTGCATGTGCTGCCGAAGAGCGTGGTTCATTACCGGCCGCACTCATACCAGAGTCTTACCAGCAGCCGCCCTGCACCTCAACTACGGCGCCCGGCGGCAAAGGGCGCCCCGGGCTCCAGATCGATGACGCTGCGCAGCGGCCCGATCAGCGAGTCTTCCCAGGAACAGGTCAGCACCAAGCCGTCCGGACCGTTCAAGGTGGTGCCGCCTGCGATCACCGGCCCGTTCTCGTAGAGGTAGGCGGCCACGTTGAAGGCCAGCTCCACCAGCATGTTGGGGTCCTTGTCCCGGAAGTGGATCTGCACATCGGGCAGGCCCAGTTGGTGCATGCCCAGGCTGTCCACCACCATGGCTCCCTCGTCATTGGTCACCAGGAAGAACCGCATGTTAACCGGCCCGGCCAGCGGATGTGCCGCCTCGAGTTCGCCCGGTTCCCGCCAATGGGAGTTGTGCAACCACCGGATGGCCGCCGGGTTGGTCTCCCCAACCAGGAACTGGAGGACGCTGCGGAAAGACTCCACCCGCGGCCGCGGTTCAAAGGTGCTGGAGAGGACTTCGGTGACCAGGATCCGGTGCGTGCAGCTGGGCACCACTTGGCCGGCATCGGGCCAGGTCCAGCTTTGGTCGGTGGGCGTGGCTTCGAGCGCGTCCGCTGCGGGCAGCGGCTCGGACGGCTCCGCCAGCCCGGTGCTGAGGCTGACGGTCTTGCCTCGGAGTTCAAACGAATGCTCCCGGTGCGGGAGCAGGGTGACGCCTTCGGAGAAGGCAGCCCCGGGGAACCGGGCCTCAAGCTTGTCCCGCAACCCGGCCGAGGAGAGCCCGGGATCGCCCCGGTACCAGAGCTCGGCTAACAGCAGGGTCTTGCCCTCGGCGGTCTCACCTGTCTCCTGTCCAAAAGTCATGGCCCCAGCTTGTCAGCTCGGGGCCATGGAAAGCCAGCGGGTAGATTCGCCGGCGAAAGCGTCAGACGCTCACACCTGCGGACGGTGGCTGCCGCCGTCGTCGTTCTGGTCTTCATCGCGAATGGTGTCGGGATCCGTCTGGGGCTCGCGGGGAGCACGCGTAGTCCCGCCTACGCTGCCGGCGCCGCCCGGGATCTTCGCCGAGCTGCGATTGACGCCCGACCCTTGGCTCAGGTGGTCCGGGTTGTCCTTGCCCGCCATGGTCAGCACGGCCACCACCAGCAATGTGGCGATGAAGGCGATGCCGGCCGCGGTGATGCCCAGGTCCCAGCGCAGCTGGTTTTCGGCGCCGCCGGTGGAGAAGATCATCGTGCAGAAACCGGCGATCACGCCGAGCGCAGCGGAGAAAATCAGCGGCCCCTTGACCGACATCCGCGGTCCGTTCGGCTCGCCCGAAGCGTTGTTGCCCACGATGAATTCCTCCTGATTACTGCGAAAAGTCTCACTCCAGTCTACCGGCTGTAGAAGACGTCGGGATTTCGGTGTGGGCGCAGTCACGGCTGCGGGGCCGGGGTTAGCCGGCGGCGGCCTTGCGGGAATCGAAGCGGTAGGTCAGGGCGGCGATCCCCAGTACGACGGCGGTGATGATCGCCGCGCCGCCGAGGACACCCAGCAGCGCGTGCGCGCCAAGGTAGGTGAAGAACGGCAGGGCCGCGCCGAAGCCCACCAAGGCGGTGCCGACGATCAGCCAGTCCTTGGACAGGACCGAGCCCTGCGGGCCGCGGTTCTGCCACCACAGCACCAGTTCCGCGCCGCCACCGATGAGCAGCGCCGCCGTGGCGAGGATGGTGAAGGTGGATGGGGTCTGCAGCGCGAACGCCAGCGCCCCCGCGACGGCGAACGCGCCGGCTTCGAGCTGCAGCAGCGTCCGGTACTCGCTGGCCTCGGGCTTGCGCGCCAGCAGCCACACCGCCGCGCCGCTGAGCAGCAGGAACGCACCGCCGGCCAGGGCCATGACCGTGTCCCCCGGCTCGGGCCAGAAAATGGTGAGGATGCCGAACGCGGCCGCGACAAGCGCCCGCATCAAAACGGGCTGCCAGTAGGCTGCGGCCTGGACAGTGCTGTTAGTGCTCACCCCTCGAGTTTAGTGCGCTCCGGTGACCATCCATGCATCCGTGCGGACCCGCCAGCCGAGCGTCAGGCCCCGCGCGGCCATGTAGCCCAGCCCGAATGCCGCCCAAAGCCAGGCCAATCCGGCGACGCCGCTGAGCGCCGACAGCTGCACCCAGGCCAGCAGCGGCACGTAGACCAAGAGATTTACGACGCCGGCAATCGCCAGATACTTTGCGTCACCGGCGCCGATCAGCACGCCGTCGAGCACGAAGACGAAACCGCAGATCGGCTGGCTGAGCGCCAGCAGCAGCACTCCGATGGCGAACGCATCCTGCACGGCTGCGTCGGACGAGAAGATCCAGCCCAGGTGCGGTCCGGCGAGTGCCAGCAGCACGCCGGTGATGACCCCGAAGCCGACGCCCCAGACAATCATCCGGCGGGTCAGCGAATGTGCCAGAGCCTTGTTGCCCGCCCCGAGTTCCTTGCCGATCAGCGCCTGCGCCGCGATCGCGATGGCGTCCAGCGCGAAGGCGAGGAAGGTGAAGACCGTCATGACCAGTTGGTGCGCAGCCAGGCTCACCGGCCCCTGTGCCGTGGCCACGAAGACCGTGGCGAGGATCGCGACCCGCAGACTCAGGGTACGCAGCATCAGCCACGAGCCCACGTGTGTGGTGGCCTTAACCCCGGTCCAGGTGGGCGCCAGCGGCACGCCGTATTTCACGCTGCCGCGGTAGACGATGACCAAATAAACGGCGGCCATCCCCCACTGCACCAGGCTGGTGCCCATGGCCGATCCAGCCACGGACAGATCCAGCCCGTAGACCAGCACGAAATTCAGCCCGATGTTAACCAGGAAGCCGATGCCGGCCACCAGCAGCGGGGTCTTAGTGTCCTGCAGCCCGCGCAGCACACCGGTAGCCGCTAGCACGATCAACATCGCGGTCAGCCCCGGCATCGACCAGCGCAGATAATCCACCGCATAGCCGTGCACCTCGCCTGCCGCCCCCATCGCGGACGCGAGAGCGGGAGCCGACACCCAGCCGGCCACGGAGAGCACCAGGCCGAGGAAGAAGGCGAGCCAAATACCGTCCCGGCCGACGGCGAGCGCATCCGCATGTCGCCCTGCACCGAGCAGCCGGGCCACAGCGGGCGTGGTCGAATAGGCCAGGAACACCATCAGGCCCACCACGGTCTGCACCACGGTGGCCGCGAGTCCCACGCCGGCCAGTTGGGCCACACCCAAGTGGCCGACAATCGCCGAATCAGCCAGCAGGAACAGCGGCTCGGCGATCAGCGCGCCGAAGGCCGGCAGCGCGAGGGCGAGAATGGCACGGTTCAGGCCCTGCCCAGTGACGGGCGCGACAGGTTGTTTAGGACTCACGCCTCCCAGCTTAGGACTCCGTACCGTCTATCCAGGCGTGCGGGAGAGGCGACCGGTCCGTCCGCCGTCGTTAGTGGCTCTTGCCGCCGCCTATTGAACCGGCGGCCCTGTTCCCGGCGGTTCGGCGCGCCCAGCACTACCGAGTCCAGCGGATTGTGGCCGAACAGTTCCACCGTGCCGGGGTCGCGCCGGCGGAGGCCAGTGAGCAAACTGATCAGCCTGGACTTACCCGCTGTTGGGACCAAGCAGGCCCATCGGTGATCCTGAGTGATTGCGGATACTTGCCGGTGCATGACTAAGGCAGGCCGGTGAGCAGTTCGCGCAGCGCCACCCGGTACTGCGCATAGGCGGCCTTGCCCTTGGCGGTGATGCCCACGTAGGTGGCGGGGGTCCGGCCCTCGATGGTCTTGGTGACCTCCACATAACCGGCGTCTTCGAGCTTGCGCAGGTGGGTGGAGAGGTTGCCGGCGGTCATGTCCAGCATCTTGCGCAGCTTGGTGAAGGCAATCTTGTCCCGCTCCCCCACCTCGTTCAGGATGGTGATGGCGCGCAGCCGGGATTCGGCGTGGATCACCGGGTCCAGTTCGGGCACGGTTACACCCGCCCGTTGCGCAGCCGCCGGCGCCGGCGGAATTCGGCCACGGCTCCTGCGAAGAAGCCGAGCGGACCGAGGATGAAGCACACGGTCACGAAGTTTTCCGGACCGGCCAGAATTGCGGCGAGGTTCACCACGAGGAACCAGATGCCCAGCCGGGCCTGGCTCTTGTCGTTGAACATGGCGCCACCGACCATATACATCAGTCCCACAATCAGCAGCGCGATCCCGTTGATGATCATGCCGGTGAGCCAGAAGTCATCGACGGCGCCGCCGACTACACCGGCCAACGCGCCCATCACGATGAAGCCGAGCGCCCATGCGCCCCCGTACATGGCGCCGACGAAGGACGAGTGGCCGCGGATGCCGCGCCGTTGGCGGGTCACGATGTAGACCGTGGTCGACAGCGCGACCGTAATGCACGCGGCGAAGACTGTCAGCGACGCCCCGGCACCGAGCGGGAGCCAGCCGAACCGGGCCCCGTGCATGGAACCGTAGCCAAGCAGCCAGGCGAAACCCCAGATCAGGTAGACGCCGGCCTCGTTGCCCTGGAGTTCGTCCCGGGCCTTGGTTTCGGAGTCGTTGACCAGGCGCAGCGCGGCGTGCAGGTCCAGCGGCGCTTCTTCCGGTTCGCCGGGCTGGGCGCCAGTGTTGTTGGAATGCGGTGCCATGCTCGCGGGCCTTTCGTCGTAGTGGACTCTGCAAACTAGTTTGCATTACAAACCGGTTTGCGTCAACGCCACTGGGAAGGCGGCTTGTGTTGCCGCCGTTGTCTCTACTTCCCGGGGATGGTCCCAATAACGACTGCGGCATCCAGTTCCGCGGAAAAGTTGGCTTGAACGGCAAAACCGTTGCATGCGAAAACCCTGGCGGTCTCGGGCAGTTGGCTCGGGCCGGTCTCGACCAGCAGGTAGCCCCCGGGCGCCAGCCACTCGTGGGCATCGACTATGCGCCGCTGGATATCCAGTCCGTCCGTCCCGCCGTCGAGCGCAATCTGCGGTTCATGCAGACGGGCTTCCGGCGGCATCAGTCCGATCGCTCCGGTGGGAACGTAAGGTGCATTGGCGACGAGGACGTCCACCCGGCCGCGCAGGTCAATGGGCAGGGCATCGTAGAGATCCCCTTCGAAGACCTTGCCGGCCGTGCCGATATTGCGGCGAGCGCAGTTTACGGCCGCCTGGTCGATATCCGCTGCATACAGCTCCAGCCCGCTGACTGTGCTGGCCAGCGCGGCTGCGACAGCACCCGAGCCGCAGCAAAGGTCAACCGCTACCGGTAGTCCGTCCACGCGGCAAGCCAAATCGATGGCCTTGGAAGCCAGAAACTCCGTCCGGCGGCGGGGCACAAACACGCCGGGCTCCACGGCGATCCGCAGGCCGCAAAACTCCGCCCAGCCGAGAATCTGCTCCAGCGGCAGCCCGGCAACCCGCCGGGCAAGCATGTCCTCAAGCACCGCCGGTGTCACCGCAGCAGCGACCAGCAACTGCGCCTCGTCCTCGGCAAAGACACAGCCCGCAGCGCGGAGCCTCTCCTCAACCAAGACCTGCGCGTGCGATGACAACTGAACTGGCATGGAACCAACTTTCGGTCTCTCCGTAGTCTTCCCTACCCGTAGCCACTGGTAAATAATCAACCTTGGACAGCACACGAGCATGACCAACAAAGGAGTTCGATCATGGCAACGCGCCTCAACCCGTACCTTAGCTTCCGCGACAATGCCCGGCAGGCCATGGACTTTTACCACGCAGCCTTCGGCGGCGAACTGAGCCGCAGCACATTCGCCGACTTGCACGCGAGTGACGATCCGGCCGAAGGGGAGAAGATCATGCACTCCATGCTGGAAACCCCGAACGGCCTCACCCTCATGTGCGCGGACACCCCGAACGGCATGGCCTACAACCCCGGGGACAACATCTCGGTCTCGCTCAGCGGCGACGACGAAGCAGAACTGTGCGGCTACTGGGACAAGCTGACCGAGGGCGCCACCATCGCCGAACCGCTGGAGAAGGCCCCCTGGGGCGACACCTTCGGCATGTTCACGGACAAATTCGGCATCAACTGGCTGGTCAATATCGCCGGCCAGCCCCAGCAGTAGGGCCACCCGGCCAGGAGCCTCGAACGGCCGCCTTCCCGAACGGGAGGGCGGCCGTCGTCGTTAGTTGGTGGATGTCGTCGGCGGGGCCGGCAGCAGTCAGCAGGCCGAATCCGGTAGCCGGTGGGCTAGATGCAGGAGTAGTCGTAGTCGAAGCCGCGCGAGACGAACTGCGTGACGGACACGAAGCCGCCGGGAGTAAGCGGCGCAGAGGAGCAGTTGTTCTTGGCCCCGTTGGCTGTCCGGGCGCCGGCCAGCCAACTCGGGAGCCCCGCCAGGCTGCTGTCCGCGCTGACACGGCCAACGATCTGGCCCCACTGGACGCTGGTGGAATAGATGCCGACGTCGGCGCCGATGCTCTCGAAGTAGTCGGTCATGCCCTCCAGATCGGCGGCGTTAGCGACCTTGTCAGTCGACCAGCTATTCTCGGTTTCGACGTCGAGCCACCACAGATAGTCCTCGGGGTTGCTGATGCCGCGGATATTGGCGTCGTCGTAAGCCTTGGCCCAGCCGTACATGTAGGCGCAGGCCGCATCTTCGGCCCCGCTGCACACTGAGGAATGATGGATGCCATGTGGCAGGGGAGGGGCTCCTGACTTACCCGCTGCGTGACGGCCAGCACTGACTGCTGGAACTGTCCAGGAGGAGATATGTCGGTTCCGTTCCCCTGCCACTCACCATGGGCGACCGGGCCGGACGGGAGATGTGACTTGATAGGAACGTGCAGCTTAGCTCTTCAGTGCTTTGTCCGCCCGGCCCGGTCCACCGTGCTCGCCTCAACCCTTCCCTCTACCGGAATGAGAGAGCATGACTCTAACAACGACACAAACGATCACTACCGTCACGATCGGTGTGGACACCCACTCTCTGGTCCACCACGCCGCCGCACTGGATTCACTGGGGCAGGTTCTGGGCGACCGGAAGTTTTCCACGGACCTAGCCGGCTACCAGGAGCTTCTGGACTGGGCCGCCGGCTTTGGAATCATCAACGCCTTCGGAGTCGAATGCACCGGGTCTTACGGGGCAGGGCTGACGAGGCACTTGCTCGCGGCCGGTGTGGACGTCGTCGAAGTCAACCGGGGCCACGCCCTGACGCGCAGCCGGTCTGGCAAGAACGATGCCATCGACGCGGAAGAAGCCGCGCGGAAAGTCCTCTCCGGGGAATGTTCCTCGCCTGCGAAGGACACCACCGGCACGATTGAAGCCATCCGGAATCTGCATCTTGTGCGGGACTCAGCAATCAAGTCCCGCACAGCAGCACTTGTACAGCTACGCGACATCCTTGTCACCGCGCCCGGGACACTGAGGCAGCGCCTTGATGCCAAAACTCTTCAGGCAAAAGCCACGCAAGCCAGGTCGCTTCGGCCGGATTTGGATCGGCTAAACCAGCCCGAGCAGGCAGCCAAATACGCGCTGCGTGAACTCGGGCGCCGAGTTGAAGACCTCACCGCACAGATCAACGCTGCGGATAAACATCTGCACCGCCTCCTCCACGCCGTTGCGCCCACGGTTATGGCACTGCCCCAAGTCGGACCGGTCAGCGCCGCCCAGCTGCTGATCACGGCCGGCGAAAACATTGAAAGATTTCCCAGCGAAGCCGCCTTCGCACGGCTCTGCGGAGTCGCTCCCGTGCCTGTCTCATCAGGTAAATCTCACCGGATGCGGCTTCACCGCGGCGGCAACCGCCAAGCCAACAGGGTCATTTACCTCATCACTGTCGGCAGGCTGAAAATCGATCCGAAATCGCAGGCATACCGTGATCGGAAAATCAGCCAGGGGCATTCCAAATCAGACGTAATCCGCAGCCTCAAACGCTACGTCGCCAGAGAGCTCTACTACGCCCTGAAGAACGATCTCTCGCAATCCGTTTGAGGATCGATTACCGGACGATCATGAGTAGTTTCTAGCGGCGACGGACATATAGTTAGGTTCGCTCATCTGAGCCAGTCGTTTATGGCTCCTTTGGTCGGGAGGCATCAGCCTAGAATCAATGGGTGAGCGAGCACACCATACTTCTTTGGACCATGATCGGGACCTGCGCGACTGCTGCCGCCACCATAGGGCTGGTCGTCGGAGCGTTAAAGGCATGGCAAACAGCCAAGGCAACACTGGATCAAATGAAGCATGACAGCCGCTCCCAGACACGTCCTTACGTCTTCGCCTAGATTGTGCCAAGCATCGGAGGCAATCAAGCTTGGGATCTGATCCTGCGCAATTCTGGACGGTCGGCCGCCTATGATCTGAGACTGACCGTTTCGGCTTGGCCTGAAGAAGACATTCTGACCAAAGCCCTCCGGACGATGTTCGAAACACCCCAGACACTTCCGCCGAACACAAGCATTCGGTCTTACTGGAGTTTGGGGCCGAGCAAGCATCCCCGATCAAGCCATCCGGTGGGTTTCGATCAACCAGTTGATCTGACGGTCACCTATAAGAGCGACAACCGTGAAGCATCCGAGTACAGGGATACGTTCCGCCTGGACTCGACGGTATTGGGCATGACACCAATGGGAGCCTCCGGTATTGAACAGCCCAACGGTGCTACCCCGCACGAAAAGAAGATGCGCGAAATTGTGCGCGCTCTCAATGAGATGCGTAGAGGAAACTGAATGGCAGGCCAAAGACCGGTGTGAAAGTTAGTTCAGGACGTTGGAGTCTTCACAGTTCGGGTTGGCGGTCGCTGGTCCGATAAGCCTGATCGTCATAGAGACCTGTTTTAGTCATTCGCTGGCCGCTGCTAAATCGCGACCTTGTATGGCGATCTGAAGCGCAGTTGCTATGCAATACTGCCGAGGTGGAGACCTTGAAGGATCGGCACTATTGGCTTAGCGAGGCATCAGGTCCGGGCCGACCCTGGACTGTGGCTGCTGTTGCTGTGTCGATTATCGGCATCCTGTTGCTCCTACTGAGGCTGGGGACCCGGCCCGACCCTGAGCTGCTGCCCGGATATGTGGTTGTCTACGCCCTGATTGGGCTGTTCATGTTCGGCCCGGGCATCAGGGAGGTTTCCTGGGGCCAGCTGCTGGCCTTCGTCGTGCCCGGTCTTGTGATGGTGGCGTTGTGGGCGCTGGGCACCGGCTACTGGGGCGGGCTCTGGCTGCTGGGTCTGCCGGCATGGGCCATCATCTGCCGGCGCTGGCGCAGCTACGGCAGGGGACGGCAGGCCGGAAAGCTGGCACTGTTCGTGGCGCTCCTGGCGGCGTCGTCGCTGTTCTTCGTCCTTTACGGGTTCTATCCCATCTTGGGCCTCGCCCTACTCGCCGTGGTGCCAGCGGTTCCACTGGCTCACTTCATTGCATCGCCCGGCTACAGGCACCGGCCCCTGCAGGCCGCCACGGAGTTCCTGCTGTCCTGCGCAGTCGTAGCCGTGGCTCTGACGTTGCCGGAGCTAGGTTGGACCTCGCCGGAGGGCTTCGCAAGCGCAGGGGTTTTGGTAGGGCTTTTGATGGCAGGCTGGGCAGGACGCCGCCCGATCCAATCCTCGAACCAGCCTCATCTGGAGAACCACCAGAGGTGATCTAGACTTGCACCTTTGCCGTTCCAAGTAGCGATCCTTCTGCGCGACGACTCGTACAAGGAAAGAGGGATCAATGCTGCCCTAGGAAAAGCACAGCTGGACGTTGATAGCCTCAGCCATGGCCGGTTCTGATTCAGACGCGAAATTGCGGCGACCCCTCCTCAATGCTTCCTTTGCCTTGGGCATGGCTCTTGTGGGCTCCGGCATGTTTTTGGCGTCGCTGATGATGAGCGTTCCTCTAACCGGAACGGCTTTCAACCTGGCCTGGATACTGGTGACGGTGGGGCTTTGCATGGCTCTTTTCTGGCTGGTTGTCTACCGGCGTGTCATGCGAAGGAGATAGCGCCCGTCCCGTTGGCGAATGCCTTCAATGAAACTGAGGTTATGAAACATCGATCGGAGGACACCAATGAACACCCGAGGATTTCCCGACGTGGGGGGTGTAGTAGTAGGTCTCGTCACAGGAACGGCTGCTTTATTCACACCCGTCTCGACGCCAGGCTGGGTGACTTTTAAAATCGTGCTGGTGGTTGCGACTTTTGGATTCGCCGCCGCCAATCTCATCGGACTACTCATAAAACGTCGCCGCTCTCGTAGGGACAGACAGGCCTAGCCGCATAGCGAAAGTGCCCGTTGAAGGGATCCTTTACCGTGCGTCTAGAGCGTCCGGTCGGCCACCGACCAGGACACTTTCTCGCCGGCCCTGGCCGCGACAAGGGTAAAGAACCATTCGTCATCCCCCGGCTTGCAGGTTGCATACTCCGTATGCAAGTATTCAGATGCTAGATACTGAGTATGCATTTCTAAGGGGTCGGTCATGTCGGTGCGTCACGGGTTATTGGCCTTGTTGGGGGAGCGGCCGCGTTACGGCTACCAGTTGAGGGCCGAGTTTGAGCAACGAACGGGCTCAACCTGGCCGCTCAACGTTGGCCAGGTCTACAGCACGCTGGACCGTCTGGAACGGGACGGTCTGGTGGCTAACGACGGTGACGACGGTGAAGGCCATGTGATGTACCGGCTGACCCCGGCAGGCGCGGCGGAGGTTGATCAGTGGTTTTCGCAACCGGTGACCATGACCAACCCACCCCGGAACGAGCTGGCCATCAAACTGGCCCTGGCAGTCACGCTGCCGGGGGTGGATGTTGCCCGGTTGGTCCAGGCCCAACGCACGGCCTCGATCCGGTCGCTGCAGAACTACAACAAGGCCAGGCGCGACACCGCTGCGGCCGGCCGGGTCGACGACACGGCCTGGCTGCTGGTGCTGGACTCGCTGATCTTCAGCACCGAGGCCGAAGTGCGCTGGCTGGATCACTGCGAATCGCGGCTGACCCAGCTGGCCAAGGATGCATCCGGTATCGGCAACGGTGTCCGGCCCCTGCACCAGGGGCCGGACACCCGACAGGCAGCAGCCGGCGCCTCAGCGGCAACCACGGAACGGAAGGGCTGACCGTCATGCCGGAAGCTTTGCAACTGGCCGGAGTGTGCCGAACCTACGGAGAAGGCGCCACGGCGGTCGCGGCCCTGCGCGACGTGGACCTGACAATCCACACCGGTGAATTCATCGCGGTAATGGGACCGTCCGGTTCCGGGAAATCCTCGCTCCTCTCCATTGCCGGCGGCCTGGACCGGCCGACCGCGGGGGACGTGTATGTCGGATCAGTGCCGTTGGCGAAACTGGACCAGGACGGGCTGGCGCAGCTGCGCCGCCGCTCGGTCGGCTACGTTTTCCAGGACTTCAACCTCATTCCGACGCTGACCGCGGCCGAGAATGTGGCCCTGCCACGCGAACTCGATGGAGTCCCGCTGCGCAAGGCACGAAGGCAGGCCGTCGATGCGCTGCGCCAGGTGGGCATTGAACACCTCGCCGGACGTTTCATGGACCAGCTTTCCGGCGGGCAGCAGCAACGGGTTGCCATCGCGCGCGCCATTGTTGGTGACCGCCGGCTAATCCTGGCTGACGAACCGACCGGAGCGTTGGACTCCGCGACCGGGGACGAGATCCTCTCGGTCCTGCGTGCCAGAGCTGATGCCGGCTGCGCCGTCATGCTCGTGACCCATGAGGCACGACATGCTGCCTGGGCAGACCGGGTCGTGTTCATCCGCGACGGACGGATAATCGATGAATCGGCGCCTGCCCGGAATCCTGCCGATCTCCTCTCGGGAAGCTGGCAATGAAACGCACACCGGCCCGACGCCGAAATTCGATACAGCTCTCCCGGTTGTCGTTCCGCCTTGCCTGGAGGGACATCCTGGCGCACCGGGCCCGCAGCCTGCTGATTGTCGCCCTGATTGCACTTCCGGTCGCAGCACTTGCCGCTGCCGCCACGGTAGCGGCCAGCACACAGCCGCTACCGCAGGAAACAGCCCAGCGCGAACTCGGGCAGACACAGGCAAGGCTCTCGGTAGCCGATGGGTACCCGTTGCCGTTGACCCAGCATCCGCTGAACGAATCGCTGATTCTCGGCATCGGAGAAGCTGACCCTGATCTGGTTCCGGCTAGCCTCGACGCCGCCGCTCCGGACGGGCACGCCACACTGACCGAATCACTGGGTGCCGTTGATGTGCTCAAGGGCGAAGTCCCGGTTTCTGTGGAACTCGCTGCCGTGGACGCCCTCGACCCCGCCTTTGCCGGCAAATACGAACTCGCCGATGGTGCAGCCCCCGGAGCCGGGGAAGTGCTGGCCAGCCAGGGCCTCATGGAGCGACTGGGCATCGGCGTCGGGGACCGGATCAACACTGCCGATGGCAGTTACACCGTCAGCGGTGTTCTGCACCAGACGGGTGTGTTGAAATCGGCCGAGGTCCTGTACGTGGCCCCCGCCCATCCACTCTCCGACTTCGCCGACCGGGACCGGCTGTACCTCGCCGGCGATGCTCCCCTCGCATGGGCGGAAGTTCGAGCCCTCAACAGGGTCGGCGTTGTCGCCTTGTCCCGTGCCGTTATCATGAATCCGCCCGCCGCCGAAGACTATGCCGACTTCGGCGCACTCTCCTCGACGATCAAACCCGAGATGGTGCTGCTGGGCGCAGTCGCAGGACTCCTTGCACTGGCCGAGACCACTATGCTCGCAGGCGCTGCCTTCGCTGTCGGAGTGCGGAAACAACGCCGCGCCCTCGCCCTCCTTTCGGCTACCGGTGCCGAGGCCTCCAGACTCCAGGGCGTAGTCCTGAGCTCCGGCATCATCCTCGGCGGCATCGCGGGTTTCGGCGGTGCAGTTCTGGGTCTCGGTTTGGCTTGGCTCACCACGACGGCATTCCATGCCGCGGATGTACTGCCAATTCCCGGCTATCACGTTCCCTGGCCGGCGCTGGCCCTGATCGCACTGCTGGGCACTGTTGCAGCCCTCATCGCGGCTCTGGTTCCCGCCCGGGCGGTCGCCCGCCAGGACGCGTTCGCGGCGCTACGCAGTTCCCAGGCCCCGCCCCAGCAGCCTGCACGGATCAGAACCGCCCTGGTCTTGCTCACCACGGCACTGGTTTCGGGCAGCGCGGGCGGCCTGCTGGCAGCCGGTGGCTCGGCAACGAGCGGGTCGCTACGGTTCGTAGTCAGCCTCGTTGCCCTCGGATCAGCGGCACTGTGCCTGTTGCTCGGGCTTGTCATGCTGACCGGGCGGGTCCTCGAAACGGTTGCCTCACTCGCCGGCCGGCTTCCCGTCCCGCTGCGCATGGCCGCCCGTGATGCGACACGGAACCGGGCCCGCAGCGTGCCCTCCATCGCGGCAATTCTGGCAGCCACTGCCATGGCAACACTGGCCATGACCGGAACAGCCGCCTTCTATGAAAAGGCCAAGAACGACCATCACTGGACCCTGCAGGAAACAGACGCCGTCCTCGGACTGCAGCAACTAGAGGAACCAGCATCGCCCGGACAGGCCGGAACACTTGAACAACTCGACCACCAACCTCTCCTCGACGCCGTCGAGGACGTCATGGGACCAGTGCACCAATCCATGATCATCAGTTCCGTCATGAGTGCCTGCACCGACTTATACAACTGCACCCAGTACCAGATGGCCATACCGGAAACGAACACCTGCCCTCAACCAGACGGCACCGCCCCTGATCCCGCTGACTGGAGGTGCGCCGACGCGCCGACAGGAGCCTCCGGTTTCCCACAGCTGTTGGTCGGGGGCGAGTCCGAACTTGCAGCACTGCTCGGAAAGGAACCCGATGCTCAAACGCTGAGCGCACTGGAAACGGGAAGCGCCGTGCTGCTCAACCCGGTATATGAAGACAGCGGCAAGGCGACCATCGAGGTGATTGACCCCAGCGGCGGCGGAGCGATTGGTGAGAAGCTCGGCCCCTCTGTCGTCGAGTCCCATGAGCTGAACGCATTCCTGACAGAAGGCGTGCGCGACATCGATGTCATGGGCATGATCTCTCCCCAGACCGCCGACGAACTCGGCATCCCCACATGGGACTACGGGCTGTGGGTAGACATGGAACGCACACCGACCACGGACGAAGCAGATCGGGTCCAGCAGCAACTGGCATCCACCAACAGCACCAACACCCCCTTTGCCTATGAACCCGGACCACCGGCCGGCTCGCAAATAATCGCGTGGTCTGTTGCGGCGTTCGCTGCCCTGGTTGCACTCACTGCAGCCGGCATCACCGCCGGGCTCGCCCTCGCCGACGGTCGGGCAGACCAGACGACCCTTGCCGGCGTTGGGGCTGCACCACGGATGCGGAAAGCACTTGCAGCCGCCCAAAGTCTGCTGACCTCAGGGATAGGAGGAACGCTGGGCGTCGTGGCCGGGCTGCTGCCGGCCATCGCCATCCTGGCTCTCATCCGGGACTACAGCGTTATCGTCCCCTGGGCCCAAGTCATCGCCGTCCTCATCGTCGTCCCACTCCTCGGAGCCGTAGCCGCCTGGCTATCCACACGCTCCCTTCCACAGATGCGCTGATGCCCATGCCTGACCCTGCGCAGACGCGCGTACAAACAAGGTTCCGAAATTAGAATGGCCATCGGCGCCAGACCCGGCGCTGCCGTAGAGGAGAAGAAATCCGCTGTACTTGGCGTCGAGGAATAGGCTGCGCCATCTACCGCTGCGCTAGTGCGCCAGAATGTCCCGTAACCTGATCCTCCAGCGTGCCCTGCTTGTAACCCCAGTAGTCACACGAACATTGTGGGCTTACCCTGAATGCCGCCGCTATGGTGAGCCTATGAAGCTATTCAGCAAGCGAGCCGCAGCAACAAATGTGGTTAGGACCGAGCTCGCTGACCTGGTTGCAGCACTAACCGAAGTGCTCCCGGTACATGTACCTATGAACCAGCGCCCCGACTCGATGTACCCCGAGGATGTCCTTCTCGAATGGAGGCCAGAGGCTGAGGGTGCCAGCATCCTTGACGTCGGCTGGGAAGCAAGCGGTATAGACATCCAAATCGGGTTCTCCACCGGATACTTCGATCTGCTTGGGCCTGTTCCTGATCAAGGTCGCGCAGATGCCCGACTCGAAACCCTCGTCGAGCTCGCAGAGGCGATCGCTTTGGGACGCATGGTCGCCTTCACCGAAACGACCCGGAAAGCGCGCGTCGAGACAACTGTATTCGGCTGCCGGTCAGGTCCACGCCTGTATCGGTCTCATGAGCGAGCGAAGGGAGCCCCTGACACCTATAGGTTCTTTGCGCCCTGGTAGGTGCCAGCCGATGTCCCGGTAGCCGATGCTCCACCGGACACTTGTTCAGGTGACTCCAATCGTCTTGTCACGGCGGTGATTGTCACTAGGGAAATAGGACTTGCACGAGGGCGCTAACAGCGCAGACTACGGAAAAGATTGCTTGGAGTGCGCCGATCCCTCGGATGGTACCCCTGTCCACGAGCCAACCCGCCCCGGCGCTATCGAAACCTCGCCCCCTTACATTGTTCGCCCAAATATCAGCAGTGCCCTTGTAGTTGATCCACTTCAGCAGCCCCAGGCCGAAACAACAGGCCATAATTCCCACGAGGACAGCAGACAACAAGGCGTTCAACGCTGAGAGGGGAAAGCGAAAGATCAGGGCCGAAACTGCAAAACACAAAACTAGCACCACCAGCGTTGCAATAAGCCAACGGAACATTCGCACTGGCTGAGGGAGCCGACGATGTTCCAGCCTCAGTCTCTGAACGATCCGCAAACTCACACATCCTTTCGAGAGATGGAAATCATTCCGTTTGGATCTAACGCTGTCAGGTCTACGGCTCCCCGCGATGGCTACGTTCGCTGCTAAACAAGAACAAAGCTAATCCCACGACAGCAACGAGAGCTATTAGCAGCAGGCTCCAGTTCGATTGGGTTACACCAAAGTAGATGCCGATCGCGATCATCGGCACTAGCGGTAGGCCCCAAACGAAGCTCAGAAACCTTCCGCGTTCGCGGTATGTCCAGACTTGTCCTCGCTTCGGGAACATTGGTCTCCCATTCCTGCCTGAACTTTGACCCGCCGTGCCCTTCATCAAGGGTCTCTCCACTCACTTGACGAAACCCTAGAGTTGCTAGAGCCGTTTGCCGATCCGCTAACGAAGATTTTGCCGGGCAGGGGCTACCCCCGCATGACGAGCATCGGGATACTATTCGCAGCAGTCGGTGATTGAGTGCGAGAGGGTTGAACCAGAACGCGTTATTTCGCTGGCTTTCCTCTTGCCGGCCACTCTCGAATTAGCGAGTAGAGACGGTCTGCACGTAGAAGGTTTCCTCGCGACGGCATTGTTCTGGTGCTTTCTCTAAGAGTTTTCCGAGCTGCCCTTGGGAAATCACACCTCCGCCCAGCGTGACGGACAGGGGGATCCCGACCTCGATTGATCGTCCTTCCACTTCCACGGTTAGCGGGTTCCCACCTTGGAGACTTGTACCGGCGGGGAACACGAGTGCCATGTCGCGCCCCTCGACCGTCCTGCCGATGACGCAGTTCTCGTCGCTCAGGAGCAAGGTCCCCTCGAACCCTGCTTCCATCTCAAAGTTCTCGACGCCGCTGTCCGGATTAATCAGAAGCATCTCATCCTTGGGACCGGTGACGACACCTGCGTGCTGTACAGCCTCGCCTGAGAAATCACCACAACCGGTCAAGACCACGGCAAGTGCTAGAAGTACCTCAAGTGGGGGAAATCTTTTCATAGCGAGCTCCTGTAGTCCTGGAACATATTCATGTGGCATCGCGGCTTCTGGCGCGATTGCTCCCGTCCCTCCCATTGAATCGAATTGTGCTTGGAAAGGGCTCGAACCAAAGATCTCCGGACCACAGCGCTCATTCAAGCGTCCTTTGAGGATCCTTCAACGCACGTTGGGGTCTATTGGAAAAGAATCTCAGAGAAGAGGCTGGTCAGCACAACGCCGACAAAGATGACAGGTAGAACGAGGGCGAAGAGCTTCCATTCCGTCGGCCGTAAGGGACGCATTTTCCTACGGTAATTCTTGTGTTCAGAGGTGAACACCAGGGCAAATCGATACTCTGAGTACAGCCCGAGCAGGCGGGCTACCCTGTAAGGGCGTCCGCAAGAAGCCACCTCGGCTGCTGCCGGCCACAACACGCCCCAAGCAGCAAGGCCCGGGATGCCAGAGCCTACGAAATCTTGACCCCCTAAGTAGGCGCAAAATCCGAAGAATAGAACAATAGGGTGGAAAACCAGCACCCAGGGCATGCCCTCCATAAAGTAAGGACGCTTCCCGCGTGAGACTCCCGGACGCTCGGAGCGCGCGTGCAGCAGCAGCCCAATCGCTGAGACGAACGCGATGGCAAGGCCGAGGCAGGTATTTAACGGCACGCTGACTCCCTGCGACCGGACAGCCTTGCGCCGTCAAGAGGTGGTCGCCCGTTAGCACACAGCTCACGCACCGGATCCGTCGGCCTTCGAGGAGCAGGGAACATTTAGTAGCGCTCTGCTTCCGCTATGGACAGGGCGACGGACAGGCCTAGAAGAGCGAAAAAGGTTCCGAGCATGAACATACTCTTCGATAATCCAGAAGGGACGGAGGCATCAGGAGAGTCATAATCTGCAGCTCCATACATGTACGACCTCCAAAGCCAGGTCGATGCACAAAAGTGAATCAGCGCGGCCGCGAATCCTATTGGTAGGACGTACGGACGGAGACCAAGAGCCGAGAAGGCTACGATGAGTGCCACAACGATGGCCGCAGTAGATAGCCCCAAGGTCTTCCAGGACGTGAGAGACCGGATTGATGTCTTCACCCACACGCCTTTCCTGCCATTGCCTTATTCCTTCTGCCACGTCGGTAGTCCAGCCGATAGGCCCAGACCGCGCGTGGAAATCCCGCCAGTCACCTTACGGCTGCTACCCGCTCGCGAACTCGTCGTGCGACCGAAGTTTATTCCCCATCAACGATAAGTGGCGATCGCCGGAACAGGTGGCTTAGTTTTTCAACCGTCTCAAGGGCACATTTTTCGACCGTCACCGGCGCCCGATACACGATGGTCCATCGGCGCCGGACGCGCCACTGACCCGGCGGTCCTGCAGCGTTGACCGAGGGGCATAGGACGTCGGTAAATCTGCGAACACGTGAATCGGTTTTTAGGGTACCCAGCCGTGGTCGAACACCCAGCGCTGGTCCCAGCCGTCGGGCCGGTGGAGCAGGGCTTCGTTGACCCATTTCATGACGTTGGGCCTACCTATGACGTAGATCTTGTCCGCTTGGATCAGCCAGGGGTTGATGGTGGAGCCCAGGCTGCGCACGTTGCTCAGCTCCAGTTCCCGTAGCGGGTGCTCGGTGGAGACGACATCGAGGCCGGAGACCTCGCCGATGCCGTCGAAGATGATCTTCTCGGCGGAGGCCAGTTGGTGGATGCGGCTGACATCCACCCGGCGGGTGGTGTCGATGCCGACAAACTCGGCCGGGTGCGGCCAGCCGGGTGAGCCATCGGACAGCTTCAGCCGTTGGAGCACGAGGGCGGACAGCGGACCTTGGATCAGGTCCAAGGCCTCCTGCGTGGCTCCCCAGAGGCGTAGCGAGTCCAGGCGCGGTGCGGCGACAAAGGGTGCGGCCTCCGGCTGCCAGGGGCCGTCGTACCCGCGCAGTTCGGGCCATTCCCGCCGGGTCGGCGGGGTCTTGATCCTTTCCTGGATACTCAGTCCTTCCAGGTGCGGGATCTGGTCCAGCAGCGAGAAATCAGTCACCCCCAGACTGGTCTGGACACTGCGCACGACATCGAAAACGGGGGCTAAAATCTCCAGTCCTGTTTGGTCGTCCGGCGGGTAGTCGATGATCACCCGCCCGTCCTCGTTGGACAACAGGTGTTCGCGGGCATCCGGGGGCAGCACCCCGTGCTCGACCCACAGCGGGTTAGGCTCGTCGTCCTCATCCTCGTAGCCCTCGGGGGCCACGAAGAATCCGAACTCCTCCAACATGGCCGCGAACTCGGGGTCATCTTCCAGACGTCCCCCGTCTTCTGGAATTTCCATGCCTCCAGTGTTGCAGGCATCGCCCCATTTGCTGATCGGCTGATGGGACGGCTCGCTTAAGGAAGCGAAGGCTCACAGCACTGCCTAGGAAAAGCACAGGTCGACGTTGCTAGCTTGAGCCATGGACAGTTCCGATTCAGACACGAAACTGCGGCGGTCGCTTCTCGGGAGTTCCTTTGCCTTCGGCATGGCTCTTGTTGGTTCCGGCATGTTCTTGGCATCGCTGATGATGGGCGTTCCTCTCACCGGAACGGCTTTCCACCTGGCCTGGATACTGATGTCGGTGGGACTTTGCCTGAGTCTTTTCTGGTTCGTGGCCTACCGGCGTGTCATACGCAGAAGATAGGGCCCGCCCCGTTGGAGGATGCCTTCAGTGAATTTCCCTAGTCAGATCATCTGAGAACGTCGAATCCGAGGACACCAGCATCCTCAAGCAAAAACTCTAGTTAGCTGACGAATCGAAGACGTGGAGTGGCAAAATGACCGAGTTGCAGATCGCACTTATGGCGGTGGGACTAACCTGCGTGGTGATCTCCTTCTTCATTTCCTTATGCCTAATCGCAAAGAGAAATTTAGTCCTAGAGAAGCAGCATCAGGTTCGGTACATATCCGCAATTCTTGGGCTCTTAATCCCCGGAGGCGTGCTTGTTATCGTCTCGGTGATTCTGTAACTGGACACCTCCCACGTTGCCCTTCTTGGGAGGGAGTGTCTATAGGAATACCGCCGACGAGGAGGCGGCCTGAATTCCGTACTGCAAGAGTGTCCCCTGAGGATCCTCCCAGCGAAACTACTTGAAGGTGTGACGATACTGAAGATGGCGACAGTGGGACAGGCAGGTAACCTTCGCCAGATGCTCGCAGAGGAGTCCGAATGGCCGAACCGATCAATCAGCAATCGATTCTTGCCGCCGCCAGAGAAATCATGAAGTTACCGGTCGGCGGCGATCGCTTGCGAATTATTTCCATCGACGTCGTCGGCCAAAATCTTGAGCTTGTTTATGCTTGGAACGATGTGCCGACGTCCCTCGGCTATCGAGTCGAACTACCCGACACCACTGAACACGCTGCGTGGAAGAAGTGGGCGCCGAAGACCATCGAAGAATGGACCATGTATGCCGTCCGTGTCACCCTCATCGAGGACATGCAAACCGGCCTGTTGGTATGGGGCAAGAGGCATTTGGAGCGCGGTGTGCTGTGGCTGGAGCCTGGTCAGAACTGACCAGCGTATGAGCAGATAGGCGGCTTCCTGTCCCGACAGGTCCGCCCCCAGGGACTGTGTCCGTCGAGCGATCCTTTACTGACGTCGATGCTGGGCAGAAATTCATAGCCCTTGAAAGCTCTGGAGACGATTCCTGAAGGAAGGGGTAAGGTAGCGCCAAAACTTAGAAAGGTCAGGCAGCGTGCCGGAGTCGGACTTGGAGCCTACGCCTCAAAGCTGGTTGGAGAGAGCCTACGACTGGAACCTCGCGATGCTGCCGGGACTATTCTTCTTCCTCGCGGCATTCGAGCCGCTGAGGGAAGAGCTAGGCTACTGGCTCGCGCTGGTGATTACCCTTGCCGCCGCCCTTGCTCTGACCTTGATCGTTTCCCTGCCGTCCATCCCCTTGAAAAAACGAAGAGTCGCGCGGGACGCTGAGCAGGGGATCTTCGAATGCGCCCATAGAGAGCCAGGATCCTCGCTGAAAGACAAATGGGCCTTGGGGTATGCCAAGGCGGAACCTGGCCGGCTTCTTTTCCAAGCAAAAACTGGCACAATCGGCCCTTTAGTCGGCCGCGTCGAGACATATTCGGGACTAAGAGTTCTCAGCCCTCCAGCCAAATCCCCATGGTCAGTATTTCCGCGGGGAAGAGTTATAACCCTATCTACTGACAAAGGAACCGTGGAGTTGGCTGCAACTCCCTCCGGCCTGAGCTTGCTAACCAAACTCTCCTTGGACCATGGTTCCTAGAACGCGCGTTCTCAACTAATTGCCAGAAGCTGATAGTGCAGGGCGGCTGTGTAAGACCATCCTGCAGGAAGGGTGTCCGTCGAGGGATCCTTTAGTGCGACAGTCTCCATCGGTTTCCACAAGCGCTTTACGCCGTGCTGACACGGCAGGTCCTAACCAGTGGCCTTGTCCTCGGGCTCACTCCTAGTCCGCCTGTTCCTGCGAAGGAGAATTGGGACCATCACCGCTACCGTAAGAATGACGATTCCGGCCATGATGAGCAATGCGGTAGTAAATCCAAACATCCTGGAGAGCGCCTGCATCAGCATTGCACCTCCTGCCGGCACTGCAAAAGCCCCAATGATTGCAAGACAGCTGGGACGTTCTCCTCCGCCACCTTCAGGTTCCGGGACGATACCTTGTGGAGTGCCGTTCCCCCACACGTTGCCTCCTAGGGCCGTTGTGAATAACTGCATTTACTCTTCCGGGAAGCTCAATCCGCCGTCCTCTTGAATTTTCCTTCAATCGCTTGGCGAAAGGCTAGAACCCTCAAATCAGGGCAGGTGAAGACCTTTCAACTCCCAGTCGAAGAAGTTGTACCCGGCGTCCTAAAGGCGATTAGCTAGCGGGAGCTGGAAGAGTTTCTGGTCAGTCCGTCTTGTCCAGGAGAACAAACACAGGCCATGATGAGGGACCGAAAGAAAGACAGGTTCTAGTGAATGCATCTGTTAACAGGACGCTCGGCATCATTTGCATTGTCCTCGCGTTTCTTGCCCTAGTCGGACTGGCCTTGGTTTGGTGGGGAGGATCTTTTCAAGCGACGCTTGTCGGGATCCTAATTTTCATAGCCCTAGTCAGCACGGGGATTCTATTGCTTCGTAGAGGCTCGAGGTCGCCATCAGGTAAAGGCGACCTTTACCAGTAATTTTCCTGAGCGTCCCATAGACCGGTCGACTGATGGCGACCCCATGAATCGATCCCCTAGAACGACACCTTTTCAGCGTTAGAATCGCACGGCCGCAGGACTAGGTTTCGAGTGGAGCTGGGGGCGTCAGGCCGGTGAAGGGTGCCAGCCGCTTCTTGAACTCTTCCCGGTTTTCCTCGCGCAGGAGGCCGTTCGCACCGTAGCTGAGGCTGAGAGTGTCGAGTTGCCAGCCCGATTCCTCGAGTGGTTCGAGCCGTTCCCTGAAGCTGCCGTTTGTGTCCTTGGAGAGGTCTTGGAATGTGAACATGAGCCACTGGCCGGCGGGACCGTGGACTGACCCGGAGACGATCACTTGAGTTTCCGGGACTGTCCCGCCCAGATCACGGATGCGGTCTTCCTCTGTCCATTCGTCAAGGCGTTCAAGCTCAGGCGCACTGTAGCCATATCGGCCGGTGACCTCGCCGATGATCTTGATCGCCCGCTCTTTATCGGCCCAGGACCGCGGCACACTGGTGCTTTGCGAAGTTGGCGCATTGACGACGGTGAGAAGTGACTCTCCGCCGAAGTAGTTCTGGACCCGATCGATAAACGGCTCGGCGTCGTCGTGCGCATCCGGCGGAGGTGCCCACTCCAGTTTCAGTTCCCTGGTCAGCGCTGTCCGGATCTCCGCGACCATCGCCTGGCCTTGCTCATACCCCACTTCGGGAGTGGGGCCCTGCATGACCTCCTCGGGATCCAGGCCGGCGATTCCCGGATAGTCCCGCCAGTACACCGTGCGCTCCCTTCCGCCGGCGTCCTCAACCACTGTGATCCGGCCAACGGATTGGCCGATGATGAACTGCCCGATTATGACGGCAGGCACCGCAATCAGAACTCCAACGAGGATAGAAATCGCGCCAATCCACCACCGTCTTCGACGCGGCTGACTGGCGCTTTTGCGGTTCATGCGCCCAGCCTACGGGACACCAGACGGCACCAGAACCCAGATATCGCTGACGAGGTCTTCACTGACTCAGGACCTGCTGCAACGGGCGCAGCCCGAATGGTGGTTTGCTTCAGGCTATGGCGCTACGTTAGCCGATCGCTAACGCGACTCCCGCTTCTGCATCCCGGCCGAATAAGCAGGATCAGATCGAGTCCATATGATCACGCCAACGATCAGCAGAATGACGGCCAGGAGACTCATTGGCAGCGTCAGGTTCATACCGAGCAGTCCCATTAGGACAGGCAAGGCAACGGCCACCAAAACGAGAGCGAAACAAGCCTTGGCTAGCCGCTTCATCTTGCGTTGCCGCATCAGGGACGATTCGGGGAACTGGTCCATAAGCTCAACTATCTCGCTCTTCCCTCGCCTAGAAAATACGTGTGCTGTTGGATCCCCGAGATCCCCGGAGTGGATCTCTCACCGCCACAGTTTGGCAGCAAAACCCGAGGGTCCCTCAATGGACTATTCCGCGTGTCGTTCTACTGCGAGCTGGTGTTCAAGTATTCCGATTGGATATCAAAGTACCTGCAGGTGATAACTCGCCGTCAAGCCACTTAGACTCGCAGCAGGACAGTTGTAATCCCCGAGATTCTGC
This sequence comes from Arthrobacter crystallopoietes, assembly GCF_017603825.1. Taxonomy (NCBI): domain Bacteria; kingdom Bacillati; phylum Actinomycetota; class Actinomycetes; order Micrococcales; family Micrococcaceae; genus Crystallibacter; species Crystallibacter crystallopoietes. The sequence continues at coordinate 568,675 of NZ_CP072014.1, forward strand.
CGGTTCGAATAAAAGGGAGACTCCTATGTCTACCAAGGTGACTCGGAGGACAGGACGCAGCCTTGTCCTTGCATGTATCCTCCTGACGGGTTGCACACCAGGGACTCAGAATCCCGAGGGGCCAGCTTCTCCTAGCTCCCCCATAAGTCCACTGACGGACGGCACGACGACTGCCCTCATTTATGAACCGGATGGTAGTTCTCTCGATATTCGGGCTACTTCCAAATTGGTGATCCTCGAAGGAGACTGCTTAGGTGTCGAGCGCCCGAATGGCGTTCAATTCCTCGCGGCTTTCCCCTTGGAACGATGCTAGAGGGGAAGCAAGTAGAGGTTCAGGGAATGAAACCTGTGCAGGTCGGCGGCGAGATCACTTATACGGGCAGCTCGATACCGCTTGCGGATGCAGCCCAGCGTGGCATTTCCAGCCCCAACAAATGCGCGAAGGCGGCAGATGAAATTTGGCTTATCCTTCCCGCCGACTAGCGACGTCAAGACGCGGCACCGGCTCGATTGCCAGCCGTTGTCGAAAATGAGCGGCGAAGAAAAGCTATTCGCTGGATCGCCGGCTTTTGGGCCCGTTGCAGCGGCCATCGCAGTGCGAACCCTGTTCCTGGTAAACACTTTGGTCAAGCTGAAAATTGATCAGCTCCGCCTGACATCGTGCGTCGGGACGTGGATGACGAGGTAATGCACTAACGATCGTCATCGGTGACGAAATTATTGGGCGGAATTACCGGTGTTAGATTGAGCCATGCTCAGAGACGAACGACAAGGAAAAACCCTCAAGTGGTTACTGATGATCCTTGGCGCCATTCTCATTGGCGTCATATCCGGTCTGACCATGGGATGGCAGTACGCGCCAGGTCTGGTCCTGATTTACTTCGGAGTTGCCTGGGGGGCTGAGCTCGGCCAGAAAAAGAGGAGAGAAACAGAGGCCTACCGCGAGCAATGGCTACAAAAGCGGAAGAGCGAAGGGACCGGCCCCGAAGGGCAAGGTTAGATGCAATAGTCGCGGCCCTTGTTGACGGTGTAGATAGAAGAATTTGCTGCCGGTTACGGAACTGGTTACCAGTCCCGTAACTCTGCCGTGTGTTGAATTAAAAACGTCCGGAAGAGGCCCGTCCGCATAACGTCCCGAAAGAGGGTCCCAGTGCGGTCAACACGCCCTCTAACTTACGGCTTTGCAGCAGTTGCGAGAGCGGCGTCTCATACGACCGGTCCGTTGCTTGTCCGGTGGCGGGGCCCTAAACGGCACCTGTTCCGCTCGGCCTTCGCTCGATCAAGGCGGATAACTTTCCGCCGCCGACTTGCCTATAGGAACATCTCCCCGTAAGGATTATCGACGACGACGGCATCGGGATTACCGACGTCATCCGGATAAACATTACTTTTCGGCCACCAGGAACCGGCGTGCCCGGCGTTGGCGGTGTTGACGTAGAGCGCCACGTCGGGCTGGCCGGTGGCATCCGTGAGTGTCTCCTCTTCCGCCCAGGCCAACTGCTCGGCCAGACACGGGTTCGTGTTGTTGGCCAGGCCGCCGGTCACCCCGACGATGGCAAAGGCCGGGCTCTCCGGAAGCGCCTTGCCGCACTGCGGCCAGGACACATCGTTGCCGAGCAAAGTGGTGCTCCCACCGCTGCCGCCCTGGCCGCCGCCCTTGTTTGGGGCGGCATCTGCCTCCGGAGCAGAACCGATACCAACCGCCGCTGCCGTGAGCAGGCACAGCATCAGCGCCGGCAGCCACCGTTTATACCGCCGGACACCGGACTTCGAATCTTCGTTGATCATGACGAGCCTTTCCCTGCGTAAGCGGAGGAGAATCCGCTGGCGAAAAGCTTCCCCCAGCCCGAAGGCGCCGTCAACATATTTCTTTAGAGCTCGCGGACCACCCGCCCGGGGTTGCCCACAGCGACAACGTTTGCAGGCAGGTCCTTCGTGACAACTGCCCCTGCCCCGATCACGGGGTTTCCACCGACCGTAACGCCCGGCAGGATGATCGCTCTGCCGCCGATCCACTGACATCCCGGTGTATCCGTGTCAGGATCAGTTATGCCCGATCGCCTGATGCTCCTTGACACTGCGTCGCTGTACTTCCGCGCCTTCTACGGCATGCCCGATACGATCCGCCGTGCGGACGGCACTCCGGTCAACGCCGTCCGCGGCTTGCTGGACATGATCGCGCGGCTCACCACTGACTACCACGCGACGCATCTGATCGCGTGCTGGGACGACGACTGGCGCCCCCAGTGGCGGGTTGACCTCCTCCCTACTTACAAGGCGCACCGCGTCGCAGAGGTAGTAGCGGGCGCTCCGGACGTGGAGATCGTGCCGGCCGGGCTCGAAGCGCAGATTCCGATGATCCGCCGGGTACTCGAACTGGCAGGGATTGCCGTCGTCGGGGCCACGGAACACGAGGCCGACGACGTCATCGGCACCTACGCGAGCCACGCCGACCTTCCGGTGGATGTGGTCACCGGCGACCGCGATCTCTTCCAGGTTGTCGACGACGCCCGTCAGGTCCGCGTGATCTACACCGCGCGCGGCATGAAGAACCTCGAAGTCCTGACCGATGCGGTGCTTGTCGGCAAATACCGTGTGCTGCCCGAGCAGTATGCCGACTACGCGATCCTCCGCGGCGATGCCTCCGATGGCCTTCCTGGTGTTGCGGGCATCGGTGAGAAGACGGCCGCATCGCTGCTCGGCGAGTACGGCTCCCTCGACGGGCTGCTCGCGGCTGCGGACGCGGGAAGCGGACTGTCCGCCGCCGTCCGCTCGAAGCTCAACAAGGCCGCGGACTACCTGAAGGTCGCACCCGCCGTCGTCAAGGTCGCGCGCGACCTCAAGCTTGCGACCCTTGAGGAGGCCGGCGCGCAACTCCACCCCGTCGACGGTGATTCACGCGCCGAACTTGAGCGGCTAGCCACGGACTGGAACCTCGGCGGCTCCATGAAGCGGTTCCTCGCAGCGCTCGACCAACACCATTGAAAAGCGGCTCCGCCGAATGCCTTGCAACGCACTCAGGCAGGGTCATCGGTATCAGTAACGCTGGAGGCACCCCGCTCGCTAGCCGCCAGCGGCGCGCTCTCCGGGGCAGTGGCATAGGCAACCGAGAGCCGGCGATACGAGCGCGTAAGCAAGGCCGCGAGCCCCAGCACGATCGACGCGATCCCGGACACCAGGAACACTAGCGCAATGCCGCGGGCGTCCCCCTCCCCGAGCAGCCACCCCCAAAACTGCCTCCCCGGCTGTGAGTTCATATAGGGAATGATCCAGAACTCGGCCAACGGCGCGATCATGAACGCGGTGATCGGAGCGGCCGCCGCCTCAAACGTCATCGCGAACCCGAAGACCCTCCCCTGGGTCGCATATGGAACCACTTTCTGGATCACGGTCTGCTCCGCGGCCTCGACTGCCGGGATGATCATCATGAAGATCCAGATGCCCACCGCGTAGAGCCACCACCACTCGCGAATGGTGAACGTCGCACCGAGTACGCCGGTGCACGCCACCAGGATCAGCATGGTGCGGATCGGGTTCTTACCCAGCCCGAACTTGGCCACCATCCCGCCGCCGATCAGGAAACCGGTCGCCGTCACTCCCAGCACCACACCCCAGATCTCCACGGGGAAGATCGTCAGGCCGTACGGGTCCATGAGCGCCATGAACACCCCACCCGTCAGGTTATTGAAGGTGGTGAACAGGATCAGCGCGAACAAACCCTGGGTCGCGCGGACTGCCGCAATGCCGGCACGCAGCTCGGCGAAACTTTCGCGCTCCTGAGCACGAACTATCCGAGGCTCGGGAATCCTGAGGACAAGCAAGTGCACCAGCACCGCACCACATGCCACCAGCGCAATGATGATCGTCCCGCCCATGCCCAGCATCCCGATGGCAAATCCGCTGAAGACGGAAGTGATCATGAACGCGAGCCCCTGCACGGTTCCGACCAGGCCGTTGGCATTAGCCCGGCGGTCCGTCGGCACCAATAGCGTCACGGTGGTGGACAGGGCGATGTTGCGCAGCTGTTCGATGACGGCGCCGATGAGCACCACGAGGGCAAAGAGCCAGAACCAGATCCCTGTCAGGCTCAGCAACGCGTCTTCCGGAACCAGCAGGAACATCAGTCCCGCCAGCCCAAAGCAGACCACGGTGAACAGCGTAGAGCCCACCATCACCACGTGTTTGCGGTAGCGGTCCACCAGCACGCCGAAGAACAGGCCGAACAATGCAACGAGCAGCATGTAGGCGCCGCCGATGAGACCGGTGGCCAGCACGGAACGGGTTTCCAGGTACACCCAGAAGGTCAAGGCGAACCAGAGAAAGCTGGTGATCACGTTGGCAAGGGCCGTATTGACCAGCACATGCATGAACGTGCGGTGCCCAGCTTCCGGTGGCGTCGCATTGGTAACGGCTTGCCTGTCCGCCGTTTCAAGGTCCGCGGAGGAGGGATCTTCCTGCGGCATGCTCCAAGCGTAGAACCGATGCAAAGCCGTTGAAAGAGCGACGGCGGATATCCATGGAACCTTGAGCCGCCGCTCTATTCGTTTGTCCCACTGACAACTTGCTTATCGAAGGTCGAGCCGCATGAGGACACGGGGGAACCCGTTCAGCACCGAGTCGGTGTCGGCTGCCTTGATGAACCCAGCCCGCTCGAAGAGCTTGCGCGTTCCTACGTATGCCATGGTGAGGTCCACCTTCTGACCTTGGTTGTCGACCGGATATCCCTCGATCGCAGGAGCGCCTTGCCCGCGCGCAAATTCGACGGCACCGGTAAGCAGATGGTGCGAGATGCCCTTGCCACGGTGCCCCGGCCGCACTCGGATGCACCACACCGACCAAACGTCGACGTCGTCGACATACGGAATCTTCCGGTTGCGTGCAAAGCTCGTGTCCGCGCGAGGATGCACGGCTGCCCAGCCGACCGCCTCATCCCCTTCATAAGCGAGCACACCAGGCGCCGGCTCCTGCCGGCACAGGTGTTCCATAAGCTGGCCGCGTTCCTGCCCTCGCAGCACCATGTTGTCCTTGGATGAAATTCGATAGCTCAGACAGCAGCACACATTGGCCTCCGGCCGCTTGGGTCCGAGCATCGTCTTCACGTCGTTAAACTCCGTAGCCGCACGTACCTCGATCACCATGCATTCACACTGACATCAACGCCTCGTGCTGACAATGGCCGCTGAATTCGGCCGTGGGGCTGGGTCCCCCCTGTGGCTGCCCTGCTGACCGAGTCTCCCGGCGGACCGACGGTCACGTGCTGTTTATCAGCGGTGCCTAGTAGGCAATCGCAGCAGTGTGACAGCGGCGCCAGCCACTAGAGGGCGGCGCCGATCACCATTCCCGCCGCTGATATCAGGAACGGACCGGCCTGGGCGGGGATCCCGACCCAGCCAGCCAGCATTGCTCCGGGACCAACCATGTTGGGTCCGGCTACTGCCCCTACTGTTATCGCCCAGTGACCAGATATCTGTTCCGGCAGCCCGAGTTGGACATTGCAGCCGTACGGGAACTGCTGGAGTGGGTGCCCCTGCTGCGCTCAGTTTACGACGCGCCAGACGAGGAGGCGCGCTGCAGAGCGGTCAACACCCTATTGGACCAGGGGGTTCGGCGGGTCTTTCTGACCACCCACGACGGTATGCTCCCGCACATGCATTTCGCCGATACCGGTGACAGTGTGGTTGAACGCCTGCGCGCGATGACTGTCGGAGGGCTGGCCATTTTCATAACGGAGGCAGGAGGCGCCCGTCTCGGCGGCTGCGCGAGGAAAGAATGCCGGCAGGTTTTCGCGGACACCACCCGAGGTGGCCGCCGCGCCTACTGCTCGGCGCGGTGCGGCAAAAAAGACGCCGTAGAGCGCTACCGCGGCCGGCAAGGCGCCCTGCAACACCGCTCCCGCTAATTGATCAGGTTACCAGGGACGAACACCGCTAACGGCGCAAACTGTCAGGCCGTGAATTCTCTGCCGGAAGACCGCGGCTTCCGGAGCAGGGCGGTGAGACCACCCGCGGCGCAGAGGCTGGCGGCCAGTGCCGATAGGAATACCGGGCTCAGGACATCCTGGCCCAGCCCAAACCCGGCAGATCCTAGCGCTTGGCCTGTGGCCAAAGCGATGAAGAGCACGGACGTGCCCGCCCCGGCGTTGCTGGGCCAGACGTGGCGCGCCCAGAGGATAAGCACCCCTGACAGGCCCATGTAGCCAGCACCGAAAAGAGCCATGCTGGTGTAGGCCGTCCACGCACTTCCTGCTGCCACGGTCACCGCTACTCCAGCGGCTGCCAGGGACAGGACTCCCGCGCAGAAGCACCATCCGCCCGGCGTACCCGTGTGTTGGACCAGCGTTCCTGTGAGGGTGCCCAGGATTCCGCCCAGTCCCAAGGCGATCCACAGCCATCCGACCCGCTCGGAAGTCACGGAACCGGCGTCGGTGATCAGTAACGGCCCGAACGTCCAGATCAAGGATGAACCGGCACCTGCGATCACCGCCGCGATGCCCGGGACGACGAGAAACCGCCACGGACCCCAAGCTGGTTCAGACGATGGCCCAGGGGTCCGGCGGCGGGAGGCGGCGAGACCGGCGCGTGCCCGGACGGGGTACCGGGCCGCCACCGCCGTCCCTGCACACAACAGCGCCATGAATACCCACGCCAATCCGATCGAAGCGGCCGTCGAGGCCACTATGCCGGCTCCGATCACGCCCACAGCCGTTCCGGAGTTCACTACCGACTGCGCGGTCGCGGTGGCGTGAGGGGAAATGACCGCGTCTATGACCGGCACCAGTGCAGGAGAGGCGAAGCCGCCTCCCATGCCGCCGATGAAAACCGCGACGACGAACGCCCCCGGAGTCGAGGCAACGGCCACGCCCATGCATCCCACGGCCGCAGTGGCACCGGCGAGCACCAGACCGGCACGGGGGCGCCGATCAACAAACCGGGCGGCCAGCACGGCGGCCAGCGAATAGGAGGTGAACTGTGCAGCCGCTGCCCAGCCGAGGACCCCCGCGAGGTCTGGCCGTTGCGTGGTCAGGTGCGGGGCAAAGAGGCCGACCCCGAACCGGGCCATCCCATATGTGGAAGCGATCAGCAGCATTCCCGCCACCGCCGCCCATAGGCCGGCCCTGGTTCGGCGGTCCACGCGATTTCCTAACATTGCCGCACCTCCCCTGCATAACGATCGTTATGCCATAACCAACGTTATGCTAAAGGTATGGCCGAGGATACCCGCACCCGCATCATTGATGCTGCCGAGACGTTGTTCTTCCAGGAAGGCATCGCAGTTACGGGCGTGGACCGGGTCGCCGCAACAGCCGGCGTGGCGATCGTGACGCTCTATAAGCATTTCGGTTCCAAGGACAATCTCCTCCGCGAGGTTCTCTCCCGCCGGCTGGAGAACTGGACTAGGCACTGGGATGAGGCGATAGCTGCCGCCACGTCCCCGGAAGGGCGCTTGCTGGCGGTCTTCGACGCCACCAATTCCTTCCGCGCTTCAGCCGCGCCGACCCAGTGGTGCTGCTTCCTGGCCACAGCCTCCGAAAGGCCTGCCCCGGAGAAGGGGCAGACCGATCCGGTGTTTGAACTGATTCGCCAGGACACACAGATGATCAACGAGCGGCTGTCGCGATTGGCCCGCGAGGCCCAGTGCCAGGATCCGGGCGCCACGGCCGCGGTGCTGTTGCTCCTCTACAACGGGGTTTTCAGCAGTCTTCTGCGAGGCGCACCTTCCGAGCCAATCGCGCATGCCCGCAACGCTGCGCGATCGATCATCGCGTCTCATGCCGGGCAGCTTCCACCCGCCCAGTTATAAGAAGCTGCCGCCACTTCCTGACCGGTGTGCGGGCCTGGACTGTCCAGCGGTCATGTGACCAAGCTCCGTGGATAAGGCGCCGGCGATGATGATGGAATCAGCCCCGGCAATGAGCGCCTCGGTCACCTTTGCACGCATCTCGTGCAAGCCGCCAGTTTCCTAAACACCCACGAAGACGGTGCTCGTGCAGTAGACCATGGCCCAAGAATCCGCAGTAGGAGTCTCTCGTCAACGGGTCCGCAGCCCACACCCATAACTCCTTCGCGAAGGGAGGCGCCTGCCACGGCAACCGCCAATAACGGTGCATATGATGGCCGCCATAGCACGTGGAAATGCTCGGTCAGATTGCGAGGCATTTCCTGCCCGGCCATATCGTTAGATCCCGAGCCCCCCTTCTGCAGCGCGGCATCAAAGAACGGGCGGTCGATGGCATGGTCCTGCATGCCGATCCCACATAGTTGAACATGTCAGTGCTGGGGGCCGTTTGACAGTGCCGACGGATACTCCGCCCGCTTGGGCTTGGCCGCCCTTACCGGTTTCGCGGTGCGGCTGTAACCAGACGCGCCAGGTCCGTGCCGGGAGCGGTGAGCCGATCCACGGTGTCGAAGACGACCTGTTGCATGGCCGCGGCCGCGGCTGAGGGTTCGACGTCGCTGCGTCGGGCCAGGTTGACGGTTCGGGTCAGTTGCGGGCTTACCAGGCGGGTGCTGTCCAACGTGGGTCGGCCGATGACTACCATCGCCGGGACCACGGCCACTCCCAGTCCTCGCTCAGCGAATCGGAGCACCGCGTCCATCTCGGCGCCCTCGACGGCGATCGTCGGGGTGAGTCCGCTGGCGGAAAATGCGGCGTCTGTGGCCACGCGCAGGTCGTAGCTGCGGTTGAACGCAACCTGGGGGATCTGCGCCAGTTCCGCCAAGGTGAGCTCGGTCGGGGCCGGGTCTTGGCACCGTTGCTCCTTCGCCTGTCTTGGCAGCGGGGAGCCTGCGGCCGAGATCACTACCAGTTCTTCGGAAAGCAGGGGAATCAGTTCGGTGCCGGCTACGGATGGTTCCGTCCCGCGGGTGACCATGAGGGCCAGATCCAGCGCGTTCTCATTCAGCGCGTCCACCAGGGTGCGTGAGCCGGCCTCCGTGATGTGCAGGTCCACCCCGGGGTGCGCGGCCCGGAAAGCCGCGAGGACGTCGGCGACTAGTGAGACGCACAGGGTCGGCGGAGCACCGAGCCGGACGTGGCCGCGGCGCAGCCCGGCCAGTTCGTCCATCTGCTCGCGGGCCGCGCGCGCGTCAGCGAGCATCCGTCGGGCGATGGGCAACAAAATTTCGCCTGCGTCGGTCAGCGTCACTCCGGCCGGCCCGCGGCGGAATAGTTTTGCACCCAGGTTGGCTTCCAGCGCGGCGATCTGCCGGCTCAGGGACGGTTGGGCGAGGAAGAGTTCTTCGGCAGCGCGGGTGAAGTGGCCCATCCGGGCCACGGCCTCGAAGGAAGATAACTGGTCGAGTTTCATCATAGCCTTTTCGCATGGGTACAAGGTGAATAATGCATTGGACTCATGATAAAGGCCTTCCTAGCATGGTGGATATGAGCACATACGCTTCCGAACGCCTGATGTCCACTTCCGTCCTCGTCATCGGTACCGGTGGTGCTGGGCTACGCGCCTCGATCGAACTGGCCCAGCGCGGCGTCCAGGTGTTGGCGGTGGGCAAGCGGCGCAAGCACGACGCGCACACCACCCTTGCCGCCGGCGGCATCAACGCCGCGCTGGGCACCATGGATGCCGAGGACAGCTGGCAGCAGCACGCCGCCGACACCCTGCGCGAGTCCTATTTCCTTGCCGACCCGGCCATCGTCGAGACGGTGGCGCGCAACGCGGCCGGCGGTATCGAGGACCTGGAGAAGTGGGGCATGCCTTTCGCACGGGAAAAGGACGGCCGGATTTCCCAGCGCTACTTCGGTGCCCATAAGTACCGCCGTACCGCCTATGCCGGTGACTACACGGGACTGGAAATCCAGCGCACTCTGATGCGCCGCGCGGCCGAACTGGACGTGCAGATCATCGACAGCATCTACATCACCCGCCTCTTGGTGGCCGACCATACCGTCTTCGGTGCCTACGGATTCGACATCGTGGACGGCACGCCCGTGCAGATCCATGCCGATGCGGTGATCCTGGCCGCTGGCGGACACACCCGCATCTGGCGGCACACCTCCTCCCGGCGGGATGAGAACACCGGGGACTCCTTCCGCCTTGCCGCTCTGGCCGGCGCCCGGATCCGGGACGCCGAGCTGGTCCAGTTCCACCCCTCAGGACTGCTGGAACCGGACGACGCCGCCGGCACCCTCGTCTCCGAGGCAGCGCGTGGCGAAGGCGGCATCCTCACCAATGCGCTCGGTGAGCGCTACATGGAACGCTACGATCCGGAGCGCATGGAGCTCTCCACCCGCGACCGGGTTGCCCTGGCCGGGTACACCGAGATCGCCGCGGGCCGGGGAACCGAGAAGGGCGGCGTCTACCTGGACGTATCCCACCTGCCCCGGGAAGTCATCCTGCAGAAACTGCCGCGCGTCTACCGCACCCTGATCGACCTGCAGATGCTGGACATCACCACAACGAAGATGGAGATCTCTCCGACCGCCCACTACTCCATGGGCGGAGTCTGGGTAGCCCCGGAAGACCACGGCACGGGCGTGGACGGGCTGTACGCGATCGGTGAAGCTTCCTCCGGGCTGCACGGCGCCAACCGCCTGGGCGGGAACTCGCTAATAGAGCTGCTCGTCTACGGACGCATCACCGGCGAGCACGCCGCCGAATACGTCACCTCCCGCACCGCTGTCCGCCGCGATCCGGCCGCGGTCGGGCTGGCCCGCGCCGAAATGCAGTCCCTGCTCAGTGAGCACGGAACCGAATCAGCCCGGCGACTGCAGCGTGAAGTGCGCGACCTCATGACCGAGCACGCCGGCGTCGTACGCACTGGACAGGGACTGCAGGAAGGCCTGCACAAACTGGCCGCCCTCGAAGAGCGCGCCCGGCACGTCACCGCGCATCCGGACATCGCCGGGTTCGACGACCTTGCCCACGCCTACGACCTCCTGGGCTCACTCCTCGCGGCCCGCGCCACCCTCGAATGTGCCCTCCAGCGGCGTGAAACGCGGGGCTGCCACAACCGTGCGGACTTCCCCCAAACGGATCCGGCGCTGCAGGGCAACTTCGTCTGGTCACCGGCTGAAGGGGTCAGCTTCGAGGCCCTGACCCCGGCCCCGGACTCCTTCCGGGACCTGGCCGAAGCAGTCGCTGACGATTCGGTAGCCGGCAAGCTCGTCGAGTGACCCTTACAACCACACGTCAATCCACACGCTGAAAGCCAAGGCGTACTGGCGGGTTCGGTGAATTCTTCAGCCCGAGCCCGGTGGGCGATGAACTTAGAGGAAGGCCGCGAGCGTCACGGCCGCGTTTAGAGGAGTTGCAGTCTTTTGGAGTCTTAGTTTATGAATACTGAATGGATATAGATCCGCGCCGGCTCCGCGTGCTTCTGGCGATTGCGCGTACGGGCGGTGTGCTGGCCGCCGCTGATGAACTGCGGATTACGCCTTCGGCCGTCTCCCAGCAGCTCAACAAGTTGGAAGACGAGACGAAACACGCCTTGGTCGTGCGGACACCAAAGGGCTCGGTGCTGACGCCTGCCGGGCTGGCGATAGCGGAGGCTGCCGAGGAGATCGAGCGTGCTCTCAACGTCGCACGCGCCCGGATGGAAGGCGGGGCAGAGCTCGCAGGAATCGTGCGCGTGGGCGGATTTACCAGCTTCCTCCGGACAATAGTGATCCCTCACCTGCCCGAATGGCGTGTCCAATACCCCCAACTGCAGATCAGGATCTTTGAGGACGACCTCCCGGCGTTAATCCGAATGCTCCGTCAGCGCGAGCTCGATGCCGTGGTGGTCGAGTTGGACTCAGCGACGGCGGCGCAACGCTCGCTACCCGCCGGAATGTCCGAGGAGCCGATGCTGGACGAGCCGTGGAAGCTAGTCGTTCCCTCCGAGGCCCTTATCGACACCGAGAACGTCGACCTTGCCCGGCTGCCGCTTCCGTGGATCGGCGTCGAACATTCAGCCGCCAACGCTTCAGTCATCGGCCGGCTCCACAGGTCAACAGGAGGCCAGGCAAAGACAGTCCATCAGTACCAGGAGACGCTGACCGCCCTCGCGCTGGTAGCCGCGGGAGAAGGAGTTGCCGTCGTCCCGGCCCTGGCGTTGAGCGGTGTCGTCCAGGACGGTGTCGACGTCCTGGATGTCCCCGGTCTCGGTACCCGACGCATCGTTCTGCGGCGGTTCGACCGGCGAAAGTCCGTCAACGGGCCAGTGGACACAGTCGCCCGCCTTCTTCGGGAATCGGTTGCTGCGTTCGACGCGCACGCGGTGGTCCAGAGGCCCTGAACTCCCGGCCGCGCCGACTGTCGATTGCCGTCCTGATCGTCCGTCCCGAAGAGCGCCGGGCTACCGGCTTGGTGCTGCCAAGGCGGCTACTGGCGCTCCAGGTCGGGAAGTTATGTCAGCACAGTCGCGGATCCGTGCGCCCGGGCTGGCAATGAGGCATGGCAAGAGCCAGTGACGGGCGCGGCGGCAGCAAGTGGATTGTTGACGGCGACCACGTCCAGGACGGCGGTGACCGGTGTGTGTCGATATGGCGCCTGTGTCGGACCGGGAGTCTCGGACACCATGAGGCCGGGGCGGCGGCGGAGGTATGCGGCAATACTGGCATAGAGGGCCAGGGCAGCCCAGGCGAAGTTGGACGCCGCACTCGGCCACGCCCCGTAGAGCACGCAAGCGCTCCCGCCCATCAAGCCGCCGGCCACGTTGAGAGCCGCATACCGACGTGACTCTGAGGTGACAGAACCCTTCCACAGCATGGCGTACGCCATGAAGGTTCCGACTGTCCCCAACCAGCCCAGAGCTGCCACCAACATTGCTTTTCCCTCTCCAACAAAAGTGTCTTTACGAGACCATAATCTCCACCCTTCCCCTTTAGAGCAATTGCATTATTCTGCAGGTAGGGTTTAGCAAAGCTAAACATGGAAGGCCGACTCGCGCCGACTTCAAAAAGACAGACTCAGGAAACCCTCCCAAGCACCCGGCACCATCGCATCCTCGCGCCATGCAGAAAGGCTTTTCACGCGCGATATCAACGTCGGGCTCCCGTCCTGATCAGTTGCGGCGCCCGCGGGCAACCGCTGCCGATAACGGCGCATTTCCCCTGCGCTTACATGGAGCCAAACGGGATGATCAGCGCCTTCCGGAAAGACGGAGGCCAAGTAGACCCAACCCCGAAATACAAACAACCTGACCCCTTTGCGGAGCCGCAATCTGCGGTATTTCTTGTCCCGCGGGATCGGCCTCGGAAACTCGGGCCGGAACGGGCAATTCGCCTGGCGTGCGCGTTTCCAAGGGCGATTCAAACGCCGGTAACGGCGCCCAGGTGAAGGTCTCTCCATTCCGTTGCCGACGCTATGGGCCGTGGGAAGCGCCTTGAGGCCTTCCTAGGAAGACAGGCATGTCATACAGGTCCCGGATGTGCGAAATGGCTCGGAGTCAGGCCGCCCCTAGCCAACTCACTTCGAGCCATTTCGTTGCCGCAGTTCCCAGGTGTCGCCACTCGGGCCGGGTTCCCGGCCGCCTTAACGAAGACGCTGCTGTCGGACCCGGATACCGTTCCGATCCGCGTCCAACGCACTAAGCATGGCTCATCCTTTGAGCGTTTGACGACGCAGGACGCACCCCAGATCCCTGTTACCGGGGAGCACCGGCAGCGGCTGGGACGAGCCCGTGGTGCTGTGCTGCCGTTAGCGGGCCTCGCCCATCCTTACGCTCCAACCCACCGCCCGAGCCGACATGGGTGACGGGTCAACATTTTTCCAAGAACGGCATGACACAACGGGTGAGCATGCTTTCGGTTGTGAAGTTCGTGCGTGCTTGAGAGAAAGGGCCGTGGCCATGGGGGAGACGGGACTGTTGAATTTTCTGCGTGTTGGTGGGCGTAAAGCGTCTGCCGCTTCCGCTGCCCGTACTGCGGCGCCGGGCGCGGCGGTGATGGATCTTTACATCAACGAAGGCCTCAGGGCGATGGTGGACGGATCCCTGGTCTACCACCGCGGGTTCGGCGACCGCCCCACGGCAGTCAACGACCCGGATCCCAGCCTCATGGCCGCACCCCGGGTCTTCACCGCGGCTGGCCGCCTGGTCCGGAGCCGCACCTATCCATTGAACCGGCCGCTGCCGCGCTCCGGCCGGCCCGCGCCGCAGCGTACCGATCCCCAGGCAGACGGCTATTACCTGCCCCGCCGGGCCCACTGGGCGAGCTATTTTCCGGACCGGACCATCATCGCCGAGACCGGCAGCACCGTCCGGCTGCGGATCCATAACCGGCTGTCCCAGGTTCATGAGCTGGTCATCCACGGTGCCGGACCGAACCGGACCGACGTGGCCAGCGGCCCGATCAGGCCCGGGGCTACCGGATCCCTGGTCCTGAAGAACCCCGTCCCGGGCACTTACCTGTACACCGATCCGACGAACGCGCCGGTGGAACGGGCCCTGGGGCTGTTCGGCGCACTGGTCGTCATCGACCCGGCCCATGCCTGGCGGCTGGCCCCCGGAGGCGCCGAATTCGAGCGGCAATGGCTGTGGATCTGCCACGACGTCGTGCCCGAATGGGCTGCGGCCGCTTCCCGCGGCGGCACGGTCACCGGCACGGGTACCGATATCGCGCCGCGCTACTTCACCCTGAACGATCTCTCCGGCTACCAGTCCCTGGCCATCAGCGAAGACCCCGAACTCAACGAAAAGCGCGAAGAAGACACCCTGCCCTCAGGCTTCCCAAGGCTGACCGACGTTCGCAACTTCAGCCAGTCCCCCGCAGCGGGGACGGTGCGCACCGGACAGTTGATCCGGATGCTCAACGCCGGCACCGTCGATCACCAGCTGCACTACCACGGCAACCATGTCTGGGTCGTCCGCGCGAACGGGCGGGACTTTCCCCGCATCAACGGCTCCGTCATGGCCGACGGCCACGTCAGCCTGCAGCACTGGGAAGACACGGTCTCACTCTTCCCCCTGGGACGCAAGGAAGCCATCCTGCCGATGGTCCGGCCGCCGGACGTCGTGGACGCGGTCTGGGACGCACGCGAGGAAGACTGGAAATACCCCATGCACTGCCACGCCGAGCCCTCCCAAACAGCTGCCGGCGGGCTCTACCCCGGCGGGCTCCTCGCGGACTGGGCCGGGCTGAAAAGTTCACCGAAAAGGGACTGGCATGCGGTGGCCTGCAGCGCGGAAATCATGCGGCGCTTTACCGAGGTTGCCGTGTAGGAAATTCGGCGCAGCGCCAAAGCGCTGCGGTTCCTGCTCCAGCGCCTCGGACCGAACTCGCGGGTCATTGCCTCCGACGTCACCGAAGGCTCCACGGGCAACGGTGAGCGGTTCGCGTTCCTCTATGACTCTGACCGGCTAGAGTGGTGCGGCCATTCCCTCGCCGCTCCCTTCGTGGCTGCAGCAGGCGATGAAGTGTTGGACGAAGGGCTCCTGGCCTCCTGAGCGGACCACCACGAGAGCTCCACGAGGTCGACGCGGCGGCGCAATTCCCGCCAGACGAGACCGTGCGGCTGTTGCCTGACCGAGGACTCGGGGGCGAGTGTTACACCGAGCCCGCACCTGACCATGGCGAGCTGGGAGTGGATGGAGTTGGCGTAGTGCTGGGCCTCGGGGCTGAAGCCTGCCAGACGGCATGCTGCGACGAGTTCGTCGTGATAATCCGGGGAGATGTGCCGCGGCAGCCAGACCCAGGGCCCGTCGTGGAACTCCGCCAGACTGACCGACTAGTGCAGCCATGACAAAACTGCGGAAGAGGGACTTAGTAAAAGAAGATCGGGAGCCAGTCGCGGTTGTGTGCGTGGACCAGTGCGAGGAACAGGACGAAGTCGAAGATCAAGTGCACGGACACGACATACGTTAACGACTTCGTGAGCTTGAACGTGTAGCCCTGCAGCAGCGCGAACGGGAATGTCAGTAACGGGCCCCAAGCCTGGTAGCCGATCTCCCACAGGAAGGACGAGAAGATCACGGCCTGCAGGATATTGGCGAGCCAATCCGGGAAGTGCCGCCGCAGCAGGGTGAAGGTGGTGCAGATAAAGAACAGCTCGTCCCAGATACCAACAGCGTTCACTCCGAGAAAGAGCCGCCAGAAGATAGTGGGGTCGGATGCGTCCGGCCAGTTCTGGTAGACGCCGGTGCTGATCAAGTACCCCGGGAGAATAAAGTAGCCGAGCGCAATAACACCGATAAGGTACAGCTTCGCGGCCAGCGGCCATTTACGGCCCGTGTTCACGGGAAATTTGATGATCCTCTCGCGGTAAACAAACCGCGACACCAGCCACGGAACGAGCACGGCCAAGGCGAGCGCACCGCCCATCAGTGCCATGTGCCCGATGCTCAAATCAGCGTTCAGCGGGACCAGGCTGATAATAACCATGCCCGCTGCGACGAGTGCGAGATGCATCAGGAATTCACGGTCGATCAACGCGGCCGCCACCAAGCTGATGCCGAGCAGGCTGTAACCAGCGGGGTCATTCTCTAGGCCGAAAAGCAGCACCCCGGATGCCGAGAGCAGGACCGCCGGCAGGAGCTTCCAACTGAGCGCGGTACGTGCCGCTTCGGTCGAGATCATTGCCACCCCACAAGCATGTCAGCGTCGCGCGTTACAGCGAAACCGTTTCGCACGGCCTCTTGGTATTTTGCCAAGCTGTACTAAGTATGCTTATTGTTTAGCGAACCTATAAGGAGGCAACATGATTGGTTTTATCATCGCTGGGCTCGTCATCGGAGTACTTGCACGTCTGATCAAGCCTGGGAAACAGCATCTGGGCATGCTCGCCACGCTGCTGCTGGGCCTGGCGGGTTCAGTCATTGGTGGCGTGATCGCGAACCTGCTTGGCACCGGCGACATCTTCGAGCTGAACATTCTTGGATTTGTCGTTGCCGTAATCGCAGCAGTGCTCCTGATCGGCGTAGCTGAAGGCATGGCCGGCCGCCGGAGCGTCCGCCGCTAGAGCACTTCGGATTAGAGATTGATGGCCGGTGGCCGGGTGCGATAGAGCACCCGGCCACCGGCATTGTCCGCCGGAGACGCCGGTTGACGGGTCTTTCGACGTCGTCGTCAACTACACTGTGTCTGCCGCCGCGGCGAACTGGGACATGTACAGCCGGTAGTACGCGCCCTGGGCTTCAAGCAGTGCTGCATGGTTTCCTTGTTCCACGATCTGCCCGTCCTCCATCACCAGGATGATGTCGGCGTCGCGGATCGTGGAGAGCCGGTGAGCGATCACGAAGCTGGTCCGGTCAGTGCGCAGGGCCGCCATGGCGTGCTGGACCAACAGCTCGGTCCGGGTGTCCACGGAGCTGGTGGCCTCGTCCAGAATCAGCAGCGACGGGTTGGCCAGGAAGGCGCGGGCGATCGTGATCAGCTGTTTCTCGCCGGCGCTGACATTGTTGCCATCTTCGTCGATTACGGTGTCGTAGCCGTCCGGCAACGCCCGCACAAAGCGGTCCACGTAGGTGGCCTTCGCCGCTTCGAGCACCTGCTCCTCCGTGGCGTCGAGGTTGCCGTAGCAGATGTTCTCCGCGATGGTGCCGCCGAACAGCCAGGCGTCCTGCAGCACCATGCCCACCTTGGAGCGCAGTTCGGCCCGGCTGAGCTGGGTGATGTCCACGTTGTCCAGAGTGATCCGGCCGGAGTTCAGCTCGTAGAAGCGCATCACCAGGTTCACCAACGTGGTCTTTCCGGCACCGGTAGGCCCCACGATCGCTACGGTTTCGCCGGGCTTCGCGGCGAAGGACAGGTCCTCGATCAGCGGTTTGTCCGGCGTGTAGCTGAAGCTGACGTGCTCGAATTCCACATGGCCGTCGGTCTTGGGCGGCAGCGATTTGGTGGCAGTGTCCGGGTCCTGCTCCTCGGCGTCGAGCAGTTCGAACACCCTCTCGGCGGAGGCCACGCCGGACTGCAGCATGTTGGCCATGCCGGCCATCTGGCTCAGCGGCTGGTTGAACTCACGGGAGTACTGGATGAACGCCGTCGCATCGCCCAGGGTCATGGAGCCGGACGCCACGCGCAGCCCGCCTACCACTGCGATCCCCACATAGGACAGGTACGAGATGAACTGCATGACGGGCATGATCATGCCCGAGACAAACTGCGCGCCGAAGGAGGCTTTGTAGAGTTCCTCGTTCTTCTCGTCGAACTGAGCCAGCGACTCTTTCTCCCGGCCGAAAACGCGCACCAGGTCATGCCCGCTGAAGGACTCCTCGATATGACCGTTCAGCTGCCCGGTGTTCTTCCACTGGGCGGCGAAGAGCTTCTGGCTTCGTGCACCGATCAGGCCGGCGCCCAGCGCGGAGAGCGGCAGCGCGATCAGGGCGATCACGGCCAACTGCCAGGAGACGATGAACATCATGACCGTGATGCCGATCAGGCTCAGCGCAGACATGACCAGCTGCGCGAAGGCCTGTTGCAGCGCCTGCTGGACGTTGTCGACGTCGTTAGTTACCCGGGAGAGCAGATCGCCGCGCTGGCGGGTATCGAAGTAGTTCAGCGGCAGCCGGTTCAGCTTGTCTTCCACGTCGCGGCGCAGGTTGTAGACCACGCGCATGACCACCTTGTTCAGCACGTAGCCCTGCAGCCACATAAAGAGCGAGGACACCACGTACATGCCCAGCACAATCGCAATCAGCCGGCCCAGCAGCTCGAAATCGATGCCGGCACCCGGCGTGATTTCCATGCCGGACAGCAGGTCCGCGAACTGGTCCTGCCCCTGCGCACGGAGCCCCGATATCACCTGTTCCTGGCTGGCGCCGGCCGGCAGGTTGCTACCGATGGCGCCGTTGAAAATCACGTCCATTGCGTTGCCGAGGACCCTCGGGGCAATGACATTAAGTACGACGGCGATGATCACCATCGCGAGCACCCCGGCAATAGCTGCCTTTTCCGGCTTCAGCAACCCGAAGAGCCGCTTGGCGGACGGCCAGAAATGCTTGGCCTTCTTCGCCGGCGTGCCGCCGAACATGTCGCCGTCGGCCTCGGTGGGCTGGAATTCCTCCTCGAGGACCTGAGCCTCGGCGTCCGCGGCCGCGCCGGGAGTGGGTGCCGCCACCGGATCGACGGCTGGCCCGTCGTCCTGCCGGATGTCCTTGTCCGTGCTCATGCCACCTCCTCCGCCTGGGTCTGCGAATCAACAATTTCCTGGTAGGTGGGCGAGGTTTCCAGCAGTTCCCCGTGGGTGCCGCGGGCGACGATCTGCCCGTGATCCATCACCAGGATCTGGTCCGCGTCAGTGATGGTGGTGACTCGCTGGGCCACGATGATCACTGTGGCGTCCTTGGTCTTGGCCTTCAGCGCCGCCCGCAGCCGCGCATCAGTGGCCACGTCCAGCGCCGAGAACGAGTCGTCGAACAGGTACACCTTGGGCTTGGCCACCAACGCCCGTGCGATGCAGAGCCGCTGGCGCTGTCCACCGGAAACGTTGGTGCCTCCCTGCGATACCGGCGAGTTCAACCCGTGCTCCTTGGCCAGCACGAAATCCGCGCCCTGGGCTACGGTGAGGGCTTCCCAGAGGTCGTCGTCGTGCGCTTGGGGGTTGCCGAACCGCAGATTGTGCGCGATGGTGCCGGAGAACAGGTACGGCCGCTGCGGCACCAGCGCCACGCGGTCCGTGATGTCCGGGCGCGCCATGCCGGTGATCGGCACACCGTCGAGCAGGACCTCCCCGCTGCCGACGTCGAAAAGCCGGGGCAGCATGGAAATCAGCGTGCTTTTGCCGGACCCGGTGCTGCCCACAATGGCGGTGGTCTGCCCTGGCCGGGCGGTGAAACTGACGTCGTTGAGCACGGGAGCTTCGGCGCCCGGATAGGCGAAGGATACGTTCCGGAACTCCACCACGCCGGCCTTGTCCACCGGCTGCAGCGGCTGCTCCGGCTCGTGGATGGAAGGCTTGACGCCGAGCACCTCGCCGATGCGCTCGGCACAGACCGAGGCGCGCGGAATCATCATCGCCATGAACGTACCCATCATGACCGCCACCAGGATCTGCAGCAGGTACTGAAGGAACGCGGTCAGTGCGCCCACCTGCATCTCCCCCGCGTCCACCCGCAGCCCGCCGAACCACAGCACGGCCGCCGTGGCCAGATGCAGGATCATCCCGATCGCCGGGAACATCAGCACAAACAGCGAGCCCACGGCCAGGGACACGTCCGTCAGTTCCCGGTTGGCCTTGCCGAAGCGTTTAGCCTCGAACGGCTCGCGGACAAAGGCGCGCACCACTCGGATGCCGGTGATCTGCTCGCGCAGCACCCCGTTAATGTTGTCAATCTTGGTCTGCATGGACCGGAACAGCGGCATCAGGCGCCAGACAAGGAAACCAACGACCACGAACAGTGCCGGCACGGATACCCACACCAGCCAGGAGAGCGCAAGGTCCTCGCGCAGCGCCATGATGATGCCACCGATGCACATGATGGGAGCCGCCACCATGAAGTTCAGGCCCATCAGCACCAGCATCTGGACCTGCTGCACATCGTTGGTGCCGCGGGTGATCAGGCTGGGCGCACCGAATCCGTTGACTTCCTGGGCCGAGAAGCCAGATACCTTGTGGAAGACGCCCTTGCGCACATCCCGGCCGACGGCCATGGCCGCTTTGGACCCGAACCAGACCGCGGCGATCGCCGTCGTTACTTGGACCAGGCTGACTCCAAGCATGACCATGCCGGTGTTCCAGATGTATTCGGTATCGCCGCGGGCCACGCCCTGGTCAATGATCTGGGCGTTCAGGCTAGGCAAGTAGAGGGCCGCGATGGTCGCCGCGAGCTGCAGGATGACCACCGCCAGGACCAGTGACAGGTAGGGCCGTATGTAGTGACGGACCAGTTTGATCAGCATGAAGCCTGTTCCTCGGGATCGTGAGTGATAAAGCCAGGATGCGGGAGTGCCGCGCAGGGACCGCAGTTGCCGTCCGGCGCCGCCAGAAAGGCCGCACCCTAGCGTATGCCCGCGATCGGGCAGTGTCTATCAGTCGAAAGGAGGATCTTCGGCGGGCAGGGACGCTCGGTCAGCTAGACGGATTCGGTCATCTCCTCCGGGACGGCAATGACATCCACCAGCGCACCGGAGCGCATGACTGTGACCGGGAAGGGCACACCGATGGCGTCTGAAAAGAGCAGCTTCTGCAGGCTTTCGGCGCTTGCCACCGGACGGCGGCCGGCGCTGACTACCAGATCGCCCTGCTTCAGGCCGGCTTTGGCGGCCGGCGAACCGGGAATGACCTCGACGACGCGCAGGGCGTGGCGCTGCCCGTTGCGCAGCTTGATGGTGGCCGGCAGTTGCAACGGGGTGCTGACCAGGCCAAGGTAGGCACGCCGGACGCGACCGTCGGTCAGCAGGGCGGAGATGATGCGGCGCGTAGTGGCGTTGATGGGGATGGCAAGGCCCAGACCAGCGCCGGCCACGGCCGTGCTGATGCCGACGACGTAGCCGCGGCTGTCGGCGAGCGCGCCGCCGGAGCTGCCCGGGTTGAGGGCCGCGTCCGTCTGGATGACGTCTTCGATCACCCGCCTGCTCCCGCCGGACCAGGCAGGCATCGAGCGGCCGAGTCCGCTCACCACCCCTGCGGACACGGAACCGCTCAGGCCCAGCGGGTTGCCGACCGCGATGACCAGCTGTCCCACCCGCAGCGCTTCGGCGTCGCCGAGCCGGGCAGGGGCCGGCGTGGCCGACAGGCCGCGGAGCACGGCCAGATCGGATAGCGGGTCGGCACCAATGATGTCGATGTCCGCGGCGCTTCCGTCCGCAAATACTGCCCGCCCTTCATTCGCGCGGGCGACCACATGCGCGTTGGTCAGCAGGTAACCGTCTTCGGTGAACACCACAGCCGAACCGGCACCCACCCGGACCGGACCGTTGCGGCCATGGCGCGCCATCTCGATGGCAGCCACATGCGGCGTAACGGATTCCGCCACACGGATGACGGTCCGCGAGTAGGCATCAAGCGGGTCTTCGGCGCCGGGGGCTGGACCGACGCCGGGTGTTGCGTTCACAGCGCACTTCCTCGAACTGTTGGTGATCTATTAAAACCACCTTGGGTCCGTGGTTGATCCAGCAGACGCTACGCCTTCGGTGAACTCTTCCGAAATCCTATTCGGCGTTAATGGTTATCGTCTTGGTCGCCCGGACCTGCCCGGGCACCCAGGACAGGAACCTGATGTGCATGAGGTACTTGCCGCGTGCTGGCGGGCGCAGCAGGAAGTCGTACTTTTCCGCCGCTCCTGAAGCTATCTTGCTGGTGCGGAGCGGATATTTGCTGGACCAGACCGGCGTGGACGGACCGTGGGGATCGGCGGTATTGCGGAAGGGACGCCCGTCATGCGCAATTAGATCGGCCATCGCGACGGGATTGCCCTTCATATCGGTAAATTCCGTCAAGGTGGGGAAATAGTCCACGTTGACCATGCGGACCAGGGTGGGCGCGCGTCCGTTGCCCTCCAGATTCGCTTTCATGCTGGAGAAGGCCCAGACGCGGCGTCCACCCGGTCTCTTGGGGATGACGCCGCCCAGGGTATAGAAATGCTTTGCCTTGAACCGGTTCAGGCCGGCGTCCTCGCCGGAGAGGCCTGCGGCGTGGTTCTTCTCGTGCCAGCTCGGATCCAGGGAATAGGGCAGCAGCACTGTTTCGGTGGCGATGTCGTACTCCGGGCCGTCGACGAACGCGCGTCTTGTACCCGGGGTAGGAGGGTTCGTCCGGTCTATCGCCGGGTCGACGATGACCACACCGAACATGCCCATCTCGACATGCAGCGGCGTGTTGACGTGGCAATGGTAGAAATACGTACCGGACCCACCGCGGTTCGGATTGCCGGCTACCCCGATGTCCGGCCTCAGTTGGTAGGTGTAGTGGCCTGTGACTTCATAGGAGGTGTGGCCCACCCCGTCGTTGCGTGGATCGGGTTCAAGGCCGTGCCAGTGGATGGTGTGTACGCGTTTGCTCGGCTCGATGGTTCCGTGGAAGATGTCGCCTTCCGTGAACCGCGCCAGCGGACCGGGCAGGCCGCGGTCCTTGCTGTTGGTCGCAAAGCTCCACACCTCGTGCTCGGAGCCGTCCGGAAATTCGAGCTCACGGCTGAAGAAGTCGAATGTCATCGAGACGTCCGGCTGCTGTCGGAACAGGGTTTCCGGACTGCCCTCATGCGGCTGGTCGGAAGCAAAGTCCACCTGGCTCTCGTATGTATGGTGTGCCTCGGCCTCCTGTTCACCAGCCAGCACCCAGTCCGCCACCAGGCCGCCCGGGTACAGACCGCCCGCAGCAGTTTGCGACGGTTCCGCATGACAGTGCATGGGGTAGCGCCAGTCTTCCTCGCGAGCTTCCCAAACGGCGTCGACACAGTCCGGTGGGCGCACCATCGGCAGAATCGCTTCTTTGCGTTCAAGCGGTGAAAGCGCAACGGTGTCTTCCCATTGCTGGAGGCTTACGTGGCCGTCCGCCATCACCGTGCCCTTCTCCCGCGGGTAGTCCCGCCCGTTCTCCCGTACGACCCAGACATGATTACCGTGGTAGTGCAGTTGGTGTCCCACAATGCCGGCGTTGACCATCCGGATCAGCTGTCCGGTCCGGACGGTTCCCGCGGCCGGCGACTGGCTGAAGTTCCGCACATCCGTCAAGCGGGGGAAACCTGAGGGAAGGCTGTCTTCCTCCCTTTCTTCGTTCAATTCAGGGTCGTCGGAGACGCCCAGGGAGCGGAAGCCTGCCTCGTCATTCAGGTTGAAGTAGCGCGGTGCTACGTCCGTTCCGATGCTGTCGAGCTTGCCGCCCCGGGAGGCAACGCTGGCCCACTCCGGCACCACGTTGTGGCACATCCACAGCCACTGGCGCTCGAACTCCGGCCCGTTCGGGCCGAGATGCCAAGCCCGGGCAGGGTCGATAACTACCAGTGCCCCGTAGAGGCCCAGTGTTCGTTCAACAGCACCGTTGGTGGGATCTGCATAGAGGTACGTTCCCGGAGCGGGGGCCTCCAGGTTCAGAGTCGCCGTCGCGCCGGCGGGAATGGGTCCGCTGGTCTTGTCGCCCCTGTCCGGTCCTGCGCCGTGGATCATCAGTTCGTGGGGCTGCGAAAGACGGTTGTGGATGCGCAGCCTGATAGTGCTTCCCACCTCCGCGATAATGGTCCGCTCCGGAAAGTAGCTGGCCCAGTACCGGCGTTTCGGCAGGTAGTAGTACTCTTCCTGCGGATCCGGACGCTCCGGCGCGGGCCTGCCATGAGGCGGCAGCGGCCGCCCCAGCGGATAGGTACGGCTCTCGACGACCTTGCCCGATTGGGTAAAGATCCGCGGAGCTATCCTCAAGCTCGGGTTCGGATCCGAAGGGGCCGTCTGGCGGTCTCCAAAACCACGGTGGTACACCAACGCGCCGTCGACCATGGGCACAAAGCCCTCATTGATGTAGAGATCCAGCACGCCAGCCGACCCGGTAGAACCGGTCCTGACGTTGGTGGCGGGCGCCGTTCCGCGCCGCAAAAAATTGATTAGACCGTTCCCCATGACTGCAGCCTCTCGATGCAAGCACTAATCCCCACAAGAAGTACTGCACCTAGTACGTCACCCCCATCTTGGAAAACCCTTGGTCCAGCGGCTACTTCGCCTCGTAACCACGCAAGGCGAGCACCGCCGTCGTACCTGCGAGCAGTGCCAGGACGGCGGCGAAGATGGCGACGCCGGACCAGCCGAACTGCACGAAAAAGAGGCCGCCCGCCCAGCCGAGAAGGCTCGATCCGGCGTAGTAGAACAGGTTGTAGAGGCCCGAGGCTTGGGACTGGCCCACGGTGGCCAGGCGCGGTGTCCAGCCCGACGCGACCGAGTGCGCGCCGAAGAACCCGGCAGTGAAGACCACCAGGCCCACCAGGATGACCGGCAGCGAATCGGCCAGCGTGATCGCCAAGCCCGCGATGATCACCGGGATGCTGGCGAGCAGCACGCGCAGCCGCCCAAAGCGCACGGTCAGCCCGCCCGCCAGCCGCGAGGACACCGTACCGGCCAGGTACGCGAGGAAGAGCAGGCTGGCCAGCGACGTCGGCAGGTTGAACGGCGGCGCTTCGAGCCGGAAGCCGAGGTAGTTGTAGACAGCAACGAAGCCGCCCATCAGCAGGAAACCCTGCGTGTAGAGGGCCAGCAGCCGCGGCGAGCGCAGGTTGATGAGGATACGCTCGGCCAGCTTGGGCCCCTGCCCGCGGACCACCGGCCGGAAACCGCGCGGCGCCGGCGCCAGCCGGACGAAGAGGACGGCGGCAACCCCGGAAAGCATGCTCACCGCGAGCACGCCCGCGCGCCACTCGGTAAACTCCGCCACAGGGCCGGCCACGAGCCGTCCGGCAAGGCCGCCGATGGTTGTCCCGGCAACGTACGTCCCCGCGGCCACCGCAGCGTGCAGCCGCTGGACCTCCTCGTTCAGGTAGACCAGGGCGACGGCGGGGATCCCGCCCAGTGCCGCACCCTCCAGAAAGCGCAGCGCCAGCATCGAGGGGAAGGTCGGGGCGAGCGGCAGCAGCAAACCAAGTACGACGGCGGCACTGATCGCCCAGGTCATCGTGCGTTTTCGTCCGGCCCGGTCGGCGATGGCGGACCACGGGATGACCGCGAGCGCCAGGCCGATGGTGGCGGCCGAAACGCTCAGGGCCGCGTCGGCCGCCGAAACTTGGAAGTCCCGGGCGATGCCGGGCAGCACGGCCTGCACCGAGTAGAGCTGGGCGAAGGTGGCCAGTCCGCCGAAGAGCAGCGCGATCAGCATATGCCGGTAGGCCCTGCTGCCTTTCGGATGCCCCGGCCAGGGCTGCTGGTCCGCCGTCGTCACGCTTTAGATGCTAGGCCGATCCGGTGCGCCGTCGTTAAACGGGGCAGGCGCGTGAAGCCGATAGTCTGGTCCGGGCCGAATGGGCGGTTGCAGCGACAACTCACCGGAGCCGGGGCCAACGCCGACGGCGACTCCCACCTGCCCGGCAGTAGCGTCTCTCCTGTTGGTCGAGCGTACTGTGCGTTTCATCCCTGCGCGACTCGGGGCAGGTGCAGTTTATCCTGCGGTACTGCGACGCTTCCGCTTAGGCTGAATCCGGCAGGTACTTAAACAGAAGGAGGACCGGATGCGGTTCGCGGTGATGCAGGCTGCCGGCGAGGTGCTGGATGTCGCGGGGAATCTTGCTCTGGTTGCTCGCGCCGCCGCCGAGGCGAAGGCAGCAGGAGCCGACATCTTGGTCACTCCTGAACTGTTCATCTGCGGCTACGCACCTTTGGCCATACAGTCCTTCCTGGATCCGGACTTGTCCCGCGCCATCGACGACGGCGCCGCCCGGATCGCGCGAGAACACCGGATCGGGCTGGTCTACAGCGCACCGGCAGCAGCCGACGGCGGTGGCTGGCACATTACCGCTGCGTTGCTGGACCGGGCAGGAAATGAGCTCCTCCGGTATGCCAAGGTGCACTTGTTCGATCGCGAAGAACAGCAGGTTTTCGTACCGGGGGAAGCCGCGCCGTCGGCCGTGGATTTTGAGGGTATCCGGGTGGGCCTGCTCATCTGTTACGACGTTGAATTCCCTGAGCCCGTCCGGGCCTTGGCCGATGCCGGCGCTGACGTCGCGCTGGTTCCGACAGCGCTCGGTTCGGGCTTTCAAGATGTGCCTGGAATCCTGCTGCGTGCCCGCGCCCTGGAAAGCCAGCTGGCCATCGCCTATGCCAACCACACCGGGGCTTTGCCTGCAGATGCCGGCCAGGAGTTGCTGCTGGGCGGCCTCAGCGTGATCGTTGGCCCCGATGGCGCCCTGCTCGCCCAGGCAGGAACCGACACGGAATTCGAAGTCCTGTGGGCAGACGTCACGGCCGACGCCGTCGCCGCAGCCCGCCGCCACGTGCCCTACCTCCGTGACCGCCGCCCCGCGCTGTACCGCGCCTGGCAGCAGCCGCAGCACGACCACTAGCATTGACCGGCATTTCATCCTCCGAGTACTACTAGGCGCCGGTCGCATGCCGCGGCATCAAACCCGGTACGGTTTACCCGGCCATCGGGCCGGTGGTTAGGCTGGGTGGATGGCGACAGTGATTCTCGTGCGGCACGGCCGCACCACAGCCAATGCCACCGGGCTGTTGGCCGGTCGGGCCGTCGGCGTCGGCCTGGACCAGACCGGGCGCGACCAGGCGGCTCTGACCGGAGCCCGGCTCGCGGCCGTGCCCGTGGTCGGGGTGGTGTCGAGCCCTCTTGAGCGTTGTCAGCAGACCGCCCGGCTCATCCTCGATCGCCAGGCCGGCACCCCTTACGCGCCGGTCGATCCCGATCTCACCGAGTGCGATTACGGCCAGTGGCAAGGCCGCACGCTCAATGATCTCGCGACGGAGGATTTGTGGCCGGTTGTGCAGTCGCAACCGTCCGCCGTCATCTTTCCCGGCGGCGAGTCCATGGCCGCGATGCAGGCCAGGTCGGTGGCAGCGATTCGACGCCACGATGCAGCCTTCGAAGCCGAGTACGGGCCAGGAGCCGTGTGGGTGGCGGTGAGTCACGGTGACATCATCAAGTCAGTCCTCGCCGACGCGCTCGGCATGCACCTTGACCTGTTCCAGCGTATTAACGTGGGTCCTGCCTCCGTATCGATCGTGCACTACGGCGCTATTCGGCCGAGCGTCTATGCGACCAACACCGACGCGGGGGACCTGTCGTGGCTCTCGAACGGCATCCACTCCGGCGACGCGCCGGTGGGCGGCGGTACAGGGCAAAGGGCGCCATGAACCTCATGTGCCTAAAATACTGACATGCCTACACGTGTTCACGAGTTTGCCTGGCCCGACCGGGTCATCGTTGGCACCATTGGCGTACCCGGGGCGCGCACGTTCTACCTGCAGGTGCGCGCAGGGACGCAGATCGTGAGTATTGCCCTGGAGAAGCAGCAGTCGGCTCTGCTCGCCGAGAAGATCGACGAAATTCTCGACCAGCTCATCACCATCGAGGGCAACCCCTTCAGCGTTCCCGCGAGTACGCCCCTTGAACTTGTCGACAATGACCAGCTCGAGGCCGTTCAGGAGCAGTTTCGAACCGGCGCCATGAGCTTAGGCTGGGACCCAACGACGGCGCAGGTCGTCATCGAGGCCTACCCCATTACCGATGCCGATGCCGACGGCGACGGCGACGGCGAATCCCTTGATGAGGACGGCGCTAACGAGCCCGAAATGCTGCTGGTGCGGATGCCGGTCGGCACCGCCCGCGCCTTCGCCAAGCGGACCCGTGAGGTCGTCGGCGCCGGGCGTCCGATGTGCCCGCTCTGCGGTTACCCCATAGACGCCGACGGGCACATCTGCACCCTTCCCGAGGTCTGATGCCAGCGCCGGACCTAGCGACCGCCGAACTGACACTCACCGGCCGCATCACGACGGCTTCAAACGCTACCTTCCTGGGCAGCATCGGTGACGTGGTGGTCGTCTATAAGCCGATAGCAGGCGAAAGTCCGCTGTGGGATTTTCCCCACGGCACCCTGGCCCATCGGGAGGTGGCCGCCTACCTGGTCTCGCAGGCCTTCGGCTGGGACGTCGTACCGCACACCTGGCTGCGCGATGGTCCGATGGGCGAAGGAATGGTGCAGCTCTGGCAGGAACAAGACCCCGCCCAAAGCGCCGTGACCCTGGTCGCGACGGACCACGTACCGGAGACGGGCTGGAAACAGGTCCTCAAGGGACGGGATGAGAACGGACGGATGCTCGCCCTCGTTCACGAAGACTCGCCAGCGCTCAGACGCATGGCGGTATTCGACGTGGTCGTCAACAACGCCGACCGCAAAGGCGACCACATTCTGGCCATCCCGGACGGACACCGGCACGGCGTGGACCATGGGCTCACCTTTCACCCTGACCACAAGCTGCGCACAGTGCTGTGGGGATGGCTGGGAGATGCTCTGACCACCGAGGAACGCGACGGCATCGATCGTGTCAGCGAAGGACTGCACGGCGAGCTCGGCCGGAACCTGGCAGACTTGCTCAGCGCCGAAGAAATCGCTTCTCTCGCCGCGCGCTGCGCCCGGTTGCGCCTGGCAGGGCGGTTTCCGTCTCCGAGCGGTGAGATGCCGGCGGTACCCTGGCCCCTGTTCTAAGGAATTACGGCTACCGGCTTCGCAGGCTATGTCACGTTGGACGGCATGAATCTTAAGAGCCGGAGCGTCTCAACGATCAGAGCCCGAACGCATCCCGCGCCTGGGGATCGCCGCTACCGCCCCTGCTCCTCTTGCTGCCAAGTCCTCATGAAGGACGGAGGAAAGCAGGAGTTTGCTGTTCCTCTCCCATACATTGAAGCCGCCCCTTATTGGTGTCCACCAACATCCCTCTGGTTTGTAGCTATTTCGGACCAGTCAGCAGAATTGGCGGGCTGTAGTTCAGAGCGATCAGGAGTTCGGCCCGCGTCTGTGCGTCAGCCAAGTCCCGCCCCAACAGCTCCCCCAACTGGCCGATCTGCCGCCGCACACTGTTGCGGTGCAGGCCCAGCGCCTTGGCCGAGCCATCCCAGCTGCCGTTCGCCTCCAGCCACGCCCGCAGCACTGCCAGCAGGGCCGAGGCGCGCTCCGGTTCCAGCTGCCGCAGCGGACTGAAGCTCCGGTTGAACAGCATCGCCCCGGCCTCCGGGCCCAGCAGGCCGGTGACCGAGAACTCGACCTGGTCCGCCCTGACACTGCGACCGGCAGCCTGTGCCCGCTGCCGCAGCGACGTGACCCGACGGTAAGCCTCGGGAAGCTCCGGAAGCTCGGCCGTATCGGAGATGACAACATGCCAGCCGAGCTTCTCCACCTCCGCCACCACAGCATCGTCCACCCGCAGCCTGGTTATGGCAGCGAACCCGTAGTCGGTGCTTTCCACTAGCTTCGTATCGAAGATCCGGCGCCATTGCAGCAGTCCGCGGACCGGATCTTCGCCTGCCGTACCGTGCGATGCACCCGCCTTTTCCGCTGGTTCCAGAGCCGGCCCGCCCGCCCGGAAGCCCTGCACCACCCGGAGTTCAGCATGGCGTGGCGCGGACACACTCTGCGCCACCAGCCGGCCGACCGCCTGCGAGCGCCGGGACCCCGCCGTCGTTGTTTCAGGGTGCAGCAGCAGTGTTGTTGCCAGCTGGCTGGGTGCCAGCGAGCCAACCGTACGTTGTCGCAGCAGGGCTTCCAGCAGCCCGACGGCGGTCTCGACAATGTTCTTCTCCACCGGTTCCAATGGGTTGGCCGCACCGACGACGAGGGCACCCAGGTTTGCGTCCCGGGTGCTGCGGAGCGGATACCCCACCACCCGCCGAGCCTCGGATGCGTCAAAACTTTCCAGTTCGACCCGCGGACCGCTGCCGGCGAAGAGCCTCGCCAACATCGGATCCAGTTCCGCCACCTCCGGCAGGCCGCCTTGCAGCTGGGCCGGGATGGCGCGGGAGCGGACGCGCCGGTTGGCGCCGACCAGCACTGCCCACACCGGCACGTTCCGCACCAGCGCCTCAAGCAGTTCAGCTTCGGGACGCGGGGTCAGCACGGCGCGCATCAGCTGCCTGTTCGCCTCCGAGAGCAGGCGCAGCACCCTGAGGTTCTCCGCCTCCAGCAGCCGGGCGAATTCGAGCCCCAGCGCGGCAAAGGGCACTTCTTCCGGAATGGCCACCAGGGTCAGGGAGTGCTTGCGGCAGGCCTCGGCCAGAGCCTGGGGGACGTCACTGAAATAGGGGCTGATGCCGAAACCAAGAGCGCAGACTTTTGCCTGCACCAGCCGTTCGATGTACCGGTCCACCGCCTCGGGGGTCCCGCCTTCGTCGAGGAACGGGAGTCCGGCGGTCAGGACGAATTCGCCCTCCAGCAGGTACGGGGCGGGATCCTCCAGCTCGCTCGGTTCCACCCACCGGACGAGGGCGGGCTCCGCGGTGGCCGGCCGGCCGTCGTGGACGACCGTCAGGGTGTCCGGCAGCCGGTCCAGGAAGCGTTCCAGCGAGACCGCCGCGAAGGCTCCGGCCGTGCTGCCGCTAAACTGGTCGGCGCCCGCCCGCACAGGCCGGGCGTCCTCCCCGCCACCGGCGGATGGTGCAGAATGTCTCATGCGAGAAGAGTGTAGGTCATTTTGCCCCATCTTGTTAGCTGTCTCACATGGCACGCTGGTGGAACGGAAGAAGCCTCCAGATTGGAACCGAGAATGATCGACACCCCTCCCGCAACGAAGCGCCGGGGCCTGCCCCTGGGCAACCAGTTGCTGCGACGCAAGCCGCTCGGCCAGATGCTCAACGAGGCCGGTACCGGCGCTGACGGCAGTTCCGGCGGCCCCCGGCTGCGGCGGAGCCTCGGCGTCTGGCAGTTGACCATGATCAGCGTCGGCGCCACTCTGGGCACCGGCATCTTCGTGGTCCTCGGCGCCTCGGTTCCGCTGGCCGGCCCCGCCATCTGGATCTCGTTCCTGGTGGCAGGCTTCGCAGCACTGCTCTCCGCGATTTCCTACGCGGAAATGGCCGGCGCGGTTCCTGTCTCGGGCTCCAGCTACTCCTACACGTACGCCACCATGGGTGAAGGAATCGCCTGGATCTGCGGCTGGTGCTTGGTCCTCGAATACGCGGTCTCCGTGGCCGCAGTCGCGGTCGGCTCCGCCGAGTACGTTAACGAGATGCTGAAGACGTTTGGCCTGGCGCTGCCGGCCGCCATTGCCGCCCCGCCCGGCGCCGAAGGCGGGGTGCTGAACCTTCCCGCCGTCGCCGTCGTTGTCCTGGCGATGGTCCTGCTGGTGCGAGGTGCCAAGGAAAGCGCCTGGGTGAACACCGTCATGGTGGTCATCAAGATCGCCGTGCTGCTCATGTTCATCGCCATCGCGTTCACGGCCTTCCGGGCCAGCCACTTCGAAACCCTGATGCCGATGGGCGTGGCCGGCATGTCAGCGGCAGCGTCACGCCTCTTCTTCTCCTACATCGGTTTCGACGCCGCCTCCACCGCCGGCGAGGAAGCCAAGAACCCGCAGCGCGATCTGCCCCGCGCCATCATCGCATCCATGGTGATCATCACCGGCATCTACATCCTTGTCGCCGTGGCCGCCGTCGGCGCCCGCGAGTGGACCTGGTTCGACGGCACCGAAGCCGCCCTGGTGCAGATCCTGCAGGAGCTGACCGGCAACCCCTGGATGGCGCTGGTCTTTGCCGCCGGCGCCGTGGTGGCGATCGCCAGCATTGTGCTCACAGTGCTGTACGGGCAGACGCGGATCCTGATGTCCATGTCCCGGGACGGCCTGGTACCCAAGGTCTTCGGCCGCGTCTCCCCGCAGACCGGAACCCCCGTGGCCGGCACGCTGATCGTCGGCAGCGCCGTTGCGCTCACTGCCGGACTGGTCCCGCTCGGCGAGCTGGCGGATGCCACCAGCATCGGCACGCTCTTCGCCTTCGCGCTGGTCAACCTCTCCGTGATCTACCTCCGCCGCTCCCGGCCGAACCTGCCGCGGACATTCCGGGTACCGTTCTATCCGCTGACCCCGATTCTGGGTACCGTCATGTGTATCTACCTCATGGCGAACCTCGGCTCCAGCACCTGGTGGGTCTTCGCCGTGTGGATGCTGGTAGGTGCCGCCGCGTACTTCGGTTACGGCCGCCGCAACTCCAAAGTGGCGCAGCTGAGCCGCAGCGATTACGACTACCTCTCTGCCCAGGATCCCGCCGCCGAACCCGCACCGTCCGCACCCGGCCGCTGATCCCCCGGCACCGCCCTAACCACCCGAGCAAACGAAAGCTAAGCACCATGACACTGGCCACCGAACTCCACGCCCCGGCCGCCGCGGACGAGAATCCGATCACCATGCTGAACCCGGATTTCCCGTTCAGCTACGACCACTACCTCGCCAACCCCGCCGGCCTGGGCTCGGTTCCGGAGCACCTGCACGGCACGGAAGTGGCCGTGGTCGGCGCCGGGCTGTCCGGGCTGGTGACGGCGTACGAATTGATGAAGCTGGGGCTGAAGCCGGTCGTCTACGAGGCCGGCGCGATCGGCGGCAGGCTGAAGACCGCCGCCTTCCCCGGGGCACCCGACGTCGTTGCGGACTTGGGCGGCATGCGCTTCCCGGTCTCCGGAAGGGCCTTCTACCACTATGTGGACAAGCTCGGGCTGGAAACCACCGAGTTCCCCAATCCGTTGTCCGGGCCTACTTCCAGCACCGTCATTGAGCTGGGCGGGCAGAAACACTACGCCGAGCAGCCCGAGGACCTGCCGGAGTTCTTCCGCGAGGTGGCCGATGCGTGGAAGGCGGCGCTGCGCGAGCACGCATCCTTTGACGAGATGCAGCAGGCCATCCGGAAACGCGACACGGCCCGCATCAAGGAACTATGGAACGCAACGCTGCCGGAGCTCGACGAGCAGACCTTCTACGGATTCATCGCTGCCAGCCGCGCCTTCAAGGCCGCCGGATTCGAGCACCGCGAGGCGTTCGGCCAGGTCGGTTTCGGCACCGGCGGCTGGGACACGGACTTCCCCAACTCCATCCTGGAAATCCTGCGCGTGGTCTACACCGACGCCGACGACCTGCATCGGGGCATCGTCGGCGGTGCCCAGCGGCTGCCGGAAGCGCTCTGGAACCACGCACCCGAGGATTGCGTCTTCTGGCCGGCCGGGACCTCACTGGCCAGCCTCCACCGCGGCAGCGCCCGCGGCGCCGTCGCACGCATTACCCGCGGCGCCCCCACGGACGAAAATCCCGACGGCGACATCGTCATCGCGGACAAATGGGGCCACAGTGCCCGCTACCGCTCGGCGGTGGTGACCTGTCAGACGTGGCTGCTCTCCACGCGCATCCATACCGAGGAAGCGCTCTTCGGGCCCGGCGTATGGACCGCCATCGAGCGCAACCATTACATGCAGTCATCCAAGACCTTTGTCATGGTGGACCGGCCGTTCTGGAAGGACCGCGACCCGTCGACCGGCCGCGAGGTGCTCAGCATGACGCTCACGGACCGGCTCCCCCGCGCCACCTACCTGCTGGACAACGGGCCGGATAAGCCGGCGGTCATCCTGCTCTCCTATACCTGGAACGACGACGCCCTGAAGTGGCTTTCGCTTGATGCCGACGAGCGGGTCCGGCTGATGCTGCACTCGCTGGCCCAGATCTATCCCGGCGTGGACATCGCCTCGCACATTGTCGGCGAGCCAATCACCGTCTCCTGGGAGGCCGACCCGAACTTCATGGGCGCCTTCAAGGCAAACCTGCCCGGCCACTACCGCTACCAGCAGCGGTTGTTCACGCACTTCAAGCAGGACCAACTGCCTGCCAGGCAGCGCGGCATCTTCCTCGCCGGGGACGACGTTTCCTTCACTGCGGGCTGGGCAGAGGGTGCTGTGACAACGGGGTTGAATGCGGTCTGGGGCGTGGTCAACCACCTCGGCGGCAAGTGCGCGGAAGACAACCCGGGACCCGGCGAGTTGCTGGCGCAACTCGGCCCGGTCGCTCTGGACTAAGGTGGGCCGTAGAGAATAGACTGAAAGAAGTTCTCGCAATGCAATAAAGAACTTCCGTAATACGAAAGGGACTGCTCCATGACGCAACTCCAGCCCGGAATCCCCGCCCCGTCCTTCACGCTGCCCGATGCCTCCGGCAGCAAGGTCTCGCTTGCCGACTACGCCGGCCGCAATGTTGTGGTGTACTTCTACCCGAAGGCCGCGACCCCGGGCTGCACCACGGAAGCCTGCGATTTCCGCGACAACCTGAACTCGCTCCAGGCCGCCGGTTTCGACGTCGTCGGCATTTCTCCGGATGAGCCCGAAGCGCTGCAGGACTTCGCCGAGGCCGAGTCGCTGACCTTCCCGCTCCTCTCGGACATCGACAACGAGGTGGCCAAGGCCTACGGTTCGTTTGGCGAGAAGGAGTTCAACGGCAAGACGTTCACCGGCACGCTGCGCAGCACCGTCGTCGTCGATCCTGAGGGCAACGTCCGCCTGGCCGAGTACAACGTGGACGCCAAGGGCCACGTGGCGCGGCTGCGCGAATCACTCGGCGTGAACTGACACCCCCTGCTAAAACGATGGGGGCCTTCCCCGCGGGAAGGCCTCCATCGTTTTGCCTGCGTTCAATCATGGGCGCTGGCCGTACAGTTGGTCGGCAGACCGGGACCGTAGCCGCGGCCTGCCGGGATTAAGGGGACAACGTCGGAGGGACGCCGCCGAAGGAAAGACCGGCCTGCAACGTCAGGCGGTGCCTCGCCGGATCAAGCGGCCGGTTGGCGTCTCGCCGCCGATCTCCGCGCCGCGGAGGAACGTCCGCCGCACGACGCCGGCCAGCGGCTTGCCGTCGTAGGGCGTGATCGGGTTCTTGTGCTTGAGCTTCTTCGCGTCCACCACGAAGCTTTCATCCGCGGCGAAGACGGAGAAGTCGGCGTCGTAACCCAGCGCCAGCTGGCCCTTCCGCGTCATCCGGGCGAGCTCGGCCGGCCGGCGGGACATCCAGTCCACTACCTGCTCCAGCGGGATCCCCCGCTGCCGGGCCTCGGTCCAGATCAGCGAGATCCCCAGTTGCAGCGAGGCAACGCCGCCCCAGGCCACGCCGAAGTCGCCGTTCTCCAGGTCCTTCAGGTCCAAGGTGCTGGGCGAATGGTCCGAGACGATGCAGTCGATGATGCCGTCCTCGAGGCCCTTCCACAGCAGTTCCCGGTTGGATGCCTCGCGGATGGGCGGGCAGCATTTGAACGCCGTCGCGCCGTTGGGGATTTCCTCTGCCAGCAGCGTGAGGTAGTGCGGGCAGGTCTCCACGGTGAGCTTCACGCCGTCGCGCTTGGCACTGGCGATCATCGGCAGGGCATCGGAGGAAGACAGGTGCAGGATATGGGCGCGGGCGCCGGTCCAGCGGGCCCGCTCGATCACCTCGGCGATGGCCACGTTTTCGGCCCCGCGCGGGCGGGAGGCGAGGAAGCGCTGGTACTGGTCGCCCTCGGCGTGCGGTGCACGCTCAATGGCCCGCGAATCTTCGGCATGGACAATCATCAGCGAGTCGAAGGTCTTCAGCTCCGCCATGTCCTTTTCCATCTCGTCCGCATCCAGCGGCGGGAACTCGTCCACGCCTGAGTGCAGCAGGAAGCACTTGAAGCCGAAGACGCCCTCATCGTGCAGCGGCCGCAGGTCCCCGGTGTTGCCGGGCACCGCCCCGCCCCAAAAGCCCACGTCCACAAAGGCCTGGTCCCGAGCGGCGTTGCGCTTTTCCTCCAACGCGGCGGCGTTGATGGTGGGCGGGATGCTGTTCAACGGCATGTCAATGATGGTGGTCACCCCGCCGGCGGCCGCGGCCCGGGTGGCGGAGGCGAAGCCCTCCCACTCGGTGCGGCCGGGCTCGTTGACGTGCACGTGCGTGTCCACCAGCCCGGGGATCAGCGTTTCGTCCGCGGCGAGCTCAAGGACTTCGCGGCCGCGCAGTCCGTTGCCCAGCGGTTCGATGGCGACAATCGAGCCGTCCCGCACACCGACCTCGCGCGCGGCAACCCCCGCCGTCGTCAGGATCCGCTCGCCCCGAATGACCAGGTCGTATTCCGGTGAAGTTCCTTCGACGCCCACTTATGCTCCCCTCTGAGCTTCCAGTTCCCTGCCGCCGGCGATATCACCCGCCAGCAGCCGCAGTCCGATCTCCGCGCCGACGCGTTCGAGCAGCCCGCCCGCCTCAGCCATGCAGACGGAGACGTCACTTTCAAGATCCGTCAAGGCGTATGTTTGCGCAAGCCCTGCCGATTCCAGCTGAGTGTCCGACAAAAGTGTACGGCCGCAGACCGCGAAAACGGGCACGCCGGCGGCCGCGGCTTCGGTGGCCACGCCGATGGGCGTCTTGCCTTCCAGGCTCTGGGCATCCAGGCTGCCCTCGCCCGTGATGACCAGCTCGGCCCCGGCGAGTTTGTCCCGCAGGCCGGTCAACTCAATAACGACGTCGATTCCGCGCCTGCGCTGCGCCTCCAGCACTGCCAGTGCCGCGAAACCCACTCCGCCGGCGGCACCGGAGCCGGGCAGGTGTGCCATCGCGGCCGTGCCTGCTCCCAGTTCAGGACCGAGGACCCGCACAAACTGGGCCAGGGCGGCGTCCAGCGTTGCCACATCCTCCGCCGAGGCACCTTTCTGCGGACCGAACACCGCGGCGGCACCGTTCTCCCCCAGCAGCGGGTTGTCCACGTCGGAAGCCAGCACGAAGGAAACGCCGGCCAGCCGCGGATCCAGGCCGGACAGGTCCACCTCGGCGAGCCGGGCCAAAGCCGCTCCGCCGCGCGGAAGGAACCGTCCGCCGTCGTCCTTCAGGATGGCCCCCAGGCCCTGGAGCAGCCCCGCGCCGCCGTCGGTGCAGGCGCTGCCGCCCACCCCGAGGATGATGCTGGTGCAGCCCAGATCCAGGGCCGCGCTGATCAGTTCCCCGGTACCCCGGCTGGTGGCGGTAAGCGCCTGCAGCTGGCCGCCGGGCAGCACGTCCAGCCCGGAGGCCGCGGCCATCTCGATCACGGCCTGTTGGCCCTTGACCGCGATGGCCGCCTCCAGCGGCATGCCGGTAGGTCCGGCAACGGTGGCGAGATGCCGCGTGTACCCCGCGCCGACGGCGGCCTGAAGGGTGCCTTCTCCGCCGTCGGCCACGGGAACGTTGGTGACCTGGATGTCCGGGGCGACCGCCCGCAGGCCCCGCTCAACCGCCGCGGCCACTTCCGGGGCGGTGAGCGAGCCCTTGAACTTATCCGGTGCAATCACCACTTTCATGGCAGGTTCAGCCCTGAAGAGCCAGGATGGCGGTGGGAGCGTCGGCAGCGGTCTCGGCCACGCCTTCGAACTCGTTCACGTTGTCCAGTTCGGTGCCCATCGAGATATTGGTGACGCGTTCCAGGATGACCTCCACAATCACCGGCACCTTGTACTCGGCCATCAGCGCGCGGGCCTTGTCGAAGGCGGCAGAGAGATCTTCCGGGTTCTCCACGCGCACGGCCTTGCAGCCCAGGCCCTCGGCTACCTTGACGTGGTCCACGCCGTAGCCGTTCATCTCCGGAGAGTTCACGTTCTCGAAGGCCAGCGAGACGTGGTAATCCATCTCGAAGCCGCGCTGGGACTGGCGGATCAGGCCCAGGTAGGAGTTGTTGACCACCACGTGGATGTACGGCAGCTGGAACTGCGCGCCCACGGCCAGCTCTTCGATCATGAACTGGAAGTCGTAGTCGCCGGACAGTGCAACCACGGTTTCGTCCGGCTTGCCGCGCACCACGCCCAGGGCGGCCGGAGCGGTCCAGCCCAGCGGCCCCGCCTGGCCCGCGTTGATCCAGCGGCGCGGGCCGAACACGTGCAGCAGCTGTGCGCCGGCGATCTGGGACAGGCCGATGGTGGACACGTAGGTGGTGTCCTCGCCGAAGGCCTTGTTCATCTCTTCGTACACGCGTTGCGGCTTGATCGGCACGTTCTCGAAGTGGGTCTTGCGCTGCAGTTTGCCCTTGCGCTCGATGCATTCGCCGGACCAGCCGGAGTAGTCCGGCAGCTTGCCGGCGGCCTTGCGCTCCTTGGCAACCTCGAGCAGGATCTCCAGTGCCGCGCCGGCATCCGAGGTGATGCCCAGGTCCGGTGCAAAGACGCGGCCGATCTGGGTGGGCTCGATATCGATGTGCACGAACTTGCGGCCCTTGGTGTAGGTGTCCAGGCCGCCGGTGTGGCGGTTGGCCCACCGGTTGCCGATGCCGATCACGAAGTCGGAGGCCAGCATGTTCTCGTTGCCGTAGCGGTGCGAGGTCTGCAGGCCCGCCATACCGGCCATCAGGCGGTGGTTATCCGGAATGGTGCCCCAGCCCATCAGCGTGGGAATGACCGGGATGTTGAGCAATTCGGCTAGTTCCACCAGCTGGGCGGAGGCACCGGCGTTGATGATGCCGCCGCCGGCCACGATCAACGGGCGCTCCGCTGCGGTGAGCATGTCCAGCGCCTTTTCGGCCTGCTTGCGGGAGGCCTTCGGCTTCTCGACCGGCAGCGGCTCATAGGTGTCGATGTCGAACTCGATCTGGGCCATCTGCACGTCGATGGGCAGGTCCAGCAGCACCGGTCCGGGGCGGCCGGAACGCATCAGCTGGAAGGCCTTCTGGAAGGCACCGGGAACCTGCGCCGGTTCCAGGATGGTCATGGCCATCTTCGTCACCGGCTTCGCGATGGTCTCAATGTCCACCGCCTGGAAGTCTTCCTTGTGCAGCTTCGCCACCGGTGCCTGGCCCGTGATGCACAGGATCGGCACCGAGTCGGCCCAGGCCGCGTACAGCCCGGTGATCATGTCGGTGCCGGCGGGGCCCGAGGTGCCCACACAGATACCGATGTTGCCGTCCGCGGCACGCGAGTAGCCGTCGGCCATGTGCGAGGCGCCTTCAACGTGGCGGGCCAGCGT
Organism: Arthrobacter crystallopoietes; assembly: GCF_017603825.1. NCBI lineage: Bacteria > Bacillati > Actinomycetota > Actinomycetes > Micrococcales > Micrococcaceae > Crystallibacter > Crystallibacter crystallopoietes. The sequence goes on from NZ_CP072014.1 coordinate 607,909, forward strand.
GTGGCGGATGCCGCCATGGGCACGCATGGCGGAGTAGAACGGGTTGATGGCCGCCCCGGGCAGGCCGAACGCCTCGGTGGCGCCCTCCTTTTCCAGGATGGCGATGGCAGCGTCTACGGTGCGCATCTTGGTCATGGGAATCTCCTTGAAAGCCTGGTGGAGCCCTCGGGCGGGCTGTTTTTGGGTGTGTTCGGTGGAGCCGGGTTTGGGTGCGGATCCGGCCTGCCGCCGGGGTGCTTTTACTTCCGGCCGGAGAGCTGCAGGACCTGCTTGAAGAGGCCCGAGTGGTCCAGTCCGCCGTCGCCCTGGTTGACGGTGGCGGCGACCAGCTGCGCAACGGCGGCGCCAAGCGGGATGGCCACGTTGGCTTCGCGGGCGGCGGAGGTCACGATGCCGAGGTCCTTGTGGTGCAGGGCGAGGCGGAAGCCCGGGTCGAAGTTGCGGTCCAGCATCTTCTGGCCCTTCTGCTCCAGCACCTTCGAGCCGGCCAGGCCGCCGCCGAGCACCTTGAGTGCGGCGTCGGTGTCCACGCCGTAGGCCTCGAGGAAGGCGATGGCCTCGCCGAGGACTTCTATGTTCACGGCGACAATCAGCTGGTTGGCAGCCTTGACCGTCTGGCCGGAACCCGAGGGACCCACGTGCACAATGGTCTTGCCCACGGCGTCGAAAACATCCTGCGCGGCTTCGAAGTCGGCCGCCTCGCCGCCGACCATGATGGAGAGCACGCCGTCGATGGCGCCCTGCTCGCCGCCGGAGACCGGGGCGTCCAGCGGGCGGATGCCGGCGGCGCGGGCCTCTTCGGCGAGGCGGACGGCGACGTCGGGCCGGATGCTGCTGGCATCGATCCACAGTCCGCCCTGCTTGGCGTTGGCGAAGACGCCTTCCTCGCCGGTGACCACGGCTTCAACGTCCGGCGAGTCAGGCACCATGGTGATAACGACGTCGGCGTCCTTCACGGCGTCGGCGATGCTGTTGGCGCCCGTGCCGCCTTCGGCCGCCAGCTTGTCGATCTTGTCCTGGCTGCGGTTGAAGCCGGTAACACTGTGGCCGGCCTTGACGAGGTTGATGGCCATGGGCAGGCCCATGATGCCGAGTCCGATGACTGCAACGTTGGTCATGAGATAAGTCCTTTGCTTCGTGCTGGTCAGTAAGAGTCTGTGCTGAGACGGTGGGGCGGGCGGTTAGCGGATGAGCCAGCCGAAAGCCTGCTCGGCTGGCGCCTTGTACTCGAGTCCGATGGGGCCCTGGTAGCCAAGTTGGCGGCTGCGGGAGATCCATTCGCCGAGCGGCAGTTCGCCGGTTCCGGGGGCGCCGCGGCCGGGGTTGTCCGCGATTTGGATGTGGCCGAAGTCCTTGGCGTGGTTCTCGATGACTGCCGCCACGTCGTCGCCATTGACGGCCAGATGGTAGAAATCGGCGAGGAGCTTGATGTTCTGCGGCCCCTCGGCGTGGACCTTGCCGATCACGTCGAGTGCGTCCTGCGCCGTCTTGAGCGGGTAACGGTCGGCACCGGAAACAGGCTCGAGCAGGACGGTACCGCCGATCGCGGCGACGCCTTCGGCCGCGGCGACAAGGTTGGCCAGAGCCACTTCGTCCTGCGCCTCCGGGGTGTGCTCGTCCAGGCGGTTGCCGTAGAGCGCGTTGAAGGCCTTGCAGCCAAGGCGTTCGCCGATGCCGGCGACGACGGCGATGTTGTCCCGGAATTCGGCGTCGCGTCCCTTCCAGGAGACTAGGCCGCGATCCCCGCCCGGCATGTCACCGGCGTTGAAATTGAGCCCGGTGAGCTGGACGCCGGCGTCGTTGATCGCGCGCTCGAACGCAGTGACGTCGGCGTCACCGGGAACGGATTCGGCGAACGGCCACCAGAACTCCACGCTGTCGAAGCCGGCGGCGACGGCGGCCGCGGGGCGCTCCAGGAAAGGCAGTTCGGTGAAGAGGATGGAGCAGTTCACTGTGTAAGACATCGGTATTCCTCGGGATTCGCGTATTCCATATTGTGGAAATGTACTTTTGCTCTACGAAAAGCGTACCGAGTGACCGTGAGCACTGTCAAGCTTCTTTTCCATAAAACGGAAACTCTTTTCCATAGCCTAGTTGGCGGTTGCTTCAACTACTGTTTATCGATAGATTTACCTTGTTATTCGACAAGAAGGAGACTCCATTGGGAAAGTTGACGGTTCTGGCGTTGCGCACTGTGCTCGCGCTGCTGCTCGCCGGCTCGCTGTTCATCCAGGTGTGGATGGTCCCGCTGATCTCCACTGATCTGGAAGAGGCCGGCGCGGACACCGCCCTGCGCATCCTGTTCCTCATAATCGTGGTGCTGGGGATCGTCACGGTGCAAGTCACCATGGTCTGCGTGTGGCGGCTGTTGACGATGGTCCGCCGGGGAACGGTCTTCTCCGACGGCGCTTTCCGGTACGTGGACGTCATCTTCGGCGCGGTGGCGGCGGCGTCGGTCCTCATGTTCGGGCTTGCCGTCCTGTTGGCCCCGGGCGGTATTGCTCCCGGCATCGTCCTGTTGATCTGCGGAGCGTCCCTGCTGATCGCAGGGATGGCGCTGATCGTCCTGGTGCTGCGGAAGCTCCTGGCGCAGGCTGTCGCCCGCGACGTTGAAGCCAAGCATCTGCGGACCGAGCTGGACGAGGTGATTTGATGGCCATCATCGTCGACATCGACGTGATGCTGGCCAAGCGCAAGATGCCCGTGGGCGTGCTCGCGGAACGCGTCGGCATTACCCCCGCAAACCTCGCAGTGCTCAAAAACGGCCGTGCCAAGGCTGTTCGCTTCACCACCCTCGCCGCCTTGTGCGAGGTACTCGATTGCCAGCCCGGAGATCTGCTGCGCTGGGAGCCCGGCGAGCCCGAGGAATCCCCGAATTAAAGCAAAATAGCTCCGCCCCCGGACTCTCAGACGGGGGCGGAGCAGTCTTGTCCGGCCGCAGCGCGGCCGGTGGTGTTCGTCAGAGAACGATCTGGCGGTTCACGTCCTTGTACAGCAGGTAGCGGAAGTTGGACGGGCCGCCGGCGTAGCAGGCCTGCGGGCAGAACGCGCGCAGCGACATGTAGTCGCCCTCCTGCACCTCGACCCAGTCCCCGTTCAGCCGGTACACCGCCTTGCCTTCGAGCACGTACAGGCCGTGCTCCATGACATGCGTTTCGGCGAACGGAATGGACGCGCCCGGCTCGAACGCGACGATGTTGATGTGCATGTCGTACGCCAGGTCGTCGACCGGCAGCATCCGGGTGGTGCGCCACTTATTGTCCGTGCCCGGCATCGGGTTCGGCTCAAGATCCTGCTCGTTGCCGAACACCGGCTTCGCGGTGTAGCCCTCCAGTGCCTGGTACGCCTTGCGGATCCAGTGGAACTTGGCGGCGGCACCGCCGTCGTTCTTCACCTGCCATTGGGAACCGGCCGGCGCGTAGGCGAAGCCGCCCGGGGCCAGAACGCGGTTTTCGCCTTCGATGGTGACGCTGAGTTCGCCGTCGACCACGAAGAGGAAGCCCTCCACCGTGCTCTGGGCCTCGGGCTTGGCCGAGCCGCCGCCCGGTGCAACCTCCATCAGGTACTGGGCGAAGGTGGTGGCGCCGCCGGCGACCGGGCGGTTAAGGATCCAGACGCGGGTGTCGTCCCATTCGGGCAGCACGCTGGTGACGATATCGCGCATGACGCCGCGCGGAATCACCGTGTAGGCCTCGGTGACGATGGCGCGGTCAGTCAGCAGGTCCGTCTGCGGCGGGTGGCCGGCCGGATTGGCGAAGTAGTTCGGCTGGTTAGTCATGGGTTTCCTCGCTGGTGGAAGCGGATTGGGGATGGGCGATGGCCTCGAGCTGGGCAACGGACACCTCGGCCAGCCGCTCGAACTCCTTACTTTCGACGGCGCCGCAGACCAGTCCGCGGTGGAGGAAGCGGGCCAGGGCGCGGGCCGTTGCCGGTTCATCCATGATGGCGCTGTCGATGCCGTGGACATAGTTCTTCAACCGCACGGCGGCAGCCTCGAAGCCGTCCCGGTAGAAGGCGTAGGTGGCCAGGAAGCGGGTGGGCAGCTGGGCCGAATGCAGGTCCCAGCCCTGGTAGATGCCGCGTTCCAGGTGCCGGCGGACCAGACGTGCGTGCAAGGCCCACGCCTTGGCTACATTCTCCGCATCGCCGAGCGGCAGGATGTTGGTTGACCCGTCCGAGAGGTGGACGCCGGTGCCGGCCACGGCCACCTGCATGACGGCCTTGGCGTAGTCCGCGGCGGGGTGCTCCATGGACTGGTAGGCGGCCGCGATGCCCAGCGAGGCGCTGTAGTCATAGGTGCCGTAGTGCAGCGAGCTGACCCGGCCTGCGCCGGCGTGGATCAGCTGCGCCACCGGTACCGTACCGTCCGCGGCGAGGATCAGTTGCGGCGTCTCCATCTGCACCTCGAAGCGCAGCCGTCCCGCGGGCAGGCCGTGCGCCTGCTCCAGCTGCTCGCAGGCAAAGACCATCGCCTGCACTTGGGCTATCGTGCTGACCTTGGGCAGCGTCAGCACCAGGCCCTGCGGCAGGCCGCGCTCTCCGGACTCCGCCACGAGTGCACCGATGAACCGGTCCAGCGTGCGCAGACCGCGGGCGCGGGTAGGCTCTTCGAAGCACTTGAACCGGATGCCGATGAACGGCGGAGCAGTGCCGGCGGCGACGGCCTGAGCCACAAGGGCGCCGGCCTTCAGCGCGTCGGCGTCCTCTTCCTCGTCCGCCCGGTTGCCGTAGCCGTCCTCGAAGTCCAGCCGCAGGTCCTCGATCGGCTCGCTTTCGAGCTTGCGGCGGACCAGTTCGGCCAGCTGGGCACTCTCCCCCAGGCCGAGGGAGGTGGCCAGTTGCTCCAGGCCGCCGTGTTCCTTCACCGCAGCGAGGGCGTCCCCGCCCCAGCGCGCGGCCAGGTCCAGGGTAAACGAGTCGGCCGGGACGTAGACCGTGTGGACCGGCTGGCGGCCGCTGCCCTCGCCCGGGTAGGCGGCGGACAGCAGCTCGTCGGTGGCGGCCAGGTCCGCGTCGATCCTGGCGGCAACAGCACCGGAGAGGGCAAGCTTGGGCGCCATCAGGAAACCAGCTCGTAGGCTGGAAGCGTCAGGAACTCCACGAAGCCCCCCTCGCCGATAGTCAGGTCCGCGATCAGCTTGCTGGCCGGCTCGTAGTACTTCGCGAACTTGTCGGCGTCGTTAATTTCACCGCGCAGTTTCTCGGTCTCCTCGGTGAGGATCCGCTCCACCAGCTCACGCGTCACCGTGTTGCCGGTGTCGGCCAGCGTGACCGTGTTGTGCAGCTGCTGCCAGACCTGGGTGCGGGAAATCTCCGCGGTGGCGGCGTCCTCCATCAGGTTGTGGATGGCCACGGCGCCGTTGCCGGAGATCCAGACAGCGGTGTAGGCAACGGCAACGTACAGGTTCAGGCGCAGGCCCGCCTCGGTGACCTCGCCCTGGGCGGAGGATACGTCCAGCAACTGGGCCGCGGTGACCTCGACCTCGTCGCGGAGGCGGTCGACCTGGTTCGGCTTGTCGCCCAGCACCGCGTCGAAGATCTCGCGGCAGACCGGGACCAGGTCCGGGTGGGCCACCCAGGAACCGTCGAATCCGTCGTTCGCTTCGCGGGTCTTGTCCGCCCGGACCTTGGCGAAGGCCTGTTCGGTCACTTCGGGTTCCTTGCGGTTCGGGATGACCGCGGCCATGCCGCCCATGGCGAAGGCACCGCGGCGGTGGCAGGTCTTGACCAGCAGCTCGGTGTAGGCACGCATGAAGGGCGCCGTCATCGCCACGGAGGCCCGGTCCGGCATGACGAAGCTTTCGCCGGCCTCGCGGAAGTACTTGATGATGCTGAACAGATAGTCCCAGCGACCGGCGTTCAGACCCGAGGCGTGGTCGCGCAGCTCGAACAGGATCTCGTCCATCTGGAACGCGGCCGGAATGGTTTCGATCAGCACCGTGGCGCGGACCGAACCCTGCGGCAGGCCCAGCTCGGCCTCGGCGAAGGAGAAGATGTCGTTCCACAGCCGGGCCTCGAGGTAGCTCTCGGTCTTCGGCAGGTAGTAGAAGGGTCCGTCGCCGCGCTCCAAGAGGTACTTCGCGTTGTGGAAGAAGTGCAGACCGAAATCCACCAGCGCGCCGACGGCCGGCTGGCCGTCGACCTGGATGTTCTTTTCCGGCAGGTGCCAGCCGCGGGGGCGCATGACCACAGTGGCCAGCGGCGCGTCGGTGCGCAGCCGGTACTCCTTGCCTTCGGGTGATGTGAACGAGAGCTCACCGCGTGCTGCGGCGGTCAGATTCGCCAGCGCGTCGATGACGTTTGGCCAGGTGGGGGTGGAAGCATCTTCCAGGTCGGCCAGCCATACCTTGGCACCGGAGTTCAGCGCGTTGATGGCCATCTTCGCCGGCGATGCCGGTCCCGTCATTTCGACCCGGCGGTCCTGCAGCTTCTCCGGCGCCGGTGCGACCTTCCAGTCGCCCTCGCGGACATGCTTGGTTTCGGGCAGGAAGTCCAGCCCACCGGAGGCGACGGCCTTCTGCCGGTTGGTCACGCGGTCCGCCAGCAGGCCGTCGCGCGTGGCGGCGAACTTCTGGTGCAGCTTTTCCACGAACCCCAGGGCTTCGGCCGTCAGGATCCTTTCGGCTCCGGCTACTGGTGCATTGTTGGTCACGGTGAGAGTCATGATGTTGCCTTCCTTTACTTGGCCGCTGCGGCCGACGCTACAGCTGCGGCGACGTCGGATGCCACGTGGGGGTCGAAAACACTGGGAATGATGAAGCTGGCGTTGAGCTCTTCGGCGGACACGCGGTCCGCAATGGCGTGGGCCGCGGCGACCAGCATCTCGGGCGTAATCTCCGAGACGCCGGCATCGAGCAACCCGCGGAAGAAACCGGGGAAGGCGAGCACGTTGTTGATCTGGTTGGGGAAATCGCTGCGTCCGGTAGCGACGACGGCGGCGTACTTCGCGGCGATCGCCGGGTCCACTTCGGGATCGGGATTGGCCATGGCGAAAATGATGGCGTCCTCGGCCATCGTGGCGACCTGCTCCTCGCCCAGCACGTTCGGTCCGCTGACGCCGATGAAGACATCGGCGCCGGCCACGGCATCGTGCAAGGTTCCGGTGAAGTTGTCCGGGTTCGTGTTCTCGGCCAGCCAGGTGCGGTGCGCATCGGTGTAGGTCTCGGTGCGGCTGATGGCGCCGTTGCGGCCGCAGGCAATGATGTTCAGGGCGCCCTGCGCCTTCAGCAGCTGGATGATCGCGTTGCCCGCGGCGCCGACGCCGGCCACCACAATCTTCACGTCCTCGATCTTCTTGTGGACTACCTTCAGCGCGTTCTGCAGCGCGGCCAGCGTGACGATCGCGGTACCGTGCTGGTCGTCGTGGAAGACCGGAATGTCGAGTTCATCGCGCAGCCGCTGCTCGATCTCGAAACAGCGCGGAGCGGCGATGTCTTCCAGGTTCACGCCGCCGTAGACCGGAGCCAGGGCCTTCACGATCTTGATGATCTCCTCGGTGTCCTGAGTATCCAGGCAGACCGGCCAGGCATCGACGTCCGCGAACTGCTTAAACAGTGCGGCCTTGCCCTCCATCACCGGCAGCGCGGCGGCAGGCCCGATGTTGCCCAGGCCCAGTACGGCGGAGCCGTCCGTCACCACGGCGATCGTGTTGCGCTTCACCGTGAGGCGGCGCGCATCGTCCGGGTTCTCGGCGATGGCCATGCAGACACGTGCGACGCCGGGCGTATAGGCGCGGGACAGATCGTCACGGTTGCGCAGGGGAACCTTGGGGACGACTTCCAGCTTGCCGCCGAGGTGCATGAGGAAGGTGCGGTCGCTGACCTTACGGACCTGCACGCCGTCGAGCTCGTCCAGCGCAGCGCTGACCCGCTCGCCGTGGGCGGCGTCAACAGTGTTGCAGCTGATGTCCACAACCATGCTGTCGTGGTGGCTCTCGGTCACGTCAAGTGCCGTGATGGCTGCACCGGCGGCAGCAACAGCGGCTGCGAGCTCGCTGGTAGCGGTAAAGCTTGCAGGGGTTTCCACACGCAGGGTTATCGAGTACCCGGGGCTGGGAGTCGCCATTGATTCTCCTCTGTTTCTGGGGCCGGACCGGCCTAAGTAGTTTCCGTATTATGGATATTATTATCTAAGAGGTGGAAATACAACCACCTCGGCCAGATTTTCTTTCGACAGGCGGAAAATTGCGCCGCAATTGCGGTATGTTTGAGAGAGCAGTTCCACGAAGTGGATATTTTCAAGAAACGCGTTCAAGCAATGTGAGAGTGAGTTCCCATGGCAGAGAAAGCCAGCGGAGGCGTCCAGTCAGTAGAGAGGGCTTTCGAGCTGCTCGAGCTCATCACCAATGCGGGCGGAGAGGTCACCCTCAGTGAGCTGTCGTCGTTCACATCGCTGCCCCTGCCCACCATCCACCGGCTGCTGCGGACCCTGGTTTCGCTGGGCTACGTCCGGCAGCTCGCCAACCGGCGGTACTCGCTGGGCCCGCGCCTGATCCGCCTGGGCGAAGTCGCCAACAAGCAGCTCGGCTCCCTGGCCCGGCCGCACCTGAAGAACCTGGTTGAGACTCTGGGTGAATCTGCGAACATGGCTGTACTGGACTCCGAGATGGTGGTCTACATCGCCCAGGTTCCGTCACCGCATTCCATGCGCATGTTCACCGAAGTCGGCCGCCGCGCCCACACCCACGACACCGGCGTCGGCAAGGCGATCCTCGCCCAGCTGGAAGACGACGCCGTCCGCGACATCGTGACGCGCGCCGGCATGCCGACACCGACGGAGATGAGCATTGGCAACATCTCCGACCTCATGCTGGAGTTGAAGAACATCCGCGAGCGCGGCTACTCCATCGATGAGCAGGAGCAGGAAATCGGCGTGCGCTGCTTCGCGATGGCCGTACCGGACGCTCCCACTCCCATGGCCATCTCCGTCTCGGGACCCGTTTCGCGCGTGGATGACGCGTTTGCCAAGCGGGCAGTGCCGCTCCTGCAGAGCGCCGCGGAGCAGATCTCGGCGCAGCTGAACGCGGCCGCAGCGAGCTAGCTTCCAGCACTTTTTCACATCCCAAAAAAGAAATTCCACAAAAAGTGTGGCCTCAGTCACTCTGAACTGTTAGAGTTTTTCTTGCCAAAGGCGGGTTCCCATCTACGGGAGCTATCTACCGGGCGCTACTAACCTAAACAGCAATCGTCGAAGCTGAGGTCGCCGCCCGCGCCGTCTGGTGCCATGCCGTGGCCTGCTTCCCGATCACAGGGAGTCGCCACCATGAATACCACCACCATCGCCACCAGCCAATATCTGGCCAAGGCCGTCGAAATCGCCTCCAACAATGTCCGCAATGCCGGCGGGCCCTTTGGCGCCATCGTGGTTGCCGCGGACGGGCAGATTTTCGAGGGCGTCAACCGCGTCACCGCGAACAACGATCCCACCGCGCACGCCGAAGTCACCGCCATCCGCACCGCCTGCCAGGGCCTGGGCACGTTCGACCTGAGCGGAGCCGTGCTCTACTCCAGCTGCGAACCCTGCCCGATGTGCCTGGCCTCCTCGCTCTGGGCACGGATCGACCGCGTAGTGTTTGCGGCGGACCGTCACGATGCCGCCCGCGCGGGGTTTGATGACGCCGTCTTCTACGACTACTTCGACACCCCCGTGGAGCGGCGTCTGATGCCCGTGGTCCGCGAGACCGGCGAACCAGAGGACACGGGGCATCTCGAACCCTTCAATATATGGAACAGCCTGGCGACCCGGATCGATTACTGAGGCGGTGCCGTCATGGCCATAATCCAGCCCCGTACGCGAACCCGTACCGACCACGTCCAGCAGGGCGCTCCGCGGACACCGGGCACTCCCCCGGCCGGCTTGCAACCCCGCGGACTCGTCGACCGCTACTTCCAGATCACTGCCCGCGGCTCCAGCCTGGGACGCGAACTCCGCGGCGGACTGGTCACCTTCTTCACGATGGCCTACATCGTGATCCTCAACCCCCTGATCCTGGGAGGTTTCGGCGCCGATTCCGCTCCGGTGGACGTAGCAGGGAACTGGCTGTCGGCTGCCCAGGTCGGCGCCGTCACCGGGCTGACCGCCGGAGTGATGACCATCCTCTTCGGTTTGATCGCCAATCTGCCCTTCGGCCTCGCAGCCGGGCTCGGCATCAACTCCTTCCTCGCCGTTGCCGTCATCCAGGACGTGACCTGGCCCGAAGCGATGGGCCTGGTGGTGATCAACGGCGTCCTCATTGTCATCTTCGGCATGACCGGAGCCCGGACCGCGATCTTCCGTGCCATCCCGAAGGATCTGAAGGCCGCCATCACCGTGGGCATCGGCCTGTTCATCACCTTCATCGGCTTTGTGGATTCCGGCTTTGTCCGCGCCACCGAGGGCGGCCCGCCCGTCCAGCTGGGCAACAACGGCTCCATCACCTCGGTGCCGACGCTGGTCTTCGTGGCCGGGCTGCTGATCATCGGCATCCTGGTGGCGCGCAAAATCCAGGGCGGCATCCTGATCGGCATCGTCGCCACCACGGTGCTGGCCGCCGTCCTCGAAGCCACCCTGCAACTGGGGCCGGCTTCCGACACCAATCCGGGCGGCTGGCATCTGAACACCCCGGTGCTCGCCGGCCAGATCTTCGCGGTACCGGACCTGGCCCTGGTGGGCGAGTTCGATATCTTCGGCTCTTTCGCCCGGATCGGCGGTCTGGCGGCCACCATGCTGGTCTTCACGCTGGTTTTCACCAACTTCTTCGATGCGATGGGCACCATGACCGGACTGGCCAAAAGTGCCGGGCTGGCGCACAGGGACGGCACCTTCCCACGGCTGAAGTCGGCGTTCATCGTTGAGGGCATCGGCGCGGTGGCCGGCGGTGCTACCTCCGGTTCCTCCAACACCGTCTATGTGGATTCCGCCGCAGGCATCGGCGAGGGCGCCCGCACAGGGCTGGCCTCGGTGGTCACCGGCGTGCTCTTCCTCGGCGCGATGTTCCTGACGCCGCTCACCAGCGTGGTGCCGATCGAAGTGGCAGCCTCTGCCCTCGTCGTCGTCGGTACGTTGATGAGCGCGCAGATCCGCGAGATCAACTTCAAGAAATTCTCCGTGGGCATGCCTGCCTTCCTGACCATGATCACCATGCCGCTGACCTACTCAATTGCGAACGGCATTGGCGTGGGCTTCATCGTCTGGGTCCTGGTGAACTCGGCCAGCGGGCGCGCGAAGAAGATCCATCCGCTGATGTGGCTGGTGGCGGCGGGGTTCCTGGTGTACTTCGCCCGCGGCCCGATCAGCGAGCTGCTCGGCGGATAACCCCTGCGGCCGGTGCCGGCAAGTTCCGGCACCGGCCGCGGATCGAAAGGACAAAACCAATGCTGAATCTCGGTGCGGAACTCGGCGCCTGGCTGGAGGCAGCCGGGGACAACTACGCCGTGGCCACCGTCATTGCCGCCAGCGGTTCCGTTCCCTGCCCGGTCGGCACCTCCATGCTGGTCTCCGGCAGCGGCAGCGTGCTCGGCTCGCTCTCCGGCGGATGCGTGGAGGGCGCCGTTGTCGCCGCCGCGCTGGACGTCATCGCGGACCAGCGGCCGCGGACGGAGCATTTCGGCTACAGCCCCGAGGACGCTTTCGCCGTCGGCTTGACCTGCGGCGGCGAGCTGGACGTCCACCTCCAGCCGGCAAAAGCACCAACTAGCGACGACGGCGGGGCGCGGCTGGGTGACTTGCTCCCCCGGTTGGCGGCGTACGGGCCCCAGGAACCGCTGGCCGTGGTGCGGCGGATCGATGCGGGCGGCAGCGGTGCGGTGCTCGTGACCAGCCCGCAGCATTTCCTGCCCGGGAACTTCGCCGGCGAGCTGGAGTTCCTGACCGGATCCGCCGCCGCGGCCCGGTCCGCGGGGGTGCAGCTCGCGGGTTTGCTCCGGCAGGGGGTCAGCGGGCTGCTGCGGTTGTCGCCGTCGGAAGCGGATTGCGGAGATGAACCGCCGGCGTTGCTGGTGGAGACCCGGCTGCCGCCGCCGCGGCTGCTGGTCTTCGGCGCCAACAATTTCAGTGAGGCCCTGCTGCCGGCCGCCAAGCTGCTCGGCTACCGGGTGACGCTGTGCGACGCCCGGCCCGCCTTCACCCAGCAGCGGCGCTTCCGGACGGCAGACGAGGTGGTCTGCGACTGGCCGCACCGGTATCTTGCCGGCGAAGCCGCGGCCGGCCGTATCGACGGCAGGACCGTGGTCTGTGTACTCACCCACGAGCCCAAGTTCGATATCCCGCTGCTGCGCAACGCGCTGGAGCTGGACTTGGCCTATCTCGGCGCGATGGGTTCGCAGCGCAGCCATACCCAGCGGGTACGGGATCTGCTGGCCGAAGGAGTGGCGCCGCAGGCACTGGCCCGGCTGCATTCGCCGATCGGCCTGGATCTGCAGGCCGTCACCCCCGCCGAGGTGGCAGTGTCCATTACCGCCCATATCATCGCCTCACGCAACCCGGCAGCCACGGGACTCCCCCTGTCCCGGCGCAACGGGCCGATCCACAGCGACGTACCCGTCCATAGCGCTGCCCTCATCCACACCCTCGGAACGGCGCATACACGCGTTCCGGAAACCACCGGTCATGCCGCACGCAGCGCCTCCCTGGTCCTCAGCGGCAGACCCTAACGTTACGTATCTAGGAGTCCCTCCATGGACATGAACACAATCGAGGCCGTGGTCCCCACCACGGATCCCGGTGACTGGCGTGAAGGAGATGCCTGGCTCGCCGGCGGAACGGTGCTGTTTTCCTACGGCAGCTCCACGTTGCGCCGCCTGCTGGATCTCGGTTCGGCCGGCTGGGAGCCGATCACTGTCAACAACAACGGAATCGAACTGGCTGCCACCTGCCTCATCGCCACCCTCTACGAACTTCCGGACACGCCGGTTCAGGCCGGCACAATCGAAACCGACGGCGCGGCCAGGCTGGTGGACAACTGGCCGGCGCTGGAACTCGTGCGGCCCTGCTGCGATTCCTTCGTGGCGTCCTTCAAGATCTGGAACATGTCCACGGTAGGCGGCAACATTTGCACGTCGCTGCCGGCCGGACCGATGACCTCGCTGTGCGCAGGACTGGACGGGACCGCCACCATCCTCGGTCCGCACGGCACCCACCGCCAACTGCCGGTCGCCGAACTCGTCACGGGCGATGCGTCCAACGCGCTGCTACCCGGCGAACTGCTGCGCAGCATCCAGCTGCCGGCGAGCGCACTGTCCGCGAGAACCGCCTTCCGCCGGCTCTCGCTGAGCAATCTGGGCCGCTCCGGCGTCCTGCTGATCGGCCGGCTGGATCCCGACGAAACCCTGGTGCTGACCGTCACCGCGTCCACCAAACGGCCGGTGCAACTGCGCTTCGACGCCGCCAGCCACCCGGATCCGGAGGAACTCGAAGCCGCGCTGAATGCGGCCATCTCCCCGGAGCTTTACCACGACGACATCCACGGCCTGCCGCAATGGCGCCGGGACATGACCTACCGGCTGGCCGAAGAGATCCGTGCCGAGCTGCTCATGGGAAGGATCGCCTGACATGGCAATGGACATCAATGGGGAAACGCACGCCAACAGCCCGCGGCCGGGCCAATGCCTGCGTACCTTCCTGCGCGAAGAAGGCCTGCAGGGCGTGAAAAAGGGGTGCGACGGCGGCGATTGCGGCGCCTGCACCGTGCACGTCGACGGCGTCCCGGTGCACAGCTGCATCTACCCGGCGGTGCGTGCGGAGGGCCGCTCGATCACCACCATCGAAGGGCTGCCTGACGTGGCCGGGGCAGACCTGCATCCGATGCAGGAGCAGTTCGTCAAGGCGCAGGGCTTCCAGTGCGGCTTCTGCACCGCCGGCATGGTCATGACCGCGGCAACGTTCAGCGACGAACAGAAGCAGAACCTGCCGCGAAATCTGAAGGGCAACCTCTGCCGCTGCACCGGCTACCGCGCCATCGAAGACGCCGTGCTGGGCAACGACGGCGGCGGTTGCTCCCATCCGCCGTCGGAAAGCTGCGCCTTGGACGCCCCAGCGGCTTCCCCGCCCGCGGGTACCTCGGCCGCACAGACCGGCACCGCTTCCGCACCCGCCCGCACGTCGGCCGCACCTGCACCGGCAGCGGTCGGCGCGGACACCCCCGCCCCGGCAGCTCCCCTCGTTGTCACCGGCACCGCCCGCTACACCCTGGACGTTCCCGCCGACGAGTTCGGTGGCCTGCTGCACCTGAAACTGGCCCGTACGCCGCATTCGCATGCCCGCATCCGGGCGATCGATACCCGCGCGGCGCTGGCGGTTCCCGGGGTCGTCGCCGTCTTCACACATAAGGATGCGCCGGCCCAACTGTTCTCCACCGCGCAGCACGAGCTGTACACGGATGATCCGGACGATACCCGGGTGCTCGACGACGTCGTCCGCTTCAAGGGCCAGCGGGTGGCCGCGGTCGTGGCCGAAACTGTCGCCGCGGCGGAAGCCGGCGTGCGTGCCCTGGAGGTCGATTACGAGGTTCTGCCTGCGGTTTTCGAGCCCGAGTCCGCGATGGCACCCGGTGCGCCGCTGCTGCACGCAGACAAGCTGGCGGATTCCCGCATTGCCGTCCCGGAGCGGAACATCGTCGCCGAGGTACACACCGAGATTGGCGACGTTGCCGCGGCACTGGGCAGCGCCGACGTCGTGCATGAAGAAACGTACCTGACCCAGCGCGTGCAGCATGTGGCGCTGGAGACGCACAGCGCCATCGCCTGGACCGAGGCTGACGGCAGCCTGGCCGTGCGGTCCTCCACGCAGGTCCCGTTCCTGGTGAAGCGCACCCTCGCCCGGGTGTTCGCGCTGCCGCAGGAGAAGGTCCGGGTGGTGGCCGGCAGGGTGGGCGGCGGTTTCGGCGGCAAGCAGGAGGTCCTCACCGAGGACATCGTGGCCCTGGCGGCGCTGAAGCTGCGCCGGCCGGTGCAGCTGGAGTTGACCCGGACCGAGCAGTTCACCGCCACCACTACGCGGCATCCGTTCACCATCCGCGTCCGGGCCGGCGCCCGGCGGGACGGCACGCTCACCGCGCTGGCGCTGGACGCCACCGTCAACACCGGGGCCTACGGCAACCACGCGCCCGGCGTGATGTTCCACGGCTGCGGCGAGTCGATCGCCGTCTACCGCTGTGCGGCGAAGAAGGTGGACGCCCGCAGCGTCTACACCAACACCCTGCCCTCCGGCGCGTTCCGCGGCTACGGGCTGAGCCAGATGATCTTCGCGGTGGAATCCGCGCTCGACGAGCTCGCCGTCCAGCTGGGTGTGGACCCGCTGGAATTCAAGCGGCGCAACATGATCCGCCACGGCGACGACATGCTCTCGCTGCACAGCGAACCCGAAGCGGACGTGCTCTACGGCAGCTACGGGCTGGACCAGTGCGTGGACCTGGTGCGCGGCGCGCTGGACCGCGGCCGCGAGCGCGGCGCCGGCGGCGAAGACCTGGGGCCGGAGTGGCTGGTTGGCGAGGGCACTGCGTTGTCAATGATCGACACGGTGCCCCCGCGCGGACACTACGCGCACAGCATCATCGTCCTGACCGCGGACGGCTACCGGCTGGACGTGGGCACCGCGGAATTCGGCAACGGCACCACCACGGTACACGCCCAGCTCGCCGCGCAGGCCCTCGGCACCTCGCCCGCTGCCGTGCGCGTGCGCCAGTCGGACACGCTGCTGACGGAGCACGATTCGGGCGCCTTCGGCTCCACCGGCACGGTGGTGGCGGGCAAGGCGACGTTGGCCGCGGCACAGGATCTCGCCAGGATGCTGGGTTCCTTCGCCGCCGAGCTGAGCGGCGTACCGGCCGAGGACTGTGTGCCCGTCACGGGCGGGGTGGACTGCGCCGGACAGCTGCTGACCTTCGCGCAGCTGGCCGAGATCGCCGGGGAACGTTCCGTCACCCTGCAGGCCGAGGGCCGTTGGGGCGGCACACCGCGCTCGGTCGCGTTCAACGTGCAGGGTTTCCGCGTGGCAGTGAACTCCGCTACCGGCGAGCTGGCCATCCTGCAGAGCGTGCAGGCCGCGGACGCCGGCGTCGTCGTCAATCCCCGACAGTGCCGCGGGCAGATCGAAGGCGGAATCGCGCAGGCGCTCGGCGCCGCGCTCTACGAAGAGGTCCGGATTGACGACGGCGGGGCGGTCACCACCGATATCCTGCGCCAGTACCATATCCCCACCTTCGCGGACGTGCCGCGCAGCGAGGTGTACTTCGCCCGCACCTCCGACGAGCTGGGCCCGCTCGGCGCCAAGTCCATGAGCGAAAGCCCGTTCAACCCGGTAGCGCCCGCCCTGGCCAACGCCGTCCGGGCGGCCACCGGCATCCGCTTCACCTCGCTGCCCTTGGCGCGGGACCGGATCTACCTGGCGCTGAAGGACGCAGGCCGCGTTCCTGCGGTGGGCACGGATCTGATGCTGGCACGGTAGGTCCGATCATCACCAGGCAATGACCTCGTGCGATGCCGCTGTCACAGCGGTTGGCGCTTGACCAGCCGAGTACCGGTCTTGACCAACATCAGAACCAGCAGCAGGATGCCGACGTAGCCGTTGATCACAGCGGTTGGCGCTTGACCAGCCGAGTACCGGTCTTGACCAACATCAGAACCAGCAGCAGGATGCCGACGTAGCCGTTGATCACATAAACGAGATTGACCATCTGGGAGAACGGCAGGATCAGGCCTATCACCGTTCCGGCTGCGGCGAGAGCTATGGTCAGGTATTTGAATCGGGGCGTCTTGTCGGCGAAGAAGCGTGACGAGACGGTCCACAGCAACGGGACCGCCGTCGTGTAGATTCCGGCGAGGATCATCACTGAGATTCCGGAGGCGAGCAGCGGGCCCACGTCGCTGGCCAGAACGAGCATCGGGATCTCGGTGCCGCCGACCCGCGTGATGTTGGCGAGCAGGCCCAGGCCGACGATAATGCAGGCAACCGAGAAGGCGATCGCCCCGACCAGCCCCCCGGTGGCCGCTTCCCTGCGGCTGCGCGCCGTTTTGCCCAGCGCGGTGAGGAAGGCGGCCAGCCACAGCATGCAGAAGCCGACATACGACAGCCCGGACATGAACCAGTTCGTCGAAGCTTGGGTCAGTTCCAGCCCCGGCAGTAGTGCGTTGCCGTCGGCGATCCCGGCAGGGTTTTGGACAATTCCCACGATGCCGAGTGCGATGGCGATCACGACGATCAGGGGGCCGATCTTGCCGATGACATCGACCAGGCTCTTCAGTCCGAACCACACACTGATGCCAACCGCGATGGCCAGCCCGATGCCGCCGATGTATTTCGACATGCCGTAGTGCTCTTCAAAAACGGCGCCGGCGCCGGCAACCATCACGGTAAAGCTTAGGAACACGAAGAGGATCGAGAAGAAATCGAAGAACGTTCCCAGATGCTTGCCGCAGTAGTAGTGGAAAATCAGCGACGGCCGCTCGAACTTCTTTGCCTGGCCGACGGTAAAGAACTCGATCGCCACATACGTCATCAGGGCCAGGACCAGGATGCCGGTGCCGAAGATACCCCAGTAGCCGTAAGAGGCGAAGTACTGGAGGATTTCCTGGCCGGTAGCGAATCCGGAGCCAATGAGGAACGCGACAATTGCACCCGCGTACGTGAGTACGCGCGGGAGCGTTGTCTTCTCGCCTGTGGCCAGATGCGCTTGCGTGGGAGATGTTTGTGCCATATCTACTTCCTGCGGAGTGGTGATATATCAATTGCTCACCGAACGATATGGCAGAAATTGTGATCCAGTCAACAATCGACATGGAACGATTTTCCTGCTTCGCAGCCCGTTCCCCTGTTTCAGGCGTCTCGCTGGAACGTCGACCCGACCAAATGCGTCAAATGCCAAGATTGAAAGTAATAGGAAAGCATCACCGGAAGCGGCAACGCTCCTGTCGTCGTCTTCGACGACGCCGACCTTGCAGCCGCAGCCAAGGGATGATTTCCACAGCCCACTACGAAAGGGTCCTGGCCGCACTGGAGGACATCCGCAAGGACGGCCTGACAGTCGCCGTCGGGGGCAAGGCCATCGAGGGCCC